>NZ_JBAJII010000001.1:627955-1255911 GCF_036867195.1 Arthrobacter sp. Soc17.1.1.1
GTGTACCTCGCGCCCGTCGCAGGGCTCGTGGTCGGCGCGATCGGCGGGCTGGTCGCGGCCCCGGTGGCGGTGTTCATGTTCGGCGCGGCCGGCACCTTCGGGACCAACGCGATCATCGCCGTCTTCCGCTCGATGGGCGACAAGCTCCTGGTCGCCGCCACGAAGCAGGGACTGCTGTCCGATTCGCTCGATAAGATCGTGGTCTTCGTCGTCGTCGCGCTGATCGTGTACGCACTACCGCCGCGCGCCGTCCGCCGGTTCCCCTTCGCCCGCACCCACCGCGTGCTCGGCAGGCGCACGGGCGCACCGGCCGCCGCGGGCCCGATGACGAGCGCCCACGGAGACGGCGCCGCCTGAGCCATGCCGCGCCGTCGGATCTACAATCCGCTGACAGAGCTGCTCGCCGCCGTGCTGCTGGTGGTGCTCGTCCTCGTGGTGGACCGCTGGCAGTTCTCCCTCGCGGTCCTCGTGCTCGTGGTGCTGCCCGCCGTGCTCCTCTCCGCCAGGGCCCGGCAGATCGGACTCGCGATCACCCTGGTCGCCGGGCCGCTGCTGATCTCGTCGCTGCTCCTCCACGGCCTGTTCTATCCCGAGGGGCGCACCGTCCTCGCCGACCTCGGGGTCGCGCGCGTGACGGCCGAGGGGCTCGCCTTCGCGGCGCTCATGGGGCTGCGCATGAGCGTCTTCACGGGGGTCCTGCTGACCGCCGCCATGACGCTGGACCTCCCCGACCTCCTGGCGAGCATGACGCACCGCGGCTGGAACAGGAAGCTCGTCTTCATCGTGGGTTCCGCCGTCGGGCTCGTCCCGCACGTCGCCCTGCGCGGACAGCAGATCACCCGGGCGCAGCAGGCACGCGGCCTGGTGGTCGGGCGCAGCCCGCTCTCCCGGTTCCGGGCCCTGCTCACCGTCCTGACCCCGCTGGTCATCGGGCTGCTCGTGGACGCCTCCGAACGCAACCGCATGCTCGAGGCGCGGGGCTTCTCGTCCTCCGCGGCCCGCACCAGCTACCTGCCGGACACGGACTCCCACCGGCAGCGCCTGGTGCGCCGCGGCATGGTCGTCGCCGTGGCCGTCGTCTCGGCCGTCGTCGTGGCCGTCCGGTTCGCGGTGACGCCGTGATCACCCTCGAGAGCGGTTCCTTCGCCTACGACGACGGCACGACGCTCCTCACCGACCTCACCCTGGCGGTCGCGCCGGGGGAGTACGTGATCGTCGCCGGCGCGTCCGGCTCGGGCAAGACGACGCTCGCCAGGCTCCTGGCAGGGCAGACCGGGGGCGACGCCGGGTCGTCCTTCCGCGGGGCGATCACGCTCGACGGCGAGACGGTGCGGTTCGACGGCATGCCCACCGATCCCCGGATCGACCCGTCCGCATGGAGCGCGAAGGTGGGCCACGTGGCGCAGGGCGCGTGGGGCCAGCTGTCCATGATGTCCGCGACGGTCGGCGAGGAGATCGCCTTCGGCCCCGCCAACCGCGGCGTGCCCGCCGACGACCTGCGTCGGCTCGTCGGGGACGTGGCCGCGGCCCTCGGGCTCGGGGACCTGCTGCACCGGGACCCGCGACGGCTCTCCGGCGGCCAGCTGCAGCGGACGGTGATCGCCGCGGCGATGGTCCAGCGGCCGGGGATCCTCGTCCTCGACGAGCCGTTCCAGGGACTCGACGAGCACGCGGCACGGGGCGTCGCGACGGCGCTGGAGGAGCTGCGCCGCGACGGGGCGGGCATCGTCGTCTGCGAACCGCTGATGCCGCGGACCGCGCCGCCGGGCGCCCGCGTCCTCGCGCTCGCCGACGGGCGGTGCGTGTTCGACGGTCCGCTGGCCGACGCCCACCGGGCGGGTCTCGGGCGGCACGGGATCGGCATCGGCGGCGATCCGCCGCGCGCAGCCGCCCCCGGTCCGGTGGACCCCTCGGCGCCCGTCCTCGTCCGGATGGAGGGCGTCGGCTTCCGCCACACACCCGACGGGCCGACGGTAGGGGCCGGACTGACCGGCGTCGACCTGGCCGTCCGCGCCGGGGAGATCGTCGCCGTGCGCGGCCCCAACGGGTCCGGCAAGTCCACGCTGCTCCAGCACCTCAACGGGCTGTATCGGGCCGGGACCGGCCGGGTCACCGTGGGCGGGGTGCCGATCCTCTACCAGCCGACCGGCACGCTGGCTGCCACCGTGGGCTACCTGTTCCAGGACACCGACCAGCAGCTGTTCGAGCGCACCGTCCTCCGCGAGGTCTCCTACGGGCCGAGGGCCGCCGGACTCGCGAAGGACGCCGCCGTCCTGCGGGCCGCCGACGTGCTCGATCGGCTGGGGCTCGGGGGGTCGAAGCAGGCCCACCCGTACGAGCTGGGCTTCGTCCAGCGGCGGATCGTCGCGCTGGCGTGCCTCATCGCCACGGGCCCCCGCGTGTGGGCACTCGACGAGCCGACGGCCGGCCTGGACGCACCGACCCGCTCCCTGCTCGCCGGCCTGCTCGCCCGGCACGCCCGGGAGGGCGGCGCCGTGGTGCTGGCCACGCATGACGCCGCGTTCGCCGACGCGGTGGCGCACCGCACCGTCCGGCTGGACGCCGGCAGGGTCCTGGCGGACGACGTCGGCCTCCCCGGGAGCGGTTCCAGCCCCTAGGGTGGGTCCCATGGACGTATTGCGGCAGAGGCACAGGACCATCCGCTCGGAGGGCGCCGACCTCGCCGTGTTCGAGTACGGCCTGGAGCCCGGCCCGGAGGTGCCCACCGTGGTGTTCGTCCACGGCTACCCCGACGATCACCGTGTCTTCCACCCCGTCCTCCGGGAACTCGCCGGGACCCACCACCTCGTGGCCTTCGACACCCGGAACGCCGGCCGCTCGCGCCCCCGGGACGGCGCCGGCTTCAGCCTCGCGGAACTCGTCGACGACATCTTCGCCGTGATCTCCGCCGTACTGTCCGCTGTGACCGCCGTCTCCCCTCCCGGCCCTGCGACCGGCGCGGGTGCGCCGGGCCGCGTGCGCCTCGTGGGCCACGACTGGGGATCCATCCAGGGCTGGGCTGCGGTCCAGGACGAGCGCTCCGACGGCCTGGTCGCGGACTACACCAGCATCTCGGGCCCGGACCTCCGCCACTTCTCCCGCTGGTTGAGGAGCCGGTTCCAGGATCCCCGGCGCGCGCTGCAGGGGGTGGGGCAGGTGCTGCGCAGCTCGTACGTCGGTGCCTTCCGGCTCCCGGTCCTCCCGGAACTGGTGTGGGAGTACGGCCTGACCCGCCGCTACGAACTGACGGCGCGGCGCAATGTCGGCGCGGACCCCGTCCGGGGCCTGGCGCTGTACCGGACGAACATGGCTCCGGACGCGGCGCCGCCCCGGCGACGGCGGGTGACCGTGCCCGTGCACGTCATCGTGCCGCTGAAGGACCCCTTCCTGTCCCCGCACCTCGTGGAGGGCCTGGAGGACTGGGTGGAGGACCTGACGGTGACCACGGTGCCCGGCGGGCACTGGTGGATCGCCCGGGAGCCCCGGACCTTCGCGGGACTGCTCGCACCCGCGCTGCGGGCCGGTGACGCCTGAGCGGAGGAGCCCGGGGTGCCGCCGGCCCGGCTACGCCTCCAGCAGGCCCCGGATGTCCTCCGCCGTGAGCGCCGAGCTGAAGACGGCGTCGTCGTCCATCACGGACGTGAACAGCCTGGCCTTCTGCTCCTTGAGCTTCATGACCTTCTCCTCGATGGTGCCCTTGGACACCATGCGGTAGACCATGACGTTCTTCGTCTGCCCGATCCGGTGCGTCCGGTCCACGGCCTGTGCCTCGGACGCCGGGTTCCACCAGGGGTCCAGCAGGAAGCAGTAGTCCGCCTCGGTCAGGTTGAGGCCGAACCCGCCGGCCTTGAGGCTGATGAGGAAGACGGGCGCGTCGCCGTCCTTGAAGGAGTCGATGACCTCCCCGCGGCTGCGCGTCGAGCCGTCCAGGTAGGCGTACGGGATGCCGCGGGCGTCGAGCTGCTCGGCCGCCTTCTTGAGGTAGGACGTGAACTGGCTGAAGACGAGCGCCCGGTGGCCCTCGGCGATGATGCCGTCGAGGTTCTCGAAGAGCACCTCGAGCTTGGCGGAGGGCACCCCCTCGTGCTCCGGGTCGACGAGCGAGGCGTCGAGGCTGAGCATGCGCAGCAGCGTCAGGGAACGGAAGACGATCATCCGGTTGCGGTTCATGTCCTCGATCAGCCCGAGGAGCTTCTGCCGCTCGCGCTGGAGGTACGTCTCGTAGATGTGCCGGTGCTCCGGGTGCAGCTCGACCTCCAGGACCTGCTCCTGCTTGGGCGGCAGATCGGAGGCCACGGCCTCCTTGGTGCGCCGCATCATGAGGGGCCGGATGCGCTTGCGCAGCCGGACGAGCGGCCGGTTGTCGCCGATCTTCTCGATCGGCGTGCGGTAGTCCTCGGTGAACTTCCGCGCCGAGGGGAACAGCCCCGGCGCCACGATGTTGAACATGGACCACAGCTCCATGAGGTTGTTCTCCATGGGCGTGCCGGTGATCGCGAGCTTGAAGGGCGCGTCGAAGTCCTTGGCCGCCTGGTGCACCTTGGAGGCGCGGTTCTTCACGAACTGCGCCTCGTCCAGCACGAGGCCCGACCACGGGAGGTCCTGGTAGGCGGCGAAATCGAGCCGGAAGAGCGTGTAGGACGTGATGACGATGTCCGCACCGCGTACCTGGTCGCGGACGGGGATCCCGGAGGCGCCCTGCGTGTCACCGATGGAGACGACGTCCAGCCCGGGAGCGAAGCGGCGTGCCTCGTTGGACCAGTTAGGCACCACGGAGGTGGGGGCGACGACGAGGAACGGCGCGTCGAGACCGGTGGTCTCCTTCGCGTAGGTCATCAGGGCCAGGGCCTGCAGGGTCTTGCCGAGGCCCATGGCGTCGGCGAGCACCCCGCCGAGCTGGTGCCGCCACAGGAACGCCAGCCAGCTGAACCCCTCGGCCTGGTACGGGCGCATGTCGGCGTCGAGGCCCTCCGGTGCCGGGGTGGCCTCGACGTCCTCGAGCTCGAGCAGCCCGCTCACGGCATCCCGCCACGACTGCGCCTGCTCGGTCTCCTCCGCGAGGTCCTCGAAGTCCGCCCAGAGGCCGGCCTGGTAGCGGCTGATCTGCAGGCCGGACTCGGGGTCCCACTCGCTCAGCGACCGGGCCTCCTCGATGAGCTCGCGCAGCTGGTCGAAGACGGGCTGCTCGAGGGACAGGTAGGTGTTGTCGACGAGCTTCAGCTTCTTCCGGCCCTGGGCGAGGGCCCGGAAGATCGAGTCGAACGGGATGGTGCGCCCGCTCACGGTCACCATCACGCCGAGGTCGAACCAGTCGCGGTTGTCCGTCTCCACGGTGCTGATGCGCAGCGTGGGCGTCTCCGTCAGTTCGCGGTAGTCGGGCTTCTCGCCCACGACGTCGACGCTCACGCCGTCGAGTTCCGCGAGCCTGGGCAGGACGTCCTCCACGAACTCGACGGCCTGCATGTCCTCGAGCTTCAGCGACTTCAGCGGGACGGGCCCGAGGACCGCGCGGGCGGCGGAGGCGAGCGCGTCCTCGGCGTCGGCGTCGCGGTAGCCGTCGTCGCTGCCGGGTCCGCCCCTGCGGAAGGGCCGGCGCTGCACGGTCTCGCCGAGGGGGTAGTCGAAGTGCCAGTCGAGGGACACGGAGCCGTCGGTGCCGTAGGCGGTGGTCAGCACGAGGACCGGCGGCTGGATCTCGGGCAGCTCCACGCTGCCGTCGCTGCTGTCCACCTCGATGGACTGCCGCAGCTTCGGGTAGTACTCCTGCAGGAAGAGGGATCTCTCCTCCTCGGGCACGACGACGGAGCGGCCGCGCTGCAGCAGTTCGATGTCCCTGGGCGTCAGCTTCCGGGCGGTCGGGGCGAGCGTGATGGTGTCGTCGGGCGCCACGGTGTAGAGGCCGTGGGTGCTGATGACGTGGGCCGTGTCCGAGGGGTGGGGCTGTCCGTCGATGTCGAGGGCGGGTCGCAGCCGCAGGGAGCCGTCGTCGGTCTCGGTCGCGTCGAGCTTCAGGGTGGCCTGTTCGGCGAGCTCGATGGTCACGGACTTCTTGGCTCCCACGAACGCGATCCCGAGGCGCTGCGCCTCGTCCAGCAGCTGCCACAGGAGCGGGTTGCTGAAGTCGTCGAGGTACAGCCAGGAGTCGTTGTTGCCGAAGTAGTTGACCCCGGTGCCGCGGTGCAGCGCGGGGAACTGGGAGAACCAGCGGTGCTGCTCGGGGTCGAGCTTCAGCCCGTACGTCTGGTAGCTGATGCTGCCCCAGGACAGGTTGTTCTTGATCCACTTGCCCTTGCCGTTCTGGCTGACCGGCCGCACACCGAGGCGCGTGTTGAGCGTGCGCTGGCCCTGGCGCTCGGCCGCGGACCCCCATCGCTGGACGGCGACCTCGGGCGTGCGCAGCTCGAACTGCAGCCCGAGGGGCGTCAGGGGAGCGGTGGGCGCGCTGTCGTCCGACCCGAGGAGGTCCAGGAGGGACGCCTGCCAGCCCTCCGGCACGGACGGCCGGGGGGCCCGCCGCGCGCCGAGCTCGCGTTCGTGCTGCGCCAGGAGGCTCTCGGTGTTGCTCTGCAGGGCGGTCGCCGCGACGTGCTTGCAGTCCGCGCCCACCGGGCAGCTGCAGAAGTTCTCGAGCGGCCGGAACCGCCCGTCGCCCTTCAGCCCCAGGCGGAGCTTGGTCCTGTACTCGGAGGGGGCGCTGCCGCGGACGTGGCCGGTCAGGAGCTTCGCGTCGGCGTCCCAGGCGAGGGAGCTGACGGCGCCGTCCTTGGCGTAGGTCTGCCCGCGCTGGAACGCGGCCCCGCCCACGATCCTGATGATGTCGGTGACATCGACCATGGGGTGGCTGGAATTGGGCATAATTCCATGCTCTCACGCGACGGCGACGCTCTCCTGCACAGACCGCCGCATTCTCCGACGGCTGACCGGTTCCCGCCGTCGGTCCGTCCGCGCGCGATCCCTGCCCTACTGTTGGAAAGGGCACTGATGATCGGCGGGGGGCCGGCGGAGACGGAAGAGGGCACGCGTGTTCGAAGCAGCAAGCATCACCTATGCGGCGGCAGGGCTCGCGGTGTTCGCCGCGGCACTCCTGCCCCGGCTGCTCATGCGCGCCCCGGTCTCCATGCCCATGGTGTTCCTCGCGGCCGGCATCCTCGTGTTCAGCTTCTCGCCCGGCCTGCCCGACCCGGATCCGATGCAGTACAGCGACCTGACGATCCATCTCAGCGAAGTCTGCGTCATCGTCTCCCTCATGGGTGCCGGGCTCGCCCTGGACCGCCGGGTCGGCTGGCGCCGCTGGTCGACGACCTGGCGGCTGCTGGGCATCGCGATGCCGCTGTGCATCCTCGTCCTGACCCTGATGGGGATGTGGCTGCTCGGGCTCGGACTGGCCTCGGCGCTGCTGGTCGCCGCCGCGCTGGCCCCCACCGACCCCGTCCTGGCCTCCGAGGTGCAGGTGGGCGAACCGTCCGAATCGGAGGAGGACCTCGAGGCCGAGGACGAGGTGCGCTTCGGCCTGACCTCGGAGGCGGGTCTCAACGACGGACTCGCGTTCCCCTTCGTGTACCTCGCGATCCTCATCAGCACCGTCGGCATGTCCCCGTCCGCGTGGTTCCCGGAGTGGGCCCTCCTCGACGTCCTGTGGCGCATCATCATCGGCTGCGCCTTCGGCTACGGCATGGGTAAGCTGCTGGGCCGCATCTTCTTCCGGGCCCCCATCAAGAGCGCCCGCCTCGCCAACCACTCCGAGGGCTTCGTGGCGCTCGCGGCCACGTTCCTGACCTACGGCGTCACCGAGGCCGTGGAGGGCTACGGCTTCATCGCCGTGTTCGTCTGCGCCGTCACCATCCGGGCCGGGGAGCAGACCCACGGCTACCACGGTGTCCTCCACAGCTACATCGAGCAGCTCGAGCGGCTCCTGACCGTCGTGGTGCTGGTCCTGCTGGGCGGCGCGGTGGCACGCGGCCTGTTCGAGGGGCTGCGTCCCCTCGAGGTCGTGGTGGCCGTCGCGTTCATCCTCCTGATCCGCCCGGTCACGGCCTGGCTGAGTCTGGTCCGCGGCAAGACCGGGCCGTGGGAGCGCAGCGTCCTCGCGTTCTTCGGGGTGCGCGGGATCGGCTCGATCTACTACCTCGCCTACGCCCTGTCGAAGGGCGAGTTCACGGCGGACGAGGCGGCGCTGTGGCGCATCGGCGGCCTCGTGATCGTCCTGTCCATCGTGGTGCACGGCATCACCGCCGCGCCGGTCATCAACGCCCTGGACCGTGCCCGGCAGCGGAAGGCCCGCGCGCAGGGCGACGAGGCGCAGGCGCCGTCGACGCCGGTCTAGGCCCGCGGGTGGGCCGGCCGTAGCAGGTGGGTCCGGCCGTGGGTCGGGCCGTGGGTCGGGCCGTGGGTCCGGCCGCGCGTCAGGGACGCGCCGTCGGCCGCTCGAGGGTCGCCCGGACCAGCAGCCCGCCGACCAGCGCCCAGAAGGCCCCGCCGATGCCGAGGACGGACAGGCCGGACGCCGCCAGGAGGAACGTCACCGCGCCGCTCATGCGGCCCCTCGCATCGCTGAAGGACGCCGTCACGGCGGTGGCCATGGTGCCGATGAGGGCGAGCCCGGCGACGGCCTCCACGAGACCCGCCGGCGCGGCGCCGACCACGACGACGAGCGCGCCCGACCCCGCCGCCAGTACCAGGTAGGAGATCCCCGCCGTGAGGGCGGCGACCCAGCGCCGGTCCCGGTCCTCGCCGGCGCCCTCACCGGCCGCCAGGGCGGCGGACAGGGCCGCGAGATTGACGGCATGACCGCCGAACGGTGCTACGACGGCCGTGCCGAGTCCCGTCACGGTGAGCGCCGGCCGCCAGGGCGCGGTGTAGCCGAAGGAGGACAGGACGGCGACCCCGGGGAGGTTCTGCGACGCCATGGTCACCACGTAGAGCGGCAGGGCGATGCCCACCACGGCGGCGGGGTCGAGCACCGGGACGGTGGCCGTGACGGACGGGGCGAGCGAGGAGGCGTCGATCACGGTCCCGTCGACGGCGAGCCGGACCCCGATCACGGCCAGCGCCGTGACGAGGGCGAGCGGCACGGCCCAGCGGGGCAGGAGCGCGGACGCGGCCAGCCACACGAGGATCACCGGCAGCACGAGGAGCGGGATGGTGCCGAGCGACTGGAAGGGTGCGAGGCAGAGCGGCAGCAGCACTCCGGCGAGCATGGCCTGCGCGAGGTGCTGGGGGATCCGCGCCACGAGACCGCCCAGCCACGGCACGGCGCCCGTCAGCACGATCAGCAGGCCTGTCACGAGGAACGCGCCCACCGCCGCCGGCCACCCGCCGGCGGGCATGGCCGCCCCCGCGAGCAGGGCAGCGCCGGGCGTGGACCAGGAGAGGGTGACGGGGATGCGGTAGCGGAGCGCCAGCAGCACGATCCCGAGCCCCACGACGGCCGTCAGGGCCAGCAGGCCCGACGCCGCCTGTCCGGGCGTCGCCCCGGTGGCCCGCAGCCCCGCGAGGACGACGGCGAAGGAGGACGTGAAGCCGACGAGTGCTGTGACGATGCCCGCGAGGATCGGCTCCTGCAGGCCGGACTGCCGGTTCAGGCGCCGCGGCCCTGCTCGAGGAGCCGCTGCACGGCCTCGAGCTCGTCGCTGAGGGACTGCAGCCGGGCCGTGTTCTGCTCCACGGCGAGCCTGCGGACGAGGAGGTCCTGGCGTTCGCGCAGGTCGGCTTCGGAGACGGGCTGGTCGGCGGTCGGCTGGTCACTGGTCGGCATGGCCCCAGTCTGTCAGGACGCCGGGGCGCGCGCGACCACGCCTCACAGGGGTGTCACGTACGCGCCGGTGACACCGCCGTCCACCGAGAACTGGCTCGCGGTGATGAAGGAGGCGTCGTCCGAGGCGAGGAAGGCCACCGCGGCGGCGATCTCGTCCGGCTCGGCGAAGCGGCCCAGCGGTACGTGGATGAGCCGCCGCTCCGCCTTCTCGGGGTCGCTCGCGAACAGTTCCGCCAGCAGCGGCGTGTTGACCGGCCCGGGGCAGAGCGCGTTGACCCGGATGCCCTGGCGCGCGAATTCCACCCCCAGTTCACGGCTCATCGACAGCACGCCGCCCTTCGACGCCGAATAGGAGATCTGGGACGTCGCCGCGCCCACCAGCGCCACGAAGGAGGCCGTGTTGATGATCGAACCCCTGCCCTGGGCCTGCATGTACGGGAGCACGTGCTTGCAGCAGTAGTAGACGCTGGTCAGGTTCACCTCCTGGACGCGCCGCCAGGCGTCGATCCCCGTGGCGAGGATGGAGGCATCGTCCTCGGGCGAGATCCCCGCGTTGTTGAAGGCGATGTCGATCGACCCGTAGGTGTCCTGCGTGAACGCGTACATGGCCCTGACGTCGTCCTCGTCCGTCACATCCGTGCGCACGAACCTGCCCCCGATCCGCTCCGCGATCCCCTGGCCCGTGCTCTCGTCGCAGATGTCCGCGATCACCACGCCCGCCCCCTCGTGGGCGAGGCGCCGGGCGGTGGCGAGGCCGATGCCCGACGCGCCGCCGGTGATGACGGCGGTGCGATCCTTCAGGCGGTTGGTGACGAGTCCGTTGTAGGGCAGGTCCGTCATGGAGCACTCCTCGGGGTGGGCGGGATGGGGGCGGGGTGCGCGGGTCAGGCGTCGGTGGCGAGGAAGACGTTCTTGGTCTCGCTGAACGCGTCGAGCGCGGAGGGCCCGAGCTCGCGGCCGAAGCCCGACTGCTTGAAGCCCCCGAACGGGGTGGAGTACCGCACGGAGGCGTGCGAGTTCACGGACAGGTTCCCGGCGTCGATCGCACGCGAGACGCGCAGCGCACGGCCGATGTCGCGGGTCCAGATGGAGCCGGACAGGCCGTACGCCGAGTCGTTGGCGATCCGCACGGCGTCCGCCTCGTCGTCGAACGGCACGACGCACACGACGGGTCCGAAGATCTCGTCCGTGAAGGCCGGCGAATCGGGGGCCGACGGCGTGAGGACCGTGGGCGGGAACCAGAAGCCGGGCCCCGACGGCGCGGATCCCTGGAACGCGACGTCCGCGACGGCCCTCCCGTCCCCGTCGTAGACGAACCGGGCCACCGCCTCCCGCTGGCCGGCCGAGATGAGGGGCCCCATGGTGGTGGCGGCGTCCCGGGGGTCGCCGACGCGGACGGACGTCATCGCGCTCTCGAGCAGGGCGAGGACCTCGTCCAGGACCGGGCGTTCCACCAGGACGCGGGACCGCGCGCAGCAGTCCTGGCCCGCATTGTCGAACGCCCCGTCCGGGATCGCCGCCGCGGCCTTCCCGAGATCGGAATCCGCGAAGATGACGTTCGCGCTCTTCCCGCCGAGTTCGAGCGTCACCCTCTTGACCTGGTCCGCGCAGCCGGCCATGATCCGCTTGCCGACCGCGGTGGAGCCCGTGAAGACGACCTTCCGTACCGCAGGGTGCGTCACGAAGCGCTCGCCGACCACGGTCCCCTTGCCGGGCAGCACCGTGAGGACACCCTCGGGGATGCCCGCCTCCAGTGCCAGTTCACCGAGCCGGACGGCGGTCAGGGGCGTCAGCTCGGCGGGTTTGAGCACCACGGTGTTGCCCGCGGCGAGGGCGGGGGCGAATCCCCAGGCGGCGATGGGCATCGGGAAGTTCCAGGGCACGATGATGCCGACGACCCCGAGGGGTTCGTGGAACGTGATGTCCACGCCTCCCGCGACCGGGATCTGCTGCCCGACGTGCCGTTCCGGAGCCGCGGAGTAGTACGTGAGGACGTCCCGCACGTTGCCGGCCTCCCACCGCGCGAGGGCGATCGTGTGGCCGGCGTTGGCCACCTCGAGCGCCGCGAGGTCGTCGATCGCGGCGTCGACGGCCGCCGCGAACCGGCGCAGCAGCAGGGCCCGGTCGGCCGGTGCCACCTGCCGCCAGGCGGGGAAGGCCACCGCCGCCCGGGCGATCGCGGCGTCGGTCTCCTCGGGTCCGGCCATCGGCACGGTGCCGATGGGCTCCTCGGTGGCGGGGTTGAGGATCTGCCGTACAGGGCTCATGACGCGGCCCTCACGGTCCCGCGGCGCTGCAGCGCGTGGGCGAGGGCGGCGTCGACGAACCCGCCGAACAGGCGCCGGTCCTGCCCGTTCTCCTCGGGGTGGAACTGCACGCCGAGGAGCCATCCCGGAGAGGTCCCGTCGGCGCTCTCCACGACCTCCACCGTGCCGTCGGCGGCCCGTGCCGTGACCCGCAGCCCGCCCGCGACGGCGTCGAGCCCCTGGTGGTGGTAGCAGGGGCTCGACGCATGCTTGCCGAGCAGCCGGCGCGCGATCGACCCGGGTGTGGTGGTGAAGTCGACTCTCCCGAACACGCCGGGCGCGGGCCGGTACCGTGCAGCGTCCGGGTGGAGGTCGGGCAGGTGCTGGTGGAGGGTGCCGCCGAGGGCCACATTGAGGACCTGCGCACCGCGGCAGATCGCGAACAGCGGCAGGCCCGCGGCGAGGGCGGCACGGGTCAGTGCGAGGTCGTGCTCGTCGCGTTCCGGCTGGCTGACCGTGCGGGGGTGCGGCGCGGCGCCGTAGTACGAGGGGTCGACGTCCGAGCCTCCGATGACGACGAGCCCGTCGAGCAGGGACAGCACGTCCGCGTCGGTGCCGACGGGGGGCAGCAGGAGGGGGGTTCCTCCCGCGTCGTCCACCGCCCGGATGTAGGCGGCAGGCACGAGCGCCGCCGCCCGGTCCCAGACGCCCCAGGCCGCCGGCTGCCAGTACGTGGTGATGCCGATCCTCGGCCGGTAGGTGTCGCGCGCCTGATCGCCTGGCACAGCTGTCCTAGTGCCGCTCAAACCCGCGCCGCATTTCCCAGTCCGTGACGGCGGCGTTGAACTGCGCCATCTCGACGTCCGCGTAGTGCGTGTAGTGCTCGACGACGTCCTTGCCGAAGACCTCGAGCGCGACCGCGGACCCCGCGAAGAGATCGCGCGCCTCCTGCATGGTCACCGGGACGTGCTCGGCGTCCGAATGGTAGGCGTTCCCGTCCATCCGCGGTGGCAGCTCGAGGCTGTTCGCGACACCGTGGAGGCCGCCCGCGAGCATGGCCGCCAGCGCGAGGTAGGGGTTGGCGTCGGCGCCGGGCAGGCGGTTCTCGAGCCGTGCCGAGCCGCCCTGGCCCACGAGGCGGACCGAGCAGGTGCGGTTGTCCAGCCCCCAGGCGACCGCCGTCGGGGCGAAGGAGCCCTCGGCGAAGCGCTTGTACGAGTTGATGTTCGGGGCGTAGAAGAGCGTGAACTCGCGCATCGTGGCCAGAACCCCTGCGATGAAGTGGTCGTAGAGCGGTGTGCGCTCGTTCTTCCCGGCATCCCAGAACACCAGCCCGCCGTCCTCGCCCCGCAGGGACATGTGGATGTGGCAGGAGGAGCCCTCACGCTCGTTCGGCTTGGCCATGAACGTCACGGCCTGCCCCCGCTGCGACGCCATGTCCTTCGCCGAGAGTTTGTACACGCTGTGGTTGTCGGCGGTGACGACGACGTCGTCGTACTTGAAGGCGATCTCGTGCTGGCCGAGGTTGCACTCGCCCTTGGCGGACTCGACCACCATCCCCGCCTGGTACATCGCGTTGCGGATGTCCCGCAGGAGGGGCTCGACGCGCAGCGAGCCCAGGATCGAGTAGTCGACGTTGTACTGGTTCGCTGGGACGAGGTCGCGGTACTCCTTGAGCCGTGCGCCCTCGAAGGACTCGTTGTAGACGAGGAACTCGAGCTCGGTCCCCGAGAAGGCCCGCAGGCCGAGGTCGGCGGCCTTCGCGGCCTGTGCCTTGAGGATGCTGCGGGGGGCGACGTCCACCGGCTCGCCCGTCGTGAAGGACAGGTCCGACTGGATCATCACGGTGCCCTCGCGGTAGGGCAGGCGGCGGATGGTGTCGTAGTCCAGATCGAAGACCATGTCCCCGTACCCGGTCTCCCAGCTCGACATCGCGTACCCGTCCACGGTGTTCATCTCGGTGTCGACGGCCAGCAGGTAGTTGCAGGCCTCGGTGCCGTGGCCGAGGGCCGTGTCGAGGAAGAACTGGCCGTGGATCACCTTGCCCTGCAGCCTGCCCTGCATGTCCGTGAAGGCCAGCACCACCGAGTCGATCTCCGCGGACCGGATTGCCGAGGTGAGCTGGTCGATCGTGAGCATGCGCTCGTTGCGGGGATGCGGTTCCATGGGCTTCCTTCGGGGAGGGGCGGCGGTGGTGACGGTAGCGAGGGTGATGGCGACGGGCGGAGGGTCAGGTGAGGGTCGAGCCCTCCTTCTCCAGCAGGGCGAATTCCTCCTCCGGCGCGCTCGCCACCAGGTGGTGCCGGCTGTAGAACCAGAAGTACGCGAGGGCGGCCAGGAAGACGGCGGCGGTGATGGAGGCCGCGAGGATGTCCACGAAGAACGTGGCGATGAGGGCGATGACCGCGAGGACCAGGGCGATGCCCGTCGTCACCACGCCCCCGGGGGTGCGGTAGCCGCGCTCGAGGCCGGGCTCCCTGACCCGCAGGAGGATGTGGGACAGGTTCAGCAGGACGTACGAGACCGTCGCCCCGAACACGGCGATGTTGATGAGCAGACCGCCGTTCCCGGTCAGGGCGGCCAGGAGGAAGCCGATGGTCCCCGGGACCAGCAGGGCCACCCACGGTGTCTGGCGCCTCGAGGTCAGGGAGAGGAAGCGCGGGAGGTAGCCGGCGCGGGAGAGCGCGAACAGCTGGCGCGAGTAGGCGTAGACGATGGAGAAGAAGCTCGCCACGAGCCCGGCGAGTCCCGCGTAGTTGACGAAGTCGGCGAGGACGGAGTCCCCGCCCGCGGCGGCGCGCAGGGCCTCGGGCAGGGGGGAGTCGGAGCTGCCCATGGCCTCCGCGCCCGCCGCCCCGGGCACGAGGACCAGCATGAGTGCGCCGAAGACCAGGAGCAGCAGCATGGCCACGATGATGCCCCGCGGCATGTCCCGCTTCGGGTCGTGCGACTCCTCGGCGGCGAGGGGGACGCCCTCGATCGCCAGGAAGAACCAGATGCCGAAGACCAGTGCGGCGAGGACGCCGGAGAAGCCGTAGGGGAGGAAGGCCGATGATCCCGCCGACCCGTCGGGGACGATGTCGAACAGGTTGGCGGTCGAGAAGTGCGGCAGCAGTCCCACGACGGTGACGACGAGCGCGACGACGGCGATCACGGTGATCCCGAAGATCAGCTTCAGGGCCTCGCCCACGCCCCAGAGGTGGATCCCGATGAAGACGAGGTAGGTCACGAGATAGACGGGCCAGGAGTTGGTGAGACCGAAGAGCCCCAGCGCCTCGATGTACCCGCCGATGAAGGTCGCGATCGCGGCCGGGGCGACGGCGTACTCGATGAGCACGGCCATGCCCGTGGCGAAGCCGCCGAGTGGCCCGAGGGCGCGCCGGGCGAATCCGTAGCCGGCACCCGCGGTGGGCAGCATCGACGACATCTCCGCGAGCCCGAAGACCATGCACGTGTACATGATCCCCATGAGGATGAAGGCGATCAGCAGTCCGCCCCACCCGCCCTCGGCGAGCCCCAGGTTCCAGCCCGAGAAGTCACCCGAGATCACGTAGGCGACCCCGAGGCCTGCCAGCAGCACCCAGCCGGCAGCGCCGCTCCTGAGTTTTCGCTGCCTGAGGTACTGATCGTCGACGGTGGTGTAGTCGATCTTCCTGCGTGCCACGGGTACTCCTGGGGTGGACGGCCGGATGGAGCGGGAGGGCGGCCTTCCTCGGTGCGACGGACGGTACCGGGGGAGGCGATCGATGGCGCGGAACCCAATGGAGTGATATCAGTCCATTGAGTGCCCCCATGATTGACGCCGCCGCCGCGTTCGTCAAGGGGTGCGCGGAACGCCCGCCCGGGGCGTGCGGCACGGGTGCGGGCAGGCCCTGCGTAAGCTGGCACGATGAACAGCCCCGCTGATCCGGCGTTCGGGCTCATCCAGCCGGCGCGCAGGGGGAACGCGTTCGAGGAGACCGTCGAACGCCTCCTGCACGCCATCAAGCTGGGAGTCTTCCCCGCCGGGGCACGACTGCCGGCGGAACGTGACCTGGCGGAGCACCTCGGCGTGTCCCGCTCCACGCTGCGGGACGGCCTGGCGGACCTGCAGGCAGCCGGCTACCTCACCATCCAGCGCGGCCGGTACGGCGGCGCGACCGTCAGCGCTGAGCTGCCGAGCAGCGCCCCCGGTCGGGGCGGGGAGCCCCCGGAGCGCTCCGACGTGGAGGACGCCCTGACGTTCCGGGCCGTCGTCGAACCCGCCGCGGCGCGCCTGGCCGCACAGGCGACGCCCTCCGACGGGGCACGCACCCACCTCCTGGAGCTGCTGCACGCCGTGACGGGCGCCGATCCGGCGCGGTACCGGCCCCTGGACGCCCGCCTGCACCTGGCCATCGCCGAACTCGCCGGTTCGCCGTCCCTGACACTCGCCGTGGCCCAGGCGCGGTCCCGCACCGACGACCTGCTGGACCGCATCCCCTTCCTCGCGGTCAACCTCCACCACTCGGACCGCCAGCACGCCGCGATCGTCAGGGCCGTCCTCGGGCGCGATCCGCACCGGGCGCAGGAGGCGATGATGGCCCACCTGGACGGCACGGCCGCTCTCCTGCGGGGATTCCTCCTCGACGAGACCGGGGACCGGCGGCCCGGGAAATAGATGTGCCTCGGCAACCGTTCCCTCAAGAGGTCCACGGCTCCCGCCGTCGTTCCCGAATCGAGAGGTGCATCATGTCCGTCCCCCTGTCCATCCTGGATCTCGCGCAGGTCGCCGAGGGCTCGACGCCGGCCGAGACGTTCGCGTCCAGCGTGTCGCTGGCCCAGCACGCCGAGACCTGGGGATACCGCCGCATCTGGTACGCGGAGCACCACAACATGGGCAGCATCGCGTCCTCGGCCACCAGCGTGCTCATCGCCCACGTCGCCGCGCACACCTCGAGGATCCGGCTCGGCTCGGGCGGCGTCATGCTCCCCAACCATTCGCCGCTGACCATCGCCGAGCAGTTCGGCACCCTCGAGAGCCTGCACCCCGGCAGGATCGACCTCGGGCTCGGCCGGGCCCCCGGCAGCGACCAGACCACGGCGCGCGCGCTGCGGCGCGACCCCATGTCCGCCGACAGCTTCCCGCAGGACGTCCTGGAGCTGCAGGGCTACCTGACCGGTGACACGCGCGTCCCCGGCGTCCAGGCCACCCCCGGCAGGGGCACCAACGTGCCGCTGTACATCCTCGGCTCGTCGCTCTTCGGCGCCCGGCTCGCCGCGGCCCTCGGCCTGCCGTTCGCCTTCGCATCCCACTTCGCCCCGCAGGCACTGCAGGACGCCGCCTCGATCTACCGTCGCGAGTTCAGGCCCTCCGAGCAGTCGGAGAAGCCGCACTTCATCGCCGGGGTCAACGTCATCGCGTCCGACACCGCGAGCGACGCCCACCACGAGTTCCACGAGGCCATGCTGCGCCGCGTGACCCTGCTCCTCGGGCGTGGCCAGACCTTCACGCGGGAGGAGTCCGAAGCGATCCTCGCATCCCCCGGAGGCCAGCAGATGGCGGACATGGCGCGCTACAGCGCCGTGGGGACGCCCGACGTGGTCCGCGACTACCTGGAGCGCTTCGCGGCCCAGATCGGGGCGGACGAACTCATCGTCGCGACCCAGGCAGGCTCCACCGAGACGTGGCTCCGGTCCTTCGAACTACTGGCCGGCGCCATGCTTCCCGTGACGGTCTGAAGGTCACGGAACGAAGAGAGTTGGAACTCCTGCTTGCCATTACCCTCCCGGGTTTGGTTTAGTGGGACGCAGTTGTAGTGTTGCGCATTTGTATTTCGCACGGCCTGGCCCTTGCGGGGTAGGCCGCGTCTCTGAAAGAGCGGACAAGCACGCCGCGACTGGGGCACTCCGAAAGTCGGAGTGCGTCTGAATTTCAGAAGGATGAAAAAAATGGCAACAGGTACCGTGAAGTGGTTCAACGCTGAAAAGGGCTTTGGATTCATTGCTCCCGACGACGGAAGCGCAGACGTGTTCGCACACTTCTCCGCCATCAACGCAAGCGGCTACCGCTCGCTCGATGAGAACCAGAAGGTCAGCTTCGACACCGAGCAGGGCCCCAAGGGTCCTCAGGCGTCGAACATCCAGCCCCTCTAGGGTTCGGATCTTCTACTAGATCTTCCTTGACGAAGCAGGTCGGACCCCGGTCCGGCCTGCTTCTTCTTTTCCCCACCAGGAGCTCCCCATGAACCCCCGCACGCTGTTCCGCCTCGTCGCCGTCGCAGAGGCGGTGACCTGGGCCTTCCTGCTGCTGGGCATGTTCCTCAAATACGTCACACGCTCCACCGAGGCCCTCGTGCCGCCGGCCGGTGCCGTCCACGGCTTCGTGTTCCTCTGCTTCGTCGTGACCCTCGTGTTCGTCTGGATCAACCAGCGCTGGTCGCCGGCCACGGGCCTGCTCGGCCTCGCCTCCGCGATCGTGCCGTTCGCCACGGTCCCGTACGAGTGGTGGATCGAGCGCCGCGGACAGCTCGCCGGCGCGTGGCGGCTCGCCCCCGGCGCCGAGACACCCCGCAACCCCCTCGAGCGGGTGCAGGCGTGGGTGCTGCGGAGCCCGCTCGCGGCCCTGCTCGTCGCGGTCGTCGGGATCTCCGTGGTCTTCTCGGTCCTGCTGCTCGTCGGGCCTCCCGGATCCTCGAGCTGAGGCGTCATGACCGACCTGGCGAACACCGGCGACGACGAGCGGTTCTTCCTCCACAGCGGGCGCCGCTGGCGGAAGACCGACCCCTCTCTGCCCGAGGACGTGCGGAAGCGCCTGATGTCCCATCTCGGGCGCGGCCGCTCGGGCGTACGGAACAGTGCCCGGGGCGACGACGGTGCGGCACTCCCACGTGCCCGGCGTACTGTGCAGCTGGCCAAGGAGGGCCTCGGCGAACGGGGGACGCCCTGGTGGGAGCAGTCGGCGGCGGAACGGACGGCGCGGTGGAGTGCCGCGCTCGAGGAACTCGACGCGCTGCAGGCGAAGCGGTCCGCGCCACGGCAGGACGGCACCGGCCGGAATGATGCGGGCCCGGACGACGACGGTGCCTGAACGGCCGGAGGAACCGCACGGCGGGAACGCCGAGCCGGCCGGGTACTCCGGGCCGTCCGGCGCCGAGCTGCGCGCCGAGATCCTGCGCATCGCGGAGCAGCGGGGAAGCGGGAAGACGCTCTGCCCGTCCGACGCCGCCCGCAGCATCGGCGGTGACGCCTGGCGGGACCTCATGCCGGCGGCACGTCGCATCGCGTTCGAACTGGCGGGGGAGGGGCTGGTGGATGTGACCCAGCACGGCGACCGGGTGGAGCCCGACGTCCGTGGTCCCATCCGGATCGGCTGGATCGGCCGGTCCGCGAGCGGAGACGAGCGCAGGAACCCGCCGACGCCGGGAGGCCGCCGGTCCTGACGACGACGGACGACGGCGCCCCCGGAAGGAGGCGCCGTCGTCCACGGCCGTGCGGGCTGGGGAGCTACTGGCCGCCGAGGCCCGAGGTGGCGAAGCCCTTGACGATCTGGCGCTGGAAGATCATGAACACGATCAGCAGCGGCAGCGCGGCGAGGATGGCGCTCGCCATGGTCTGCGCGTACTGCACACCGAACGCGTTCCTGATCGTCGCGAGGCCCACGGGCAGCGTCAGCAGGTCCGGGTTGTTGATGACGATGAACGGCCACAGGAAGTTGTTCCACGCGCCGATGAACACGAAGATCGAGACCGCTATCAGGATGGGGCGCGAGAGCGGCAGCACGATCGTCATGAACGTCCGGAACCGCGAGGCGCCGTCGAGCCGCGCGGCCTCCTCGAGCTCGATCGGCACGGTGTCGAAGAAGTTCTTCAGGATGAACACCATCATGGGCGCCACGATCTGGGGGAGGATGATCCCCGGGTACGTGTCGATGAGCCGCAGGGCGTTCATCTGCTGGAACAGCGGCACGATCAGGATCTGGCCGGGCACCATGATCGAGGCGATCGTGACGGCGTAGAGCCACCCGCGGCCACGGAAGGTGGTGCGCGAGAAGCCGTAGGCCGCGAGGGCCGAGATGGCCACGGTCAGCACCGTCACCGCCACGGAGACGAGGAACGAGTTCATCATCCAGATGGGGACGTCACCCGCGGCGATGACGGCACGGTAGGACTCGAGCGTCAGGCCCTCCCGCGGGAGGATCGCGAAATCCGCGTTGGACGCGTCCGACTCCTTCTTCAGCGAGGTCAGGATGGCCCAGAAGAGGGGGACGAGCCAGAGGGCCGCGGCGATGACGAGGGCGATGATGCCGACGGCCAGCACACCCTTGTTCTTGCCGACGGTCGCGGCGAGGGTCTTGTTGCGCTCGTTGCGGGTCTCGTCGGCCTTCGAGATGGATCGGGCCGACGTCGTGGTCGGAGTCACGGTCGAGGACATGTCAGGCCGACTTTCTGTTCATGACGCGGAGCTGGACGATGGAGATGACGATGATGAGGGCGAAGAACAGGTACGAGATCGCCGACGCGTAGCCGAGGCGGTAGCCGGTGAAGCCGACGTCGTAGATGTACTCGAGCACCGATCGTGTGGCACCGTTCGGCCCGCCGTTGGTGAGCAGGAAGATCTGCTCGAAGACCTTCAGCGATGCCAGGATCTGCAGCATGATGATCATGACCGTGGTGCGGTTGATCATCGGGATGGTGATGGAGAACAGCCGGCGCCACGGCCCTGCGCCGTCGATCGACGCAGCCTCGTACAGGTGGTCCGGGATGTTGTTGAGCGCGCTCAGGTACAGCAGGAAGTTGAATCCGAGGGTCCACCAGACGGTGACGACGACCACGGAGAACATCGCCAGGTTCCCCTCGCTGAGGAACGGGATCTGCGCGAATCCGGCGCGCAGCAGCAGCCCGTTGAAGAGGCCGAAGTCCGGCTGGAACATCCACTGCCAGATCGCGACCGCCACCGACACGGGCAGCAGGTAGGGCGCGAAGAAGGACAGGCGCCACAGCCACTGGCCCGGCAGCCCGATGTACACGAGGTAGGCGAGGACGAACGACAGCACCACGAGCGGCACGGCGGTCAGCACCGTGAAGATCACGGTGTTGCCGAGCGCCTGCCACAGGGCGGCGTCCCCCAGGGCCTCGGTGTAGTTGGTGAGACCGGCGAACTCGGAGCCGCTGCCGGTGAGGCTCTGGTTGGTGAAGGACATCCACAGGCCGGAGAGGATCGGCCAGATCAGGAACATCGCGAACGCGGCCGCGAACGGCAGGACGAACCAGGCGCCGCTGCGGCCCTGGACGCTGCGCGCCCGGGCGCCGGCGCTGCGGGAACGGGAGGGTGGTGCGGACGAGGCGCCACCCGCGGCGACGGGTGCCTGTGCCTCATTGCTGCTGGTCAGGGAACTCATGGCGATGCCTCAGTCCTACGTCGGGTTCGGGGCGAGCAGCATCGCGTCGATGCGGCTGAGCAGGGAGTCGATGGCTGCGTCGGGGGTCGTGGCCCCGGTGAAGGCGCCGGTGAGCACCTGGCTCATCTGGTTCTGGAACTCGGTGCCCGCCCCCGCGAACCACACGGCGGGGTCGAACACCGGGTTGTCACCGGCGCCGGCGTACTCGGTCTGGGGGGTCAGCGCGGCGTACTCCGGGGTGTCCCGGATGGGTGCATAGGCCGGGATGTGGCCGGCGCCTGCCCAGGTGCCGCTCTGCTTGAGGATCCCTGCCACCAGCTCGTACGTCCGCCGGGTGGTCTCCTCGTCGCGCTCGAGCTGCCGGGGGAGGACCCATGCGTGCGAGTCGGCGTAGGAGGCCGGGGTGCCGAACATCGTCGGCATCGGCACCGCACCGAGATTCGGGATGGCCGCGGCGTAGGCCGGGAGCTCCCACTCGCCGGAGAAGATCATGCCGGTCTGCCCGGAGGTGAAGGCCGAGATGGCACCGGGGTAGTTCTGCGTGGCCGCCATCGCCGTGCCGTCCATGAGGCGGACGACGAACTCGATGACCTCGCGGGCCTTGTCACGGTCGATCGACGCCGGGCTGCCCACGCTGATCGAGTAGTCGCCGCCGGTCTGGCCGTAGAGTCCCCAGAAGAGGCGCCAGGACTGCCCGGTGTCGGTGACGTGACCGAAGGAGATGCCCTGGGCGCCGGTGGCCTCGGCCATCCTGGTGCCGGCATCGATCATGGCCTCCGGGGTCTCGATCGGGGTGAGGTTGCCGTCGGGGCCGAGCAGGCCTGCTGTCTTCGCGAGGTCCTTGTTGTAGAAGAGGATGAACGGGTGCGTGTCCAGCGGCACCGCGTACAGCTGTCCCTCGTACTGGCAGCTCTTCCACACCGCGGGAGCGAAGTCCTCCTCCCGGATGCCCTGCTCGGCGAGCAGGTCGAGGTCGAAGGGCTCCAGCAGGCCGCCGGGCGCGTACCCCGCGAGCCGCGAGACGTGCATGATCGCGGTCTGCGGCGCCTTGCCGCTCGCCGAGGACATCGCGAGCTTCGTGTAGTAGGGCGAACCCCAGGCGAGCGTGACCGGCCTGACCGAGAGCCCGGAGACCGAGGACCTCACCGCATCGATCATCGAGCGCATCTTGACGCCGTCCGCCCCCTGGAACAGGTCCCAGAGCTGCACGCCACCGGCGGTGGTCGCGGAGGTGGAGCAGCCCGCCAGGGATCCGCCGGCGGCCAGGAGCCCTCCCGCGCCGAGGAGTCCCTGGAGGATGGAGCGCCGGGATACCGGTGTCCTGAAAGTGGGATCGTGTCCCATCGAGTGTCCTTCCCGTCAGCCCGGCACGGAGCGATGGGCCGAACTTCGTTGTTCCCGCGGAGGTACCACGTTGAAAATCTAACGTTGTAAAAAATATGGGTGCTAGCGCGAACCTTGTCAACCCCCTTATGGTCGCACCCAGCTTCGATGGGATGATCGGAGGAGGACGACGACGACGAGGGGGAATCCGGGATGGACAATTCGCCGGAGCTGGAGCAGGGCGTGCCCGAGGACGCGGCGGGGGCGCTCCGGTCGGCGTCGCGCCGTCGCCCCGTCAGCGTGAAGGACGTCGCCGCACGCGCCGGTGTCTCCTGGAAGACCGTCTCCAACGTGGTGCACCGGAAGGCGCACGTGAAGCCGGCCCTGCGCGAGCGCGTGGAGCAAGCCATCGTCGAGCTCGACTACCGGCCGAATCTCGCGGGGCGGCAACTGCGCCAGGGCTCGAGCAAGGCTCTGGTCCTGGCCCTGCCGGACATCCGCTCGCCGTACTTCAGCACCCTCGCGCACGAGGTCATCCGGAGCTGCCGTGCCCTCGGCTACACCATCACGGTGGAGGAGATCGGGATGGATATCGCCGACGAGCGCCGCGTGCTGGAGGGCTACCGGGAGCGGCTCATCGCCGGCATCATCTACAGCCCCCTGGTGGTCCCGTCCGAGGAGGTGCTGGCGCGCCGTGACACGACGCCGCTGGTCCTCCTGGGCGAGCGCCTCGTGGATTCGGGCCTGCCGCACGTGGCCATCGACAACCGCGCCTCCGGGCGCGTCCTCACGCAGCACCTCATCGACGGCGGCCGGCGCCACCTCGCATTCATCGGCGCCCAGCCGGTCCTCGGGGCCGGGACGGCGCAGATGCGCCTCGACGGGTTCCTCGACGCGCTCGCCGCCGCCTCGCTCGAGGCGCCGGCCGAGCTGCGGCTCGAGGCGGACGAGTACACGCGGGAGGAGGGGGAGCGGCTGGGTCACCGCCTCCTCGATCTCGGGCTGCCGTGCGACGGCGTGGTGTGCGGCAACGACCTGCTGGCGGTGGGCGTGCTGCGCGCCTTCCGGTCCCGGGGTGTGTCGGTGCCCGGCGACATCGCAGTGGGCGGCTGGGACGACATCCCGGAGGCATCCTTCGGCTTCCCGTCGCTGACCACGATCGCGCCCGACATGGCGCAGATCGCCGCACTGGCCGGCGGATTGCTGGTCGCGGAGATCGAGGGGAGGCGCGACGGCGACGCGGAGTCCACCGCCGACTTCGTGCTGCGGATCCGCGAGTCGGCACCCTGAGTTTTACAACGTTGCATTTCTTCTGGTTCTGAGTTTCACTGAAGGGAACACGCTTTTCGATCCAGGAGTTCCGATGCCGCACAGCGACCCCGCCGTCACCTCGTCCACCGTGCCGAAGCCCGAACACCCCCGGCCCCAGTTCGTCCGCGAGGACTGGCTGAACCTCAACGGTGTCTGGCAGTTCGAGATCGACGCCGGCGACTCCGGCCTCGAGCGCGGCCTCGTCACCCGCGATCTCGAGCGCGAGATCCTCGTGCCGTTCGCGCCCGAGAGCCGCCTCTCCGGCATCGGGCACGTCGACTTCATGGAGGCCGTCTGGTACCGGCGCACCGTCACCATCCCGGCCGCATGGACCGGGAAGAAGGCGCTGCTGCACTTCGGTGCCGTGGACCACGACGCGACCGTGTGGGTGAACGGCGTCGAGGTGGCCCGCCACCGCGGCGGGTTCACCCCCTTCACCGCCGACCTCTCCGGTGTTGCCGGCCCCGGGGAGGAGGCCGTCATCGTGGTCCGTGCGAGGGATTCACGCCACGAGATGCAGGCCCGCGGCAAGCAGGCCACCTGGTACGACAACACGCACTGCCAGTACACCCGCACCACGGGCATCTGGCAGACCGTCTGGCTCGAGGCCGTACCCGAGGTGAGCATCCGGCGCCTGCAGATGGTGCCCAACCTGGCCGGGCGGAGCATCCGCCTCACCGTCCCCGTGACCAACAACCGCCCCGGCCAGACGGTCCGGGCCACGCTCGCGGACGCCCGGGGCACCGTCGTCGTCGCGGGCATCGCGGCCGACCTGGACCTCGCGCCCGAACTGCAGCTCCAGATCCCGGAGGACCGCTTCGTGCCCTGGTCCATCGGGACGCCTCATCTCTACGACCTCACGGTGGAGCTGCTCGACGCCGACGGCACGCCCGTGGACACCGTGCTCAGCTACGCCGCGGTGCGCTCGGTGGCGCTCGACGGGAAGAAGGTGCTCATCAACGGCGAGGTGGTGTTCCAGAAGCTCATCCTCGACCAGGGCTACTGGGAGGACTCCCTCATGACGGCCCCCGACGAGGCCGCGCTGCTCAGGGACATCCAGCTGTCCATGGAGGCGGGCTTCAACGGTGCGCGCCTGCACGAGAAGGTGTTCGAGGAGCGCTTCCTCTACCACGCGGACCGTCTCGGCTACCTGGTATGGGGCGAGTTCGGCGACTGGGGCGTCTCGGGTGCCGGCACCGTGGGTCACAACCAGGCGCCGACGGCGAGCTTCATCACCCAGTGGCTCGAGGCCCTGCAGCGCGACTTCAACCACCCGGCCATCATCGGGTGGTGCCCGCTGAACGAGACGCACCAGAAGCTGCACGACCGCATCACGGTGCTCGACGACGTCACCCACGGCATGTTCCTCGCGACCAAGCTCGCGGACCCCACCCGGCCCGTGATCGACGCCAGCGGCTACTCGCACCGCGTGGCCACCACGGACATCTACGACTCGCACTCCTACGAGCAGGACGCCGCGGCGTTCGCCCTCGAGCAGGGCGGGCTCGCGGAGGGCAGGCCCTTCGTGAACCGGAACCACGCCGACGAGGACTACTCGGTGCCCTACAACGGGCAGCCCTTCTTCATCTCCGAGTTCGGCGGCATCTGGTGGAACGCCGAGGAGGCCGCCGCGGCGGTCTCCGGCGACGACGAGTCCGAGTCGTGGGGCTACGGCCAGCGGGTGGCCAACGAGGAGGACCTCTACCACCGCTTCGAGGGCCTCTGCACGGTGCTGCTCGACAACCCCGACATGTTCGGCTACTGCTACACGCAGCTGACCGACACGTTCCAGGAGAAGAACGGCATCTACAACTTCGACCGGACCTCGAAGCTCGACATCCCCCGGATCCGCGCGATCCAGGACCGTGTCGCCGCCATCGAGCTCGCCGCACAGAAGGCCGACGCCTAGCAGTACCAGGAACGACCCGGACGGACGACGACGGCGGCACCCCGGTGGGTGCCGCCGTCGTCGTCCGCGCTATGAGAGGCCGCCGTCCGGATGCCTCCTGCCGGCCGCCTCCGCCTACTTCCGGGCGAGCTCCGGGTAGTGGATCTCGGTGACGTCCGGGTGGGCGCGGAGGCGGCCCTTGAGCATGTTCGAGCCGTAGGAGGACAGCATGGGGTTGTCGGGATCGTCCGACAGGCCGCGGGCAGCGGCCTTCAGGTCCTCCGCGAGGGGCACCGGCTCGATCACGGCGTCGAGGCGGGGCGACCAGAAGAACGGGATGGCATAGCGGTCCACCCCGGGTGCGGGCGCGGTGACACGGTGGATGGTCGCCGCGAGGTAACCCTCGGTGGCGACCTCGAGCATCTCGCCCAGGTTCACCACGAGCGCGCCGGGGATCGGCGTGACGGGCACCCACTCGCTCGCACTGTGGGGGAGGACCTCGAGGCCGCCCACCTCGTCCTGCAGCAGGAGGGTCACGAAGCCGTAGTCCGCGTGCGCACCGACGCCCTGCGAGCCGGCACCCTCGACGACGCCGCCCACGTAGTGGACGAGCTTGGCCATCCAGGCCGGGCTCCCCTCGAACGGTTCGGCGAAGTAGTCCTCGGGCAGGCGGAGGGCGACGGCGATGGCGGAGAGCAGCTCGGCGCCGACCGTGGACATCAGGCCGGCCCAGGCCATGGCCTGCTCCTCGAGCTCGGGCAGGGACTGCCGGGGCCAGAGGTTGGGCCCCTGGAGCAGCCAGAAGGGCTCGTCGGCCGGGTAGTCGGCCACCGGCTCGCGCTCGGGGGAGAAGTCGATCTGCTCGCGGGCATCGGGGCGGCCGCGCGTGATCTCGGTGCCGAGGCCGGCGTACCCGCGGAAGTGGGGGCTCGTACGGTTGTGGAGCTTCAGCCGCTCCTCGAGCGGGAGGTCGAAGAAGCGGCGCGTGATGGAGAACAGGTCGTCCACCTGGGTGGGCGCGGCGCCGTAGTTGATGACATGGAAGAAGCCGACGGTGTGGGCGGCTTCGCGCAGCTCGTCGATAAACGCGGGGTTGAAGGAGCCATCGGCGGAACGTGCGGTACTGAGGTCAAGGGTGGGGATCGATCCCGGAGAGTGCTGCATGCGCAGGACGTTACGCCCGTTGAAAAGGCCCGTTCGCCTTTACGTTACGCAGTATTGCGGCTTGACCCCCTCACATCGAGACCGCTCGGCGCCGTCCGTCGTCTAGGGTGCGAGCGCTGCGCGGAGGACCGCCGCGATGCTCCCCGTGACCTGTTCCTCCGTGACGGCGTCCGGATCGGCCGCGCACTCCACGGCCATGCCGTTCACCGTGGCCAGCAGGATGGTCGCGAAGACGGTGTAGTGCTCGGGGTCCGACGGCGCTCCGAAGGCACCCGCCCGCTCGGCGAGGGTGGTGGCGAGGAGGGTGCGGCGCGTGCGCCGGTGCTCGCGGAAGACGGCGCCCACCTCGGGGTCCCGGCCGGCCTGCAGGGCGAACTCCACCACGAGCGCGTGCCAGCGGCGCTCCCGCACGACACCGCGGGCGAGATAGCGGGCGGTGTGCAGGACGGTCTCGTCGAGGGAGGTGATGGCGTCCACCTGGCTGAGCACGTCGGCGGCGGTGTCGGCGAGGCGCTCGCTCAGCAGGGTGGCGAACAGCTCCTGCTTCGAGCCGAAGTTGGAGTAGACGGCGCCCTTGGTGTAGCCCGCGCGCTCGGCGATGGTGTCCAACCGCGCGGCGACGTAGCCGATCTCCTCGAAGACCTCCAGGGCCGCGACGAGCAGCCCTGCCCGGACGTCCTCGCGGCGGGGGCGCCGTCGTGGCCGTCCCGCCGTCGTGCTGCCGTTGTCCGTGTTCGTCGTCATCTGACCTCCAGGAGTTAGGATACCATTGGTATTGAATACTCTTGGTATTGAAATGAAGGATGCCGTGACCCACTCCCAGCCCGTCCCGTCCGCCCGGCAGCCGGCCGACGCCGCGCCCGCCGTCGCCGTGGAGGGACTCACCCTGCGCGCCGGGCAACGCACGATCTTCGAGGACGTCACCTTCGAGGTCCCCGCCGGGGCCCTCGCCGTCCTCACCGGCGCGTCCGGGACCGGCAAGAGCCCGCTGGCGCTCGCGATCGCCGGACGGCTCGCCCCGACCGCCGGGCGCGCGACCGTCCTCGGACTCGACCTGCCCCGGCACGCCGGCGCCGTGCGGCGCCGGGTCGGTGTCACCGGCAACGCCACGGTGACACCGCTCGACGAGACGCTCACCGTGAAGCACCACGTGGCCGAGGCGTTGCAGCTGGCCGGCCCGTGGTGGCGGCGCTCGGCGTCCGCCGCGCGCGTCGACCGCACCATCACCGCGGCCAATGACCTGCTCGGCGTGCTCGAGGGCGTGTTCGAGGACGCGAACGGGGATGCCGTGACGCCCCTGGTCCGGGCCCGGCTCCACCGGAGCCAACTCGTCCGGGATGCCGCGCCCGCTTCGCGCTTCGCGCTCGGCCTCGTCCTCGCTCTCGCCTCGGACCCGGACCTCCTCGTGGTGGACGACGTGGACCAGCTCCGCACCGTGCACGAGCGGCGCGCCGCCTGGGCCGCACTGCTCACGCTCGGCCGGACCGGCGGCCACGGGAAGCCGCTCACCGTCGTCGCCACCTGCCAGGACCGGCGGGAGCTCGACGACGTCCTCGACTCCGGACACCACCTCGGCGCGCTGCCCCTGCGCCCCGTCACCACCCACACCCTCGGGGCATTCCCGTCCCCGGCACCCGAAATCAGGTAACGCGTGTTCTCCCTGCTCCGCACGGAACTCTCCCGCTTCCGCATCACCCTCACCGCGAAGGCAGCCCTGCTGGTCATCGCGATCATCCCCGCCCTCTACGGAGGTCTCTACCTCGCCGCGAACTGGGATCCCACGGGCCGGCTCGACCAGCTGACCGCTGCCGTGGTGAACGAGGACCGCCCCGCCACCGCAGCCGGTCCCGACGGCGCCGAGAGCACCATCTCGGCCGGCGCCGACCTCGCGGAGTCGCTCACCTCCTCGGCCGACGCAGGCTTCACCTGGGTCGAGGTCGGCAGGGACGAGGCGCAGGAGGGCCTCGACGACGGCACCTACGCCGCCACCCTCGCCATCCCGTCGGAGTTCTCGTCCACCCTGGCCTCGGTGGGCGGCGACGCCCCGGCCCGGGCGATGCTCGACATCACCACCAACGACGCCGACAGCTACATCGTGGGCCAGGTGGGCAACACCGTCGCCGCCAACCTGCAGCGGCAGGTGCAGTCCGGCGCCACGGAGGACTACCTCGACAGCATCTACCTCGGTTTCTCCTCGCTCCACGGCAAGCTGACCGAGGCCGGCGACGGCGCCGGCAGGATCGCGGACGGCGCCAGGAGCGCCGACGATGGGTCAGCGTCGCTCGTCGTCGGGCTCGGGAGCCTCGTCGACGGCAGCTCCCAGCTCTCCTCCGGCAGCGCCCAGGTGGCGGCCGGCGCGGCCGATCTCGCCGCAGGGGCGGGCGATCTCGCCGCAGGCCTGGACCGGCTCGACACGGCGACGGCGGAGCTCGTGCCGCAGTCGCAACAGCTGGCCGCCGGGACGGCGTCCGCCGCCACGGGCGCAGCGACGCTGCGTGACGGTGCCGCCGGGCTCGCCACCGGGACGCAGGTGGTGGCCGACGGCGCCGCGCAGCTCTCGGCTTCGTCGGCCACCCTGGCGGACGGCACGCGGGGCGTGGCCGACGGCGTCACGCAGGTCGGGAGCGGGGCAGGCGCCCTGTCGGCGGGAGCCACCGGGCTCCAGGCCGCAGCCGACCAGGCGGCGGCCGGATCGCGGACCGTCGCCGACGGCCTCGCCGGGCTCGCCGCGAACTACGGCTCGCTCTCCGATGCCGAGCGGCTCGCCGCCCTCCAGCAGCTGGCCGCGGGTGCCGATGCCGCCGCCGCGGGCAGCGAGGGGATCGCCGGCGGCGCCGGGAGCCTCGCCGCCTCGGCCTCCGAGCTCGCCGCAGGGGCCGGGAGCGCTGCGGCCGGTGCGTCCGCCGCCGCCGACGGCGCCGCAGCACTGGCAGCCGGTGCCTCCGATCTCGACCAGGGTGCGTCCGCCGCCGCCGGCGGGGCCGCGCAGGTCTCCGAGGGCGCCGCAGGCCTCGCCGACGGACTCGTGCAGCTCGGAACCGGCACGGCAGCACTCGCCGACGGCACACCCGCACTGCGGGACGGCATCGTGTCCGCGTCCGCCGGCGCCGACCAGCTCGCAGCGGGGGCGACGACGCTGAGCAGCGGTGCCGGGCAGGTCGCCGGGGGAGCGGCAGGCCTCGCCGACGGTTCCGCCCAGGCGTACGACGGCGCCGCGCAGCTCGAGGACGGGCTCGGCACGCTGTCCACCGGATCCTCCGACCTCGCCCGGCAGCTCGACGAGGGCGCAGGGCAGGTGCCGGACTACGACGAGGCGCAGCGCTCCGTGCTGAGCGGCGTCGCGGCGTCGCCCGTCGCGATCGACCGGACGCACGCCAACGCCGTGGACGCCTACGGCGAGGGCATGGCCCCGTACTTCATCCCGCTGGCGCTCTGGGTGGGCGGCATCATCACGTACACCGTGCTCCGGGCCGTCTCGCCGCGGGCGCTCGCCTCCACGGCCGCCTCCTGGCGGGTCTCGGCCGCCGGCTACCTGCAGGGTGCGCTCTTCGCGGTGCTGCAGGCCCTGGTGCTCCTCGGCGTCCTGGTCGCCGCCGTCGGACTGACCACACCCCACCCGCTGGGGCTCCTGGCCTTCACCGTGCTCACCGCCCTCGTGTTCACGGCGATCCACCAGGCGCTGGTCGCGCTCCTCGGGGGCGTCGGCCGCCTCGTGGCCCTGGTGCTCCTGATGCTGCAGCTCACCTCCGCGGGCGGCACGTACCCCGTGGAGACCGCGCCGGGCTTCTTCCGGTTCCTGAGCCCGTTGCTGCCCATGACGCACGCCGTCGAGGGGTTGCGCCACCTGATCGCGGGCGGTGACGTCGGGGTCGTCTGGCTCGCCGCCGCACAGCTGGGAGTCTTCTTCGTGCTCGCTGCGGCGGTCTCGGTGCTGGCGTCCCACCGGCGCCGCTCCTGGTCCATGGAGACGCTGCACCCCAGCCTCGCGATCTGACAACCGAGCGTCCACAGGCACCCGGAGCGCATGCGTTCCGGGGCAGGACCGCCTAGGTTGGGTAGGTATCCGTTCCCGTCAGGAAGGCACCATCCCATGATCTTCATCGTCGTCAAGTTCACCGTGAAGCCCGAGTGGAGCGACCGCTGGATCGACCTCACGCGGGGCTTCACGGAGGCCACGCGCCAGGAACCGGGCAACCTGTGGTTCGACTGGTCGCGCAGCGTCGATGACCCGAACCGGTTCGTCCTCGTCGAGGCGTTCCAGGACGACGCCGCGGAGGCCCACGTGAACAGCGACCACTTCTCGCAGGCGATGCGGGACATGCCGCAGGCCCTCGTGGAGACGCCGGAGATCATCAGCGAACGCATCGGCGCCGAGGGCTGGGGCCGCATGGGCGAGCTGACGGTCGCCTGACGCAGGTCTCCGCCGCAGGCACCGGAGCAGGACAGGACGAAGGACCGCACCCGGCGGAACGGGTGCGGTCCTTCGTCCGTACCGGGGTGTCCTACGGGGTGAGGACGCTCTTCGGCAGGTGGTGCGTGGTCACCGCGCCGATGGGTGCCATCGGATGGAGCGGGTCGGGGGCGGTGCTGCCGGTCGGTCCGCCGAGGCGTGAGTGGCAGACCGCGCTGAGCAGCGCGTACGCGTCGCCGGTGGAGTAGCCGTGCGTGTGCACGAGGAAGTCGAAGACGTCCTCGTAGCCGCGCCGGATCGACTCCTGGACCGGGTCGCCCAGCCCCACGAAGATCCACTCCGACTCCGTCTCCACGCGCGGTGCCCGCAGGGGGAGATCCTTCACCACGTCGACGCTGATCACGGCGACGCCCTCGGCCTCGATCGCGACGAAGGACGACTCGCCCTCGGCCATGATCGCGTGGATGTCGCCGATGGACAGGTACGCACCCTCCGTCATGACCGGGAGGTAGACGGTGGTCCCGGGCCGGCAGTCGGTGAGGTCCATGTTCCCGCCCTGGGCGTAGGACGGCATGACCGTCGAGTGGGTGCCCTGCGCGGGCGCCGTACCGATGCACCCGATCATCGGTGCCGGCGCGAGGACGTGCCGGTCGGTCACGTGGACGCCCTGCGCGTCGATCGGGACCCGGCGCGTGAACATGCCGCTGCCCATCCTGTCCTGCAGCGCGCCGACGCCCGGAAGGCTGACGGACCAGCCGCAGTCCTTCAGCCTGATCTCGTGGATGGTGACGGCCAGGGCGTCGCCGGGCTGTGCGCCCTCGACGTACAGGGGGCCGGTGACGGGGTTGAGCTGCGCGGTCAGCCGGCCCATGTCCCTGTGGTCGTGCAGCTGGGCGTACACCTCGTCGTTCGTCTCGAAGCCGATGCGCTCCCCGGTGCCCGGCCTGATCCGGAGTGCGGGTTCGTCGTCGGCACTGAAGCCGGGCCGGCCGAAGGACTTGTCGAGGAAGTGGTCGAGGCCGTCGGACAGGGGGGTCGTCCCGGTGGTGGAGCTGGTCATGGTCGGTGTCCTTCACTGGCGGTCGTCACGGGCTGGTGGTCCTCGGGCATCCCGGGGTCGCGTCCGGAGACGTCCGTGGTGCGTCCGGTCCGCCGGTAGTACGCGAAGACGCAGGCGCCGAGGGCGAGCCACACGAGCCCGCCGATCTTCGCCTCGACCGCGGCGTTCAGCAGCACGTACCCGATGATCAGGAAGCCGATCACGGGCACCACCAGGTGCAGGAGGTAGTTGGTGGACTTCCTGCGGATGACGTAGTGCACCACCACGGAGACGTGGAGGAGGAGGAACCCGAAGAGCGCCCCGAAGTTCACGAGGGCCGAGATGATGTCGATCTGGCCCACGAAGAAGAGCACGAGGACGGCCGAGATCACCGAGACGGTGATGATCGCGTACTGCGGTACCTTGCGGGAATTGATGGCACTCAGGAACTTCGGCAGCTGGCCTTCCCGGCTCATCGAATAGAGGAGCCGGGATGTGGCGGCCTGCGCCGCCATGGCGTTGGCGATGCCGAGGGCCAGGACGTTCACCACGAAGAAGGCTGTGGCCCAGGTGCTGCTCGAGGCGGCCTCCACGAGGTCGAAGAACGCGTTGCCCGCGGCATCCTCGGAGAACGGCCCCTGGCCTGCCGCGAGGAGACTGGCCAGCCAGGTCTGCGTCACGAAGCAGAACGCTGCGATGAACAGGGCGATGATCATGGCCTTCCCGGCGGCGGTGCGCTTGCCGGTGGATTCCTCGGCCATGGTGGAGATGCCGTCGAACCCGAGGAAGCTGAGGACGGCGATGGACAGAGCCGAGGCCAGCAGGGGCCCGCTCACCGTCTCGGCGTCCCAGACGGGGGCCGTTGAGAACTCGGCGCCGGGGATCGTCCCCCCGTTCAGGGCGGAGACCGCGATGATGATGAAGATGACCACGAAGGCCAGTTCCACCACGAGGAAGATGCGGTTCATCAGTTTGAGCGAGCTGATCCCGAGCAGGTTCACCGCCGTGTTGAGGGCCACGAACACCAGTGCCCATACCCAGCGCGCCGATCCGGGGAAGATGCCGATCATCGACTCGGCGGCGAAGACGTAGAGGAGCGTCGGGATGAGGAGGTAGTCGAGGAGGATCGCCCACCCGGCGAAGAAGCCGATCGTGGGGTGGATCCCGCGGCCCACGTAGGAGAAGACGGAGCCGGCGAGCGGGATGGCCCTCGCCATCTGGGAGTACGCGAGGGCGGTGAAGATCATCGCCACGAGCCCGATCAGGTAGACGAGGGGCACCATGCCCTCGGCGGCGTTGTAGACGGTGCCGAAGATGGCCCAGGGGGCGATCGGCACCATGAAGATCAGTCCGTAGATGAGCAGATCCGTCGTCGAGACGGACCGTTTCAGTTCCTGCTTGTACCCGTACGACTCGAGCTGCTGCTGCGCGCTCAACTCATCGGGTGCGTGGGATGTGGCCACCGGAATGCCTTTCGGTCAGCGGGACGGGCGCGCCGGGGAGTGCACGGACGGTGCGACGCGCCACAGGAGGAGGATCGGGACCACGGGTGGCCGGAAGGGGGCCGGATGGTCTGAGCAGTATCCTCGCCCATAAAAGGTCTTTCTGGAAGACCTTTTGTTTCCGGGAGGTAAAACCTGACCTAGGCTGGTGCCATGAACGGGTCCGGCCGAGCAGGGGGCAGGGGATTGCCGCAGGAAGGGCTCCTCTCGGGCCCGCTGCAGGCGCCCCACCGTGCGGACGGGATCGCGGACAGGCTGATCACGGCGATCGCGGTGGGGGAGTACCTCCCCGGAGCCCGGCTACCGTCCGAGCGGGAGCTCGCGGACTCGCTGGGGGCGGGAAGGATGACCGTCCGGGAGGCCATCGCGCGGCTGGTCGCGCAGGGGATCCTCGAGACGAGGCGCGGCCGCAACGGTGGATCCTTCGTGACCCGGCAGTGGGAGGTGTCCTCCCGCCAGGCGGTGCAGCGGTCCCTCGGCATGCGCTGGGAGTCGATGCGCGATCTGCGCGAGACGCTCGGCCTCCTGCACGGAGCACTCGCCCGCTGTGCCGCGGACAACCGTCGGGACGACGACGTCGTGACCCTCCGGGCACGCCTCGAGGATTTCCGTGCAGCAGCATCCGGCCAGGCCTCGCAGGCCGCCGACGCCGCGCTCCACGCCGCCATCAGCGCCGCCACGCACAACGCACTCCTGAGCTCCCTGCTCGCGGCGACGGAGGCCCGTCTGAACTTGGCAGCGCCGTCGCATCCGTGGGGGCCGGAAGAGGGTGTCGAGGCGATGGAGGCCAGGGCCCTGAAGGACCACGAGCGACTCGTGGCTGCCATCTGTTCGGGGGACGCCGATGTCGCGGAACGGATAGCGCGTCAGCACGTGAGGATCGACTTCGAGATGATCGAGGCAGCGCTCGGGAGGACCGTCGGCTCCCTGGAGCCGGCAGGAGCCGAGCAGGCGGTCCGGTCGGATCCGTGACGTCCGTCAGGCGGCGCTTCCCACACCCGCGGGCAGTGCCTGCTGCAGGATGAAGTCGTCCTCGAAGCGGTCGCCGAGGCGGAACCGCTTGGTGCCGACCCTCTGGAAGCCGTGCTTCCCGTAGAAGCGGATGGCACGGGCGTTCTCCTGGTTCACGCCCAGCCACACACCCGGCAGGCCCGATGCGGCTGCGAGGTCGAGGGTCGCGGTCATCAGGGCCGCGGCCGAGCCCCGGCCGTGGTGCCCCGGATGCACGTAGAACTTGCTGAGCTCCACGACGGGCGAGATCGACAGTGCGGACAGGACGTCGGCATCCGTGGGCTGGTCCAGGACGATCATGCTCCAGCCCACGATCCCGCCCTGCTCGCGCAGGCACAGGATGGTGTGCCCCGGGAGATCGGCGAGGGCCGCGAACCGTTCGGCGGACAGATGCGTCTCGATGTGCCGGCGGATGTCCTCGGGCCGTGAGCCCGCGGGGCAGGCGAGGGGGAAGGTGACGGCTGCGCAGGCGGCGAGCGCTACCGCGTCGTCGGCCGTCGCCGTCGAGATGTCGATGGTCATGCTTCCAATCTAGGACGAACGACAGCAGGACGCGGACCGGGGTCCGCGTCCTGCTGTCGTTCCGGCTCCGCGCTCGGTGCCGACCGGCGCTAGCCGATCACGCGCTCGCCGTTGCGGGTGAGCTTCCAGTTCTCCTCGAAGAACGTGGCCGGGTCGATGGTGCCCTCCGCGATCAGGTAGTCGATGAGGAGCTGCCGGATCTCGGTGGTCTGGTTCACGAGCACGGGGGCCGTCGCGATGTGCGGGAAGTTGCCGCCACCGGACTGCCGGTAGTTGTTCGTGGCCACGGCGAAGCGCTGGGCCGGGTCGATCGGCGCACCGGCGTAGCTGAGGTTCACGATGCGCTGGCCCACGGGCTTGCTGATGTCGATGTCGTAGGAGACGCCGGACATCATGTCGTAGTTGTAGTCGGGGGTGCCCCCGGCGTTGGTCAGCGTGGCGGGATCGACGGGTGCTCCCGGGGCGGTCTGCGTGAAGTACTTCGCCGAGTACTCGAGGTAGTCCCTGACCTGCGCGCCGGTCAGCTCGACGCCGAAGAGCGTGTTCGGGAAGACGTACAGACCCGCCATGTCGCGGATGGTCACGGGACCCTGCGGGATCACGGCCGCCCGGTTGAAGGGTGCCACGATGGACAGGACCGGGAGGTCCGCGTTCGGCGTCCCCTCGAGCGCCTTGTGGACGGCGCCGGCCTGGACCTCGTTGACGAAGTCCATGACGGCCGTGTCGCGGATGCGCGCGTCCGCGGCGGACATCGTCTGGGTCGCGGTGCCGATCGGCGTGTTCACGTAGTCGATGGTGCGCTGGTGCTGGTCGGCCGCGATGGCCGAGATCTCCGGGTCCGCAGGCACGGTGTTGGTGTTGAGCAGCTCCGAGTGCGCCGAGGTGACGTCCCACTGGCCGCGGACCTTCGTGAGCTCGAAGTCCATGACGGACAGGCGCATGCCCCAGTTCCTGGGCTCCGTGAGGAGCACCTGCTCGCCGGTCTGCTTGTTCGTTACGAAGCGCTCCGGGATCTCCTGGTGCTCGTGGCCCGCGAGGATCGCGTCGATCCCGGGGACCTGCTCGGCGATCAGGGTGGAGGCGTTCTCGACCGGCAGCGCCCCGCCGTAGGAGGACGTGCCGGAGGGGCCCGAGTGCGAGCTGACGACGACGACGTCGGCGCCGGCGGACCTCATCTCGGGGACGTACGTGCGTGCCTGCTCCACCATGTCGTCGAACACCAGCCGGCCCTCGACGTTGTTCTTGTCCCAGATCGCGCTGCCCGGGGTGGTGAGCCCGAGGATGCCGACCTGGATGGGCTTCTGGCCCTTCAGCTTGACCGTCTTGATGACGTACGGCGTGAAGGCGTCCTCGCCCGTGACCGCGTCCTTGACGTTCGCGCCGAGGAGCGGGAAGTCGAGCTGCTCCTCATAGGTGCGCAGGAGCGGGAGCCCGTAGTTGAACTCGTGGTTGCCGAGCGTGGTGGCGTCGTAGCCCATGGCGTTCATCGCGGCAGCCATGGGGTGCGTCTCGCCGGTCTCGGAGACGGGCTCCACGGTGGCGAAGTAGTCCGTCAGCGACGTGCCCTGGATGGTGTCGCCGTTGTCGATCAGGAGGGTGGATTCCTCCCCGCGGTCCGCACGCACCTGGTCGACGAGGGTGGAGATCTTCGCGAGTCCGACGTCGTTGTGTGCGGCGTCGTCGTACTCGGCGTTGGTGAAGTAGTCCCAGTTCTCGATGTAGCCGTGGAGGTCGCTGGTACCCATGACGGTGATCGAGACCGTCGGGTCCTTGGGGCCCTTGCCCCCGCCGGGTGCGGCGGTCGCGGCGGGTGCGGATCCGATGGCCGCGATGCAGCCGATGGCGACCGCCGCGATGGCGCGGCGGTGCCCCCTGGTGAAACTTTGTGACACGTGAAATCAGCTCCTGTAGGAATGCGGTGGCAGCAGCCTACCCGTGACCGGTGACACACTGGTGACGCTGGCCTTGCTCCGGGTGAACGGAGGGGGTCGGGTACCGGGCGGCCTCTCCAGGGCCGCCCGCTGGGGAAGCCACGCCGGGGAGGACCGCGAATGACCACGCACACGGAGCAGCAGGACGCCTACCGGGAGGATGTGCTCGGACCCGGCTACGAGGTGCGGAGCCTCCCGCTGCGCCCCGACGACGAGGGCGACGTGGTGGCGACACTGGTCCGCAGCACGATCCCCGGCGGTTCGCGGAAGGCTGTGCTCTACGTCCACGGCTTCGTGGACTACTTCTTCCAGACGCACCTCGCCGATGCGTGGCACGGGGCCGGCTTCGACTTCTACGCGCTGGACCTGCGGAAGTACGGGCGGTCCCTTCGCGACCACCAGACCCCGAACTACATCACGTCCCTCGAGGACTACGACGAGGAACTGGACGAGGCGGCACGCATCGTCCGGGAGGAGGGCCACGACGTCCTCGTGGTCATGGCGCACTCGACGGGCGGTCTGGTCACCTCCCTGTGGGCGCACCGGCGCCGCGGCCGAGGGATCGTCGACGCGCTCGTCCTCAACAGCCCCTGGTTCGACCTCAATGCGAGCCTTCTCCAGCGCACCCTCGGCACCGCGGCGGTGCACCGGATCGGGACCCTCAGGCCGCGCACCGTCGTCGGGAGGCTCGGCTCCTCCTACGGCCGCTACCTGCACCGTGACAGCGGCGGGGAGTGGGACTACGACCTGACGTGGAAGCCGCACGGCGGCTTCCCGGTCGTCGCTGCCTGGCTGGCCGCCATCCGCCGCGGGCACGCCGAACTCAACCGAGGCCTCGCCATCGACTGCCCCGTGTTCGTCGCGTGCTCCGACGCCACCTCGAACCCGGCGAAGGAACCCGCGCGGGTCTCGTCCACCGACGTGGTGCTCGACGTCGGGCACATCGCCGCCCGCGCCCCGAAGCTGGGCGGGCTCGTCACCCTGGTGCGCATCGCGGGCGGCATCCACGACCTCACGCTCTCACGGGAGCCGGCCCGGTCCGCGTTCTTCGCCGAGCTCGCACGCTGGCAGGAGGCATACGTCCCTGCGGGCCCCGAGCGGTGACTTGCGGCGCTGTCAGGCCGGGCGGCGTGCTGCGAGGCGTTCGGCGAGGGCGTCCTCCTCGCACATCGCCGAGTGGGCCAGTGTGAACACCCTCGCGTCGGAGCGCAGATGACCGATGAGCGCGAGGGCGGAGCGGGCGTCCTGCGCCTCGGGGTCGAGGAGCTGGGCCGCGGTCGCCTGGAGCCTGGCGGCCCCTGCCTTCGCGGCCGCGAGCCGGAGGCCCTGGGCGGCGTCGCGCCACTGATCGGGGTCAGGGCTGCGGAAGGCACGTTCGATGGTGAGGATACGTTCGTCCAGCAGATCGGCGAAGCGGGAGACGAAGGACGACGCGGCCCGGGGCGAACCCAGTTCGGCGACGAGCCTCGAGACGGCCGCCTTGTCGATGATGGGCTGCACATCCACTCCTTCCACTCAGGACCGGTGGCGGAAGGTCACCGGAAGAGACCTCCTCGGGTCCCCACCGCGTGCCCAGTCTTCCCGTGCAACATGAAGTTGGAGCGCAGGACTGCTTGAGGTTTCCTCAAGATCATCCGAAGCCGGGACGGAGCCGGAGTCCAGCGGTCAGTCAGCGGGACCGAGGACGGTCGCCGATGCTTCTCCTGCGGCGGCCCCCTTCAGCTCCACGAGGATCGCCCGGCTCGGTGTCGTGCCCGTGTTCTCCCCGGAGTGGCGTTGCGCCGGCAGCCACACGGCCTGGCCCGCGGTGAGTCGCGTGTCGAACACCCTGTCGTCGGCGGAGAGCCGGCGCGAGAAGGAGCTCAGCGCGATCAGGACGCTGTTCGGGTGGTCGTGGGGCGTCGTCGCGTCGCCCGGTTCGTCGACGTACTCGAGGACGCGCACGAGGTCGTTCTCCCAGAGCACCGAGTAGTGATCGGGGTTGGTGATGGTCGGATCGTCGTTGATCATGGCTGGACTGTACGCCGCTTCCGATACGGCGGCCAGACCGCACGGCCGACCCGGCGCGGACTCAGGTGTCCTGGTGCGCGATGTCGTAGACCAGCACCGCGAACTGCCCCTGCTGCTCGACGGAGCGGAGGGTCAGCCGGTCGGATTCGACACGCAGGGGCAGCAGCGGCGCCCCTCCGGTGAGGGTGACGGGCGCGAGGGCCACCTCGAGTTCGTCGAGCAGGCCCGCCGCGAGGAACTGGCCCGCGAGGTCGCCGCCGCCCACGATCCAGATGTCCCGCCCGCCCGCTGCCGCACGGATCTGCCCGAACACCGGCCGCACGTCGCCCGAGACGAGCCGCACGTCGGCACCCTCGGGGACGGGGAGGTCCCTCGTGGTGAAGACGAACGTGGGCCGGTCCCCGTACAGGGTCCGCCACTTCCCGGGCTCCTCGAGGAGGTGCTCGAACGCCAGCACCCACTCGTACGTCGTCGAGCCCTGCACGAGCACACCTACCGACGCGAGGAAGCGTTCGTAGTTCGCCGGGGGCGGGGGACGGTCCACGGCGAAGAGCCAGTCCAGGGAGTTGTGATCGTCGGCGAGGTAGCCGTTGAGCGTGGAGGCCGTGTAGTAGACGACGCGGGTCATGGCCCATATTCCACCACTCGGCGCTCTCCGCGGGAAGGGGAACGTGACGGGCTACCCCCGCGCCTCGACCCCGCCGATGAACCGCCGCACGAGGGCGTCGAACTCCTCCTCGCGTTCGATCTGCGGCATGTGCCCGCACTTCTCGAACAGGTGGAACTCCGCGTGCGGGAAGACCGCCCGGGCGTGCTCGAGGTGCGACGCCGGCAGGATGCGGTCCTCGTCGCCCCACACCACGAGCGTGGGCTTGTGCTGCGCCGCGATCGTGCGGAGGAGTTCGGTCCGCCAGCGACGGCGCACGCCGCGGAAGGTCCCGAGGTGCCGCGCGACCGCGAGCAGCACCTCGTCGTGCACCGGGTTCCCGCCGACGGCCTGCGCGTGGTCGAGCCGTTCCTCGGTGACGAACGCCCTGTCGGAGAACAGTGCTCGTTCCGTGCGGTACGCGACCCTGCGTGACTTGTCCCTCATGAGCCGCCGGCCGAGGGGACGGACCGCGAGGACGCGCAGGGCGAGGGTGACCTCCCTGCCGAAGCCCGCGCTGTTCGCCAGGACGAGGCTCCGCACGCGCAGCGGTTCCAGGGCGCTGATCTTCATGGCCACCGCACCGCCGAGCGAGTTGCCCACCACGTGCAGCGGCCGGTGTTCGCCGAGGGTGTCCAGGGCCGCGATGACGAACCGCGCGATCGACTCCAGCGAGTACCGGCCCGCGGTCCGCTCGGACAGGCCGAACCCGGGGAGGTCCACGCTGATGACCCGGTGGTCCGGTGCGAGCCTGCCGTACAGCCCCTCCCAGTCCTCCAGGCTGCGCCCGATGCCGTGCAGCAGGAGTACGGGAGGCTGGTGCCGCGCACCCTCGTCGCGGTAGCGCACGCGGATCCCGTCGACGGTCAGGAAGCCGCCGCCCGGGGTCGCAGGGGACGACGCGCGCGCCGGCGACCGTCCGGCGCCGCTCATCGTCGCGCCTTCCCGGCGAGGCGGAGGAGCCTCGTCCCGCTGCGCTCGAGGGTGCCGAAGGACATCGGCGCCAGGCGGGCGACGACGTCGGGCACCTTGGCGCTCAGCCCGATCAGCAGGCGCGGCCGCCGGGACTTGACGGCCTCGAGCATCAGCTCCGCAGCCTTCTCGGCGGGGAACGTGAGGAGCTTGTCGAAGTCGTCCTTCGCGCGTTCCACGTCGACGTCCGTCAGGTTCCCCCCGATGCGCGCGTTGCGCGCGATGTCCGTCCGGATGCCGCCGGGGTGCACGGTCGTGGTGCCGATGCCGCGGGGTAGCAGCTCGTTCCGGAGCGCCTCGGTGAACCCGCGCAGCGCGAACTTGCTCGAGGAGTAGGCCGTCTGGCCCTTCGGCCCCACGAGGCCGAACAGGCTCGAGACGTTGACGATGTGCCCGCCCGCGCCCATCCTCGGCAGCAGGTGGTGCGTGAGCCGCACGGGTGCGGAGAAGTTGATGGCCATGACCCAGTCGAAGTCGTCCAGCCTGATCTGGTCGAAGTGCCCGGCCAGCGCCACGCCGGCGTTGTTGACCAGGAGGTCCACCCGGTCCGTCGCGGCCAGCAGTTCGGCGGCGAGACGGTCGACGGCGTCGCGGTCCGCGAGGTCGGCCACGAACGTGGTGACCCTGCCGCCGGGGTAGGTGGCCCGGATGGAGGCGGCGACGGCGCCGAGCCTCTGCGCGTCGCGGTCGACGATCAGCAGTGTGCTGCCGCGTTCGGCGAGGCCGCGCGCGAGGTGCTCGCCCATCCCGCCTGCGGCTCCGGTGACGACGGCGGTGGCGCCCGCGAACTGGAAGGGGCGGATGCTCATGCGTGGATCTCCTGCAGGTCGGGTGCGGGGGCGGCGGGCGGGGCGGGTGCGTCGAAGACCATGTTCCTGGTCAGGTTCCCTCGGAGCGCCGTGGGGGCGTCGAGGAGGTAGTTCTGCCGCATGGTCCACGGCTGACGGTCGCCCTGCTTGGGGAAGGCCGAGACGGCGCGCTGCACGTAGCCCGAGGTCAGGTCGAGGATGGGCCGGGCCTTCATGGCGCCGTCGGCCGCAGGGGCGCCGTAGCGGTGGCCGGTGCGGTCGAGGTGTCTGATGAGGCGGCAGACGTAGCGCGAGCTGAGGTCCGCCCGGAGCGTCCAGGACGCGTTGGTGTAGCCCACGCACAGGGCGAGGTTCGGCACGCCGCTGATCATCAGCCCCCGGTACACCCACGAGTCACCGAGGTCCACGGGCCGGCCGTCCACGGTGAAGGTGGCGCCGCCGAGCGGCAGCATCACCAGGCCCGTGGCCGGGACGACGACGTCGGCCTCCAGCTCCCGGCCCGAGGCCAGGCGGATGCCGGTGGGGGTGAACGTGTCGATGGTGTCCGTGACCACGGAGGCCCTGCCGGACTTCAGGGCCTTGAAGAAGTCGGCGCCGGGCGCGACGCACAGGCGCTGGTCCCACGGGTTGTACGCCGGGGAGAAGTTCTCCTCCACGGTCTTCTCGTCGCCGAGGATCCGCTCGGTCTGCGTGCGGATGAGCTTCTTGGCGATCTCCGGGCGGCGGCGGCAGAGCTGGTAGAAGGCCTGCGTGAACAGGACGTTCTTGGCGCGGGCCACGTGGTGGGCGATCCCGGCGGGCAGATGGCGGCGTACGGCGTCCGAGAACCTGTCCCGGCTCGGCACGGCCGTGATGTAGGTGGGGGAGCGCTGCAGCATGGTCACGTGCGCGGCGTCCCGCGCCATGGACGGGACGAGCGTGACGGCTGTGGCGCCGCTGCCGATCACGACGACGCGCTTGCCTGCGTAGTCGAGATCCTCCGGCCAGAACTGGGGGCGCACGATCTCGCCCCGGAAGGACCCGAGGCCGGGGAAGGACGGCTCGTACCCGCGGTCGTAGTCGTAGTAGCCGCTGCACAGGTAGAGGAACCCGCAGGTGAGCTGTCGACGCTCGGTCGTGCCGCTGCCGTCGTCCGTCACGTCGAGTTCCAGCGTCCAGCGGGCGTCCGCCGAGGACCAGGCGGCGCCGACCAGTCTGGTGGAGAAGCGGATGCGCTCGCGGATGCGGGGGTCGTCCGCGGTGTCACGGATGTACTGCAGGATCGAGGAGCCGTCGGCGATCGCCTTCGCCTCCGTCCACGGGCGGAACGGGTAGCCCAGGGTGAACATGTCGCTGTCGGAGCGGACGCCCGGGTAGCGGAAGAGATCCCATGTGCCGCCGATCGCGCTGCGCGCCTCGAGGACGGCGAAGCTCTTGCCCGGCAGCTCGGTGGAGACCCGGTAGGCGGCTCCGATGCCGGACAGGCCGGCGCCGACGATCACGACGTCGAGGTGTTCGAGGGAAGTGTCCATCCTTCGATTGTCCCGTCGGGCGAGGGACTCGGGCTTGACTCCACGCGACAAGTATTTACCCTTGGACGACATGGGCTCCGTCATCCGTTCCGCCGGCATGCGCGGCTTCCGCGACGTCGTCGAGCAGTTCGGCGGGGATGCGGCGGCGCTCGCGGCGCAGTACCGCGTGCCGCTGGAGGCGATCGACAGCGACGACGTGCTCGTCTCCGATGTCGCCATGGCGAAGCTCCTGGAGGGTGCGGCCCGCGAGCTGCCGTGTCCCGACCTGGGACTGCGCATGTCGGAGTACCAGGACATCGGCATCCTCGGCCCGCTCGCGGTAGCCGTGCAGAACTCGCCGACGGTGGGTGCGGCGCTCGACTGCGCGTCCCAGTTCCTCTTCCTCCACAGCCCGGTGCTCCGCTTCACGATCGTGCCGGACCCGGAGGGGCGGAGCGGGGTGCTGGGCCTCTGCTACGGCTCCTCGCAGGGGACGCCGCCGCGCCAGGCCACCGACGCGATCCTCGCCTTCGCCCACCGGATGATCCGTTTCCTCGTCGACGGGCCGTACGGTCTCCACTCGGTCCACCTCTCCCACCAGCCCAGGGTGCCTGCCGTCCGGTACACCGGGTTCTTCGGCGCCGAGGTGCGGTTCGGGCAGCCGGCGTCGCTCCTGCGGGTACCGCGGAGCCTGCTGGACCGGCCGCTGGCCGGCGTGGACGGCACGCTCCGCGAGATCGCGCTCGAGTACCTGCACAGCCACTTCCCCGAACCCGGCCGGGTGGTCGCGCCCCAGGTCAGGAACGCCATCGAGCGCATGCTCGGTACCTCGCCACCGCGGATCGATGCGGCGGCACGGCTCCTCGGGGTGCACCCGCGCACCCTCCAGCGTCGGCTGGCCGCCGAGGGCGCCACGTTCGAGGCACTGCTCGACGACGCCCGGCGGGACGCGGCGCTGCGGCTGCTCACGCGCACCGACCTGCCGCTGCAGCAGGTCGCGGGACTCGTGGGCCTGTCCGAGCAGTCGGCGCTCACCCGCTGCGTGCGCCGGTGGTGCGGTGCGACGCCGAGCGCCGTCCGCGCCGGCGGCGCCGGCTCACCGGTCGGCGTCCTGCCGGACGGCCGGGGCCTCGCGTCCGGCGCCCCGACCTAGACTGGCTGGCAACGGACGGGTCCAGGGGGAGGGGAGCGATGCCGGGTATCACGAGCGCCGACGTGGCCCGCGAGAGCGGTGTCTCACGCACCACCGTCAGCTATGTCCTCACCGGCCGGAGCGGCGTCAGCATCTCGGAGGACACCCGGCGCCGCGTGCACGAGACCGCGGCCCGGCTCGGGTACGCCCCCTCCGCCGCGGCCCGCGCGCTGCGCACCGGTCGCAGCGACCTCGTGCTGTGCATCCTGCCGGACTGGCCCGTGGGCCCCGTGATCGAGACGCTGCTGGACGAGCTCGCCGACGGGCTCTCCGGGCGCGGGCTGTCCGTCCTGGTGCACCACGGCCGGAGGACACGGCCCCTGAGCGACCTCTGGCGTGCCGTGACACCCCGCGCGGTGATCGGGTTCGCCCCGTTCGCCGACGACGATCTCCTCGCGATGCGCCGTGCGGGAATCCAGGTACTGGGCACCCTCGGCGAGGAGCACCGGCCGGACGCCGGCCTCCCCGCGGAGAGCCAGCTCGAGATCGGCGCTCTGCAGGTCCGGCACCTGGCCGTCCGCGGGCACCGGCGTCTCGGCTATGCCTGGCCCACGGACGCGCGGCTCGAGGTCTTCGCCCGGGACCGGCTCCTCGGCGTCCGCCGGACCTGCGCCGGGCTGGCCCTCGAGGAGCCCCTGGTGCTGCCGGTCGGTCTCGAGGCCGTCGACGCCGCGGCCGCCGTCCGCCGGTGGCGCGAGCAGGGGGTCACCGCCGTCGCCGCCTACAACGACGACGTCGCGCTCGCGGTGCTCGCCGGGTTGCGGGGCGAAGGGCTGACCTGCCCGGACGACTGCGCGGTGGTGGGCGTCGACGACGTCCCCGCGGCGCGGCTCGCGGCACCTCCGCTCACGACGGTGTCCCAGTCGATCGGGGTGCAGGCCCGCTATCTCGCCGCGCTGGTGCTGGCCGACCTCGACGGGCTGGAGAAGCCGTCACACCCCGGTCACGGGCTGCAGCTCGTGGAGCGGGACTCGGCGTAGACTTCTCCGTTCGCCGATACGGGTGCCACGCATATGGGCAAGCCGTCCTAGGTGCACCACCTCAAGGTTGTAGCCGGTGCTCCCTGGCATGCAACATCAGGAGGGGCCGGAGCATTGCTCCGGCCCCTCCTGTCGCTCGGTGCCCGCCCGATGCCCGATGCGCTACGGGTAGCGCTCCACGTAGCTCGGGGTGCCGGTGTTCGCGTTGCTCACGGGCGCGCCGGTGTCGTTCACCACGTGGTCGATCGTGCCTGCCCCGAGGTTCACGGTCAGGAGGTGGTTCAGCACCACGCCGGGGGTGTCCGGCACCTCGAACCCGCGGGTGGCGTGGATGGTCGGGTCCACGTTGGTGAAGATGTACGAGCCGCCGCCCCAGAGCGTGTGCTGCTGCACGTCGTCCGCGACCTTGTAGCCGGCCCAGCCGAGGACACCGTCGTGCTGCCAGGCCGCCTGGTTGGGCGGGTCATAGGGGAGTTCGTTCTGGAAGAAGACCGTGCGGCCGTTCTCGCCGTTCCAGATGACGTTGTACTCCTGGTAGTGCTCCACGAAGAGGCCGGTCGCCGTGACGTCGTCGCCGTTCACGATCACGCCGTTGCGGCCGGTGCTGACGTCCCAGCCGAAGGATCCCGCGTTGCCGTGGTCCGCCCGCCACACCCAGGTGTGATCGATCAGCACGTTGTCGCTGTTGATCTCGAGGCTGACGTCCGCCTTGCCCACGTGGGGGCCGCCGATGCGGAAGTAGACGTCGCTGAGCGTCGTCGGATTCGCTGGATCGTTCTTCTTCGCGCCGTTGTTGCCGTTCTTCGTGCCGACCTGCAACAGGACGGGGGAGTTGACGGTGCCGCCGTCGATCGTGACGCCGGCGATGACGACGCCGGGGACGTCCGCGACGTGCATCGGCACCGCGCCGTCCACGGCGGTCAGGGTGGCGTGACCCAGCCCGAGCACGACGGTGTCCGCGCGCTTCACTGCGATGGTCTGCGCGATGTCGTAGACGCCTGGGGTGAGGAGGAGGTGCTTGCCGCGGGCGAGCGCGTTGTTGATGGCCTGCACAGGATCGCCCGGCTTCGCGACGAAGAACTCCGACAGCGCGATGGTGCGACCCGGCGTCGGGCCGTCCTTCCAGGAGATCCCGCGGGAGTCCACCTGGGCCGCGGGGACGCGGACGCTGTAGGCGCCGGAGGAGTCCGCGACCAGGTAGGGCTTCTCCCGGCTGACGGGCGTCCGGTCGAGGGTCGTGTACGGGGGAGCGGGGAAGCCCTCGTCCGACGGCGCGCCCTCGGTGCCCGAGAAGACGGCGTTCCAGACGCCGTTGGACCAGCTGCCGATCTCGCTGTTGCGGGTCAGCCACTGCTGCTGCGACCCGTTGACGATGTCCCCGGCCCTCGAATCGGCGAGGTACCCGCCGCTCGCGAACTGGGGGCCGGCGGTGCAGTAGTCCATGAGCGAGAGAGTGCCGCCGGTGACGTCCACGCGCCGCAGCGAGACGGCCTGGGAGACCGCCCAGAAGTTCGCCGTCGCGCGGCAGCCGTCCTGACCGGCACCGTTGACCTCGAGGGTGAGGTTGGAGAGCGTCCTCCAGAAATTGTTGAGCGCGATGCAGTTGCTCGTCCCGTTGCCCTCGAGGCAGCGGTTGTACACCTCGATCTTGCCGTTGATGACGACGTCGGACGGGGAGGCGCCGAGACCCGCGACCTCGGTGTAGTAGCCGACCCTGAACTGCAGGGGTTCGGCGTCGGTGCCGTAGGTGCCCGGCAGGAACAGGAGGGCCGCCCGCTCGGTGCCCATCTCGTTGTCGATCTGGCGTGCGTTCACGGCGTCCACCGTGGCCTGGATCTCGCTCACGGGCATGCTCGGGTCGAAGACCGTCACGTTCGGGCCGAGGTCCACGCCCGACGCCGGTGATGCCTTCTTCGTGGCGATGGGCGCTGTGGCCGCCGGGTCGAGGGGCGGGGCTGCGACGGCCGTGGCACCGGTACCGGCTGCCAGGAGCGTCGCGGCTGCGAGGATTGCTGCCAGGCGGAGCCGCCCGGTCCTGAGGGGATGGGGGATGGTCATGCTGAACGGTTCCTCTCCGTCGAGGTGGTCCTGCCGAGGATGGCAGGTGAATCGTGTCACCCTGCCGCAAGGAAGTACATCCCCGCACCGGGACGAAGTCAAGGAAGGCCGGGAACGGTGCGGTTTTCCTTGATGCGCCGGTACGGCGGTGATACAGCTTGGGGAGCGTTGCCGACGAGCGTCGGCAGCCCAGGAACGCCCGACGCGAGGAGACACCATGGCAACGCCCGACGACGAAGAGCGCACCCTCAGCGACTGGAGCCGCACCCTGACCCAGGCGCTCCAGATCCTCGACCTCGAGGTGGACCACCCCCGGATCGTGGAACTGGCCGACCGCTCCGCGCACCTGGTGGGACCGCACGCAGGGGTCATCAGCGCCTTCCTGGTGGGCTACGCCGCCGGCACCGTCACCACGAAGAGCCGGGAGGAGACGAGCGCCGCCGTCGAGAAGGCCGCGACGACCGTGACGACCGTGATCGAGAAGGACGAGGAGACGCAGGAGCAGAAGGGCTGGACCGGCTCGGCGCAGTGACCGCCGCTCCTCAGGCGGGGACGGGCGTGGTGGCCCGCCCGCCCAGCCGCGTGAGCGTCCAGGCCAGCACTCCGGCCACCAGGACGGCTGCGGCCAGGCCGAGGCCCGAGTAGCCCAGCAGCACGAGGGCGGGGCCCGCGAGGGCCCCGCCGAGTGCACCGGCCAGGTTCATGATCAGGTCCGACGAGCCCTGCACCGGTGCCCGCTCGGTGACCTCCACGGAGCCCGCGAGGAGGGCCGAGGCGGAGACGACGCACGCGGACCAGCCGAGCCCGAGCAGGATCAGGCCCACCGTCACCCAGGCGTTCGAGGCGGAGCCCTGCCACGAGGTGAGCAGCGCAGCCAGCAGGAGCAGCTGGCCGAGGAGGATGCCCCGGACGTTCCCGGCACGGTCCGCGATCCACCCGAACACCGGGGACAGCGCGTACATCCCGGCCACGTGCAGGCTGATGGTCAGACCCACGACGGACAGTCCGGCCCCGTGGTCGTGGAGGTGGACGGGCGTCATGGCCATCACGGAGACCATCGCGGCGTGGCCGACCGCGATCGCCGCCACGGCGAAGCGGGCGGCCGGGTTGCGGGCCAGGATGGCGAGGCCGCGCCGCCTCGCCGGCACGGGCAGGCCGACCGGGCGGTCCGCGGCGTCGCGGCTCAGGGCGGTCAGCAGCGGATCCGGCCGCAGCCCCGATGCGTAGACGAGGGCCGCTGCGGCCTGGGCGACGGCGGTGAAGACGAAGCCCCCGCTGAGCGGAGGGATGCCGAGCACCCCGGCGACGGCCTGGCCCGGTTCGAAGAGGTTGGGGCCCAGCACGGCGCCGATCGTGGTGGACCAGACGACGACGGAGAGGCTGCGCCCGCGCGTGGCCTCGGTGGCGAGATCCGTGGCGGCGAAGCGCGCCTGGAGCCCGGTGGCTGCTCCGGCGCCGAGCAGGACCAGCGCGACGAGCAGCAGCGGGAAGAACGCGAGGGAGGCGGCCGCGATGGCGAGGAGCCCACCCAGGCAGGCCACCACGGCACCGGTTGCGAGGGAGATGCGGCGGCCGCTGCGCTGGGCGAGTGCTGCGAGGGGGACGGCTGCTGCTGCGGCGCCGAGCGTCGCCATGGTCGCGGCCATGCCGGACCACGCACTCGAGCCGGACGTCTCGGCCGCGAGGAGCGCGCCGAGGGACAGCGTGGCCCCTGCACCGAGTCCGCCGAGGATCTGCGCGGCCACGAGGACCCGCACGACACGGCGCTGCTGGTCGTGGTGCTGGTCGTGGTGCTGGTCGTGCTCGTGGTCCTGCCCGGGGTCCTGGTGGTTCCGCGGCCTGTCCTGCCGGTCCTGCTGCTCCACTGGGTCCGCCCCTCATGGTCTTCGTGACCGGGGCAGTCTACGCGGATCCACCACCCACGGACAGGGCCGGGCGGTCGCCCACCCGGCCCTGTCCCGCACGCTCCCGGTGATGCCAGCGAGCCCGCGGGGTCAGACGCTCGACGCCGCTGCCTGCTTCGCCGGGGTCTCCTGCGTCCGCACGTCCGGGAAGCCGTCCGGCTCGGCGTCGGTCACCGGGACCGTCGCGGCCGAGTAGTGCTCGGTCGGGGCGGTGTGGCTGCTCGGCTCGAACCGCACGATGATCTGCTTGGAGGTCGGCGTGTTGCTGCCCTGCGCCACCTCGTCCAGCGGCACGAGGACGTTCGCCTCCGGGTAGTACGAGGCCGCGCAGCCGCGCGCCGTCGGGTACGACACGACGCGGTAGGCCCGCAGCACACGCTGCACGCCGTCGTCGTACACGCCGTGGATGTCCACGTTCTGCCCGTCCGTCAGGCCCAGTTCGGCGATGTCCTCCGGGTTGATGAACACCACGTGGCGGCCCTTCTTGATGCCGCGGTACCTGTCGTTGTGGCTGTAGATGGTGGTGTTCCACTGGTCGTGGGCGCGCAGCGACTGCAGGATCAGCGTGCCCGCGGGTCGCTCGAGGTACTCGAGGTCGTTGACCGTGAGGACGGCCTTCCCGGTGGGCGTGTTGAACGTGCGTGAATCCCGCGGGCCGTTCGGCATCACGAAGCCGCCATCGAGGCGGATCCTCCGGTTGTAGTCCTCGCACCCCTCGACCACGCGCGAGATGTGGTCGCGGATCAGGTCGTAGTCCTTCTCGAAACCCTCCCAGTCGGCGTCGAGCCTGCCGTCCAGGGTGGCACGGGCGAGGCGGCTGATGATGGCGGGTTCGGACAGGAGGTTGTCGGAGACCGGCTCCACCGTGCCGCGGGAGGGGTGGACGGCGCAGACGGTGTCCTCGACGGAGACGAACTGCTCGCCCGTGGCCTGGCGGTCGATCTCCGTACGCCCCTTGCAGGGCAGGATCAGCGCCTCCTTGCCGGTGATCAGGTGCGAGCGGTTGAGCTTGATGGAGATCTGCACCGTCATGTCGGTGTTCTCGAACGCCTCCTCGGCCACCTGCGTGTCCGAGATGGCCGAGACGAGGTTGCCGCCGAGGGCGATGTACGCCTTGACCCGCCCGTCCCGCATGCGCTTGATGGCCTCGACGGCGTCGGCACCGTGCTCCCGGGGCGGTTCGAAGGAGAACTCCTTGCCGAGCGCGTCCATGAACGTGGCCGGCATCTGCTCCCAGATGCCCATGCTGCGGTCGCCCTGCACGTTGCTGTGGCCGCGGATGGGGGAGGCGCCGGCGCCGGGCTTGCCGATGTTGCCGCGCAGCAGCAGGAGGTTGATCATCTCCTTGATCGTGGCCACGCCCTTCTTCTGCTGCGTGATGCCCATGGCCCAGGTGATGATGACCTTGTCGGCGGCGATGTACCGGGCGGCCAGTTCGTCGATCTCCTCGATGCGCAGCCCCGTGGCCTCGACCACGGTGGCGTCGTCGAGCGTGAGCAGGTAGTCGCGGAGCTCGTCGAGGCCCTCGCAGTGCTCCTCGAGGAACGCGTGGTCCAGGACCGTCCCGGGGTTCTTCGCCTCGGCCTCGAAGACGCGCTTCGACACGGCCTGGAGCAGCGCCATGTCGCCACCGAGCCGGACCTGGAGGAACTGGTCGGCGATCTCGGTGCCCTTGCCGGCCACGCCGCGGACCGTCTGCGGGTTCTTGTAGCGCTTCAGAGCCGCCTCGGGGAGCGGGTTGACGGCGACGATCTGGCCGCCGTTGCGCTTGCAGTTCTCGAGTTCGGTGAGCATGCGTGGGTGGTTCGTGCCGGGGTTCTGGCCCATGACGATGATCAGGTCGGCATTCTCGTAGTCCTCGAACGTGACCGTGGCCTTGCCGATGCCGATGGTCTGCCCCATGGCCCAGCCGGAGGACTCGTGGCACATGTTGGAGCAGTCGGGCAGGTTGTTGGTGCCGAAGCCTCGGGCGAACAGCTGGTACAGGAACGCGGCCTCGTTCGAGGTGCGGCCGCTGGTGTAGAAGGCGGCCTCGTCCGGGGAGTCGAGGCTCTTGAGCTTGGTGCCGATGATCTCGAAGGCCTCGTCCCAGCTGACCGGCCGGTAGTGGTCCTCGCCGGCGGGCTTGTGGAGGGGCTCGACGAGCCGGCCCTGCATGCCCAGCCAGAACTCGGAGCGGGCGCGGAGGTCGGTGAGGGAGTTCTCGGCCCAGAACTCGGAGGAGATGACCACCGGTGCCGCTTCCCAGGTGACGGCCTTCGCGCCGTTCTCGCAGAACTCGAAGGTCTTCCGCTTGGCGGGGTCCGGCCAGGCGCAGCTCGGGCAGTCGAAGCCGTCCTTGTGGTTCATCTTGAGGACGGTCCGCAGCGTGCGCTCCACGCCCATGTGCTCGATGGCCGGCTTCATGGAGTGGTAGACACCCGGCAGGCCCGCGGCCCATTCCTTCGGCCGGTCCTCGACGTGAAGGCTGGCCTCGTCCGGCTCGACTACTCGGGGTTCCTTGCGCGTCATGGCGAACGTCCTTCTCCGCGGCCCGGGTGGGCCCTCCTCGGCAGGGGGATCACCTGCCCTTGTGTATCAGGCCTAACAGGGTGCCGGTCGAAACCGCAAGCGTCACCCGAAGATTCCGTGGATGCTTGACGGCGCCCCGGGCGCTCGAAGGCCCTGCCGCCGCTCGAGGAGGTCCTAGTATGCCGGATCCCGGGCCGTCCCAGAACAGGATCGACGGGCGTTTATTTAGTTGACCTAACGAAACGAGGAGCGTACAGTTACTTAGAGCAACGAAGTATACGAGGCCAGGAGTACCCATGTCAGTAGCGCAGCACACCGCTGCAGAGCTGGTGCACCACATCTTCGATCTGCAGCGCGCCCTCCGGGGTGTCACCGCCGCAGGGATGAAGTACTCGGAGCTCGGCCCCGCGCACACCGGCGTCCTCTTCTTCATCGGGGAGGGCGGTCCGATGCGGGCATCGGCCCTCGCGGGGAGGCTCGGCATCGGGCCGTCCGCCCTGAGCCGGCAGCTCGCCGACCTGGAGCAGTACGGCTTCGTGGTGCGGACGCCGGACCCGCTGGACGGCAGGGCCTGCCTGCTCTCGCTGTCGGAGGAGGGGCGGACGTATCTCGCCGACACCTACGAGCGCAGGGCCGAGACGCTCCGGGAGATCCTCTCCGACTGGACCGAGGGCGAGGCCGAAGCGGCGTCGCAGTCCGTCCAGCACCTCACCGCAGCACTCCGCTCCGCCGCCCCGTCCCACGGCGCGGCGCCGTCCGGGCCCGCAGAGCCGGCCAGGACACATCGCACCACCGCACACCGCACGGGCAACGACGGCCGTCATCCGAAGAGCACCACCGAGATCATGAAGGAAGAACGCTGATGGCCACCCATTCCACCAAGGCGAAGGCCGCTGCGGTCGCCGAACCGCAACCGCCCGCAGCACCCACCGGGGCCGGTGAGCCCATGAGCCACGCGCAGATCCTGCAGGCGCTCACGGGTCTGCTCGCGGGCCTGTTCACGGCGATCCTCAGCAGCACCATCGTCGCCAACGCCCTGCCCACCATCATGAGCGACCTCAACGGCTCCCAGACGGACTTCGCGTGGGTCATCACCGCCGCACTGCTGGCCAACGCCGCGACCACCCCGATCTGGGGCAAGCTAGCCGACCTGTTCGACAAGAAGATCCTGGTGCAGGCGAGCATCGTCATCTTCGTCGCCGGCTCGGTCCTCGCCGGCTTCGCGGAGAGCATCCCGCTGCTCCTGACCGCGCGTGTCATCCAGGGTGTCGCCATGGGTGGTCTCACCGCACTGGCACAGGCCATCATCGGCACCATCATCGCGCCGCGTGAGCGTGGCCGGTACTCCGGCTACATGGGCGGCGTCATGGCCGTCGCCACTGCGGGCGGCCCGCTGCTCGGCGGCTTCATCGTGGACTCCCCGCTCGGCTGGCGCTGGACGTTCTTCGTCTGCGTGCCGCTGGCGATCATCGCCCTCGTGCTCCTGCAGCTGACCCTCAAGCTCCCCGACACGCGCCGCAAGGCCCGCATCGACTGGCTCGGTTCCATCCTGCTGACCGCGGGCGTGAGCCTGCTCCTCATCTGGGTCTCCTTCGCCGGCAAGGAGGGCTACTACGAGTGGTTCTCCCGCGAGACGGCCCTGATGGTCGGCGGCAGCGTCATCCTGCTGGCCCTGCTCCTCGTCGTCGAGTCGAAGGTCGCCGAGCCCGTCATCCCGCTGAAGATCATCTCCCAGCGCACCACGGCGCTCGCGATCATCGCCTCGATCGCCGTCGGCATCGCCCTGTTCGCCTCCTCGAGCTACCTCGGCCAGTACTACCAGGTGGCCCGTGGCGCCACGCCCACCGAGGCCGGCCTGCTCACCCTGCCCATGATCGCCGGCAACCTGCTCGGATCCATCGGCGCCGGTCTGCTCGTCACCAAGTACGGCAAGTGGAAGCGGTACCTCGTCGCAGGCTCGCTGTTCCTCATCGCGGGCCTCGGGCTCGCGAGCACCATCGACCACCTGACCCACCTCTGGCTCGTCGGCACGTACACGTTCGTCTTCGGCCTGGGTCTCGGCCTGATGCTGCAGAACCTGGTCCTCGCGGTCCAGAACACCGTGGCCGTCAAGGACATCGGGTCCGCCAGTGCGTCGGTCGCGTTCTTCCGCTCCATGGGTGGTGCAGCGGGCGTCGCCGTCCTGGGCGCCATCCTCGGCACGCGGGTGGAGACCAAGACCACCGAGGGCCTCGCGGCCGCCGGGATCCCCACGACGGGCGGTGCGGCGGGCGGTTCGCTCGACCTCGTCGACCTCCCCGCACCGATCGCCGACATCGTGCGTGCCGCCTACGGCGACAGCACGGCCATGATCTTCCTCATCACCGCGGTCATCGCGGTCGTCGGCCTCGTCTGCGTGCTGTTCATCAAGGAGAGCCCGCTGCGCCGCACGGTCGACTTCGCCCAGGCGGCCCCCGCGGGTCCCGCCGCGTCGATGTCACCGGCAGCGACGGGCACCACGCCGGCCGTCGCCGGAGCCCCCTCGGGCTCGGCGCCTGCCGCACCAGGAACGGAGGCGGCCGCGGAGCAGCCGTCGGCCGAGTCCGTCGTCGTCGCGATGCAGCCGTCCCACGGCCGGCACAGCGCCGGTCCCGTCGCCATCTCGAAGGCCGACGTCGACCGTGTCGCCCGGGAGCTGTCCGAACTGGACGCCGAGCTCTCGGAGCGCGCGGACGCCAACCGCTGAGCGCCTCGCCCGGTACTCAGCAGTAGCATCCAAGCATCACCGAACAGGCCGCCGGGACTCCCGGCGGCCTGTTCGCATGTCCGGCTCCAGCGATTTGTTCTCTCGTCCCACAAACCCCTTGTCCCCGCCGCGGATGTGACGTAGCGTACTCAGCACGGGTCGTCGAAACGTTTAGACGGCCGGTCGCCGGAGAAGGCACGCCGGCGCCGTTCCCCCGCAGACACAGGAGTCCGCATGGCCAACATCCACGACGTCGCACGCGTCGCCGGTGTGTCCATCAGCACCGTCTCCTATGCCCTGAGCGGGAAGCGTCCCATCGGGGAGAAGACGCGACTCCGCATCGACGAGGCCGTCCGCGAGCTCGACTACACGCCGAACGCCGCCGGTCGGATGCTCGCGGGGACGAGGACGCGCATCTTCGCCCTCACCGCACCCCTGAGGAGCGACACCTACGCCCCCGCGCACATGGCCTTCGTCCTGGCCGTGGCGACGGCGGCCAGGAAGTACGACTACGACGTCCTCCTGCTCACGGAGGACGAGGCGACCGACGGTCTCCGTCGTGTCTCCTCGAGCCGGCTCGTGGACGGCATCATCGTCCTCGACGTCTCGATCAACGACGAACGTGCCGAGCTCGTGCGGTCGCTCTGTGTCCCGGCCGCCCTCATCGGCGTGCCGGGGAATGCGGACGGGCTGGTCTGCGTGGACCTCGACTTCGAGGCGGCCGCGGCGCTCGCGGTGGACCGGCTCGTCGATGCGGGGCACACCTCGCTCGCCCTGCTGGGGCATCCGGAGGTCGTCTACGAGCGGGGCTCCAATTTCCCCACCCGGTTCCGTGACGGCTTCCTGCGACGGGCCGCCGAGCGCGGCGTCGCCGCCCGCTTCACGACGACGGAGAAGGACCCGCCGGAGGTCCGGGCAGCGCTGTCCGGCATCCTCGACGGCGCCCCGGCCGCCACCGGCCTCGTCGTGCATGCGGAGGAGGGCGTCCACAAGGCGGTCCTCGAGGCCGTGGCGGGCCGTGGGCTGTCCGTGCCCGGGGACCTCTCCGTCATCGCGGGCGCCCCGACCTTCGACACCTCCGCCTTCACGCCCCCGCTCGATGTCATCCCGCTGATCCCGGCGGACACCTGTACCCGTGCGGTCGAGCTGGCGGTCCAGCAGCTCGACGGCACCGTCGCACCGCGCGTCGAGCTCGTCGCGCCCACATACCGCGAGCACGGTTCCGTCGCGGCACCCCGTCCGGGCTCGTAGCGCCGGTCTTCCACCCACCGGTCCGTCCCCGGACCGGCCACACGCAGTAATCGAAACGTTTCGACGAATCCCGGCAGACCTGGAGGCAGCCGGCCATCACTACGAAGGAGTAGACATGAAGAAGAGCAGAATCATCCTGGGGGCCGCGTTCACGGCCGCGGCGCTCACCCTGTCGGGATGCGCCGGTTCCGCTCCGGACGCGCAGTCCGGTGCGGGCGGCGAGGGGGACACCCTGAAGCTCTGGCACTTCGAGAGCGAGACGAGCGCCATGGGCATCGCCTGGACCGAGGCCATCAAGGTGTTCGAGGAGGAGACCGGCGCCACGGTCGAGTTCGAGGAGCGCAGCTTCGAGCAGATCCGCTCCACCGCCAGCCAGGTGCTGAACTCGGACGAGGCCCCGGACCTCCTCGAGTACAACAAGGGGAACGCCACGGCGGGCCTGCTGTCCAGCCAGGGCCTGCTGACCAACCTCGACGACGCCGTCGAGCAGTACGGCTGGGACGACAAGCTCGCCCCGTCGCTGCAGACCACGGCGAAGTACGACGAGCAGGGCATCATGGGCTCGGGCAGCTGGTACGGCGTCCCCAACTACGGCGAGTTCGTCGAGGTCTACTACAACAAGGACATGTTCGCCGAGGCCGGCCTCGAGGTGCCCACCACGCTCGACGAGTTCGAGGACGTGCTCCAGGCGTTCACCGACAAGGGGGTCACGCCCATGGCGGAATCCGCGGCGGAGTACCCGCTCGGGCAGCTCTGGTACCAGCTCGCCCTCACGCAGGCCGACCGCGGCTGGGTCGAGGACTACCAGCTGTACAAGAACCCGGTGGACTGGGAGGGCGAGGAGGTCTCGTTCGCCACGGAGACGGTCAAGGACTGGACCGACAAGGGCTACATCTCCGCCAACGCCACGGGCTCGACGGCGGAGGACGCCGGCACGGCCTTCATCAACGGCACCAACCCGATCTTCTTCTCGGGCAGCTGGTGGCACAACCGGTTCACCACCGAGGCCACCGGCTTCGAGTGGGGTACCTTCCTGTTCCCCGAGGCCGAACTCGCCCCGGGCTCGGCGGGCAACATGTGGGCAGTCCCCGAGACGGCCGCGAACAAGGACCTCGCGTACAAGTTCATCGACATCACCATGCGCCCCGAGATCCAGAACCTCATCGGGAACAACGGCGGCGTCCCGGTCGCCGCGGACCCGGCGGACATCACGGACGAGAAGAGCTCGGAACTCATCGCGAACTTCAACGAGCTCACCGAGAAGGACGGCATCGCGTTCTACCCGGACTGGCCCACGCCCACCTTCTACGACGAGCTGAACGCCGGGCTCCAGGAACTCATGAACGGCACCACGTCGCCGGAGGAGTTCCAGCAGCAGGTCGGCGAGCAGTACCAGAGCGGCGTCGACGACATCGTCGGCTGACCGCCCCATCCTCCCGGCCGCGCCGCTGTCCGCCCTGCTGACCGGCGGCGCGGCCGGGCCCCCTGATCACCCCTGCCTGGAAGGTGCACGCCCATGGCGATCGCAACCCGGTCCACGGAACGCCCCGCGCGTCCGACCACCAGTCTCATCCCCGGCTCCAGCCGGAACTCCTTCTGGTTCTACCTGCTGCCGGGCCTCGCCCTGCTCCTGCTCATCATCGTGGTGCCGCTCATCTGGAACGTCTACCTGACCTTCACCTCGTACCGCGGCATCCGTCCGCCGGAGTTCATCGGCCTCGAGAACTGGGTGGAGCTCTTCGGCGACACCACGTTCTGGACCTCGTTCCGCAACTCCGTCGCCATGATCGTCGCGATGGTGGTGGTGCCCACCGTGGTGGGCCTCGTCCTCGCGGCGATGCTGTTCGACCTCATCGGCCGCAAGTTCGGCGGGCGGCTCGCGAGCTTCCTGCGGGCCACCTACTACCTGCCGCAGATCCTTCCCGGCGTCATCGCGGCCATCGTGATCGGCTGGATCCTCCGGCCCGAGAACGGTGCGCTGAACCAGGTCCTCGCCGCCGTCGGACTCGGCGGTCTCCAGGGCAACTGGCTCGGCGACCCGGCCACGGCCCTGCCCAGCATCATGGTCATCATGGTCTGGGTGCAGCTCGGCTACCCCGTGGTCATCTTCATGGCGGCCCTGCAGCGGGTCGACCCGGAGCTCTACGAGGCCGCGGAGCTCGACGGCGCCAACTGGTTCCAGCGCTTCCGGGCCATCACCGTCAGCATCATCCGGCCCGAGATCTTCGTGGTCACCCTCACGTGCGCCATCGCCGCGCTCAAGGTGTTCGGTCCCATCTACGCCCTGACCGGCGGCGGGCCCGGCACCTCCACGATCGTGCCCGCGTACTACGCCTACAGCGAGTTCTTCCAGTCCCAGCAGGTGGGCTACGGCGCCACGATCGCCACCGCGCTGACGGTGGTCATCGCCGTCGTCGCCATCATTTTCGTCCTCGTGCAGACGAGGCTCGAACGCAGCGAGGAGGCACGCTGATGGCCATCACCGACACCACCGCCGAGCGCACCGCACGTGATGCGGTGCAGGAACCGCCCCGTCCACGACGGCGCGGCGGACGGGCGCGCAGGACCGCCGGCGACTGGGTGATCCTGGCGGTGGCCGTCCTCATCGGGCTGCTCATCGCCGTCCCGTTCCTGCTGATCCTCGCCAACTCGTTCAAGTCGCCCACCGACTACGCGCAGGGCGGGCCGCTCTCGCTGCCCTCGGCGCTCTACTTCGACGGCATCACGGCCTTCTGGGAGCGCGTCGACTTCCCCCGGAAGCTCTGGAACAGCTTCTTCATCAGCGGCACCGTGGCGGTGCTCGCCGTCGGGATCTCGATGTTCAACGCCTTCGCCCTCGGCATCGGGCGGGTGCGCGGCCGCACCTGGCTGGTGCTGCTGATCCTGCTCGCCAACATGCTGCCGCAGGAGGTGCTGCTCTACCCGCTGTACTTCATGTTCCGTCAGGTGGGGCTCTACGACAGCGTGTGGGCCGTGATCATCATCTTCACCGTCATCCAGAGCGCGTTCGGCACCTACCTGCTGGCCTCCGTGTACGGGACGTTCCCGAAGGAGCTGCTGGAGGCGGCGTCGCTCGACGGCGCGAGCCGCTGGCAGATCCTGTGGCGCGTCATCTTCCCCATCTCGAGGCCCACCCTGAGCGTGCTGCTCATCTTCTTCTTCATCTGGACCTGGAACGAGTTCCTGATCCCGCTGACGTTCCTCGTCGGCAACGATCACCAGACCGTCCCCGTGGCGATCACCGTCCTGCAGGGCGACCGGCTCATGGACGTCACCACCACCAGCGCGTCCGCCCTGCTCGGGCTCCTCCCCACACTCATCTTCTTCCTCATCTTCCAGCGCACCCTCACCCGGGGCATCACGGCAGGAGCAGTCAAGTAACCATGAAATTCACCGACGGATTCTGGCATGTCCGCCCCGGCGTCGATGCGCAGTACGCGCAGGAGGCCTACGACATCGAGGCGGAGGACTACCGGCGCCTCGTGGTCTCGGCCCCGACCAAGACCATCGAGCGGCGCGGGGACACGCTCAACCGGTCCCTGCTGACGGTCACGCTCAGCACGCCGCTCGACGGCGTGATCGGCGTGCGGATCGAGAACCACCGCGGTGACACCCCGCACCGGGGCTTCGAGCTCGTCGGCGCGGTGGAGGGACTCGGTGCGGCGAAGGCGGACGACGACGGCGGGGTGCTCACCGCGGGCGGCCTCACCGCGCGGATCAGCAGGGGAGCGCCGTGGGACCTCACGTTCGAGGCCGACGGGCGCACGCTGACCTCCAGCGGGCACAAGTCGGTGGGCCGCATGGGCCTCGCACCGGACGCGCCCGTCACCACCGAACCGGCCGGCGTCGCCGGCGTGTCCACGACGGGACGGGCGCCGTCGCCGTCGTACCTCCACGCCCAGCTCTCCCTCGGCGTCGGCGAACTCGTGTACGGGCTCGGGGAGCGCTTCGGTCCGCTCGTGAAGAACGGGCAGACCGTGGACATCTGGAACGCCGACGGCGGCACCTCCAGCGAGCAGTCCTACAAGAACGTGCCGTTCTACCTCACCAACCGGGGCTACGGCGTCTTCGTGAACCACCCCGAGCACGTGTCCTTCGAGGTGGGCTCCGAGGCCGTGGAGCGCGTGCAGTTCTCGGTGCCCGGGGAGACGCTCGAGTACTTCGTGATCCAGGGACCCACACCGGCCGACATCCTCGAGCGCTACACGCGGCTCACGGGACGGCCCGCGCAGGTGCCGGCGTGGTCCTACGGCCTGTGGCTGTCCACGAGCTTCACCACGGACTACGACGAGGCGACGGTGGGACACTTCGTCGACGGCATGGCGGAGCGCGACCTGCCGCTCAGCGTCTTCCACTTCGACTGTTTCTGGATGCGTGAGTTCAACTGGACGGACTTCGAGTGGGACCCGCGCGTGTTCCCCGACCCCGAGGGCATGCTCGAGCGGCTGCACGGCAGGGGCCTGCGGGTCAGCGCCTGGATCAACCCGTACATCGGCCAGCGTTCGAAGCTCTTCGACGAGGCCGCGCAGGCCGGCTACCTCGTGCGGCGCGACGACGGCACGGTGTGGCAGTGGGACCTGTGGCAGGCGGGCATGGGCCTCGTGGACTTCACCAACCCGGAGGCCACCGCCTGGTTCCAGGGGAAGATCCGCACGCTGCTCGGCCAGGGCGTGGATGCCATCAAGACGGACTTCGGGGAGCGCATCCCGCTGGGTGTGCAGTGGCACGACGGCACCCCGGCCGAAACGATGCACAACCTCTACCCGCAGCTCTACAACAGGGCCGTCTTCGACGTCCTCGAGGAGGTCCGCGGGACGGGGGAGGCCGTCCTGTTCGCCCGCTCGGCGACCGCCGGCGGGCAGCAGATGCCGGTGCACTGGGGTGGCGACAACTCGTCCTCGTTCGAGTCGATGGCCGAGACGCTGCGGGGCGGGCTCTCCCTCGCGCTGAGCGGCTTCGGGTACTGGAGCCACGACATCGGCGGGTTCGAGGGCTCGCCGGATCCGGCCGTGTTCAAGCGGTGGCTCGCGTTCGGCCTGCTCTCGAGCCACTCCCGCCTGCACGGCTCCACGAGCTACCGCGTCCCGTGGGCCTTCGACACGGGTGACGAGCCCGAGGGGCAGAGCGCCGTCGACGTCACGCGGATCTTCGCACGGCTGAAGCTCGCGCTCATGCCGTACCTGTACGGCGTCGGGCTCGAGGCCCACACCGCCGGGACGCCCTTCATGCGGCCCCTGCAGCTCGCCTTCCCGCACGATCCCGCCGTCGCGCACCTCGACCGGCAGTACATGCTCGGCCCCGACCTGCTCGTCGCGCCGGTGTTCTCTGCCGACGGCGACGTGGAGTACTACCTGCCGGCCGGGACGTGGACGCAGCTGCTCACGGGCGAGGTGGTCACCGGGGGCGTGTGGCGGCGCGAGACGCACGGCTTCGACAGCCTGCCGCTCTGGGTGCGGGAGGGTGCGGTGCTGGTCACCGGCACCACCGACGACGCCCGGCGCGTGCCCGACTACGACTACCTCGACCACCCGCTCGTCACCGTCTACCCCGGCGCGGCCGACGGCGCCGTGGCCCGCGTCGTCACGCCGTCCGGCTCCGAGGGCGAGTTCAGGGTGTCCCGGACGGCGAGCGGCTACCGCGTCGCCGGCCCGGACGGAGTCGGGTTCAGTGCCCGCTTCGCCGGAGGTGGGCAGGTACGCTCCGACGGCGGAGTGGTGGACCTCGAGGCGGGGCCGGCACCGGAGGCCAGTAGCATCGGAGGGTGAAACCGTTCCTCCTGCTGGGTACCCGTGCCGAGAACTACGCGGCGGACGCCGAATACCGCAGCTTCCTGCGTTTCGGCGGGCTCGCCGAGGGCGAGCTGCGCCGGATCCGCCTGGAGGCCGAGCCCCTGCCCGCGCTGGACCTCGCGGACTACTCCGGCATCTTCCTCGGTGGGAGCCCCTTCAACTCCTCGGATCCGCAGGAGTCGAAGAGCGGGGTCCAGGTGCGGGTGGAGCAGGAGCTGGGTCGGCTGCTGGACCGGGTGGTCGCGGAGGACCACCCGTTCCTCGGTGCGTGCTACGGCGTCGGCACCCTGGGCCGGCACCAGGGAGCCGTCATCGACTCCACGTATGCAGAGTCGGTGGGCACCGTCGAGGTCACGCTGACCGCGGACGGTGCCGCCGACCCGCTGCTCGCCGGACTGCCGTCGTCGTTCGCGGCGTACGTGGGGCACAAGGAGGCGTGCGCCACGGTGCCGGCGTCGGCGGTGCTGCTGGCATCGTCGGCCACCTGCCCCGTGCAGATGTTCCGGGTGGGGCGGAACGTGTACGCCACGCAGTTCCATCCCGAACTCGACGTCGAGGCACTCGTGGGCCGCATCGACACCTACCGCCACGCCGGCTACTTCCCGCCCGAGGAGGCCGACGAGTACATGGCGCGCGCACGGGCCACCGTCGTCGACCAGCCGGAGCTCATCCTCCGGGCGTTCGTCACGAGGTACGCGAGGGACTGACGCGGTGCGGTTCCCGCCCTGATCCTGCCTGCGCCGATCCTGCCGCAAACCTGAGGGTCACCCGGCACCCCGGCGTCCTACGATCGTGGCGTGGGGGATCAACGATGACGACGGCGGGAGCCCGTGCGCGCGAGGCGCGGCAGGAGAAGGAGCTGCAGGCGCTCCAGGCGGCGGAACGTGCCGAGCAGCTGCGGGCCGAGCTGACCCGGGCGCGGATCGACCTCGAATTCTTCGAACGCGGGCCCGCTCGTAGCACGCGGCAGGGCGCGTCGCCTCCCGCTCCCGGTGGACGTCGCGGACGGGCCCGGCGGGGCGGTGCGCGGACTCGGGGCGTCGCCGTCGGCCTGTGGTTCGTCGCGTTCTACCTGCTGCTCGTCGCCCTCGCCAACGGGACCCCGGCGGACGCGGTCACGGCGACGTCCACCGGCTCCGACCACCGGTCCGCACCGTCCGTCGAGGTCGGCGCCGGCGTCCTGTAGCTGCCTGTCGTGCGTCGGTGGTGCGCTGTACTGTTCGAGGAACACGCGCAGGACGACACGGAAGAGGTAGCTGCCATCGGTTCCAGCACGAGCACCAGTCCGGCGGCCCGCACGGTCCCCGTCATCCCCACCGCGGGCGAGAAGCGGCATCACCAGGTGCTCATCATCGGTGGCGGCAACGCAGGCGTGTCCCTTGCGGGACGCCTCCGCCGCTACCGGGTGAAGGACATCGCGGTGATCGAACCGCGGAGCCGGCACCTCTACCAGCCCCTGTTCTCGCACATCGCCGGAGGAACGGCCGACGCCCTCGAGGCCGTGCGGCTGCAGTCCGCGGTGACGCCCAAGGGGGTCACCTGGATCCAGGACAAGGCCACCGATGTCAGCACGGAGTCCCGGACGGTGCTGCTCGAGTCGGGCTCGGCCGTCACGTACGACCACCTCGTGATCTGCCCCGGCATCCAGAACGACTGGACGGCCATCCCCGGCCTGAAGGAGGCGATGGAAGGGCCGTACGGCGCCTCGAACTACGAGTACGAGCTCGCACCGAAGGCCTGGAAGCTCTTCCGGGACCTGACCCACGGCACCGTCGTCTTCACGCAGCCGCCGGGACCGGCATCGTGCGACGGCGCCGCGCAGAAACCCATGTACCTCGCGTGCGACCACTGGCAGCGCCAGGGCGTCCTGAAGGACATCCGGGTGGTCCTCGCCGTGTCCACACCGACGATCTTCGGCATGGAGCTGATCGACGAGGAACTGGGCCGGAAGATCGACGAGTACGGCATCGAGGTCCGGTACAGCACCGAGCTCGCCTCCGTGGATCCCGAGGGCCGCACGGTAGACCTGAAGAACACCGTCACCGGCGCGTCCGAGACCCTCGGGTACGACGTCCTCCACGCGGTGCCGCCGCAGTCTGCACCGGAGTGGCTGAAGACCACGGACCTGCCGGCGGCCGGCAACCCCGGAGGCTTCGTCGAGGTGGACCCCGTCATCCTCCGGCACACGCGCTTCCCCGCCATCTGGTCGCTGGGCGATGCCGCCTCGACCCTCAACTCGAAGTCGGGCGCCGCCCTGCGGATGCAGACGAAAGTGCTCGCGAAGAACCTGAGAGCCGTGCTGAAGGGGAAGAAGCCCACCGCCGAGTACAACCACTACTCGGCGTGCCCCTTCGTGGTCAGCCGGAACACCGTCGTCTTCTCGGAGTTCGACGACAAGTACTCGCCCATGCCCACCATCCCCGGCTGGAACAACCTCGCGAAGGAGCGGCGCCTCACCTTCATCGCCGAGCGCGTCATCCTCCCGAAGGTCTACTGGAACCTCATCCTCCGCGGCAGGGCATAGGGCTGCAGCGCGGCAGGATGCAGGCGCATCCGCAGGCGCGGACCGATCATCCGCCGAGCTGGAACAGCGAGTCCTCGACGGCTTGCGTGATCTCGTGGATCAGCTCCGTCTGCTCGGCCTCGTCGCCGTCACCCACGGCCTCCGTGTAGATCACCAACGCCACGGTGGTGCCCTGAAAGGTCAGGAGAGCGGCGTCATGGAGGTCGTCCTCCACCTGCCCGTATTTGTGCTGCACCAGGATGTCGGGGCGTGAACCGGCCGGGATGAGGGCCTCGTCGTTGGTGTCCTGCATGTAGCCGAGGAGTTCGGCGGTGTCCGCCTCGTCGAGCAGTTCCCCCGCCGAGAGGTCGCGCAGCACGAGGGCCATGTCCGCGGCGGTGAGAAGGTTCTCCTCCGGGTCGTAGTCGATCCCCAGGGATGCGGCGTACGCAGTGAGCTGCGGGTATCCCACCGCGTCCATGAGCAGGAGCCAGGCGTCGTTGCTGCTGTTGTTGACCATGGCCTCGAGCTGGAAGGCGGCGTCGTAGTCGCCCAGCGCGTCATCGAGGCTCGCTTCTCCCTGCTCCACGAGATGGTAGAAAGCAGCCGCGGTGATGATCTTGGCCGTGCTCGCGGCGAAGAACCGGCCCTCGTCCCCGAACGTCCGGGCGGCACCACGGGGCACGTCCGAGAGCGCGACCCCCACCCGGTAGTCCCCGGCGTCATCGAGGATGGCTGTGATCGCCTCCTCGAGAGATGCCGGTGCCGCCGCGACGGGAGCCGTCGGAACGGTCGAGGGCCCGTTGGAGTCGAGCGGCGCATCGACCGCCGGCCGGGGGACGGCGACGGCGACCAGGGCTGCGAGCAGAAGACCAGCGGCGATCCACAGGGTCCTCCTGCGGCGCACGCGGCGTGAGGGCCGGCGGCGCGCAGGACGCTGCTTCCGCGAGTCGGCAGTGCCGGTCATCGCTGCCGGCCTCCTTCCCGCATGCTGCTGAGTGATTGCGCCGACCCCCCCCGCCTGCCAGCGGGTGGCCTACCGAGGCCGCCCCCGCCCTCCTCAGCCTAGTGAATGCACGGTGACGTGGCCCGCCGACGCGGCGATATCCGCGCACGGAGCTTCACCGACCGTTCATCCTCCATTGTGGGCCCCGTCTGGTGGGGGCTGTTGGATCGGGGAGGTGCCTCGATCGCGCACCTCCCCTTCCGAAAGGATCCCCATGCCGTACCGCCCCAGCAGTACCTTCCAGCGCGCCGCAGCTGTAGGCGTCGGTCTCTCCCTGCTCGCCGTCCCGGCACCGGCAGCGCCGGTCGTCAGCGCGTCGGATGCCCGGGCAGCAGCCAAGAGACCCACCACGGGCCCCATCCTCGTGGGGCACCGCGGTGCCGGCGGCACGGCACCCGAGAACACCGTGGCGGCGTTCCTGGACGGCCGGGCGTCCGGTGCGGACTTCATCGAGATCGACGTGCAGCTCAGCGCCGACGGTGTCCCCTTCCTCTTCCACGACGACACCCCCGCCCGCACCACCGACGTGGAGGACGTCTTCCCGGGCCGTGCCTCCGACCCCATCACGTCCTTCACCTGGGCCGAACTGCAGCAGCTCGACGCCGGCTCGTACTTCGACCGGCGCTTCGTGGGGGAGCGGATCCCGCACCTCGACGACGCCGCCGCCGTCGCGGCGGGCGCCGCCGGCGTGTACATCGAGATCAAGTCGCCCTGGAATTCCCCGGGCATCGAGGAGGTCGTGGCCTCGGAGCTGCGGAACGATCCCGCGTGGCGGACGCTGGTCGAAGCCCGCCGGGTCCAGGTGATCGGTTTCGACGAGGCCTCCAACCGGAGGTTCGCCGCGCTCGCACCCGACGTCCTGCTCCAGCAGCTCACGTGGATGATCCCGGGGCCCGAGGTCCTGGCCGAATGGGCGGCCTTCGTCGACTCGGTGGGCGCGTACTACCGCGGCCTCGCCCCGCAGGAGGTCGCGCGGGTCAAGGACGCCGGGCTGATGATGAGTGTCTACACCGTCAACTCGCCCGAGGACGTGCAGGCCGTCGTGGACCTCGGTGTCGACGCCGTCACCACCGACTTCCCGATCCAGAACGGCCGGCACCTCCGCGGACTCCCCGCCTTCCCGGAGGCGACCGTCGAGATCGGCGGTGCCGTCAACGACCCCGCGGGCGACGACGTCGCGTTCGGAGCCGGCGAGTACGTCACCCTGCGCAACGTGTCGGGTTCGGCCGTCGACGTCAGCGGGTACTTCCTCCGCGACGCCACCAACAGCATCCTCCGGGTAGGGGAGGGCTACGTGCTGCTGCCCGGCGCCGAACTCCGCGTCCATGCCGGCGCCGGGACCGATTCGCCCACGGACTGCTTCAACGGGCTCGCTTCGCCCGTTCTGGCCGACACGGGCACCTCCCTCGGACTGTGGACGCCGGACCTGCGCCTCGTGGACGTCTTCGCGAACTAGTCCGGCGGAGCGCCCGGCCGCGCCGTCGCCCCCTTGTCGCTGTCACAGGACAGGTCTAGACTCGAATAATCAACCGGTTAGTTGATCAACGAGGAGGTGGATCATGCGGGATGACGATCTCGATGCCGCCTTCTCGGCGCTCGCCGATCCGGCCCGCAGGGCCATCGTCGCGCGGCTGTCGCGCAGCTCGGCCACCGTGAACGAACTGGCGGAACCCTTCACCATCACCAAGCAGGCCGTCTCGAAGCACATCCAGGTGCTCGAGCAGGCAGGCCTGATCACGCGTACCCGGGACGGGCAACGCCGTCCCTGTCACCTCGACCCCGCCGCCCTCGAGGCGCTGACCGGCTGGATCGACACCTACCGCCTCGAGGCCGAGCGGCAGTACCGCAGGCTCGACGGCGTCCTCGCAACCCTGAAGGACCAGCACAGCAAGGATCAGCCATGAGCAATCCCACCACCATCACGGCCGAGCCCGGCCAGCAGTACGTGGACATCGTCCGGGAGTTCGACGCCCCCCGGGACCTGGTGTTCCGTGCCTTCACGGAACCGGACCTCGTCCGCCAGTGGCTCGGACCCCACCGCATCACCACGGACATCCGTGAGTTCTCCGCCGTCACCGGCGGCGCCTACTCGTACGTCCACCGCGACGACGACGGCGGCGCCTACGGATTCCGTGGCATCTTCCACACCGTGATCGCGCCCGAGCGGATCATCCAGACCTTCGAGTTCGACGGCGCACCCCACCACGTGAGCCTCGAGAGCATGACGTTCGAGGATCTGGGGGACGGCCGGACGAGGTGTTCGGGCCGGTCGGTGTTCCTCACCGGCGAGACCCGCGACGCGATGATCAGCAGCGGCATGGAGGTCGGCGTGAACGAGGGCTACGAACGCCTCGACGCGGTCCTGGCGTCACTCGCCGTCGCGAGCTGACGCCCGGGTCCGCGACCCGGCATGGGTCCCGGACGCGGACGCATGTCATGGGCCGGACCCTTGTCCGGCCCATGACCGCCCCGTAGCATCCGGTCATGGAGATCATCGAGTACCACCCGCGGCGTGACCAACTCGTGTACACCTTCGGCGGCAGCGCCCCCGTGCTGACCGTCCGGCCCGGTACGGCGCTCAGGCTCTGGTCCGAGGACGCCTTCAACAACGCGCTCACCTCGGTGGACGACGTCTCCGGGGAGAAGGTCGACCTCGCCTTCGTCAACCCGCAGACCGGACCGTTCTACGTGGAGGGCGCCGAGCCAGGGGACACGCTCGCACTCCACGTCGTCGACCTCACGCCGGCGCGCTCCTACGGGGCTTCGGCCACCATCCCGTTCTTCGGCGGGCTCACCAGCACCGACCGCACCGCCACCCTGCAGGAGCCACTGCCGGACATCACCTGGATCTACCACGTCGACACCGAGCGGCGGACCGTCGGATTCCAGTCGAGGCTCGGTGACTTCGAGGTCGCGCTGCCGCTCGAGCCGATGCTCGGCACCATCGGCGTCGCGCCTCCGGGTGGTGAGGTCCGCTCGGCCCTCGTGCCCGAACGGTTCGGCGGCAACATGGACGCGCCGGATGTGAAGCCCGGCACCACCGTGTACCTCGGGGTCAACGTCGAGGGTGCGCTGTTCTCCATCGGCGACGGCCACTACCGCCAGGGGGAGGGCGAGGCCTGCGGCACCGCCGTCGAGGGCGCCATGCACTCGACCATCATCGTCGAACTCATCAAGGGCGGCGCCCCGGGCTGGCCGCGGCTCGAGACCGACTACCACTGGATGGCGGTCGGCTCCTCGCGCCCCATGGAGGATTCGTGGCGCATCGGGCAGCTGGAGATGATCCGCTGGTTCAGCGATCTCTTCGGGCTGCACCATCTCGACGCCTACCAGCTCCTCACCCAGACGGCCCTCGCACCGATAGCGAACGCCGTCGACGCCAACTACAGCGTCATCGTGAAGGCGCCCAAGGCACTCTTCCCCGCCGTCGACGCCTACGGCGGACTCCACGCGCATCTCCGGCGGCAGGCCGCAGAGCTGCGCTGAGCCGCGCCGGCCGCGTCCAGGCCTGGGATCCTCCGCCGTCCCACCTGACACTCCGCCCCGGAACAACCCGCCCCGACCGAAGGACACCGATGGACCTGCACCTCAACGGCTCGACCGCACTCGTCACCGGCGGAACGAAGGGCATCGGCCGCGCGATCGTCGAGTCCTTCGCCGCCGAGGGCGCGAATGTCGCCTTCTGCGCCCGTTCCGCCGATGAGGTCGGGGCGACGGAGGCGGCACTCGCCCCCTCGCCCGGTCGCGTCACGGGCTACGTGCTCGACGTCGGCGACGGCCCGGCGGTGCGCGCCTGGGTCGACGCCGTGGCCGGGGACTTCGGCGGGATCGATGCCGTCGTGAGCAACGTCAGCGCCCTCGCGATCGCGGATACGCCGGAGAACTGGGAGGCGAGCCTGCGGGTGGACCTCCTCGGGACGGTGAATCTCGTCAAGGCGTCACTGCCGCACCTCGGACGCAGCAGGATCCCGTCGATCACCGCCATCTCGAGCGTCTCCGGCCGGGAGGTGGACTTCGCGTCCGGCCCGTACGGCACCGTGAAGACCGCACTCATCGGCTACATGGCGGGCCTGGCGTTCCAGCTCGCCGGGCAGGGGATCCGCGCCAACACCGTCTCGCCGGGCAACACCTACCACGCCGGCGGCGTGTGGGAAGGCATCGAGCAGGGGAACCCGGAACTCTTCGCGACAGCGATGGGGCTCAACCCGACGGGCCGCATGGGCACACCGCAGGAGGTGGCCGACGCCGTCGTGTTCCTCGCCAGTCCCCGCTCCAGCCGCACCACCGGCGCCAACATCCTGATCGACGGCGCCCTCACGCGGGGCATCCAGCTCTAGGAGCCTGCCCCCGCGGTGGCTCCTGGTGCTCCGCCGGACGACGAAGGGCGCCGGATGATCCGGCGCCCTTCGCGTGCATCAGCCGTGGCAGGCCGCTACTTGGACAGGAAGCGGAGGAGGATCTCGTTGACCTCGGCACCGTGGGTCCACAGCAGGCCGTGCGGTGCGCCCTCGATCTCCACGTATTCGGCCGACGGCAGGCGCTTGGCGAACTCGCGACCGGTCGAGTCGATCGGCAGGATGCGGTCCTCCGTGCCGTGGACGATGAGGGACGGCACGGTCACCTTCTCGACATCGGAGCGGAAATCGGTCAGCCAGCTGTCGACGACGGCGAAGGACGCGTACCAGGACGACCCTGCGGCGACGTTCCAGGCGTTCTGCAGCGCCTCCTCGCTGAGCCGGTTCCCGAGGAAGGCATCCGTGTTGAAGAAGTCCTTGTAGAAGTTGCTGAACCAGGCGTAGCGGTCCTCGATCGCGGCGCTGCGGATGCCGTCGAACACGGTGGAGGGCACGCCCGTCGGATTGTCGTCGGTCTGGAGCAGGAAGGGCTCGAGCGAGCCGAGGAATGCGGCCTTGGCGACGCGCGCCTCACCGTAGGTGCCGATGTAGCGGCCCACCTCGCCGGTGCCCATCGAGAAGCCGACGAGGACGACGTCGTTCAGGTCGAGGGTCTCGAGCACGGTGTTCAGATCCGCGGCGAAGGTGTCGTAGTCGTAGCCCGTGGTGGGCTTGCCGGACTTGCCGAAGCCCCGGCGGTCGTAGGTGATGACCCGGTGGCCGGCGTTCAGGAGGGCGGCGGTCTGCTTCTCCCAGGAGCCGCCGTCGAGGGGATAGCCGTGGATCAGGACGACGGGCTGGCCCGTGCCGTGGTCCTCGTAGTAGAGCTCGATGTCCGTGCTGTTCTCGGTGCCGACCTTGATGAAACCCATGACCTGGTCCTTTCCTCGAGCGGTGAGAACGGTCGTTCTCGCCTGCTGGTCACAGCGTATAGAACGATCGTTCTCTTTTCAAGTAGAATGGACGGATGGATCCCATGGAGACGCGTACCCGCATCGTCGCGACCGCCGACGAGCTGTACAACGCACGGGGCATCCAGGCCGTGGGCATGGATGAGCTGCGCTCGGCAGCCGGCGTCTCGCTCAAGAAGCTCTACCAGGAGTTCCCGTCGAAGAGCAGCATCGTCATGGCGGTGCTGGAGCGGCGCCACCGGTCATGGGCGGAAGGGCTGGAGGCGGCGGTCCGCCGGGTTCCCGGACCCCGCGAGCGCCTGCTCGCGATCTTCGACTACCTCGCGCAGTGGTTCTGCGAGGACTCGTTCCGCGGGTGCGGCTTCATCAACAGCTTCGCCGAGGTCGGTGCGGTGGACCCCGAGGTGGCCCGGTACGCGCGAGAGCACAAGGCGTCGTTCCAGGAGTACGTCGGAGCGCTGGCGGATGAGGCGGGCGCACCGGCGTTCCTCGCCCCGCAGCTCTCGATCCTCGCCGAGGGGGCCCAGACGACGGCAGCGATCGCGGGGACGGCCGACGCCGCACAGCAGGCGCGGCGCGCGGCCGAGGTGCTGATCGACGCCGCGCTCGGAGCCAGGGCCGGCAGGGCCGCCTAGCCCACCAGGTCCCGGTACTCCGGGTGCTCGTCGATGAACGCCGCGACGAACTCGCACTGCGGCACCACGGTGAGCTTCTGGTCCCGGGCGTCGTCGAGGGCGTGGCGGATCAGTGTGCTGCCGATGCCGTGACCCTCCATGTCCTCGTCGACCACGGTGTGCGTGAAGACGATGGTGTCGCCGGAGCGTTCATAGGCCGCGATGCCTGCGGATTCGCCGTCGAGGGTGGCGATGTAGCGGCTTCTGCCCTCGTTGTTGCTGACCTGGACGTCGCCGCCTCCGGTGTTCTCGGTGCTCATGGTGCCACTCTGGCATCCGGTGCGGAGACCGGTCAACGGAGCCCGTCGGCCTGCACCCCGCCCTCCCGGAGCACTAGTGTGCGGGGGCGGTCCGGTCTGCCGTGCTGCTGTCCCGCAGCCAGGCGAGGGCTTCGGTCTCCGACGTGAAGTAGCGGGTGACCGTGGGGGAGCGGTGGGAGAAGCCCGACATCACTTCGTCGACGGCGTCGGCACCGACGAGCGCCACCCGCGTGAAGCCCCGGTAGGACGCCATGCCCACGCGTGCCTCCGGGGTGATGCCGGAGATGCCGTGCATGTGGACGAGGAGCGGCAGGTGGGTGGGTCCGTGGAATTCGGCCAGCGCGCGGGCGGCGGCGACGGCGGCCGCATGCGTGATCTCGACACCGCGGTTCCACCGCAGGCGGAGGATCCCCTTGTCGAGGTGCGCGCTGAAGAGGTCCATCCGGGTCCTTCACGGGAGAGGCATGGGCAATGCCTTGCAGCGTAGCAAGGACCTCCCCCGACATCGGCCACCGGTCCCCGGGTGCCCGCCCTCGGCAGCGGCAGGCGTGCAGGATGTAGCGTCTGCTGCATGACACTGAGCATTCTGGTGACAGGGGCGAGCCGCGGGATCGGTGCGGCCATCGCACGGGAGTTGGCGGGACGGGGTCACCGGATCGCGGTGCATGCCGGACGGGACGCCTCGGCGGCAGGGCTGGTCCGCGACGGTCTTCCCGGTGCCGGACACGTGGTCGTCGTCGGTGATGTGGCGGATCCGGAGGCGTGCCGGCGGATCGTCGACGACGCGGTGGATCACCTCGGCGGTCTCGACGTCCTGGTGAACAATGCCGGCATCTTCGAGGCACACCCCATCGCGACGACGTCCTACGGGGACTGGCAGCAGGCGTGGCAGCGCACCCTCGACGTGAATCTGCTGGGCCCCGCGAACCTGGCCTGGCTGGTGACCCGCCACCTCCTGGACCGGCCGGCAGGCCCGGAGGGTGGTCGGCTGGTCTCGGTCGGCTCGCGCGGTGCCTACCGCGGCGAACCCGTCACCCCGGCCTATGGGGCCGGCAAGGCGGGACTGCATGCGATGACGCAGTCCCTCGCCGTCGGTCTCGCCCCGCACGGCATCTTCGCGGCGGCAGTGGCACCGGGTTTCGTGGAGACGGACATGGGCAGGACCGTCCTCGACGGACCCGGGGGCGACGCGGTGCGGGCGCAGAGCCCCTTCGACCGGGTCGCGACGCCGGAGGAGATCGCGCAGGCCGTCGCCTGGCTCGCCATCGATGCCCCGGTATGGGTGAGCGGCACGGTGGTGGACGCGAACGGGGCGTCCTACCTCCGGTAGTCGGGGCCTGCGCCGGCGGCTGAACATCCCACCACCGGTGGCCATCGCCCGCGCGGGAGGACTAGCGTCGGGGAGGAGGTATCCGTCGAACAGAAGGAGTTCCCATGTCACGCGTAGCTATCATCGGTGGGCACGGCAAAGTAGCACTGCATCTCGCGAAGATCCTGAGCAGCCAGGGCCACCAGGTCAGCTCGATCTTCCGCAACCAGGACCATTCGGCAGATGTGGAGCAGGCGGGCGCCACTCCTGTGGTGGCCGACGTGTCCGAGCTGTCGGTGGAGCAGATGGCCGAGGCCTTCCGCGGACAGGACGCCGTCGTCTGGTCGGCCGGCGCAGGCGGCAGCAGCGTCGAGGCCACCTACGCGGTGGACCGGGACGCGGCGATCCGTTCGATCGATGCTGCGGAAGCGGCGTCGGTGGGCCGCTATGTCATGGTGTCCTACCTCGGCTCCCGGAAGGATCACGGCGTGCCCGAGGACAACGGCTTCTTCCACTACGCAGAGGCCAAGGCCGCGGCCGACGAGCACCTGCGCAACTCCGGGCTCGCCTGGACCATCCTCGGCCCGGGGTCGCTGACCACCGAGCCCGGCACCGGCAGGATCGAGGTCTCCGACGAGCCCCGGCAGGACTCCGTGACCCGCGAGGACGTGGCCCAGGTGGCGGCCGTCGTCCTCGGCGAACTCGGGACAGTCGACAGGACGATCCGGTTCAACAACGGCGAGACGCCGATCGCGGACGCCATCCAGGCCTCCCTCTAGGATCTCCCGGCATCACCGGGCGGCGTCCCTCGGGGCGCCGCCCGTCGGGACCTACAGCCCCTCGGCCGCGTGGAACGTCCGGAGCGCCTCGACGACGAGCCTGTGGTCCTCGAGCTGCGGCAGGCCGGACACCGTCACGGTCGCCACGGGACCGACGCCCCTGATGTAGAACGGGAACGAGCCGCCGTGGGCGGCGTACGTCGCGGAGTCGAACATCGGGTTGTCGTCGATCCGGCCACCGTTGCGACGCGCCCGCAGGCCGACGAGCAGCGACGGCACGGAGTACCGCTCCGCCGTGCGGCTCTTCGCGTCCAGCCAGAAGTCGTTGTCCGGTGTGGCGCCCTCGAGTGCGGCCCGGAACAGGATGTGGTTCGGCTTGCAGATACTGACGGCGATCGGGAGGTTGCGCCCCACGCCCAGCTGGACGAGCAACTGCCCGAGGGCGACGGCGTCGTCGTTGGTGAACCGCGTGAACTGGAGTTCGGCGACCTCGCCTTCGATCTTCGCTATGAGCGCCTCGAGTGCATCGGCAGGTTGGTCGCTGCCGCCGTCGGGGTCGAACGGACGGATGACTGTCGAAGGGGCATCATTGCTCATTGCACAAATCTACGCGGTGACCGGGCTGGGGAGGAATCGGATCCCCGCCCCACACCGCCGGATCTTGACAGCGGCGCGCCGTTCGGGAGGCGGTCACAGCCCGGGTGCGCAGGGTCCCGATCCGAGGAGGGCCAGTCCGGCGCGGTCCCCCTGGCCGAAGGTCGTCTGGCCGAGGTTCTCGGCGTACATGAGTTCGTCCGGGTCGTCCACGTGGTCGAGCCCGACGACGTGCGCGAGCTCGTGCATGATCGTCGCCTTCACGTAGGTGCGGCCGTCCGGGAAGAGCAGGGTGTCGGCGGCGTCGGGTGCGTCGAGCTGCACCTGCCCGCCGACGTAGACGAGGGGCTGTCCCGGCGTGCGGGCGTAGTCGCTGCCGCCGAGCCCGGCGACGTCGCCCGCGAGGGCCGGGATCTCGGCGGGACTCGTCCAGGTGATCAGGACCGGCACCCAGGTCTTCCCGTACAGCTCCGGCTGGTAGAGGTCGCGTTCCTCGCTCGGTCCCTCCGACGTGGTGCCGTCGTCCACGAACTGCAGCCCTGTCGCTGCCGACACCTCCGCGACGGCCTCCTGCACCAGGCCCTCCGACCCGGCAGGGGCGTTGTCCGGCCGCACCACGAAGTGCACGGGCCGGCAGGGGTCGTAGCCGATCCACTCCTGCTCCTCGATCGGCGACTCGAGGAGCCGGTACGCCGTGGACGGCGGTACGGGGGGCGGGGTACCGAGCGGCACCGGACCGGCCTCGACGCCGCGGGGCGGCACGTTGGCACCGGGCAGGTACGGCAGGGCGGCCGGGAGCACGAAACGGTCGAACAGTGACGGCGTCGCATACAGGAGGACGACGAGCGCGAGGACGGCGACGGTCGAGAGGCGCAGCGGGATCCGGCCCGACGGCGAACGGCCCACCGCGGGCTGGTCGCCCCGCTCGTGGAACCACTCGCGATCCTGTGTCCCCATGTCCTGTGCTGCCCCTCCACCCGATGTCCGTGCGTCCATCGTGCTCCGTCATCCGGTGCTTCAGCTACCGCCCGGTGTGTCCTTGGGCAATGCTGCGCGAAGGCTGCCGGTTGCGGGGGCGGAGTGGAGCACGGAGAGCCCAGCACGCACCATGCGGTCATCGAGCGCGGACGACGCCGGCAGGGCGTCGGCCAGGGCGTCGGCCAGGCGGGACGCGCCCTGCGGCGTCCGGGCATGCACCTCGGCCAGGGCGGACCAGAGCTGCCCGACCGTGTCGCAGGCGGTGCTGCTGCCCGTGCGGCCCGCGACCACCCAGCCCGTCCCGGCGACCCGCACCACGGGCGCACCCGGCAGGGTGGACACGATCGTGGTGACGGCCTGCGCCACGAGCAGCAGGTCGCGCGTCGTCCGGACCGGCCCGAGGACCGGGTCCGCGACGACGGTGCGGCCGCACGCGCCGCACATCAGGCGTCCGGCCAGCGGGCCGTCACGGCATCACGTCACCCGAGTTGGGGCCCAGGGTCTGGCCGACGAAGAGGTTGCCCCCGGGGTCGCTCGCGAGCAGCAGCGCGGTGGGTGCGACCTCGGCCGGCACGCCGAACCTGCGCAGCGGCAGCTCCTTCCGCTTCGCCGCCTTCCAGTCCTCGGAGATGCCGTCGACCAGCGGGGTCTCGATGGGGCCGGGGGCGATGCAGTTGGCGAGCACGTTGTCCGCCGAGACCTCGAGCGCGAGTGCCTTGGTCATGCCGATCACGCCCGCCTTCGCGGCGCTGTAGTGGCCCAGCCCTGTGCCGCCCTTGATGCCGAGCTGGGACGAGATGTTGATGATCCGTCCCCACCGCCGGTGCCGCATCGGGCCGATCACCTCCCGGCAGCAGAGGAACACACCGGTGAGGTCCACGGAGATCGTCTCCGTCCACAGCGCGAGGCTCATGTCCTCGAGCGGCGACTCGGTGAGCAGCCCGGCGCTGTTCACCAGGACGTCGACGGTCCCGATCCCGTCCCGTGCCTCGGCGAAGGCGCTCCGGACGCTCTCCTCGTGTGCGACGTCGACCTCGATGATCCCCGGACCGGGGGTGCGGTCCATCACCACCACGCGGTCGCCCTGGGCGGCGAACGCCTCGGCGATCGCCGCCCCGATGCCGCTGCCACCGCCGGTGACGACGACGCCCCGGGGCCCCGCCACGGGGGGAGCGCCGGCGGTCATGCGCGCATCTTGATGGTCAGGCCACCGTCCACCACGAGTGACTGGCCGGTCACGTAGCGCGACGCGTCGGAGGTCAGGAAGCCGATCACGTCGGCGACCTCCTCCGGCCTGCCGACCCGGCCCCAGGGGATGTCCCTGCCCGCCCGCTCGAGGCCCTCGGGGCCGAGGGAGTTGACGGGGTCGAGGGACTGCGGCGTCTCGATGAGGCCCGGGATCACCGCATTCGCGCGGATCGCCCGCGGGCCCAGTTCGGAGGCGACACTCCGGATGAGCCCGAGCACGCCCGACTTCGCCGCGGCGTAGTGGGCGTGTTCCTCCCACCCGTAGACACCCCCGGCGATCGAGGACACGGCGACGAGCGCACCGGGGCCGCTCATCCGCTGGGACGCCGAGCGCAGCGTGCGGAGGACACCGGTCAGGTCGACGTCGAGCATCGCGTCCCAGAGGTCGTCCGTCAGCTCGTTCAGCGGGGCGTTGCGCAGGATGCCCGCGTTGGCGACGGCGTAGTCGAGGCGCCCGTACTCGTCCAGGGCACGCTGGGCGAAGGCGTCCACGGACTCCGTGGACCGCACGTCGACCTCGTGGATGACGGCGTCACCGCCGGCGGCCCGCACGCCGGAGAGGGTCTCCTCCGGGTCATGCGGGTCGCCGGGGAAGGTGCCGATGACGGTCCGGACGTCCCGGCCGGCGTAGTGGACGGCGAGGGCGCGGCCGATGCCGCTGGCGGCACCCGTGACGATGGCTACCTCAGACTGCTGCATGCGGTTCCTCGAGGGCCACGGCGGCGACGGGACGCGCCGCGATCATCAGGACACCGGAGAGCAGCGTGCCCACCGCGCCCACCCAGAGGGCGGCAGCGCCGGTGCCTGCCGCAGCGGCGACGAGCGTGAACAGAGCGCCGCCGATGATCGTCCCGGGCTGGCTCATGGCACCGATGAACGCGAGGCCCGTGGCACGGCAGCTCACGGGGTAGCACTCGGCCATGAAGTACTGGATGGCGGCGTAGGGCCCCACCAGAAAGAACAGGCCGGTGCCGTACGTGAGGATGATCAGGAACGGACTGGACACCAGCGGGCTCAGCATCACGGCGAAGGAGAGGCCCGAGATGATCCAGCCCACGATGATGGTCCGCTTCCGGCCCACCTTGTCGCCGATCCAGCCGTGGAACACGTAGCCGAAGTACGCGAGCAGGTTGATGACGATCAGCATCCAGAAGGCGTCGGAGAGTTCCACGCCCTTGGCGTTCGCGAGCACCGAGGTGCCGAGGACGCTGAAGATCGCGATACCGAAGAAGTTGAGGATCCAGGCGAGCGAGAAGACGATCGTGTTGCGGCGGAACTCGCCCTCCCAGATGCGCTTGAGGGGCGAGGTGGAGGAGTGCTCGACGCCGTAGGCGCCGGCGAGCGCGTGGGCCTCGTCGCTCTTGCCGCCCTTCTCCAGTTCGGTGAGGCGCTTGTGCAGCTCGAACTGCGGCGTCTCCTTCAGCTTCTTGCTGATGAGCAGGACGATGATGATCGCGGGGATGGTGGCCATGAGGTACAGCGCGCGCCAGCCGAGGAGCGGCAGGAACACCAGGGCGAGGGCACTCGCGAGGAGGAAGCCCAGCGGCCAGCCGCCCTGGATGAAGGAGTAGTGGAAGCCCGGACGCTTGCGCTTCCGCTCGTCCTCGGTGACCTGGTACACCTCGTTCATGTAGGTGGCGTTGACGGCCTGCTCGGAGAAGCCCAGGCCGCCGAAGGACCGCACGAAGACGAGGAGCGAGTTGCTGATGACGCCGAGGCCGGCAGGGATGAAGGCGGTGACGCCCGAGACGACGGCGGTCCCGCCGACGGTGAGCATCATCCCCTTCTTGCGGCCGAGGCGGTCGATCACGGGACCGACGCCGAAACACACGATCGCTGTTCCGACGGCGATCCAGGTGTTGACCGCGTAGGCCTCCGGTGCCGTCCAGCCGAATTCCTCCTGCATGGCCGGCAGCAGGGTGCCGAACAGGCCGTAGTCGAAGACCGCCACGGTCCAGGCGAGCAGGGCGAGGACGGTCGCCGTGCTGGTCTTCTTCTTCGAGAACACCGGGAACGTGCGTTGCTCATTGCTCGTCGGCGTCGAAAGGTCGACACCCGCCTCTTTGATGGACATCAGTTCGATTCCTTTCGGGGATTGCGTGCCAGGAACGAGTCGGCGATCTGGTCGAAGGTGTGCCAGGTGACGCCCTCGTGCGAGTTGAAGTGCTGGATGAGGCGCTCGAGCATGAGCAGGACCTGCGGCCGGCCCGAGACGTCGGGGTGGATGGTCATGGTGAAGACGGCGGAGTCCATCTCCGCGTAGACCCAGTCGAACTGGTCCCGCCACATCTGCTCGATGTCCCGCGGGTTGACGAAACCGTGCGAGTTGGGGGCCGCCTTGATGAACATCATCGGCGGGAGGTCGTCGAGGTACCAGTTCGCCGGGATCTCCACGAGGTCGGTCTCCTGGCCGCGGACGAGCGGCTTCATCCAGGCCTCGGCGGGCTTGGAGTAGTCGATCTTCGTCCAGCTGTCCCCGACCCTCACGTAGTAGGGCTCGAAGTCGTTGTGCATGAGGGAGTGGTCGTACTTGATGCCGCGCTCGAGCAGGATCTCGTTGGTGATGGGGGAGAACTCCCACCACGGCGCCACGTACCCGGTGGGACGGCGCCCCGAGACCTGCTCGATGAGCTCGATCGACCGGTCGAGGATCGCCGTCTCCTGGTCGCGGGTCATGGCGATCGGGTTCTCGTGGGAGTAGCCGTGGACGCCGATCTCGTGCCCCGCGTCGACGATCATGCGGGTGAGGTCGGGGAACGTCTCGAGCGAGTGGCCCGGGACGAACCAGGTGGAGGGGAGGGAGTACTTCTCGAAGAGGCGGAGGATGCGGGGGCCACCGACGTCGCCGCTGAAGAGCCCGCGGGAGATGTCGCAGGGCGAGTCCTCGCCCCCGTAGGAACCGAGCATTCCGGCAACTGCATCGACGTCAACGCCGAAGGCGATCTGGATGTCTTTCGTCATGGGTCGGCCTTTCCTGGGATGGGTGAAATCGGGGAGGGGTCAGGCGGGCGGAGCGGGAGCCACGGCGGCAGGGTCGCCCCGCTGCCGCATCTCCCCGACGACCTGCTCGGCGGACAGCCCGAGGGCGAGCAGTGCCTGCAGGAGGATGCGGGCCTGGGAGGGGCGGAGCAGCCCGGACGGGACGGCTCCCGCGTCCTCCAGGGTCCTTCCGCCGCCGGCACCGTAGACCCCCCGCACCGGTCCCGCGTGCACGCGGGTGCTGGTGACGACGACGACGCCGTCGCGTACGGCCTCGCGCACGGCGTCGCTGAGCTCCGCGTTCGCATTCCCGAGCCCGGTGGCCTCGAGGACGATCCCGCGGGCACCGGCGGTGACCGCGGCGGCGAAGAGGGTCGCGTCGGCGCCCGGGTAGCAGGCGACGATGTCGACGCGGGTGCCCGTGCCGTCCGGAGGGACGGCGAGCGGTGCCGTCCGCCGCAGGGCAGGGCGCAGCGTGATCGCCCCGCCGGCCGAGACCGACCCGGCGGACCCGAGATCGGGGTTGCTGAACGCGTGGAGCGCCGTCGTCTCGGACTTCCTCGTAGCCGGGAGGGGGAAGACCTCGCCGTCGAACACGATGAGAGCGCCCCTGCCCCGCGCTGCCGGAGACGCCGCCAGCGTCAGAGCGGCACGCAGGTTCCCCGGGCCGTCCGGGTCCGCGCTGTCGGCGGCGCGTTGCGCCCCGGTGAAGACCACCGGCCGCGGATCGTCGTGCAGGAGGTCGGCGAGGTATGCCGTCTCCTCCATCGAGTCGGTGCCGTGCGTGACGACGATCCCGAGCGTCTCCGGGGACTCGAGTGCGGTCCGGATGGCCGCGCAGACAGCGAGCATGTCGTCGAAGGTGAGCAGGTACGAACCCTTCTGCATGAGGTCGACGACCTCGACGGAGGCGCTCGTCCCGGCCGCGGCGAGGACGGCACCCCCTGCATCGGCGGCCACGGTCGATCCGTCGGCGGCGTGGACGCGGGAGGCGATCGTGCCGCCCGTCGCCAGCAGGACGACGTGACCTGTGAGGGATTCCAACGGTGCTTCCTCCTTACCCAATCGTTTGGGCGAGCGTTACGGAAAGCAGAAGTCCGGGGCGGGTGCCAGGGGTTCTGCGCGGTGCGACCTGCGTGGAACTGGACGAAACCCAAACGTTTGGGTTGAATGAGGAAAACCATAGGATGTGACCTGTATCTCGTCAATGGATCGCCCGAGATTTCACGCAGCCGAAACAAAGCACCACCGGGAAGGGAGTAGGCCCGTGGATCCAGTAGGTAGGCGACGCGCCGCGGTCACCCTGAAGGACCTCGCAGCGGAACTCGGCATCCACGTCTCCACGGTCTCCCGGGTGCTGCACTCGGACACGGACGTCGCCCGGGGGGCGGCGTCGAAGGAGACCGCCACGAGGGTGCGCGATCTCGCGAAGCTGAGGGGCTATTCACCCGATCCGCAGGCCACCAGCCTGCGCACCCGCCGCACACGGGCGATCGGGGTCATCGTGCCGCGCCTCTCGGACATCGTGCTCGCCACCATGTACGAGGGCGTCGAGGAGGCCGCTGCCGAGAGCAACCACTCCACTTTCGTGATGAACTCCCACGACGATCTCGACGAGCAGCGCCGCAAGGCCGAGATCATGCTGGCGCGGCGCGTGGACGGCCTGATCCTCGGCGACGTGCACGCCGGCAGCAGCCTGGTGGACGACCTCGTGAAGCGGCACGTGCCCTTCGTCCTCATGAACCGCCGCTATCCGGGCTTCCCGTCGTCCACCTGCGACGACACCGGTGGAGGCCGGCTCGTCGCGGATCACCTGTGGGCCACGGGGCACCGCTCCGTCGCGATCATCGCGGGCGAGACGTACGCGAGCACCGGCGTGGACCGGACCGCGGGCTTCGTCGAACGCTGGCACGACCTGGGCGGAGAGGTGCCGGCGGACCGCATCCTGCCCTCACGCTTCGACACCGAGGGCGGCCGCCGGGCGGGCGAGGAGCTGCTGCGCCTCGGCGGGAAGACCCCGACGGCGGTCTTCGCCGTCAACGACTTCGCCGCGATCGGGGCCATGGGCGCCTTCCGTGCCGGAGGGCTCGTCGTCGGCGAGGACATCGCCGTCGTCGGATTCAACGACACGTCCCTGGCCGCGCAGCTGCCCATCCCCCTGACATCGGTGCGCTCGCCGATGCTCGAGATCGGCAGGACGGCCGTCGGGATGCTCCGCCGGGTGATGAATGGGGAGGACGTCGGCTCCGTGCGCCACCCCTCGGAGCTGTTCGTGCGCGAGAGCAGCGCGTCGATCACCGGCGCGGTGCGGCGGGGGTTCCGGGCCGGCTGACGCGACGCCCTAGCCGGCCGTCCCCCAGACGGCGCGCCGCACCTTCGCCGCGTCCGCCCGCGCGGCGAGCGCCTGCTCCATGGTCACGGGTTCGAAGTGCGTCAGGGTGCCGGGCGCGCTCCGGGCGACGACGTCCATGTCGGCGCTGATGACCGTCGCCACCATCGCGTAGCCGCCGCCGGAGACGGCGTCGCGGTGCAGCACGATCGGCTCCTTGCCGCCGGGTACCTGGATCGATCCGATGGCATAGCCGGCGTCCACGATGTTCGAGGGATCCGACCCGGCACCGAAGGGCTGCGTGCGCGGCCTCCACTCGAGGTCCGGGCCCGAGTAGCGCAGGCCCGTGCGGTCCGCCACGGGCGTGAGCTTCCACGCCGTGCTCACGAGGGTCTCCATGCCCTCCGCGGTGAGGCGGTGGTCGTAGAGGCCCGGCAGGATGCGCACCGTCACCTCCTTCGCGTAGACGGGCCGCAGGTCCTCCGGGATGGTGTCGAGCGGCGAGGCTCCGGAGGGGGCGCCGACGGGGACCGTGTCACCGGCCTTGAGGGTGCGTCCCTGGAAACCGCCGAGGGCGCCGAGCGTGTAGGTGCTGCGGCTGCCGAGGACCTCGGGCACGTCGATGCCGCCCTGGACGGCGACGTAGTAGCGCGTGCCGCCCGAGAGCATCCCGAAGGACACCTCGTCCCCGGCGGCCAGGGACAGCCGGGTCCACTGGTCCGCGGTCTGCCCGTTCACCTTCACCTGCACGGGCGCGCCCGCCACGGCGATGACGGCGTCGGTGTCGGTGGTGAACCGCGGGCCGAGATAGGCGCACTCGAGCACGGCGTCGCCCGGGCTGTTGCCCACGAGGGCGTTCGCCATCGACGCGGACAGCTGGTCCATGGCCCCGCCCTGCGGGATCCCGACGTTGTAGTAGCCGAACCGGCCCCGGTCCTGGACCGAGGTGGCGAGGCCGGGTTCGAGGATGTCAAAGGCCATTGAGCTTCTCCAGAATGTCCCGGTTGTGCGCGGTGGGGTCGGTCAGTGCCTTCTGCAGGTCGAAGGTCACTGGTACCTGGCGGTAGGTGAACGTCCCGGCGTCGACCTCCGCCTGGATCGCCCGGTACTCGTCCTCGCCGACGGGCTTGAACTTCACGATGTCGCCGGGCCGGAAGAAGATCATGAAGTCCGAGAAGTCCTCGAGCTTCTGCGCCGGGTCGAAGATCGGGGCGGCGGCGATACCGAACATCTGGTAGCCGCCGGCACCCCGCACCGAGTAGATGCAGGCGAAGCAGCCGCCATGGCCGACGGTCAGTGGGGGTGTGTCCGTGCGGGGGCTGAGGTACTTCGGGACCTCGAGCTGTTCCTCCTGCGGGACGATCTGGAACATGAAGGGCAGCCCTGCGACGAAGCCCACCATGGACACGAGCCACGGCGATTCGTGGTGCTTCCGGATGAACTCCTGCGGGGAGGACAGGCCGTTCTCCTCGGCCGCGAAGTCCAAGTCGGTGCCGTCGGGCCGCTGGTGGCCCTTGCGGAAGCGGGCCCCGGTCTCGCGGGTGTAGGGGTCGTCGTACCAGACGGGGATCTCGATGATGCGGGTCTCGAGGGTCTGCTCGCTCAGCTGGGCGACCTCCTCCTCGACCTGCCGCACGAGTGCCTCCAGCTCGTCCGGCGGCACCGCGTCGGGATCGAAGCGCAGCAGCAGGGAGGCGTTGGCCGGACAGATGTCCACGACACCGTCGATCGCGCGTGCCGTGAGCCGCGTCGCCATGGCGTTCGCCTTGAAGTTGGCGGCGAGGCTCATGCTCTCGGAGATCTCTACGAAGAGGAACTCGTCGCCGCCCCAGGTGTAGCGGGCGGCGTCGAGGTGCTGGGGTGCGTGGCTCATGCGTCAGCTCCGAGGAGGTCGGGGGTCGATTCGATGAACTTCGAGTGGTGGGTCACGTCGCGTACCTCGGGCCGGTGGAGGACCGTCGACAGGAGCGGGAGCGTGGTCCTCACGCCCTCGATCCGCACCTCCCCGAGTGCGCGCGCCGACCGCCGGACGGCGTCCGTGCGGGTCTCGTCCCACACCACGAGCTTGGCGAGCAGGGAGTCGTAGAACGGTGCGACGGCGGATCCCGCGACCACGCCGGAATCGATCCTCACCCCCGGGCCCCCGGGCCAGTCGAGGCGCGCCAGGGTGCCGGGGCTCGGCAGGAAGCCCTGCGACGGGTCCTCGGCGTTGATGCGGAACTCGAAGGCGTGGCCCCGGAAGGTGATGTCGTCCTGGCTGAGGCGCAGCCTGCCGGTGGACGCGACGAGGAGCTGCTCCCGGACGAGGTCGAGGCCGGTCACCATCTCGGTGACCGGGTGCTCCACCTGCAGCCGGGTGTTCATCTCGATGAAGGCCGCCTGCTCGCGGTCCGGGTCGTAGAGGAACTCGACGGTGCCGAGGCCGGAGTAGCCGCACTGGCGGCCGAGTTCGATGGACGAGGCGCGGATGGTGTCGCGGACGGCGTCGGGCAGCAAGGGTGCGGGGGCCTCCTCGATGATCTTCTGCTGGCGGCGCTGCAGTGAGCAGTCCCGGTCACCGAGGTGGATGACGCGCTCGCCGTCGCCGAGGATCTGCACCTCCACGTGGCGGGCGCGGGAGACGAACTGCTCGAGGTACACGGCGGGGTCGCCGAACGCCGCCTGGGCCTCGGCACGGGCGACGTCGAGCGTCCTGACCAGGTCCTCCTCCTGCGTCACGAGCCGGATCCCGCGGCCGCCACCGCCGGCGGACGCCTTGACCACCAGCGGGTAGCCGATCTCCCGCGCGAGGGGGAGGGGGTCGACGTCGGGTGCCAGCGCGCCGTCGCTCCCGGGCAGGGTGGGGACGCCTGCCTCCCGGGCGGCCTGCCGTGCACGGGACTTGTTGCCCATCAGTTCGATGGCGTCGGGGGAGGGGCCCACCCAGGTGAGGCCGGCGTCGAGGACGGACCGGGCGAAGCGCGGGTTCTCGGACAGGAAGCCGTAGCCGGGGTGGACGGCGTCGCACCCGGCGTCCTCCGCGGCCCTGAGCACCGCGGCGCCGTCGAGGTAGCTCTTCGCGGCCGGCGCGGGTCCGACCACCCGGACGTCGTCGGCCAGAGACGCCGCGTAGGAGTCGGCGTCGGGTTCGCTGGCGGCGAGGACGGTCTCGAGACCGAGCTCCCGTGCCGCCCGGATGACGCGGACGGCGATCTCCCCGCGGTTCGCGATCAGGAGGCGGTCCATCCGCTAGCCCTCGGACACCGTGGCGATGACGTCGCCGGGGTTGACGGTCCCGGAGTCCTCGACGGCGAAGCTCTCGAGGGTGCCGGCCACGTCGCTGCGGATCTCGGAGAACTGCTTCATGATCTCCACCACCCCGATGGTCTGGCCCGCCTCGATGGCGTCACCCTCGTTCGCGTAGGGGTCCTTGTCGGGCCCGGGCTTGCGGTAGAAGATGCCGGGCAGTGGGGAGACGATGTCGGCCACGGGGGTCCTTTCGGGTGGAGTGTCGGGAAGTGTCGGTTGGAGTATCGGGTGGAGAGTCGGGTGGTCAGGGGGCATCGAGGGCGGAGCGTACGGCCGCCGCGACCTCGGGGGAGTTGGGGGCGTCCGAGTGGACGCAGATGCTGTCGAACGGGATGGTGAGGAGTGAGCCGTCGGAGGCCTCCACGACGCCGTCCGTGAGGGCGCGCGTCACGCGTCGCGCTGCCGCGGCGGGGTCCGTCGGTTCCGGCCGGCGCTGGATGAGGAGTTCGCCGGCGGGCCCGTAGTTGAGGTCCACGTACAGTTCGGCGACGAAGGGCACGCCGAGTTCCTCGCACACGCTCTGGTGCGCGGTGCCGGCGATCCCGTAGACGGCGACGTCGAAGAGCCGCGCCACCCGGGCGGCGCCCCTCATCAGGTCCGGGTCGCGGGCCAGCATCCCGTAGAGGGACCCGTGGGGCTTGATGTGGTTGAGGTCTGCGCCCTCACGCCGCAGGAAGGCGCTGAGTGCACCCACCTGGTAGAGCACGAGGTGCTCCACCTCCTGGGGGGTCAGCTTCATCTCGCGCCGCCCGAAGCCCACGAGGTCCGGGAGTCCGGGGTGGGCGCCGATCAGCACGTCCTGCGCCCGGGCCGCCGCGACGGTCTCCGCCATGGTGTCCGGGTCTCCCGAGTGGAAGCCGCAGGCCACGTTGATGGCGTCCACGGTCCCGAGGAGCGCGGGGTCGTTGCCGAAGGAGTGCAGGCCGAGAGATTCGCCCATGTCCGAATTGATCATCGGCGTCGTGCGCCGGGGAGCGTCCGTCATGCGACAACCCTAGAGAGCGCCGGCGGACCGATATAGTGGGCGCGCGCCCTCGCTTCTCTCCCCTCGGAGGGCAGATGCACACAGGAGGATCCCATGATCGTCGCCGATCTGCTGGCTGCCGACGCCCTGCAGCTGCGCCTCCACACGCCGTCGTCGGTGGAGCGGCTGGCCTGGGACATCAGCTGGTGCGCTCCCGCCGAGACCATCGATCCCACGCCGTTCCTCAGCAGCAACGTGGTCCTGCTGACCAACGGGATCGGGCTGAACATCGAGGACCAGCGGACCTGGACCGCGTACGTGGAGCGCCTCGTCCGCGTGCGGGTGGCGGCCATCGCCTTCGGCACGGGGACGGCGCACCGACTCATCCCGCCCGGTCTCGTCCGGGCGGCGACGGAGCTCGACGTGCCGCTGCTGGAGATCCCGCAGTCGGTGCCGTTCCTGCAGGTCCATCGCCATGTGACGAACGTGCTGGAGGTGGAGCGTTTCACGGCCGTGAACAGGTCGTGGGAGCTGGCACAGGAGTGTGCGCAGCTCGCCGCCTCCGGTGCGCACCTGCAGGTGGTGCTCGACGCCGCGGCGCAGGCCGCCGAGGGGCATCTCGCCATCGTCGACGCCGCCGGCGTGGTCATCGCGCGCTCGCCGTCGGCCTCGGTCTGGACCGCCGCGGATCTCACGGAGCTGCCGGGGGCGGGGCGCGGCAGCATCCCCCTGCCCATGGGCAGCGGTGACTCGTTCCAGCTGATCGTGCGGGACGCGGCGTCGGACCACCCGGTGGACACCCTGCTCGCACCGGCGGCGTCGATCATCGCCGTGCAGCTGCAGACGGCGCTGCACACCACCACCCACAAGGAGCGGGAGCTGGAGTCCCTCCTCGACCAGGTGCCGGACTGGGCCGGCGTCGCCCTCGAGGAGTTCACCGCGACCTTCCGGTCCACCGGACTCGACGTGCGCGAGCCCACCCTCGTGCTCGCCGCGACCGCCGGGCGCCGGAACCTCTCCAACGCGTGGCGGATCCGGCTCCTGTTGCAGTCGCGGTTCCTCGACGTGCGCGTGCAGGTCCGTGCGGGCGTCCTCTACGCCTTCGCCCAGGGACCGCTCGGCGGCGCGGATACCGAAGACGCCGCGGCGGGTCTGCTCGAGGCCTGCATCCGGGAGCTCCCCGGCCAGTCCCTTGTGCTCAAGGGACCCTGCCACACCATCGACGAACTCCGCCTGGGGATCCATCAGGCGGGGACCACGGTCGGGGAGGTCCGGGCGCCGATGCGCGCACCGGACCTCGGGATCCGCGCGCTGATCGCGTCGACCGCGTCCTCGGGCGCCCGGGCCGGTGCGCACAAGCTCCTGGCGCCGGTCCTCGCCTATGACGCCGCGCACGCCGTGGACCTGCTGGGCACGCTGGAGGCGTTCCTCGAGCACGATGCGCAGCCCGGCCGCACGGCGGCGAAGCTGTTCATCCACCGCAACACGCTCGCCCAGCGGCTGGGGAAGCTCGAGGGCCTGCTGCGGGTGTCGCTGACCTCGCTCGAGGGTCAGGCCACGTGCCTGCTGGCGCTGCAGATCCTGCGGTCCGAGGCCCCGCCCGGGCGTCCGGCACTGTCGCTGCTCGATCGCCGCTAGCCCCCGGGAACGACGGCCGGGACCCGCCGTCGTTCCCGGCTTCTCCAGCCGGCGGGCACGAACAGCGGCGTGTCCCGAGGCGACACACGCATCCAGATCGAAACCCGGGAACGACGACGGCCCCGCCTGCCACCCGAGGGCAGCAGACGGGGCCGGGGGACCAGCGGCTAGGAGGTCTCGATGTCCTTCGTGGCGTAGTCGAACCGGAACGTCACCGACGTGTCGGAGAGCAGGTGCAGTTCGTGGTTGGCGCCGTCGCGCACGCCGAACCGGCCGTAGTTCTCCGCCCACGAGCCGTTGACGAGGATCTTGAACTGGTAGGTGCCGGCGGGCAGCTGGAGGGTCTGCTTCCAGGTGTTCTCCGTCGGCTCCCACACGAACTGCAGTTCGCGGAGGTCCGAGCTCCAGTGCCCGGCCTCGCCGAACAGCGGGTCGAAGTCGCCGGAGAGGGCGACGGACTGCGGCTGGTCGTGCCAGGCGTCCTCGGCGGGGGTATCGGTCGGCTCGTGCACGGGCTCGGAGTCGGACACCTCGAGGGTCGGGGTGACATCCGGGGGCGTGGGGTCCTCGGCGAGAGCCGTCTTGGCCTGGGCGACCTCCGTCGGATCCACGTCGACGTCGGCCTGCGCGGCCTGCGCCTCCTCGCCCAGCTGCTCGGGGGCCACCGGCGCGTGCACCGGAGCCTCGGCAGGGGTCTCCGGCACGGGAGCGCCACTGATCATGGCGTTGACGAACTGCTCGGAATCGGTGAAGGCGTGGACCGCGCGGACGCCCTCGTCGGTGGCGGTCCAGCCGCTGCGGCCCTTGACGAGCCAGCCGGCCTTGACGAGCTTCGACGTCGCCGTCGTCAGGGCCTTGAAACCGCGGGGGACGCCGCCGGAGAGGAGCTCGGCTTCCTTGGCGTCGAACGGGACCTGGGCGACGGCCTGCGCCATCAGTTCACTGGGGGCGACGGCGGTGCCCGCGGACTGGTGAGCGGCGAGCAGGGCGAGGGTCATGCGGAGTCGGTCGTTCGTGCGGTTCCGGGGGGCCATGGCGGTCTCCTTCGTGGGGCGGGCGGCAACCTGCCGTCGTGTCCCTGCAGTTTCCCGCCCCGGCGGAGGACATCCATGGGGATGGGTTCCTACCCCGGCGGGCTCGACGATGCGTGGGACTGCGGACGACAGCACCCTGACTTTATCCGAGTCCTGCACATCGCGGCTATTGTGCGCTGCATGACGTCCCCTCCCCGCGCCTCGCCGGTACGGACCATCGCCCGCGTGGTACTCGGCGCGTTCCTGCTGTTCGCGGGCACGGCGCACCTGACCTTCGCGCGGTCGGACTTCGCAGCGCAGGTGCCCGCCTGGCTCCCGCTCGGAACGGATCTGGTCGTGGTGGTATCCGGCGTCGTCGAACTGGTGCTCGGCGCCGCACTGGTCCTCGCCGGCAGGCGCCGCGTAGCCGTCGGCTGGGTGGTCGCGGCGTTCTTCGTCGCGGTCTTCCCGGGCAACATCGCCCAATACGTCGACGGCGTCAGCGCCTTCGGGCTCGACACCGACCGTGCCCGGCTCGCCCGCCTGTTCTTCCAGCCCGTACTGGTGGTGTGGGCGCTGTGGTCGACGGCGGCCTGGCGGGACCGCCGGATGCTGCTGGGGCCCTGACGGACGCTGCGACTCAGCCCGCCGCCCTGCGGGAGTCCATGCCGACCGTGATCCAGAAGGCGAGATCGGCGTCGTCGTCGATCCTCACGCTCGGCACGGTGAGCCAGCCCGGACCCATCGGCCGGTCGCCGCCCATGCGCGCAGCTGTCCCGCCCCGTCGCAGAAGCTCCTCGTGGTCGGCCGGGTCGGTGCGGACGAGCAGGTCCCCGTTCGGACCGGCGCCGACCGCCAGGCGGTCGTCGACCATGAAGGACTGCAGGCCGAACATGCGGACCTCACGCACGTTCCCGCGCGACGCGAAGAAGTCCCGGAGCCGTTGTGCCAGGTTCTCGCGGGGATCAGGGGTGTCCATGGTCGCTCCCTTGCTCGAGGTACACGCCGAACGTGGTGTGGTCGCAGTATCCTGCCACGTCGCGTCGCCGCGCGGGGTGCCCGGATTCAGCCCGCCGTCAGGAGCCGTGCCGCCGCTTCGTCGACGGCGGCCCCCGAACCGGCGAGGTGCCACCGCCTGCCGAGGTGTTCGACGATCCTGGTCCTCCCGCCGACCCCCTCCACGAGCGCGCGGCCCGGCAGCCAGTCCCAGTCCGCGCAGTCCGGCTGCAGCCACAGACCGATCCGGCCCGCTGCCACGTCGGCGAGATCGGCCGTTCCCGAGCCGCTGATGCGCAGGGTGGCTGCGCCGTCCATGATCCGCGACAGCACGGCCATCATCGAGGAGTCGGAGACGTCGGACCGGTCCAGATAGGAGGCCACGCTGCAGTCGCGCAGCGGTGTGTCGGCCAGTGGCTCGACGGTGCTGCCGTTCAGCGTCGTGCCCCGCCCCAGACCGGCCACCCAGGTCTCCCCGGTGGCGGGGACGTCCACGGCTCCTGCGAGGAGCACGCCGTCGTCGTCGAGAGCCACGGCGGAGCACCAGGTGGGGAGTCCCGACAGGAAGTTGAACGTGCCGTCCACGGGGTCGATGACCCAGCGGCGGCCGTTCCGTGACGCCACGGAGGATCCCTCCTCGCCGAGCACGCCGTCCTCGGGGCGCTCGTCCCGGAGGCGGTCCCTGATCAGTGCCTCCGCTGCACGATCGGCGGCCGAGACGAGGTCTGCGGCCGAGGTCTTCTGCTCGACGTCCACGCCGTCCACCCGCATCTCGCGGGCACGCCGGGACGCATCCTGTACCAAAGCTGCCGCAAGCCCGACGTCGTCCACCGGACCAACGTACCCGCGGCCGCCGGCGGCCGGAAGTGCGCTCCCCGGAGCGCCAACTGGCCCCGCCACGGACACCGCGGGCCCCCTCTCCGTTCACCGCGCCGCCATGTCCGGTTCGTAGACAGGGGAGGTTGACACCCCACCTCGTCCGTTCGGGAGAACCATGACTCCGTCCAGTCCCACCCGCCGCCCGCGCGCGCACGCCGCCGCCGTCGCCGCGGCGCTCACCGGCACGCTGCTGCTGGCAGTGCCCGCGAGCGCCGCGGTCGTCCCCGCGCCGATCAGCTACTCCGCCGACGGCGCGGCCCTCGGCCTCACGCCGATCGGGTCCTACGAGAGCGGGGTGTTCGACCAGTCCGCCGCGGAGATCGTGGCCTATCACGCCGCGACCAAGCGGCTCTTCGTGGTGAACGCGCAGCTGGGCGCGGTGGACGTGCTCGACGTCGCCGATCCCGCGGCGCCGGCCAGGCTCTTCACCATCACGGGCGCGGGCGTCGCGAACTCCGTGGCCATCCGGCCGGACGGCCTCGGTGTCATCGCGCTGGAGAACACGACGAAGACCGCCGACGGGTCGCTCGTCTTCTTCGATGCCGCGGGTGGCGGCGAAGTCCTCGGCACGGTGGAGGTGGGCGCGCAGCCGGACATGGTGAGCATCTCGAAGGACGGCGGGCACGCCGTCGTCGCCAACGAGGGCGAGCCGGACGACGCGTACGCGGTCGACCCCGAGGGGTCGGTCAGCGTCGTGTCCCTGCCGGGTACGGTGGCCGCGCCGGCGCAGGACGCCGTCCGCACGGCAGGATTCGGGGCGTTCGAATCGGCCGCCAAGGGCGGCACCAGGGCACTGCCCGACGGCGTCCGGATCTTCGCAGGCATCGAGGGCTCCGCCCGGCCCGTGTCCGAGGGGCTCGAGCCGGAGTACATCGCGATCGACGGCGGTACCGCCTACGCCGCACTGCAGGAGGCGAATGCCGTCGCCGTCGTCGACCTCGCGTCCGCCACCGTCACGGACATCTGGCCGCTCGGCGCCAAGGACCACGGCCTGCCCGGCAACGGCCTCGACGCGTCGGACCGGGACCCGCGGGACGCGCCGACCGTGAACATCCGCACGTTCGAGGGCCTCCACGGCCTGTACATGCCGGACGGCATCAACGCCTACACGGCCGGCGGCCGGACGTACCTCGTCACCGCGAACGAGGGCGATGCCCGCGAGTGGGGCAGCTACGTGGAGCCCGCCCGGGTGAAGGATCTCGGCAAGGACGGCATCCCACCGCTTTGCGCGACGAGCCCGCTGGTGGGCCTGACCGGTGATGCGGACCTCGGCCGCCTCACCATCAGCACGGCCAGTGAACTGACCGACGCGGGCTGCTACGACGAGCTCTACGCCTTCGGCAGCCGCAGCTTCTCCATCTGGACCACCGACGGCGAGCAGGTGTTCGACTCGGGGGAGGACTTCGAGCAGATCACCGCCGCCGCGATTCCCGGGTTCTTCAACTCCAACCACTCCGAGAGCAACCTCGAGGGCCGTAGCGACGACAAGGGCCCGGAGCCAGAGAACCTCACCATCGGCGAGGTGGGCGGCCGCACCTACGCGTTCATCGGCTTCGAGCGCGTCGGCGGCATAGCGGTGTACGACATCACCGACCCGGGCACCAGCGCCTTCGTCACCTACGTGAACAACAGGGACTTCGCCTCCTCCGTGGAGGAGGACCCGGCCACGCTGCCGCTCGCGGGCGACCTCGGCCCCGAGGGACTCACCTTCATCCCCGCTGCAGGTTCGCCCACCGGGGAGCCCATGATCGCCGTCGGCAACGAGGTGTCCGGCACGACGACCCTGTTCGGGATCGAGCTCGCCGCCGAGCAGACGCCCACCCCGACGCCGACGCCGACGCCCACGCCGACTCCGACTCCGACGCCGACGCCCACCGGCGAGCCCACCCCGACGCCCACCGGCGAGCCCACGGTTGACCCTACGACGGAACCGACCATCGAGCCGACCGATCAGCCCACGGATGAGCCGACCGACCCGACCGACGCCCCGATCACCGGTGGCAGCGGCACCGGTGGCGGCGGCGGCGGAACGGGTGATGGTACCGGCGGCGGGACGGACGACAGCGGTGTCTTCAGCCCGAGCGGCGCCCTGGCGCAGACGGGCGCGAACGTCCTGCTGCCCGCCGCAGTCGGCGTCCTGCTCGCCCTCCTCGGCGGAGCGCTGCTGGTCCTCCGCCGCCGGAAGACCGGGTCGGAGGACGAGATCGCGGGCTGACGCTTCCCAGGGACGCAGCTCGAAAACGACGATGCCCGGCACGCGGTGTGCCGGGCATCGTCGTGTTCAGCGCGAAGGAATCAAACGGCTGCGGCTACCCGACGGCGTACGGCATAGACGCCGCCGACTGCTGCGAGGAGAAGCCCACCGCCAAGCGCCAGGGCGCCGGAGTTGTCGTCCTGGGGCGTCTGAGCCACACCGGTGTCAGCGCCACCGACGGGCATCTGCCCAACCTGCGGCGGTACGGGCTGGGGAGCAACCGGCTGTGTGACGACAGAGTTCTCGGCGACGATGCGGTCGACGATGATCGAGTTGTATGCCGGTGTGCCTGCCGCGTCGCAGCCGAAGCCGTCGCTGTCGGCGTCCAGCCCGGGCTGGTAGCCAGGAGTACCTGCCGGGATGTTGTAGACACCGACTGCCGCCGCCTCGGAGCAATTGTTGAACGGCAGGCCGACGGCGAGAGCCGGCGCGGCCGAGAGGATGGACATGCCGGCAACAGCGGCAGTAGCGAGGGCGATCGAGGACTTCTTCATTGAATGCTCCTGAGACGTTGGTGGTGCTGGTCTGCTGACCGTACGGCCCCGAACGTCTCACGAGCACCGTGTGCCCCACCTGAGAGGTAGTTGCGCTCCCCAACAAATACCTGTAGCGGACGCAGCTCGAACGCGACGATGCCCGGCACGCGGTGTGCCGGGCATCGTCGTTCCCGCGGGCGCTACAGTGCGCTTCCTCAGTTCCGTCTCGCCGTGACCAGCAGGTACTCCCAGTCGACGGTGGTGCTGCCGGTGCCTGCGCTGAACCGGGTGACGAGTGCCGCCAGGTCGGCGTCGAGCGCTGCCGCCTTGGCCGCGTCGTCGCCGATGAATGTGTAGACGCTGATCGTGGGCCCGTAGTTGGATTTGAAGTAGTCCACGAACTCCTCCGGTGCGTGGAAGCGGTCCACCCGCACCACGCGCCGTTCAGCCCGCAGATCCGTCACCTGGCCGTCGAGGAGCGACCGCACGTGGTCCTCGTTGCCCCACAGCGGGGGAGGCTGCGCCCCGGGAGGCGGCGGCGGTGCGTAGGGCTTCATGGTCGCGAACATCTGGCCGACGAATCCTTCCGGCGTCCAGTTGATCAGCCCGATGCTGCCGCCCGACCGGCAGGCCCGCACCAGCTCGTTGGCCGCGAGCTGGTGATGCGGCGCGAACATGACGCCCAGGCAGGACATCACGGTGTCGAAGGACCCCGAGTCGAACGGGAGGGCCTCGGCGTCGGCGACACGCCAGTCGAGGCTCACGCCGCGCTCCTGTGCGAGGCGCTGCCCGATGTCGAGGAGTTCGGGCGTCAGGTCCGACGCCGTCACGGTCGCGCCACGCTCCGCCGCGGGGATCGCAGCGTTGCCGGTCCCGGCAGCGACGTCGAGCACGTGCTGGCCGCGGGTGATGCCGAGGGCACCCACGAGGTCCAGGCCGAGGCTCGGGACGATGTCGGCCGCGATGGCCGCGTAGTTCCCCTGCGCCCACATGGCACGGTGCCTGGCCTTCAGCGCCCTGTCCGCCTCGGTGGTGGTGGTGGTATCAGTCATGGTGGTTCCTGTTCCTGTGCTGGATCCGGGCTGCGTCGCCCGGTGTCTCTCTGACGGCACCAGTGTTGCCACCGACCGTGTGCACGAGCGTGTGACGACGTCGCCTCCCGGACCCGGGCGGCTCCTACAGGTGGTGCCGAACCGCGAGGTCCTGGGTCAGCAGGGGATTCTCGATGCCCCGCGCCAGCAGCGTCATGGCCGGCAGGACGGCTTCGTCCCCGAGCGCCGCGCGAGCCGACAGGGCGCGGACCGCGAGTTCGCGGTGCCCGTACCGGCTCGAGCGCTCCCCGAGCTCCCGGGCGAACTCCAGTGCCTGGTGCGGATCGGTGGCCAGCGCCGCCGTGCTGGCGAGGTCGAGGTTCCGGCCCCGGAACCACCGGTACCAGGGGTTGGGCTGCACGCCGCGGCGGATCCAGGTGCTCGCCGCACCGGTGTCCCCGCGGGCGAGCAGCACCTGCGCCTTCGCGTGGGCTGCGGCGTCGAGGAAGCAGCGGTCGCCGAGCGACGCCGCCAGGGCCATCGCATGGTCCGCCATGTCCTCGGCCGCGGAGTCGTCCCCGATGCCGAGGTGCACCTCGCTGCGGAGGGCCTCGACGAACGGCGTGAACGCCGTCCAGTGCTCGCCGGCGACGAGCGCCAGGACGGTGTCGAGCTCGAGCGCGGCTCGATCGCGGTGCCCGGTCAGGAGATGGACCCGGCCGAGCATGGCCCGCGAGAACGCCTCCTGCCGCGTCCGTCCGATCCCGACGCTGAGGCGCACCGACTCCTCGAGGGCGACGACGGCGCCCGGGTAGTCGGCGGTGTCGGTCGCGAGCATCCCCGCGACGCCGAGCGCCCGCGCCCGTTCATCGGGCAGGCCCTCCGCGGCCTCCGTCGCGCGCGCCAGCCACCGGGCGCCGCTGTCGGGGAAGCCGCGCTGCACGGCGAGGAAGCCGAGCTCGCGGTATGCCGCGGACCGGATGGCTGGCGGGCCGTCACCGGCCAGGGACAGGGCGCGGTGCAGCAGGTCGGCGACCTCCGCGCCCCGACCGCCCGCCCCGTGGATAAGTGCTCCGGCCAGGTCCAGCAGGGCCTTCGCCTGCAGGGTCCGGTCGCCGAGGCGCTCCGCGAGGTTGCCGGCGACCCGGAGGTGGGTCAGGGCGGTGGCGGTCGCACCGGCGGAGAGGCAGGCTTCGGCCGCTTCGAGATAGGACGCGACGGCGGTGGGCGTGGCGGGCAGGCCGGCCTCTCCGCCGGTGTCCGGGGCGGCCAGGGCGTGCTGCACCTCGGCGGGCAGGCCCGACCCCAGCTGCTCACCGAAGACGTCCCCGCAGTGGGCGGCCGCCGTCCGTGCAGCGCCGCGGTCGCCCGCCGCCACGAGCGAGCGGACCAGCAGGGCGTGGAAGTCGGCGTTCAGGGGATCGAGTTCCACCGCCCGGGCGCCGAGCCGGATCGCCGCCGCGCTGTCGCCGTCGGCGAGCGCCGCCAGGCCGCCCTCGTACACGAGCGTCTCGACCGCGTGCCGCAGCCGGTGCCGCTCCATCATCAGCCATGCATCGAAGGGCGGGTGGTCCGTGAAGTCGAGTCCGTCGAGCAGTTCCGCGGGGACCTCGGCCGGCGGCCCGGCGCCGAGGTCGGTGTCGAGCCGGAACCCCGGCGGCAGCCGCAGGGCGACCGGGTTGCCGCCGAGAACGGCCCCCGGGCCGAGGATGCGCCGCAGGTCGGCGAGGTGCCAGCGGAGGGCGCCGAGGGGATCGTCCGCTCCAGTGAACAGCAGCGATGCCAGGTGGCTGCGGGCGGTCGGCGTCGCGTGGAGGAGGAGGTGGGTGAGCAGGCCCCAGGATTTCCGGCCGCGCGGCTGGCGGCCCTCTCCATCGGGGTGCGTGATGGAAGGCGGCCCGAGAAGCTGGATGACGATCCCGGCCATGCCCCACTGTAGATCCGCGGGCGTCCGGACGGAACGGCCGGCGGCGCACATGACGTGGACATGGCGCCGGTGTGGCGCGCGGGACGCCGCGCCGGCACACGGGGCGGGAGAAGCGGCGCCCTAGCGCGTCGACGGATGGGCGCCCGCCGCGTTGCGTGCGGCGAGGATGTGCGTCCGCATGACGGATTCCGCCCACTCGCCGTCCCGCGCCGCGGCGGCGGCCACGAGTTCCGCGTGGTGCTGCATGGACCGGCGCAGCGCCTCCGCACTGTACTTCCGGAACGTGTGCGCGACGACGGCGGGACGCATGACGCTCTGCAGCGCGGTCGCGACATGGCGGTTGCCGCACCGCTCGATGAAGATGCCGTGGAACGCCGCGTTGAGTGCGCCGAGCCCTGCCAGGTCCCCTCCTTCCGCGACCACCGCCTCCATCCGCTCGGACAGGGAGGCGAGCTCCGTGATGTCGTCGTCGGTCAGCTTGGGGACGGACAGCAGGACGGCGTGCGGCTCGAACCCGGCCCGCACGTCGTACAGCCCGGCGACGTCGTCGGGGGAGAAGCTGACCACCTGCGCGCCCTTGTTGCGGCTGAGCTCCACGAGACCCTCGGCGGCGAGCCGGTTGAGTGCCTCGCGGATGGGGGTCCGGCTGACGCCGATGCGGTCGGCGAGCGTGGTCTCGCGCAGCCAGGATCCGGCGGCGAGCTCGCCCGATGCGATCATGGAGCGGACCTGCCCGTACGCGCTGTCGTTCGATGTCCGGGTTGAGTCAGGGGTGACGCTCATACCTGTCACGCTAACGCGTCGGGCCAGCGGGCGGCGGCCAGGGCGCTGCGCGTGCCGCCCCTCGAGACGAACGACGACGACGCCCGGCCCGTCAGCTCGACGATCCGGTCCGAGGCGAGCATGTACTGCTCCAGGTCGATACCCGTCGCGATGCCGAGACCGTCGCACAGGTGGACGAGGTCCTCGAGGGCCGCATTGCCGAGCACCGTGGGGTCGCCCGGGAACCACAGGTCGCCGCCGAGCCCGGCGAAGGAGCCCTCGAGCCACGTGGCGCCGGCCATCATGCAGGCCATCGCGTTGGCCGGCGCGAAGCCGTTCCGGTTGTGGAGGTGGACGCCGACGTCGAGCCCCGGGTACAGCGCGCGCACCTCGGCGATGCCGTCATACATCTCGGCCGGTTCCTCCTCGCCCGAGGTGGCGGCGAGGTACACGCCGCCGGCCCCGGCGTCGACGGCGGCGCGCACCACGCGCAGCCGCTCCTCCCGCGGGACGGGGCCGCGCGCCGGTGCGAAGAACGCGCAGGCGACGGCGACGACGAGCCGCACGCCGGAGGCCGCCGCGAGCACGCCGATCCTCTCGACGTCGGCCAGGATCTCGTCCACGGTGAGCCGCTGGTTCCGGAGGCCCACCTCCTCGTCCGCGGACACGACGACGACGAGCTCGTCCAGCCCGCAGTCGACCGCGCGTTCGGCACCCCGGAGGTTCGGGGCGAGCCCGCGGTAGCGCACGCCGTCGACGCGGGGGACCGCGGCCATGACCTCGGCGGCGTCGGCGAGCTGGGGGAGGACCTTCGGGTGCGCGAAGCTCACGGCCTCGATCTCGCGGACCCCGGCGTCGATGAGCAGGTGCACCAGCTCCACCTTCTCGGCGGTGGGCACGGGCTGCGGGACGGACTGCAACCCGTCGCGCAGGCCCACCTCCACGAGGCGGATCGAGGCGGGCAGCCCGGGGACGGTCATGCCAGCCCCCGCCCCCGCAGCGACGCGAGGGCGCCGTCGTCGACCCCCACCTCCGCGAGCACCTCGGCGGTGTGGGCGCCGAGCGACGGCCCGGGCCAGCGGATGCTGCCGGTGGTGCGGCTGAGCCGGGGGAACACGTTCTGCTGGGAGACGGCGCCGAGCACCGGGTGCTGCACCTCGGTGATGGACTCCCGCGCCAGGTACTGGGGGTCGGCGAGCATGTCCACGGGCCGGAAGATCTTGCCCGCCGGGACGCCGTGCTCCTCGAGGGATGCCTCGAGTGCTGCAGCGTCCTGCTCGGAGGTGTAGGCGCCGATCAGAGCGTCGAGCTCCTCCTGCCGCTCGCCCCGCGCACCGTGCGTGGCGTACCTCGGGTCCGTGGCGAGCCCGGGCTGCCCGATCGCCGCGGCGAGCCGTGCGAACACGGTGTCCTGGTTCGCCGCGATCAGCACCCACTTGCCGTCCCGCGTGGGGTACACGTTGCTCGGCGCGACATTGGGGAGGATCGCCCCGGTCCGCTCGCGCTGGTACCCCGAGATCTGCCACTCGGGCACCAGGGACTCCATGACGCCGAGGACCGCCTCGTAGATCGCCGAATCCACCACCTGCCCGCGCCCGCTCACCTCGCGCTCGCGGACCGCGGCGAGCGCTCCGATGGTCGCGAAGAGGGCGGCGAGCGTGTCGCCGATCGAGATGCCCATGCGCGAGGGTGGCGTGGACGGATCGCCGACCACATAGCGCAGGCCACCCATGGCCTCGCCGATCGCGCCGTAGCCGGCACGCTGGGCGTAGGGGCCGTCCTGCCCGAACCCGGAGACGCGCACCATGATCAGGCCGGGATTCGCCTCCGCCAGCTCCCTGTAGCCGAGGCCCCAGCGTTCCATGGTCCCCGGCCGGAAGTTCTCGACCACGATGTCCGCGGTGCCGATGAGCTTCCGCGCGAGGTCCTGGCACTCGGCGTCGCGCAGGTTCAGGGTCACCGAGCGCTTGTTCCGCCCCACCACGGACCACCACAGGGACTGCCCCTGCGGCAGCTGCCGGCCCCACTGGCGCAGCGGGTCGCCTGTGGCCGGGTCCTCGATCTTCACGACGTCGGCGCCGAGGTCACCGAGGAGCTGGCCGCAGAACGGGCCCGCCAGCAACTGGCCCATCTCCACCACGCGGAGGCCGGTGAGGGAGCCCGCTGCAGGAGTGTCGGCAGGCGGGCCGGCGGAAGGGTCGGCGGGAGTATCGCTGGCAGTCATCGGCAGGCCTCCGGGCGTCTGATCAGCCCGGGCGGAGCGCCCGAACGTATACAACTTTGCACCGGAACCGGGGCGAGTCAAGGAGCGGGCGCGGTATTTGAAACCAGTTGTATGCAATTCATTGACGCATCGAGCGGTCGCCCCTACGCTGACTGGCACGGAGGCCTGCAGCGAGGCGGCATGCCGGCACGACCAACCCCCTGAGGAGACCTGATGGCGTTTCGGCTCGGCGTAGACGTGGGCGGCACGTTCACGGACATCCTCCTCATCAACGAGGCCACCGGCGAGACCCACCGGTACAAGACGGCGTCCACCCCGGAGGACCAGTCCATCGGCGTCCTGCACGGGATCGAGCAGGCCTGCAGGGCCGCCGGCGTGCCGATGTCGGAGGTCACCGAGGTCCTCCACGGCACCACCGTGGCCACCAACGCGATCCTCGAGCACAAGGGCGCCCGCGTGGGTCTCGTGACCACGAAGGGATTCCGGCAGGTGCTCCAGATCGCCCGGTCGTTCGTCCCCGGCGGGCTGGCAGGGTGGATCATCTGGCCCAAGCCGGAGCCGCTCGCCGATCTCGAGGATACGGTGGAGGTCGCCGAGCGCGTCACCACGAGCGGTGAGGTGCGCATAGCGCTCGACGACGACGACGTCCGCACGCAGCTCCGCCGCCTGAGGAAACGCGGCATCGAGGCCCTGAGCATCAGCCTCATCAACTCCTACGCCAACGGGGAGCATGAGGCACGCATCGCCGACCTCGCCGCGGAGGAACTGCCCGGCGTGCCCGTCTCCCGCTCGTCCGTCGTGCTGCCCGAACTGCGCGAGTACGAACGCACCATCACCACGGTGGCCAACGCCTACGTGCAGGGTCAGGTCTCCCGCTACGTCGGCAACCTCGAGGACAAGCTGGGTGCCGCCGGCATCGAGGGCCACCTGTCCATCCTCAGGAGCGACGGCGGACTCGTCTCCGGCAAGGTCGCCGCGGACAACCCCGTGTCCCTGCTGCTCTCCGGGCCGGCGGGTGGTGTGACGGGTGCCGTCTGGGCCGCCGAGCAGGCCGGCTTCAAGAACCTGCTCACCTTCGACATGGGCGGCACGTCCACGGACGTCGCCCTCGTGCAGGACCTGACGCCGCGCATCGGCCGCGAGACGACTGTCGGCGACCTCACGGTCCGTGCCACGTCGGTGGACGTCCGGACCGTCGGGGCAGGCGGCGGGTCGATCGCGCACGTCCCGCAGCTCACCGGCGCCCTGCGCGTCGGGCCGCAGTCGGCGGGTGCGGTGCCCGGCCCGGCGTCGTACGCCAAGGGCGGCAGCGAGCCGACGGTCACGGACGCCAACGTGGTGCTCGGCTTCCTGCCGTCGCAGCTGGCAGGTGGCGAGATCGGCCTCGACATCGAGGCCGCCGCCACCGCGGTGAAGACCATCGCCGAGGCGATCGGGCTGGACGGCGTGGAGGCCGCGGCCGAGGGCATCATCGACATCGTCAACGAGAACATCTATGGCGCGCTGAAGCTCGTCTCCACGCAGCAGGGGTTCGATCCGCGCGACTTCGCCCTCGTGGCGTTCGGCGGGGCCGGTCCGCTGCATGCCAACGCGCTCGGCAAGCTGACGGGCGCCTGGCCCGTGATCATCCCGCCGTCGCCCGGTGTGCTCTGCGCCTACGGGGATGCGACCACGAGCCTGCGCGACGAGTCGGCCCGCACCCTCGTGCGACGCTTCAGCGAACTCGACGACGCCCACGTGCGGACCGTCCTCGAGGAGCTGGCCCTCACCGCGAAGGAGTCGCTCCTGGCCGCGGGTCTGCACGAGGAGGACCTGACGGTCACCTACTCCGCGGACCTCCGCTACCACGGGCAGGGCTTCGAGATCCCCATCACCGTCGACCTGCGGACCTTCGCCGGGAGCGGCGGCGACGTCGGACTGACCGCCCTGCGCGCATCCTTCGACGCCGAGCACGAGCGGCTCTTCGCCTTTCTGCTCGACAACGAGCACGAGTTCGTCACCGCGAGGGCCACCGTGAGCGGACCCCGCCCGCAGGTCGCCTCCGTGACCCTGGACGCCGGCCCCGCCGATCCGCTGCCCGCCCTGCGCAGCACGCACGTGATCTTCGTCGGCGGGCAGCACCAGGAGGCGTCCATCTACGACCGGCACCTGCTGAGGGCCGGCAACGTGATCACGGGCCCCGCCGTCGTCGCCGAGATGGACTCCACCACCCTCGTGCTGCCCGGACACACGGCCACGGTGCACCACCACGGCAGCCTGCTGATCAGGCCGATCGAGAACGACACCGCTTCCAGCCCGACGAGTGAGGACTGACCCATGGCACAGCTGATCGAGACCTCCACCTCGCCCCTGACCGCGGTGGACGTGGACGTGGTGACGCTCGACCTCATCGAGAACGCCCTGCGCAGCGCCCGCTACGAGATGGACGAGACGCTGTTCCGCACGGCACTCTCCCCGGGCATCCGTGAGCAGCACGACGAGTTCCCGCTCATCGCCGATCCCGAGGGCAAGATGATCGTCGGGCAGTTCGGGCTCTCCATCCCGGACTTCCTGGCGAACTTCAGCGGCACCATCGAGGAGGGGGACGTCCTCATGACGTCGGACCCCTACTCGTGCGGCGCCGCGATCAGCCATGCGAACGACTGGCTCGTGGTGATGCCCATCTTCTTCGAAGGGCGCATCGTGGGCTGGGCGTCGCAGTTCGGGCACATGACCGACGTCGGCGGGAAGACACCGGCGTCCATGCCCACGGACGCCCGGACCATCTTCGAGGAGGGCGTGATCATCCCGCCCTTCAAGCTGTACCGGAAAGGCGAGCGGGACGACACCGCGCTCGGCATCATCCTCAACCAGGTGCGGAAGCCCGACTGGAACCGCGCCGACCTGAACGGGATCGTCGCCGCCTGCCGGACGGCGTCGCGCCGCGTGCAGGAGATGTGCGCGCGATTCGGCGTGGACACGTACACCTCGGCACTGAATGCCCTGCTGGACCGGAACTACCGCGCCATGAAGGTGCTGCTCGCGCTGGTGTTCGAGGAGGGCAAGCCGCTCTCCTTCACGGACTTCATCGACGACGACGGCCGCGGGTACGGCCCGTACGAACTGACGATGACCATCACGCGCACGGGCGACAAGGTGCTGATCGACCTCACCGGCAGCAGCCCGCAGGCGCAGGGGCCCATCAACTACTACATCAACGAGAACCTGATCAGGATGTTCTTCGGCATCTACATGATCACCGTCGCCGACCCGCAGATCCTCTGGAACGACGGCTTCTACCCGCTCGTGGACGTCGAGATCCCCGAGAACTCGTTCTGGAAGCCGGCCTACCCGGCGGCGCTCAACGGGCGGAACCACGGCATCGGCCGCCTGTTCGACCTCTTCGGCGGTCTCCTCGGCCAGGCGAACCCGGACCTGCTCAACGCCGCCGGGTTCTCCTCCTCACCGCACTTCATGTACTCCGGGAACTACAGCGCCGGCGAGCGCAAGGGAGAGTGGTTCCAGCTGTACTCGATCGGCTTCGGCGGGATCCCCGGGCGCCCCGTGGGCGACGGCCCCGACGGCCACTCGCTGTGGCCCTCCTTCGTCAACATCCCGTGCGAGTACCTGGAGAGCTACTACCCGCTGATCATCGACCGCTGGGAGACCATCCCGGACACCGGCGGCGCGGGCCTGCACCGCGGCGGCAACGGCGTGGATGTCGCCTACCGGTTCCTGGAGGCCGGCACCATCGCCATCCACGACGACCGCTGGCTCACCTACCCGTGGGGCGTGAAGGGCGGCGAACCGGGGGCTCGGGGCACCAAGTGGATCGACCGGGCCGACGGCACCCGTGAGGTCCTGGCCTCCAAGGTGCACGACGTCGCCGTCGGCCGGGACGACGTCCTGCACTTCGTGACGTGGGGTGGCGGCGGCTGGGGTGATCCGCTCGCCCGTGACCCGGAGCTCGTGTGCAGGGAGGTGCGGCGCGGGCTCGTCACGCAGGCGGGAGCGCGGACCTACGGCGTGGTGTGCGACGACGACGGCGACCTCGACGCCGCAGCCACCGAGACGCTGCGTGCCTCGCTGCGGGAAGGGCGCGAGGAGCCCCTGCCGCTGTTCAACCGCGGCGACTCGATGGAGAACCTGCTGGCCAACAGCCTCGCCGAGACCGGGCGGCCGGCCCCCACGCCTCCGCTGGCGGTCTAGTGGCGTTCTCGTCGGGCTTCGACGGGACACTGACGCCCGGCCCGCGTCCGGCCGTGATCGCGGTCGATCTGATGCGGGCCTACTTCGATGCGTCCAGTCCGCTGTGCCTGCCGTCGGCCGACTGCCTGCACGGGGCCGCCGCTGTCCTGGCAGCGGCCCGGGCCGCCGGTCACCCTGTGTTCCACACGGCGGTCCGGTTCGACGACGAGGCGCACGGCGGGGTGTTCCTGCGGAAGGTGCCGGCGCTGCGCCTGCTCGTCAGCGAATCGCCGGGCGCGATTCCGCCGCTGGGCGAGCTGATGCCTGACGTCGCGCCCCTCGAAGGTGAGACGGTCCTCGTCAAGCAGTCCGCGAGCGCGTTCTTCGGCACCGGACTGGCCGCCCTGCTGCGCGGGGCCGGCGTGGACACGGTGGTCATCGTCGGCGTCAGCACCAGCGGGTGCGTGCGGGCGACGGCGGTCGACGCGATCCAGCACGGCTTCGTGCCCCTCGTGGTGCGGGACGCCGTGGGGGACCGGGACGAATCCGTGCAGCAGGCATCGCTCTACGATCTGCAGGCCAAGTACGCCGAGGTCGTGGACGGGGCAGAGCTCAGCTGGTGAGTGCGCGCTCGCCGGGAGCTGAGCAGTCAGGCGCCAACCGGTTGACGGCTCAGCGCGCGGCGGCGATCGGATGGAGGTCGGTCGCCTCCAGCATCACGGACTCGATGCTCGCGGTCAGCGGCCCGTCCGTCTCCGAGGCGGACTTCGCGTCGATCCAGCGCTGGTCCGTGCCGAACGCCTTCCAGTTCGCCGCCGGATCGCCGTCGTGCTCGAGGAGGTAGACGAGCACGTCGGGGGAGCCGACGGGCATCCAGTAGCCCAGGCTCTTCATGTTGTGCTCGATGAACAGATCGATGGTGGAGTCGCGGAACCGGCGCATCAGGGCGTCCATCCTGCCCGGTGATGCCGTGTAGGTGCGGAGTTCGTAGGTCATGGCTCTCCTTGCTGGCGGTGCGGTGGTCAGGCCCAGCCTAAGCGCGTCCGACCCGTCAGCGGATTTCGGCCCCTGCCGTCGCAGCGCCGAGCCCGATGAACGCCCCCAGTTCCTCGAGTCCTGAGGGACGGCCGGGCATGAAGTTCGTCAGTTCGCGGGACCGGATGACGACGGCCCGCCACTGTCCCCGCGAGATGGCCACGTTGATGCGGTTGCGGTTCAGCAGGAATTCCGCGCCGCGGGGTGCCTCGGACACCGCCGAGCAGGCCATGCTCACGAGCACTACCGCGGCCTCCTGCCCCTGGAACTTGTCGACCGTCCCCACCCGGATCCCCCGCAGGTCCGCGGCGTCCAGGGCGGCGCGGATCTTCTGCACCTGGGCGTTGTAGGCGGCGACCACCAGTACGTCGGTCTGTACCAGGGGCCGGGACGGCCTGTCTCCGCCGGGATGCCACGCGAGGCCCAGGTGCCGGCGCACCTGCACGACGACCTCCGCGGCCTCCTCGTCCGAGGCCACGACATTGCCGGTGTGGTCGACCAGGACGACCTCGACCCCGGCCGGCAGCCCCTCGAGCCGGCGGGCCGCGGCAGCCGGAGCGGCGTCGAGCTTCCCGTCGTAGCTCAGCCGGGACACGGCGTCGCAGAGGTGCGGATGCATGCGCCAGGAGTCGGCAAGGAAGTAGCCGAGGTTCGCGGGGAGCGTCGCATGGCCGGCGGACAGCCAGCCCAGGGCCGACTCGTCGACTGGCTCCGGGTGCGAGCCCTGCGTGACCTGCGGCAACTGCTGCGGGTCGCCCAGCAGCATCAGGCGCGACGACGCCCGAGAGACGGCCAGCGTGTTGGCGAGCGAGAACTGTCCGGCCTCGTCGATCACGAGCAGGTCCAGCGACCCGGGCGGCACGATCTTCCCCGTCATGAACCACGACGTCCCGCCGATGAGGCATCCGTCGTCCCCGCTGAGGAGGGTGCCGACGGCACCGTCCGAGGTGTGCGGCCAGGGCACGGGATGCTCCTGCTGCAGCTTCTTGCCGATCTGTTCCGGGTCCACGCCCGCAGCCACCGCTGTGGTGAGGAAGTGCTCGACGACGGCGTGGGACTGCGCCACGACGCCGACCTTCCAGCCCTTCTCGACCAGGCGCGCGATGACGCGCGAACCCACATACGTCTTGCCCGTGCCGGGAGGGCCCTGCACGGCGAGGTAGGAGGAGTCGAGGCCGAGCACGGCGTCCGTGACGGCGGTGACGTAGTCGGCCTGTCCGGACGCGTCGTGCGCGACGAGCGGCAGGGCGCTCCGCGTCGCCAGGCGCGGTGCGGAGCGCTGCAGGACGTCGAGCCCGGGGTGGCGCGGGACAGCCGGCAGTGCCGCGCCGACCGTGCTCGCCAGTTCGGCGAGGGACGCCTCCAGGCTGACCGTGGCGATCGGCTGATCCGGTGTCAGGGCAGCGGGCAGGTGCCGGTACGGCGGCACGTTCGACGACGACTTCTCGGTGACCGTGACCAGCGTTCTGTCCGGAGAATCCGGGTCCGCCTCGACGCGCTCGACCACCGTCCCGAAGCACCCGCCTCGGCCGAGCCGGCTGTCGGACGGGACCTGCACGCCGTCCGGGAGCGGGGCGTCGTACATGCGGAACCACGTCGAGCCCGGACGCACGTCGGAGCCATCGGGCAGGACGCCGCGCAGCTGGATCGTCCTGGATTCCGTCCTGGCTCTGGGCGTCGGCTTCGCCCAGTCCTCCACGACGGTCGCGGACTCCACGACGAAGACGTCCCGCTGGTCGGACCAGCTGTCCCGGTCGTTCTCGAGCCGGTCGAAGTGCTCCCACCAGAACTGCTTGCGCTCGCGGCGGTGGTAGCCGGTGGCTGCGGCGACCATCGCGACGGCCTGGTCCTCCGCCGTCGGCCGATCGCCCGTGCGCTGCGCGAGGTGGTCGCGCAGCCGGAGCTCGTCCGGCGTGGGTTCGTCGGCGGACCTCGGCTCGGGCCTCGTCGGCGCGTCCTGCCCGCCGTCGGACGGATCGGCTCCCCCCCGAGCGTCGGGCCGGGGCAGCTGCAGCAGCCAGTCGCGCAGGCGGAGGGTGGAGAGGCAGTCGTACTCGTTGTAGTCGGTGATCGACGCAAGGATCGTCGCGGCGGCGTCCTCGTCGCCGTCGTCCCGCGCTGCGCAGTACTGGGCGTAGGCGACCACGGAGGCGCCGGCATCGGCCACGTCGCCGGTGCGGAGGTGATCGCCCATGTAGAGGGGCTCGAGTTCCTTGATGGAGTAGGAGGCCGCGGAGACCCGCAGCGAGTGCCGGACCGTCGCGTACAGGTCCACGAGCAGGCCGCTGCGGAGCCAGTCGTCGACGATGTCCTCGCCGGCGCCGTGCCGGAGCGAGAGGGTCCGCAGGGCCGTCTTCTCGTAGGGCGCGTAGTGGTAGATGTGCAGGTCCGGGTGGGCGCTGCGGCGCTTCTCCACGTAGTCGAGGAAGTCGAGGAACGCCTGCCGTTCGTCCCAGCGGGAGTGCGCCCAGAAGGGCCGGAACACCGGCGCGTCGTCCGCGTCGGCCGGTTCCATGACGCCGAAGAGGTACTCCAGCCCCCAGCCGCCGGTGGCCGGGTCCTGCCAGAGCGGATCGCCCTCGAAGTCGAAGAAGATGTCGCCCGCGCTCGGTGCGGGCAGCGCCGCGAGGGTGTGCTCGGCGAGCACACGGTAGCTGATCGTGCGCTCTTCACCGTTCTTCATGTAGGTGCGCGAGCCGTCGACGACGGCGGTGCCCGTCTGCATCCGTGCCTGGTCCCGCAGCCGCACCAGGGGACCGCGGGTCTCGGCGTCCGGGAGCCCGGCGAGCGCGTCGATCGTGGTGATGCCCCTGGTGATCAGGTCCTTGCGCCGAGACGAGGTCATACCGGCGACCATCAGCAGGTCCCGGTGCAGGGCGACCTGCTCGGCGCAGTAGTCGCAGCGCCCGCAGTGGATCACGCCGCCCTGGCCCCACTCGACCGCCGTGTCGGCCGCGCGATGCGCCGCGGTGAGGGCGCGGAACCGGTCCCGGCGTTCGCGGTAGACGGGCAGCAGATCGGTGAGGGAGTGGACGCTGTGCTCGAGGTTGCCGAGTACGAGGGTGACCTGCGGGGCGGGCTCGAGGCCGAGGCGGATCAGCTGGTCGCCGTAGGCCGCCAGCTGCAGCAGCGCGCCGACCTTGGCGTGCCGCGCGAGCTTCGTGTCCCAGACGGCGTAGCGTCCGGCGTGCTCGGCATCATGAGGCTGCCGGACGAGGAAGTCGGCGTAGCCGAGGAACTCGCCGTCGAAGAAGGTGGCCTGGAAGACGACGTCGGCTCCGGCGGTGAGGACGGCGGCGGTCTCCTCGTGCTTGGCGAGGAGTGAAGCGCGGTCGATCGTGTCGCCCCGCTCCACCCGGTACACGCCGGTGTGCCGCTCGGGGTCCCAGACCCCGTACCGCGTGGTCAGGTCCTCGAGCACCTTGAGTTCGTGGACGTCGCCCAGGGCGCCGGCCAGCCGCTGCAGCTCGTCGACCGCGAACTCGGCCTTCGGTGTGCGGCCGAGCTTCTCGTCGAGGATGCGCAGGGTCCGGTATTCGCACTCGCTCGCCGCGACGAGGTCGGTCGCGGAGAAGACCAGGTCCGGCTGAAGGGCCGGTGCGGTCGGGTCGAGCAAGAACATGGTGCCCCCGGCATCGGTGGTGCGCGGGCATGGATCCCGTGCTGGTCAGAATGTAGCAAGACCCTCGGACAACGAGCGTGCCCGCGTGACCCTGCCCGGGAGCTTCAGATGAAGAGCTCCGGACGCCGGCAGGTCAGGTAGGTGTTGAGCTCCCGGGCGCGCTGGACCTCCGCGTGGTCGATGTCGGCGAACAGCAGTTCCTCCCCGTACCCCGCCATCCCGAGGAACGTCCCGTACGGGCTGGCGATGCAGCTCAACCCCGTGAAGTCCGGGGCCGTGTGGTTGGCGTAGGCGATGTAGACGCCGTTCTCCAGGGCACGGGCAGGCACCAGCAGGGTGGAGATGCGGTCGGCGTTGTAGGTGTGCTCGGGAGCGCGACCACCGACGTCGCCCGTTGCCGGCACGGCCGTCGGGATGAGGAGCACATCGGCGCCCCGCTGCGCGGCACTGCGCGCGAACTCCGGGAATTCGATGTCGTAGCAGATGCCGAGCGCGACGGTCAGTCCCAGCAGGGGCACCAGGTCCGGGAGATCGTGTCCGGGCAGGAAGACCGACTGCTCCTCCGCCCCGAACAGATGCGCCTTCCGGTAGCGGGTCAGCTCGGCGCCCTGCCGGTCGAACAGCGAGGCGCTGATATGCCGGCCATCAGCAGTGGCGTCGACGGTCGATCCGACCAGTGCGATGCCGTGCCGACGGGCGATTCCGGCGAGCTCGCCCCGGATACCCTCCCCGTCGGAGTCGAAGACCACCGCGGGAGCGTAGCCGGTGGCGAAGAGTTCGGGCGTCACCAGGATCCCGGCACCCCGCCCGGCAGCGCGGGCGGCATACGTGTCGATCCGCTGCAGATTGTCCTCGACGGCGTCGGTGGCCCCCAGGGCCTGAAGCAATGCCAACCCGGGCACAGCCCACCCCTTTCCACGCAGTCGTCAACATGAAGTTTCAGCACCCAGTTTACGGATGCCGACCCGTTGACGGCCCCCATGATGGGCACAACTATTGACCCAAACCGCATGACCGTCGATGAAGGTGGGAACGATGGACTCCGCAGACGCAGCTACGGCAGCCGCACTACGTCGCAGGCTCGAAGAGGTTCAGGCCCACGAGCAGGGCGACCCCTCGCGGGCCGCGCTATCGGGCAGGCACCTCGGCCTGTACGCCCTGGTGGTCCTCGGGATCACCCTGTTGGGGTTCCTGGTGCTGGTGCTGTGAGCACGGACCGCGACCAGGGGAAGACCACCGACGCCGCCGGCGAGAACGGCGGTTCGCTCGGATCGCTGCCGCTGCTCCGCGGCGAGCGGATCTGGAACGGCGCCGACTTCACCGGCGTCAACATCAGCCTCGCCATCGCCACCTGGGCGTTCCTCGTCGGCGGGTCGACGGCGCTGCTCGTCGGCTTCCAGCAGGGCATCGCCGCGATGGTGATCGGCAACGCCATCGGCCTCGGCTTCATGATCCTCGCGAGCGTCGTCGCCAGCCAGCGCTACGGCGTGGAGCAGTACACCATGCTCCGGCCGGTCTTCGGGCTGCTCGGCGTGGGCATCCTCGTCTTCACCGTCATCCTGATCACCGAGATGGGCTGGTCGTCGCTCCTGGCGATCATGGTCGGCAGGGCGGTCACGCAGGTGTCGAACTCGACCTTCGGCACCGACTTCGGGCCGGAGAGCCTCATGGTGACCCTCTTCGCCCTCGTGGCGATCGCCGTCTCCTGGTGGATCCTGTCGCGCGGCCCGGTGACCATCGGCCGGTTCAACAAGTTCATCGCCCCGGGCCTGATCGTCGTGACCGTGTTCCTCATGGTCTTCCTCGTCCTCAACACGTCGTGGGACACGCTGGTCGACGCGGCACCGCTCGCTCCGTTCGAGGACGACCGCGTCAACTTCGCCCTCGCGGTCGAATTCAACGTCGGCGTGGGCGTGTCCTGGTACCCGGTGATGGGCTCGCTCGCACGCCTGACCAAGACGCCGAGGGCCGCCCTCTGGCCCTCGTACCTCGGACTGCTCGGGGCCACCCTGATCGCGCAGATCGTCGGCATGGCCGCCGCCCTGACGCTCGGCGACTCCGATCCGACGGTGTGGATGCTCCCGTTCGGAGGGCCGATCCTCGGCGCCTTCATCCTCCTGTTCATCGCCTTCGCCAACATCACCAGCACGGCGTCCATCGTCTACTCGACGGTCCTCGCCATCCGGCAGGCGAGCGGCAACCTGCTCTCCCGGGTACGGTGGGCCTGGCTGTGCGCGGGGTTCTTCGTGCTGCCGGCCATCCTCGCGTTCTTCCCCGGCTTCATGTACCTGCGGTTCATGGCGTTCGTGACCCTCAGCGGTGCCTTCCTGGCCCCGATGTGCGGGGCGATCATCGCCGACTACTTCCTGCTCCGCCGCCAGCGCGTGGTCCTCGAGGACCTCTACCGCCACCGGGGAGAGAGCGCCTACCACTTCTCCGGCGGCATCAACTGGGCCGGACTAGCCGCCGTCGTCGTGGGGGCCGTCTTCTACCTCCTGATCTACAACCCGGTCACGCTCACCACCCAGCCCGCCTTCAGCTACATCACGGCGTCGTTCCCCGCCGCGATCGTCGGCGCGATCGTGTACTACGTGCTCGCCCGGGTGCTCTACGTCCGCCGCGGCGTCGGCGGCTACGCCCCCGCAGGGACGATCGAGGGGCGCGCGTGAGCCGCGCCGCACGGGCTGCCGTCCACCGCATCGGTTCGCAGAATCTCGACCTGACAACCGTCACCGTTGCCGATCCCGGTCCGGGCACCGTCCTGGTCCGGATGGGCGCCTCGGGGGTGTGCGGGTCGGACCGCCACGTGCTCGACGGCGATTGGACGCTGCCCTCGCCCACGGTGATGGGCCACGAGGGCGCGGGCACCGTGGAGGCGATCGGCGACGGCGTCATCGACGTGGCGGTGGGCGACCACGTGATCCTCTCCTGGTTCTACCCCTGCCGGCGCTGCACAGCCTGCCTCTCGGGTAAGGCCTACGTGTGCACGGGCAGCCGCTCCGAGGAGTGCCTCCTGCCCGACGGCAGCAGCCCGCTCACCCTCGACGGCGAGCGCGTATTCCCGTACCTGACCGTCGGGTCCATGAGCGAATACGCCGTCGTGCCCGAGTCCGGTGCCATCCGCATCCCGGACGAGGTCCCGTTCGACGTCGCCAGCCTCATCGGCTGCTCCGTGGCCACGGGCTTCGGTGCCGTGGTGAACGACGCCGGCGTGGAGGCCGGCACCTCCGCCGTCGTCGTCGGGACCGGTGGGGTGGGGCTCTCGATCATCATGGCGCTGCGGCTCGTCGGGGCGAACCCGATCATCGCGGTCGATCTCAGCGAGGAGAAGCTCGCGGCCGCGAAGGAGTTCGGGGCAACCCACACCCTGGTGCCGTCGGACGGACTCGCGGAGGAGATCGCAGCGATCACCGGGGGAGGCGCCGCGTACGCGTTCGAGGCGATCGGGCGGGTGCAGACCATCGAGTCCCTCCCCTCGCTCATCGCACCCGGGGGCAAGGCGATCATCGTCGGGCTACCTCCGGAGGACAGCCCGGTGTCGATCGACGCGCTGTTGCTCGCGGAGAGCGGCAAGTCGCTGATCGGCTCGAACTACGGCTCGACCGTGCCGGGGCGGGATTTCCCGCGCCTGGCCGCGCTGTACCTGGCGGGGAAGCTGCCCGTGGACCGGCTCATCTCGCACCGCATCGGCCTCGACGAGGTCAACGAGGCGTTCGACGCGATGCGCCGGGGCGAGCGCGCCCGGAGCGTCATCGTGTTCTAGGCACGACGACGGCGAGAGCTCCGCCGTCGTCGAAGGGTAGAGGACGGGGAGCTGCCTCCACTGATGTCAGACCTCGGGGGCGGCCCGGCATCTTCGCGACCGGGACGGCACAGATCGCGGCTGCGGTGCGTGAGCTACTGCGAGGCCGGCTCCGTCGGGCGGATGTCCGGGACGTCGTGTATAGCTGAGGACAGGCATTCAAAGGTCATCTGTGGCCTGATGATCGTCACAGCTGTCGTCCACCCCCTTCAAGGAGAGCCCATGAAAGTCCTGATCACCGGAGCACACGGCAAGGTAGGCCGTGCCACCACCCAGGCGATGATCGACGCCGGGCACGAGGTCATGACCACCGATCTGACCCGTCCGGGCTTCGACCGCAAGCCCGAGGGTGCCCCGAAGTACACGATGGCCGACCTGACGGACGCGGGCGAGGCCTACGCCGTCGTGCGCGGCGCGGACGCCGTCGTCCACATCGCGGCGATCCCGGAGCCGACCGGCAACCCGCCCCACGTGGTCTTCCAGACCAACCTGATGGCGACGTTCAACGTCCTCGAAGCGGCCATCAGCTTCGGGATCAAGCGATTCGTGTACATCTCGAGCGAGACCGTGCCGGGCTTCTTCTTCCCCGAGCGGGATTTCCTCCCCGACTACGCTCCCGTGGACGAGGAGCACCCCATCCGTCCCCAGGATCCGTACGCACTGTCGAAGCATTTCGGTGAGCAGCTCATGGATGCGGCCGTCCGACGGTCGGACATCCAGTGCATCTCGATCCGCCCGTGCTGGGTGCAGTTCGAAGGCAACTACGAACTGAACCTCGGCCCGCAGATCCGCGACAGTTCCGTGTTGAGCCCCAATCTGTGGAGCTACATCGACGCCTACGACCTGGCCGACGCCATCGTGCTCGCCACGGGATCTGACCTGCCGGGTCACGAGGTGTTCTACATCGCGTCGCCCGACAACGTGGGGGGCTACGACTTCGCCGAGGTCCTCGAGCAGTACTACGGCGACCAGATCGAACTCCGGGAGCTGAGCCGGCCGGACGCCTCCGGCATCTCGAGCGCGAAGGCGCAGCGGATGCTGGGCTGGACCCCCAAGCGTTCGTGGCGCGACTACCTCGATGCGGACGGCAGAGCCCTCCAGCAGTAGGGCCAGACATGGCACAGGGCGGGACTGGCGTCCCGCCCTGTGCCATGTCCCGACTGCGCACCCCCTCCCAGCGGGGCCGCTCGGTCCCGCGCCCGGCCGCGCTGTATCTCGCGGGGAAGCTGCCCGTGGACCGGCTGATCTCGCACCGTATCGGCCTCGATGAGGTCAACGAGGCGTTCGACGCGATGCGTCGCGGCGAGCGCGCCCGGAGCGTCATCGTGTTCTAGCCGACGACGGCCGATGGGGTGGCTGGGGCTGCTGCAGCGACCGTCGTCGAGTACAGCAGCGGGGCGCCTGCAGCAGATCGTCCACCTTCGGCGTCACGAAGCTGCTCGTGGACGGCATCCTCCACCTGCCAGTAGGTATTTCTTCGGGCACTCCGATTCGGGTCGAGGTATCCCGGTGGCGTGAACCAGGGGATGCCGTACTTCGACTCGACGTTCCACTTCCCCTCGTGGATCACATGATGATGCCGCGAGCACAGGAGGACGCCCTGGCTGATACTCGTTGTTCCACCTCTGGCCCAGGGCGTTATGTGGTGGGCCTCGCACCAGGTGGCCGGAATGGAGCAGTCCGGGAACGCGCAGCCCTTGTCTCTCGCAACGAGTGCCCGCCGCAGATGCGCGGGGAAGAGGCGTTGTGCCCGCCCGATGTCGAGGATCTGACCCTGTCCGCCGAGGACCATCGGAATGATGTCTGCATCACAGGCCAGCATGCGGATGCTCCGTGCGCTCATCTGCTGCCCGAACACAGCGTGGCCGGCACGTTCCATCTCGCCCACGAGGTCGGAATAGCTGATGGTCACCATGATCTGGGGCCGGTGTCCGCCTGCTGCGGGAAGCCTGTCGGTCGACAAAGCGATCCTGCAGGCGGCGACCAGCCCGTCGAGGAGGCTCTGCGGGCGTGTCGGCCGATCTGTATCGCCCGCGCGGATGTCGGCCACGCCATCGTCGCCCGCTTCGCTCTGGCGCCCGCCCGTGACACCAGCGTCACCCTCTTCGTTCTCGGCGGCCATCACGTCGGCTCGGTCTCCACCGATGATCGGGTCCCCGGTGTTCTGAAGGGTGGCCACATCCCTCCTCGGATTCGTCGCGGTGTTCATGACGGTGACCAGATGCTCGAACTGCTCGTCGGTGGCGCCGATCTCCAGAAAATGCAGACCGTTGCGTCTGCCCTTGAGGAAGACACCCTGCCGTGCCTTGAGGACCTTCTCGGTGGGTTCCAGCCCGTCCTGGTTGAGCACGCCCTCCCAGCGTCGCGCGAGAATCCTCAGGAGGTCTTCGTCCGATTCGACTGCTTGCCGCGTGAGGTGCTGCTCCATCGAATCGAGTTGCACCGGCGTTGCGAAGGACCGCACCCGTTGCACCGCCTCATGGACGATCGAAACAGCGCATCCGCTGACCTCACCCGCGCTTGCTGCAGCACCGAGGGTACTCATCGACGCGGGAGTGGCAGAGCCGATTGCAGTGACGCCGGGCAGGAGGCTTGCCGCGAGCCTCAATCGGCGGTTCGCCTCGGTGCGGCTGATGCCGAGCCTGGCCCGCAGGAAGTCGGCACAGGACCTGAATTCGGGGCGGAACCCATCATCGTTCCGCTGTTCGGCGCCAGCTGAAGTGCTCCCGCCGCCGCCGCCCCCGGCGACGTCGTCCTGCACTGTCGACAGGCTTTGCTGCGCCCGCAGAAGGAGGGATCCAGGGGCCTCCTGCTCCCCGGTGCCGGTGACGCCGTGTTCCTGGGCGGCTCCAGCGGCAACGATCTGGAGATGATCGATGACCTTCGAGAGCTCTTCGATGTCCACGAGTGCTCGCACGACGTCATGCTTGCCAAGGAGAAGGTGACGCTCGGTCAGTTCCTGCGCGAAAGCGAGCAGTTCCGACCGCATCGACTCCAGGGAAGTAGCAGTTCCCTCGGGCTGCTTGAGCGGGGCGGTGTCCATGACTCATTTTATCGAACACTCGTACTATTACAGTGGGCTCGGACTCTTTGTGGAGGAGAAGTCGAGCACTCTTCCTCCACAGCCGTCAGCTGTCATCGCCGGTCGCGCCAGCGAGTCGGTGTACCGGAGAAATTGGCGAGCCGTGGCGCCATCAGGCACATCTGACTCGTACAGCCCAGGATGAAGCCGACGATCAGCGCTCCGTGGTCGAGAGACCGTCCGCGAAGCGCAGGAGCTCTGCACCCAGCCGGCGGGCCCGGTCGGCCACTACCTCAGGGGTGTCAACAGCAGCAGACGACGCCGGGCTGCCCGCCGAAACCTGCGCGACGGGCTCCCGCTGGATGTCGATGTCGAACACCACGTGATCCGGGTGGTGCCAGGTCGAGAAGACTTCTACGGGCCGACCGTCCTGGTCGAAGCTCGTACCCTCCAGCAGCAGCACGGGCGACGACGCCTCCAGGTGCAGCAGCCGCAGCAGGTCACCGTCACCCGGCACCGCGCGGATCTGCCGCTTGCCGGAGGCGATCTGCACCCCGAACTGCTCGCCCAGTACCGCATGCAGCGACGCGTCCCGCAGTGATTCGGCGTCCAATGCGGAAAAGACAGGTGCCGGCAGCCACGTATGGATGACGGCGATGGGTACGCCGTCAGCCGTACGCAGCCGCTCGAGGGCGAGGACCTGTGGCGTTCCGAGGACCGCCGTCGATGCATCGGCGTCCTGCACGGTCAGCGACAGCACCTCCGTACCGACGCTCGCCCCGGTGCTGCCCAGCTGCGCCGAGAGCCCGGACGTGCGGTGCACCAGCCGGTGGTGCTCGCGGCGAGGAGCAACGGTACTGCCGCGTCCGCGGCCCCGCTCGATCAGCCCTTCATCGGTCAGCGCACCGAGGGCCTGACGCACCACGGACCGGGACACCCCGTACCGCACCTGCAGCTGTGCCTCACTGGGCAGCGACGTGCCCGGCGGCAGCGAATGGTTCAGGATCTGCGCGCGCAGATGCCCGCGTAGCTGTAGGTGCAGCGGCTCGCTGCTCCCGGCATCCAGTGGGCGCTCCCGTGGATCGTCTGGCTCCGTCATGAGCTGCTCCGGTTCACGATGCTGGTCGGGGAACTACGTGTCGGCGCCGTCGGAGGACGACGAGGCGTCGTCATTCGGCGACGACGCGTCGTCGTGCTCCTCGAGGATCTTGCCGTCGTGGACCCGCTTGAGCTCGACACCCTCGAGGTAGCTGGGGACGGGTGGGTCGAGGTCTTCGTCGCTTGTCATGGTTCCGATCCTAGGCGCGTGGGAGCAGCTACTTCTTCTGCGCGGTCCGCCAGACGTGGTCCCACCCCGGCGCGAGCGCAGCGGCTCGCCGCATCGACAGCACGAGGCTCGCCTCGCGGGCGATGCCCTGGCCTGCGATGTCGAACGCCGTCCCGTGGTCCACGGAGACGCGGACGACGGGCAGGCCGACGGTGATGTTCACGCCGTCGTCGCCGTAGACCGCCTTGAAGGGTGCGTGGCCCTGGTCGTGGTAGCAGGCGATGACCATGTTCCACTTGCCCTTGACCGCGGCGGGGATGAGCGCGTCCGCGGGGATGGGCCCGTGGACGTTGATGCCTTTCTCGCGGGCGGCGGCGACGGCGGGGGCGAGGATGTCGGCGTCCTCGTCGCCGAACAGGCGGTTCTCGCCGGCGTGCGGGTTCAGTCCGGCGAGGCCGATCGGCTCATCCGGGTTGCCGAGCGCCTTGGTGAACGCGCTGACGAGCTCGATGACGTTGCCGGTGCGTTCCGGCGTGACGTCCTCGATGGCCCGCCGCAGGGAGACGTGGGTGGTGAGGTGGAAGAAGTAGAGGTCGCCCGCGGAGAGCACGAGGCTGAAGTTCTCCACGCCGAACTCGTGGGCGAGGAGTTCCGTGTGGCCGGGCCACTTGTGCCCACCGGCGTGCATCGCGGCCTTGTTGAGCGGCGCCGTGACGATGCCCTGCACCTTGCCCTCCCGGGCCAGGCGGCAGGCCTCCACGACGAAGCGGTAGGAGCCGTCGCCCGCGGCGGGGCTGAGCTCGCCGAGCTTCACGTCCGCCAGCGACGGGCCGGTCTGCAGCAGCTCGATGATGCCGGGCTCATTGGTCGCGTCCTCGATCGAGGACAGCACGCGGACCTTGTCCGGGTCGCCGCCCACGTTGGTGACGCCCTGGCGCATGGCGGCCTCGTCGCCGATGACGACGGGCCTGCATTCCTGCCGGACGTCGTCGTGCCCGAGGAGGGACTTCGCGGTGATCTCCGGTCCGATGCCGGCGACGTCGCCGAGGGTGACGGCGAGAGTGGGGATGCTCATGAGGATGCCTCCGTTGAGTGGGCGAGGGTGGTGGTCAGTGTCCGGGTGAGTTCGGTGACGGTGTCGAGCAGGGCGGTGACCGGCCCGAAGCCGCCGGCCTTCGTGACGACAATCTTTCCAGCAGCGGTGCCGCCTTCGACGACGCCGACCGGAATGCCCTCCTGGATGGCGCCGGTGATGCGCAGCGCCTGGGCGCGGGTGGCGTCGAGGACGGCGCGGGCGCCGTCGCCGCCGACAAGCACGAGGGCGCCGACGGACGTGCGGGCCAGGGTCTGCTGCACCACCGACGCGAGACTGGCCGCGATGGCGGTCCCGCTGAGGGTTCCAGCGCCGCCGACCGCCTCGGGGGAGGTGATGACGACGACCCGCGGCAGGGATTCCGGGACCTCGAGCTCTGCGGAAGCCCACTGCGCGAGCCGGTTCGGCTGATCGAGCAGGGACTCGTCCGGCTGCAGGATACGGAGGTCGGCGGAGTCCAGCTGGGACTGCAGGTGGTCGGTCTGGGCGCGGGCGACGTCGTGCAGCGAACTGACGACGACGACGATCCGCTGCCCCTGAGCGGCGGGTGCAGGTTCTGCTGCGGCGTGTACTGCTCCGGCGTCGGCCCATGCGGCTGCCATCGCTGCGGCCAGACCGGCCGACCCGGCGGGGATCGCCGTCGGGCCCACGACGACGAGCGCGGCCGCGAGGGCGCGCAGGTCGTCATCGGATGCGGCGTTGACGACCACGACGCCGCTACCCGCCGCGTCCCGAAGGGCCTGCGCATCCCGCTCGGCGGAGCCGCTGAGGCTGATCGTCGTCGTGCCGGGCAGGAGCTGCGAGAACTCGCTCGTCGGGACCGGCGTGACCGGGTCGCGGCCCGCGGGGGAGTCCTCGACCGGTCCGCCATGGACGCGCAGCAGGCCGTCCTCGATGGTCCGCCCCATGGCCGGGTAGGCCGGGCATACGACGGCGAAACAGCCGGGATGCTGCTCCTGCCATGCGTCGAGCGCTCCGGCCACCTGCGCCGGGACGCTGCCGCGCATCGTGGAGTCGATCTTCAGGTACAGATGGTCGGCCCCGGCGGTGACGAGGTTCCTGATGGCGCTCGCCGTGGCCTGTCGGGCGGTGGCGGAGTCCAGAGCGCGAGCGTCAGTGTTGACCGCCAGGGCGCTGCCCGGTACCACCGAGTCGGGGAGCAGTTCCCCCAGCAGCAGCCGGGAGGACCAGCCGGTGCGGGAGAACTGGACCACGGAGTCGGTGGCGCCGGTGACGTCGTCGGCCGCGATGCCGACGATGGGTGCTGTGGATGCCACGGTCAGCTGTTCTCCTCGGTCCGACGGGGCCGGTCCGTGGGTGCGGACGGGTCGCCCGCGGGTGGGAGCTCGGAGGCGGAGGTGGGGAGGACCTGCGCGGCGTCGTCCGTGTCCAGGCCGCCCTGGCGCTTGAGCACCCAGGTGGCCAGGAGCGGGGCGAAGATCGCGGTGACCAAGACGGCCGAGGCGACCTGGGCCGTCGCCACCTCGACGAACGGGGAGAAGCTCGGGTCCGCGGCGGCGACGATCGCCGGGGTCGCGATCGAGTTGCCGGCCGTCGTCGCCGATGCGATACCGATGCCGGACTTGGCGCCGCGGCGCAGGACGAAGCGGTAGCCGATGTACACGAGGGTGCCGGTGATGAGGGTGGCGGCGATGCCGACGAAGATGCCGCTGATGCCGCCGGCGATGACATTGCGGAGGTCGATGCCGGTGCCGAGGGCGAAGGCGAAGAACGGGATGACGATGTTCGGGACGGGCCGCATGACCTCGGTCCACTTCGCGTCGAGGTTGCCGACGATGAAGCCGAGGATCAGGGGGATGACGGCGGCGAGCAGGGTCAGGAACGGGATGTTGCCGAGGCCCGACATGCCGAGGAAGAGCAGGGTGAAGAAGGGGCCGTCGTTGATGGCCGAGGCCATGTAGGCGCCGCGGTCGCGGTAGTCGCCGTAGCGGCCGGTGAAGGCGAGCCAGAGGCCGCCGTTGCTGTTGTCGAAGGACGCCAGCAGGGCGAGGATCGAGATGCCCAGGAAGCCCTCGATGCCGACGACCAGGCCGAGGCCCGCGACGAGGGCGGCGGGGATGACCGTCTTGAAGAGCAGGACGACGCCGGTGGTCGCGAGCACGGGACCCGACGCCTTGGCGGTGATCTGCATGCCGGTCGCGAAGATCAGGACGGCGATCAGCGGCAGGGCCGAGTCGGCGAACAGGGCGGTGGTGAAGCTGCCGAGTTCCAGGAAGCCGGGGGCGAAGGTCCCGACGATCGAGCCGAGGATCAGGGGGATGAGCATGAGTCCGCCGGGGATGCGGTTCATGCCGTCGAACAGGGGGATGCGGGACTTCGGAAGCGATTCGGCTGCCATGGCGAATCTTCTCTCTGTACGGGAGGTCTGTTTCGGAGGAGTACGTACAACTAGTACGGACACGATGTACCTACTGTAGGCCGCGTGGGACACATCACACAAGAAAGAGCAATCCTTTCGCCCGGCCTCGCAGAACTACTCCGTAGTCTTCACTGCCGTGGCGCACGTCCACCTGACCCGACGGGAACCGATGTTGATCATCACCTTGAACGGCGACCGCGGGGGCCGCGCCGCCCGCGCCGAGCAGTGACCCCCTCGACGACCGCCGCGTCGGCACTGGTGGTCATCCCCGCCTTCGGTTCGCCGGAGCTGACCGATGCGGTGGTGCGTGACCTGTGCCGCGACGGGAGCGACCTCGACCCGGCCCTGCGCATCGTCGTGGTCGACAACGCCGGTGACTACGTGCTGCCCGAGGGGAACATCGAGGTCCACCGCCCGGGGCGCAACCTGCGGTGGATCGGCGCCGCCAACTGGGCGCTGCAGAGGGCGTCGCGGGACGGCCATGCGGTCTGCGTGGTGCTGAACAACGACATCCGGCTGTCGCCCGGATTCCTCGACGGACTGCTCGCGCCCTTCTCGACAGCCGACGACATCGCGCTCGCGGCGTCCTGCTACGACGATTTTTGGCTCCACCAGCGGGCCTCGGCGATCCCGGATACCGCCGCGGAGTACGTCCCGCGCGACGTGCTGCGCGACGTCGACTTCTGTGACGGCACCGCCATCGCGTTCGCGGTGCCCGCCGTCGTCGAGCTGGGGGGCCTGGACGAGGTCACCTTCCCGCGGCACGGCTACGGCGCGGACATCGACCTGGCGATCCGCGTGCGGGCGGCCGGCCTGCGGTGCGTGGTCACGGAGGGCGCCTACGTCTCGCACCTGCGGCGGCAGACGATGAACCGGACCGGTCAGAGCTCCGAGGGCAACCGGGCGGAGATCCTCCACGGTCTGGACGCCAAGTGGGGCGACGGGTGGCGGGCCGACGTCGGGCTCGGTCCGGACTCGTTCCCCGCCCACAACACCGGGAGCGGCGCGTCCTGGTACCTGACGGCTCCGGCATGGTGAGGCCTTCCGGACGGTCCCCGGGCCGGATTGTCTACGCGGGGTTCGCCACGCGCCACCACAGCGGCGGCGTGCACGTGATGACCCAGCACGTCCGGCTGCTGCGTGAGCGCGGCCACGAGGCCTGGTTGTGGCTGCCCGACGCGGACGACCGCACCGACTGGATCGGCGACGACGTGCCGATGCTGTTCGGCGCCACGACCGCGATCGGCGCCGACGACCTCCTGGTGCTGCCGGAGACACCGACCATCCAGGGCCGCGATCCGGCACCCGGAGCCCGCAAGGTCATCTTCAACCAGAACCACTTCTACACCTTCGCCGCCGGCGAGCCCGGCGAGGATTTCCCCGGGTGGTCACCGGCGCCCGCAATCTGGGTGGTGTCCGAGGAGAGTCGCGACGTGCTGTCCGCCGCGCTGCCCGGCCTGCCGGTGAGCGTGGTGCCCAACCCGGTCGACGGCGAGCTGTTCGCCCCCGGTGCTGCCGACCAGCTCCGGGTGAGCTGGTTCCCCAAGAAGCGGCCGCGGGAAGCCTCGCTGCTGAAGCGGCTGCTGGCCGACGAGCCACGGCTCTCGGGGGTGGAGCTGGTGGAACTGGTCCAGGCCCCGCGGGCGGAGGTGGCCGCCACTCTGGCGGGCTCGGCAGTCTTCGTCGCCCTCGGGCACACCGAGAGCTACGGTCTGCCGGTCGCCGAGGCGCTGGCGTCGGGCTGCCTTGTGGTCGGATACGACGGCGGCGGCGGGCACGAGCTGTTCGAGGCGCCCGGCGCGTGGCGGGTGCCGGACCAGCGACCGCTGCTGATCCGCGACCGGGTGGCAGACCTGATCCAGGACCTCGACGCCCTGGCGCCGGTCCGTGCGGCGAACCGCCGCTGGGTGCTCGACCGCTACCCGTTCGCCCGGACCGGCGCGGCGCTGCAGGAGGCGGTCGCGGCCGCACGGGCACGGCCCGGCGCAGACGCCGTGGCCGTGCATCCGGTCGCCTGGCTCGACACCCTCGGCCCGCACTTCACAGCGTATGCGTGAGGATTCAGTGGGCTCCCTTCACGACGTTGACGAGGTCTTCACCGGCCACGTAGCGGCGCACCTGCGCGTTGACCAGCGCGAAGGCCCGTGGGCCGGACTGCGCGATCGAGCCGGCGGCGTGCGGAGTGATGATCAGGTTCGGCGCGTTCCACAGCGGATGGTCAGCCGGCAGGGGCTCGGGCTCCATCACGTCCAGGGCGGCGCGCAGCCGCCCGGACGTCAGTTCCGCGAGCAGTGCCAAGGTGTCCACCACCTTGCCGCGCGCCACGTTGACCAGCAGGGCGCCGTCGGGCATCCGGGACAGGAACTCCGCGTCGACGAGCCCGGTCGTGTCCGCGGTGAGCGGAACGGTCAGCACCACCACGTCGGCCTCGGGCAGCAGGTCCGGCAGCTCCGACGTGGCGTGGATGCCGTCGCGTGCCGTGTGCGCCACGAGCACGGGAACGGCGTCGAAGCTCCGCAGGCGGCGCGCGGTCTGCTCTCCGAGATCACCGGCGCCGATGATCAGCACGCGCTTGTCACGCAGGTCGTCGGCCTCCATCGGGTCCCACCGGCCCTGTCGCTGCGCCTCACCGAAGTGGGGCAGCCGGCGCAGCGTGGCCAGGACGACGGCCAGGACCAGTTCGGCGACGGCCGGGCCGTGCACGCCACGCGCGCTGCACAGGGTCACACCGTCCGGGACGTGCTCGAGGATGTCCTCGACGCCGGCGCTCGTCAGCTGGGTGATCTCGAGCTTCGGCATGGCGGCGAACTTCTGGGCCAGATTGGTGGAGTCCTCGACCTGCGGCACCCAGAAGGTGGTCTCCGCCAGGCGCTCGGGCCTCTCGTCCTCGCCGTTCCAGACGATCACCTCGACCTCGTCGGGAAGGGCTCCGAGGAGATCGCGGGCATTCGGATCGGGTACGCATACGACAGTCATTTTGTCAGTGTAAACATTCCCTTGACGAGGCAGGGCTATGGTGTCAGCAGGACTTCTACAGAACTGAGAAATTCATCCACGGTGGCCGGAAACACCCGTGCCCGACGGATCAGCCGCGCCCGTCGGGGCGGCTTCGAAGGCAGAACCGAACTTCTACAGGAGACTCGTCATGGCCATCACACAGCTCACCTACCCGCACCAGGAGCCGGAGCTCACCGGCGAGGACATCCGGCTCCGCAACTGGGCCAGGAACTCCCGGCTGGGCCTGCCCGGCTCGGTCGTCGCGCCGGCCACCGAGGCGGAGCTGTGCGACTTCCTGGCCAGCAGTGACGGCCGGGTCCGGATGATCGGGAGCCGGATGTCTCCCGGCAGGATGATCGAGGTCGCGGACGGAGCCGGCACGCTCCTGGACCTGAGCAGGCTGAGCGGCCTGATCTCCAGCACCGAGGACACCGCGACCTTCGCCGGTTCGACCTCCCTGGCCGAGGTGTACGCGTTCCTCACCGCGCGGGGGCAGATGCTGGACGCCTCACCCGGGGTGATCGCCGAGCAGACGCTGGCCGGCGCCCTGTCCACCGGAACCCACGGTCAGGGCCTGCAGCAGAGCTCGATCGCCGGCGCCGCGCTGGCCATCCGCATGGTGCTGGCCGACGGCACCGTCGCGGAGTTCGACCGTGACCACCCGGACTTCCCCGCCGTCCAGCTCGGCCTCGGCTCACTGGGCGTGATCACCGCCGTCACGCTGCGTGCACGGGAGTCGATGATCTACACCTGCGTGAAGAAGGCCGTCGACGCGGGCACCCTCGAGACGGACCTCGAGACCTGGAACCGGAAGAACATCCTGGTCAAGGCGTGGTGGTTCCCCCAGGAGAACCAGGTCCAGGTGTGGACGGCCAACGAGGCGTCCGACGACGAGGTGTCCCGCTACCGGGCTGGCGGCAGTCAGCTCGTGGAGTACGCGACGACCGATACGTCCATGAACAGCACGATCGAGTCCACGCTGCAGCACCTCCGCGACGACAGCAAGGGTGTCGCCGACAACGGCAAGTCGCTCCGCACGGTGTCGCGCTTCCGGGACTTCACCGACGTCACGGGTGACATCTACCAGGTGTTCTGCAAGGGGATCGCGACCCCCCAGATCAACGTGGAGATCGGCATCCCGCTCGCCCGGGCCGGAGCGGTGATCAGGAAGATCAAGGACTGGCATGCGGAGACCCGCCCCCGCATGCACTACCCGGTGATCCTGCGCTGCACCGGCGCGTCCGAGGGATGGCTGAGCCCGTCCAACGGCCAGGACACCTGCTACTTCGGCTTCGTGGTCTATTACGCGGCGGACGGTTCGCTGTCCGAGGAGGGGAACAGCTTCCTCCGGGCGGTGGAGCGGGCCCTGGCTGAGGAGGGTGGCCGGCCGCACTGGGGCAAGTACTTCGACGAGTCCCTCTACGACTGGCCGGCGCTCTACCCCCAGTGGGAAGCCTTCCGCCGGGTGCGCGAGACGCTGGACCCGGAGCACAGGTTCGCGAATGCATTCACCGATGCGCTCCTCGACTGACCCGACCCGCCCACTAGGACAGGAACACCACCGATGAATGCCTGGGTGACCTTGCTGACTCAACCCGACTACCTGATCGGGGTCCGGACGCTCCGGGCCTCGCTCGAGCGCTCCGGCAGCACCGCCTCCCTCGTGGTCATGGTGACCGAGGGGATCGACGAGCAGGCCCGGCGCCTCCTGCAGGACGACGGGTGCCTCCTGCGCGATGTGGCACCGCTGCGTCCCGCCGGGGGATCGGCTGACAGTTACGCCAACGCCCGATTCGCGGAGGTGTGGACCAAGCTGGCCGTCTGGGGCCTCACGGAGTTCGAGCGCGTCGTCTTCCTGGACGCCGACATGCTGGTGACCCGCAACATGGACGAACTGTTCTCGCTGGACCTGGCCGACGGCGCCATCGCCGCCTGCCACGCCTGCCGGTGCAACCCCAACCGGATCGCGAGCTATCCGCCGAGCTGGACACCCCAGACCTGCTTCTACACGCACTGTCGGGGCGGGGACCACGTCACCGAACCGGGTGCGACGGACAACTACCTGAACGGTGGCTTCCTCGTGCTGTCGCCCGACGAGGCCGTCCTCGCCGACATGGTGGGGCGGCTGGCAGGGGTGGACGACCTGTCGGACTACCCGTTCGCCGAACAGGACTTCCTCAACGAGTTCTACCGCGACCGCTGGCGTCCGCTGCCCTACGTGTACAACGCGCTGAAGACCCTGCAGCACCAGCACCCGTCGGTCTGGGATCCGGCGTCGGTGAAGAACATCCACTACATCATCGACAAGCCGTGGGCGAAGCCGCTGGATCCTACCGACCGGTATGTCGAGGTGAACCGGCTCTGGTGGGAGATGGCCGATACCCTGAGCGCACCTGTCGGCTCCTGAGCCAGGAGACGAGGGTGCTCGGCCCCAACCGGGCCACCGCGTAAAGAGTTCACGTCCCCTGCATTCCGCGCCGCCACGATATGCGTCCGCACGGCGGCATCCGGTCCTCTTCGTGTTGTCGCCGATAACAGGGCATATGACACGGTCAGTCCGTGGAAGTGGAATCAAAACGCTCTAGCTTCTTATCAGCCTCTGGCGCTTCACATGGTGCTGGTTTGGTCGCAATGGCTGCTGCAACTAGTTCGAAGGCAGTCTCGATAGGCACGTGCTCCCAGATCCGCAGCACAGTCCACCCCGCCTCTTGAAGAAGCTTTGTGTTGCGGAGGTCTCGTTTCACGTTCCCAGCGAGCTTCGGTGACCAGTAGGTCTGATTCACCGACGGCTGTGACCCGTGTTCGGGGCAGCAATGCCAGAAGCACCCGTCGACGAACACTGCGACGCGCCGACGGGTGAAGACGATATCGGGACGGACGCGGCCTCCGGGCAGGTCGATGCGGTAGTCACACCGGTAACGGAATCCTGAACGGTGTAACGCTGAGCGCAGTGCCAGTTCGGGCTTCGTGTCCCGGCGCCGATTTGCCTGCATATTCCGGCGACGCCCCGCGCTGGCTGCGGCAGGGGATCGTAAGGCTCCTGCTTCTGATGTACCCCTGCCCATAACACCTACGTTACTCGCGCGAAATGATGCACCCTGTGAGATCTTCATTCACGCTCGTGCGCCCCGTGGACGCCGTGATCGCGGAAGATACGAGTGATGGCTCGTCGGCAGTGTTCCTCGTGAACCGAAATCAGCCTCAATCAATGAGGTTCTCAATTGCTGTCGCTGATCCCGATGCGACCACGATAAGCGCACGGCTGGCCCTGCACGATGACGACCGCCACCCGAAGAACGCCTCCGGGGACTGAAACCAGGCCGTTCGCAGACACTTCTACGGCGCAGCGATGACCGACAGGAAACTCATAGCAGCACTGACCCTCGTGTCAGGGCCAGCCAACTCCCTGACCTGGCCCACGGTCGCTTCCGTCATGTGAGCTGGCCAAAGCGGCATCCGAGTGTACGCGTTTCAAAGGAGTCAGTGGGCCCTGCCAAAATAGGACGATCATGCATGAGACAAAACCCATCACCGAGCTGACAACCGTAGAGATCTGTGCCGGAGCGGGAGGCCAGAGCCTCGGACTTCATCTTGCCGGGTTCCGTCACACCCTCGCCGTCGAGATCGACGCCATCGCAGCTGAGACCCTCAAGCGCAACTTGTCGCGGCTTGCTACGGCCGGAGGGCACCCGGCACCGGACATCGCCATCGGGGACGTCGCTGACGAGTCTGTCTGGAACCCCTGCGACTACCCGGGCGTCTCACTACTTGCCGGCGGTGTGCCGTGCCCGCCGTTCTCCATTGCCGGTAAGCAGCTGGGATCCTCGGATGAGCGGGATCTGTTTGCGTGGGCTGTCGAGGCTGCAGGCCGTATGAAGCCTGACGCCGTCCTGCTTGAGAATGTCCGTGGGTTATCAATGCCGCGTTTCGCCGGATACAGGCAGGCCGTGCTCGATAGGTTCGCCGAGCTGGGGTACCGGGCCGACTGGCGACTTTTAGAGGCCAGGGACTATGGAGTTCCGCAGCTGCGGCCCCGTTTCATTCTCGTAGCGTTGCGTGATGAGTTTGCACCGTATTTTGCGTGGCCTGAGCCGATACCTTCTACGCAGACGGTAGGTGGTGCTCTTTACGATCTGATGGCAGAAAACGGATGGCCGGGCGCCGAAGCCTGGGCGATGAGGGCCAATCGGGTGGCCCCAACCGTTGTTGGTGGTTCGAAAAAGCACGGCGGACCCGATCTCGGTCCGACCCGGGCGAAGCGTGAGTGGCGCTTACTAGGTGTTGATGGTCTCGGAATCGCGGATGCTGCACCTGGTCCTGATGTCCCGGCTGACTTCATCCCCAAATTGACGAATGAGATGGTCGCCCGCATCCAGGGCTGGTGGGGTCCCGAATATGAGTGGGACTTCGCCGAACGTAAAGGGCGTAAGACGTCGACATACCGGCAGATCGGCAACGCGTTCCCCCCACCGGTGGCGCGGGCCGTCGGGGTTGCCATTGCGTCGGCACTACGGAAGGAAGTGAGCGCAACCGGCAATCACGGTGTGGCCAGCCATGACGAGGTGTACCGGGCGCTGCGTGAGCACGGGGGTTTTGTTTCGCTTGCAGGGCTCCGCAGAGTACTTCGTGGGACCCTGGCCGACCGGGAGATCGAGCGCAGGGTGGAGTTCATCCGTCGTGATTTCGACGTTGAGGTGCGTCTGCGCGGCGGCGCACCCACATACAAGCTGGGGGAGTGGCGTGCATTCCGCGGGCAGGAGGACCACTCCCGCCACGAGGTTTTCGCGATCGACCGGCTGCGCTCAAAAATCAGCTGAGCGAACCGGCTTTTGCTAAACGCAGTCGGTTCCCCGAGCAAACCATTCCATGCCCCGGGCTGCGTGGCGCAGGCGGTAAATATGCTTTCAGTGTCAGGATATTGGCAGTCTTCATCAAGAACCAGCTCGAGGAGTTCCTCAATGTCAGACTTCGGCATACCTCCCACAGGGGAGGACATCAAAGCGGTCATCTACCATCGCCTGAAGCAGGCGATGACCGAAGACGGCGCGAAAGTAACAATTGACTGGCGCGGCCAGCCACGTCACTTGTACGTAATTTCCCTGCCGGTCGACATGCTCTTCTTCAACCCTGATACTCACCGTATCCGTGCACAGCGGACGCTCGATCCGGAACGGGATCAGGCAATCCATGAAGATCCCTGGGGATTGGTAGCCCAGAATTACCTCCACGACCTGCTGAGGCAACGGCCTTCAAACCCGGATCAGACGGATCCTGATTACACGGCGTTACTGGAAGAACTGGATGACGACGGTCAGCGCGAGCCTGGCATCGTCAGCCCGCACGGGATCCTCGTGGACGGCAACACCCGGGCCGCGGCGCTGCGCGACCTCAGCGTGCAGAACATCCGGGTCGGCGTCCTGCCTGATGACACCTCTCGTCAGGACATTAACGCGGTGGAGCTGTCTCTCCAGCTCCGGAAGGACCGACGACGTGACTACTCCTATATCAACCGCCTCATCGCGATCGACGAGGAACTAGGGCGCGGACGCTCTGAGGCTGATGTGGCCAGGGGTTTCAACATCAAACTCGGAACCCTCCAGCGCGACCGCTGGGTATACCAGCTCATCCTCGATGCAATCGAGCGCAGCCGGACTTCAGGCGGTGCGTCCCTGCGGCTGATTGATTTCGAGCAGCACCAGGAAAAACTGCGTGAACTCCACCGGGACTACACAAAGCTAGCTACGACTGATCCGGATGCCGCGAAGCGACTCAAGCAATCACGTCTGGCGATGGTACTTCTGGATTACCCGAAAACTTCTTTGCGCCTTGCCGAATCAGACTTTCACGCACGGTACCTCGAAAGCCGCCTGCCGGATGACCTGAGAGGCACCGCTTCGAGCACGAAGAAGATCACCGTTCCGGGTATCCCAGGGGTAACGCTGCCAGCCCAGAGCAACGAGTCAGCGGCAGCTGAAGCCCTCACGAACCAGCTGCTCCAGGCCAGAGCAGTGGCCGGGAACGCCAAGAATGCGTCCCCGGAGGATGTCGCCGACGCATCAGCTGTCATCGATAAAGCAAGGCAAGCGTTCGCCGTGGCAGTGAAGCTCGCCGGGCAGAATGCTGAGCTGGTCAAACGCCAGACCGCGGTTCCCGAACGGCTGACCGACGCAGCAGAGTACGTCACGCAATGTGCAAATGAGTTCGCAGAAGCAAAGGCGAGACGTGCCCTTGACGAGGAAGCCTTCGATGACTCACTTCTCGTTCTCCGTGACAGCCTTGAAAGTCTCGCACGGCAGGCCGGGCGAACCTTTCCCACTCCGGGAGACGGCGTAGCCTGGCTTCTCAGCTCCGTGCGCCCACTGTGATGTCCGCGAGCCCTGCCAGCCTCAGTATCAGCTTCGCGGCCGAGGTAACACGCGCCCGGCTTATCGTGCGGACCGGACTAGAAGGCGATCTTCGCAGACTGGCACTCGGTTTTCACACCAGCACACACCGGTCGCCGGGCACCGTCGAAGTTGATCTAGATGATTTCCTGACGAATCTCGAAGTCCTCAGCACATGGCCTCACCAGGCTGACGGTGAAGTGACCTGGGATGCCCGGCTACAGGCGCTGGTCGTCGATTCGCTGCACGATGCGCAAACGCTCTCCCATCAGCTCAGCAACCCGGAGAACCAGGAAGTTGCGGAGGTCGCCTGGACTCCTAACATTCTCGGACCAGAGTGGACAGGCGATCTCACTTCGTTTCAGCGCCGTGACATCACCAAGCTCCTGTCCCTGCGCCATGGAGCAAATTTCTCAGTTCCCGGAGCGGGAAAAACGAGAGTTGGCTTAGCGGTGTTCCAGGCCCTGCGCCTCCGGGAGGGCATCGAGCGACTGCTTGTCGTCGGGCCGAAGTCGAGTTACAGCGCATGGCAGTATGAAGGCGCCCACTGCCTGAACCCGGCCCTGTCACTCGAAGTAGTCGGCAGTGCTCCATCAGCCACCGCCGACACGCTACTCATCAACTATGAGCGCCTCCCCACCATGGTCAGCGCACTGAGCCGGTGGCTCACCGAGCGACCGTCGATGATCATCCTTGATGAGGCTCACCGAATGAAGCTCGGCGCGGAAGGGGCATATGGCGCAGCTTGCCTCGCCCTCGGCTCGCGCAGTAATCGCCGGCTGATCCTCACGGGGACACCAGCACCCAATGGAGTCAGGGATTTGGAGAACCTGTTCGGCTTTGTATGGCCGGGCACTGGCCGGCACAGCGTCGTGCGGGCTGTCAATGGCGGCAACCTCGCCGACGCAAGCCGCGCACTCAGGCCTCTCTTCACGAGAACCACGAAGAACGAACTCGATCTGCCGCCCGTGGAAACCCTGATCACCCCCGTTCCCCTGCCGCCGCTGCACGCTGAGATATACGAGGCTCTCATCGGCCAGTTCTCTGCCCGTGTGGGCGGACATGAAGGAGATTTCCAGGCTCTGGGCCGGGTCATGGTCTATATGCTCATGGCTGCGACGAGCCCCGCTCTCCTCGCAGTCGGAGGTACAAGATACGAACCGCTTTCGTATCAGGTTCCGCCGCTTTCCGTACCGCGAGACTCAGCGCTCTATCAGCTGATGCAGGATCTACCGTCGTACGAGATGTCGCCGAAGTACCAGGAAGTCCTCGCGATCGTCAGCGAGAACGCCGCGCAAGGCCGTAAGACTCTCGTCTGGTCGACTTTCATCCGCAGTCTCACCACCCTGCAGCAGCTTCTCTCCTCATTTCACCCTGCTCTGGTCCATGGAGGTTCTCCGGACCGCGAGGAACAGATCCAGCGGTTCAGGGACGATCAGGACTGCATGGTTCTCCTCTCTAATCCCGCGACGCTGGGAGAAGGAATCAGCCTCCATCACGACTGCCATGATGCGATCTATGTCGACCGGGATTTCGCGGCCGGCCGTTTCCTCCAGAGCCTGGACCGGATTCACCGTCTCGGGCTTGACCATGGCGTCAGGACACGCATCACCGTCCTTGCCGCCGAGCGGACCATCGATGAAGTCGTCACTGCACGGCTTTCTCAGAAACTGATATTCATGGGGGGCATCCTGGACGATCCGGCAGTTCAGCAACTCGCTGACCTGAATGAGGAGCCTGCAGCAGGCGGAAACCTGGATACGGCAGACCTGCAGGCACTCATGGGGCACCTCCGTGCGCCTTCCGCCTGAGCAGATTCTGCTAGCTGCTAGACGCTGGCTGGAGGTTCTTCCCACAAGCGGTGGCATACCGCGGGCGCAGGCGTTACTGACGAACCATATGCAGTACAGCGATCTCGCTCCTACTCAGTACGCGACTGCACTTGGCTGGTTGCGCGAGGTAGACCTCCTTGAGTCAGCCGGCTCGGTCTCCTCTCCGGCGAATCTCATCCTGACAGCAATTTTCGAGAAGGCAGCGCCTGCCTGGATGCAGGACGCCGATAAGCTCATCCGATCGCCCGATGAGCTACCGTCGGACCTTCTCTCCGCCGGGGACGCGCTAGGCGTGGATGCGAACGAGGTCTTTGAGCAGCTAGTCATCAGCTGGGGCAAGGTCGATACCGCGAGGCGCGAGCTCGTAGGTGCCGCCGGCGAAGCAGCTCTTGTCGCCCTGCTGACGGAGCGCACCGAGGGCCGCGTAGATCACGTCTCGACGCGGTCAGATGGGTTCGGCTACGACATCGCTTTCTTCCACGATGCTGGTCGCGCTCATCTGGAGGTCAAGAGCACAACCCGTACCGGCCGTTTCACGGCGTACCTGTCGCGGCACGAGTGCAGCGTGATGCTCCGCGATGCCCAGTGGGTTCTGGTCGCCGTGCGGCTCACGGCCAGCCTCGATATCGCCGGGGTCGGCTCGGTGCCCCGTGACTGGATCGCGGCGAATGTACCTTCCGACTCGGGGCCGTTCGGGAGCTGGGCGTCATGCAAACTCGAAGTACCCCCTGAGATTATTCAGGATCAGGTTCTGCAGCTGGGCAGAGAAGCAGCGAGCTCGCTCCCGCCGTGGCGTATAGCGCGGTAGGGCGGATGCTCTCAAGGCGCAGGCAGGCTAGTGATTTATTGGCTGCTGATACCTGCCAAGGATTTTCGGAGCGAGGATGTTAGGAAATGGCAACGAGAAATGGGGAAATAACGTGGAAGCACCAGCATGGAATGATCCTGAAAACAATGCCGGAAGTATGATCCGGGGGGCACAGTGGCTCCTGCAGGTAGTCGGGGAAGGGAATACTTTCACAAAGAACGAGCTTCGCCGTGATTTTCCCGAGGTCTCGCAGATAGACCGGCGAATCCGGGATCTCCGCGATTACGGATGGATCGTGTACTCGAGCACTGAAGACGCCTCACTGCTCCTGGAAGATCAGAGGTTCGTCAAAGCAGGAGCAGCTGTATGGGACCCGGAAGAACGCCGGAAGGCCGCTCCGCACAAAACCATATCAGCGAAGGAAAGGCAAGCGGTCTTAGTACGAGATGGATACATGTGCACCCTCTGCGGAATCGCGGCCACAGAGCAATACCCCGACGACATCATCACCACGGCTGTTCTCGCGGTCTCCCGGAGACTCCTCCTCACCGCCGACAACGATGACGAAGAAGTCTTCATGACCGAGTGCAAACGGTGTAAATCAGGACTCGGCGCAGCGCCTATCGACGCACGAGATGTTCTCTCTGCCACCCGTGACCTGAACCCGCGAGAACGCCGCAGGCTCCTGCGCTGGATGGAACGCGGCAGGCGAGGTACAACCGAGCTGGACCGTGCATGGGCGGCATACAGGCGCATCCCGTCGGACCGGCAGAAGGACTTCATAGACCAGATTCGGCTGGAGGAGTGAAAGCTTCCTGAGCCTGCAGGTCAAAAGGCGCCCGGTTGACGCAGAACAAGCTGATCTATCCAGGGCGGCACCCTTCATATTCTGTTAATAAAAATTATGGACGTCTCACCGGATTCCAGGCCGGGCTGCACGCCTAATATTCTGCAGAAGCTATTAGCACGCGTAAACTAAGCGCTTTCACTAAGGGAAGAAATTGACCAGGGTTATCCTTCTGCCATGCGCAGACCACACTAAGATCGCCCATAAAGGGAAATTAGCAGGGGCGGCTGAGTGCAGTCCGCAGATGGGGTAGAGACTGTGAGTTTGTTGTCTTGCTGATCCCAGGTGTGCTGCTCGCAGCACACCTGGGGCCCGGCCCGATCCAGGCTGAAGGCCCGGTTTGATGGATGGCCCCGCTGCCTTCCGCGACTCTGGGGAGCAGCACAGGAACCACAGCTCAGTGACCTCAGGCTTCTCACCGGAAGCCAGCGGGACGAACCAGCCTGGCAGAACTACCATGCGCCGCAAGGTGACGCACCCCGGGCCGGGACGTCATCTGACCCCTTGAAAAAGGCTTTGTGGTCGGCCTTGCCTCATGGATGCTCTGTCCGGGTCCGGGAACGGTTCTGCTGGCTCCCGTCCTTTCCGTTCTGACATGCGGGACACAGGAATGCGGGTTTCAGGCGATATCCGCGCGAATGTCAGTAGTTCACCTTACAGTTGCATAGTGCTGAAGAGGGGGTGCCGGTGAACCGGCTGGACTATGACCAATGGCAGTCAAGGCTGTCCGGGGAATTCTTTCCTGTTAACCGGCCCGGTGAACCCGTCTTCATGTTTCTCGATGACGAGGAACTCAGCCGGATAGCGTCCGATGTAAATGATCCAGAGGACTCACTCAGGTCAGCTGTGCTTTCCGAGCTGAGGCAAACCGACAGGCAGAACATTTTCGACCGTATCGACGGGCGAATCGCCCGCTGGAGGGGAGGCGCACAGGATCAGCCGCCACCCTGCCTGCCCCTGCTGGCGGTCACGGTCCTCGCGGGCACCAGGATGCGCAGGGACGGGGACTTCTCATCCGCTGCCTACTACCCCCGGCTGATCACCTTGATGACGTCCGGCCCGAACAGCCTCACCGCCTCGGGGATGAAAAAGCATTTCGACCAGGTCGCCCAGATGTGGGAGACGCTCGACGTCTGGATCGAACACCACCAGCACCTCGTCGGCCCCAGCACCATACGCACCCACCCCACCTTCAGCAGAGTCGGTTACCCCCTCTCCCAGACGGTCCTGAAGGCATCCGACCGGGAACGGCTATCAGACTTCTTCGACAGGCTCCACGTTGACCGGACCTCCCCGCCACCGGCCTCCCAGCTGCTGCGCAAGCTCCGCATCTGGCTCAACAGGCCACGGGGACTGTCCTCCGGATTCCTGGACCTCGTGCAGACAGGGGAAGGTAATCCCCTCCTGCTCGCTGTGATCACCAAACTCGCAACCGCACAGGCAACGGAAACCTCCCCGACCAGCACGTACGTGCCCCTTGAACTCGCGCTGCGCATCAACTCGCAGGACTGGTCCGCAGACTGGGTGATCCCCGTGCACAAGGATCTGGAACAGGACGAACTGCTCCAGAACAACGCAGCCCCGTTGATCATCACCAGACCCGCCTACGGTCCCGTGTATGACGTAGAGGCCGGGGCCATCCCCGCAGGCCCTTCCTTCATTAACCACCCCTACCGGGCCACAGGAACCAGATCGTCGCTCACGAAGAAAGTACGGCAGCTGTGGATACTACGCCGCGAGCCCCTGTCGGGACAGTGGCAGTCCGTACCCGGAATGCACCCCGGCGAGCAGCACCTTCTGGTCGTCCGGGACCAGGATGCCACCGAGATCAGGGACCTGCTCACGAAAAGCGCAGCACCCGGACACCGGAAACTCCGGAGCGCTCTCTTCCCTGGCTGGACTGTCTACGCCGATGTGTCCTTCATCGAACCCATCGATTTCTCCGCGCCCGGCTCATTCAACAGCCCGGCCCAGCTCTTGCACGCACCCTCTAGCACCCGCGCGAAACTGATCAATGGGCTGGCCCTCCGGACAGATCTCGGAGGACGCCACTACCTCCTGGGCGGTGAGCCCGACGTGCAGCTTCCTGAGAACACCGCAGATGGCCAAGTCCGGATCGTCCTGGACCACAAGCTACCCGGCACATCAGTGAGAGCCAGCGGCCTGCCCTTCCCGCTTCGCCCCTTCGGCCCCTTCACCCCGGGAAAGCACTCCATCCGCGTTGACAGCACAGAACTCGAGTTCTTCGTTCATGCCAGCGGCTCCGCGGCCCAGCGGGAAACCCAGCATGAGCGGACCGCCGACATCGAGGCGCTCAATTCCGCCCAGAGGGGTGAAGCACCCCAGTATGTGCTGAACAGGCGGGGAAGGGCGGCGGCAATATGGTTCGTTACCCCCGCCGGGCTTGTGCGACAGCACACCGAACCATTCCCCCGCCAGTCCCTCACCCGCCTGGGCTTTCCCGAGTCTTACCACTGGAAAGCAAAAGTCCCCGGCGGTACAAGCTGGGCCATCACCGAAAAGGCCGGGAAATTCTCCGATCCGCAGTGCATCACCCCTATCCCGCCGAACTTCGGAGTACTGGACGCCCCCGCCCGTGCATTCTGGCGGCGCGTCGCAAAGCAGACGGTAACGAACCCTGACAGGCTCTGGCGCGACTACCTGTCACAGTCCATCCAGGAGAGCATCCATGGACGGTGACCTGCTCCTTCACTGGCTGAGCTCCCGTGAGAAAGACTCCTTCGGCACCGCGATCACAGCAATCGCCGCCATGGCCGAAGGCACAGCGCAAGCTAGGCACAAGGCTGCCTGGACCTGCCTCAGAGGGATGGAGGAACTGGGGCACCTGGACCTGCTACGGGCAGAGAGCCGGTGGTGCATCCGTCCCACCACCATCACCCAGCTCCCCGGACCAGCGGCGCTCGCCCTGATTATCGGCAGGCGGACCCCGGACCTGGAGGCTCACCTCGACGACGCCGCGGCGCTGCACAGGATAGATCCTGCGCCATCCGGGGCCGTATCGTCGGGCAGGCCTTCGACCCTGCTCCTGGAATACGACAGCGAAGCGGACCTGGAGCAGATCGCAACCCGCGCGGGAGCGCTTTTCGTCTCGTGCATCGCGACTGCCAGAGCCGGGAAGCTCGAACCGCTCGCCCCGGGGCTGCGCACCGCCGGGCCCAACCAACATGGATCCCAGATCGACAGGTACAGCGTCCGGGCCCGAAGATTCGAGACTGCCGGGACAATGCGGGAGAACGGGCTGTTCCGGCAGCTTGTCCACGGCCGTAACCAGTACTGGATCCACAGGGCAGGAGAATGGTTCTCCACCACGCATGCTGAAGGCGTCTGCCTTTCCCTGAAGGGTGACGGAACCTCGTATCTCCGGTTCCTGGACGCCGAGGGAACCGGAGACCCTGCCGGTACGCTGCGGGTCGACCCTGCGCTGGTGCTGCCGGTGCGGTGTCGCCAGGTGCTGACCCTGTGCAGCGGGGTCAGTCCTGCCTATACGGCGGACAGGGCATGGATGTACCACAACGTTCCCCTGTCCGTCGCGGCGGCTGTTGCCCGCTGCGTCCACCAGTCTTTGCGGGTGCCCTGATATGTGCCCGCAGCACTCCCGCCTACCTCACAGGAGAGAATGATGACCCTGGATATCGTCGAGACCTTCAGCCATCTGCGGGGCTCCTACTTCCGCTATTACGACACCCCTTTCGGGCTCGCGGATAAGAGCCTCGAGCAGGAGCGGCGCCGCATCCTGGACCGGGACAATGGCGTCTACCGTGAGCCCTTCATCGAGCTGAGACCGGAATACAAGGTATCCGCACTGTCGCTCGAGGAGTCCGCAGCAACGGCGAGCGCTTCGGCGGACCTCGCCGACTTCGCCCGGATGGGACTGATCCCTGACGGCCGGGACCTTTACACGCATCAGGAGTCCGCGCTGGTATCGGCGGTGCGCGATAGGCGAAATGTCGTGGTGACCGCCGGCACCGGTGCAGGCAAGACCGAAGCCTTCCTGCTGCCTCTGCTCTCGAATCTCCTGTCCGAGTCAGCCTCCTGGGCCGGGCGCGGGGCATCCCCGGCATCGTGGTGGGATCGGGGCAGCACGCCATTCACGCCGCAGCGTGCGACGGAAACCGGGCGCGTTAAGGCTGTCCGCTCCATCATCCTGTACCCGATGAACGCACTGGTCGATGATCAGCTCATCCGGCTTCGCAGGACCCTGGACAGCGACGCGGCGCGCAGCTGGCTGGACGCGAACCGGCGCGGTCATCGCTTTTACTTCGGGCGGTACACCGGCGCCACTCCTGTCACCGGGGAGCCCGGCGACAGTACTGCCTTGCGGAACCTGCGTTCCTATATGCGGGACATTGATCACCGGAGCGCGCAGCTGGAGAAGCTTGAGGGTGACTCCCGGTATTTCATGGCGCGTCCCAGGGGAGCGGAGATGGTGTCCAGGTGGGATATGGCCGATGCGGCGCCGGACATTCTCATCACCAACTACTCGATGCTCAACGTACTGCTGCTGCGTGGTCGCGATAGCAGGTACTTCGACTCCACGCGTCGGTGGCTCGAGGCCAGTCCCGCGAACCGGTTCACCTTCGTGGTCGATGAGCTGCATTCCTACCGGGGTACTGCCGGGACCGAGGTCGCGCTGCTGATCCGCAACCTGAAGATGAGACTCGGGCTGGCGGAGGACTCCGGGCAGTTCCAGGTCATCGCCGCCTCGGCTTCCCTGGAGGCGGGCAGGGACGAGGGCTTCGTCGAGGGATTCTTCGGCGTTCCCCGCCAGTCCTTCGATTTCCTGTCCGGGCAGCTCGTGCGTGCACAGGATTCGGTGCTGGATCTTTCCGGGACGGGATTCGCGGATGCTGAGGGCGTTCCCTCCAAGGAGGATATGTCCGCTGCGGCCAGCGCCCTCGGTAATGTCTTCTTCCGGGGCTCGGACGGGACATCCCAGCCGAAGCCGGAAGCAAAATCACTGAAGGCCCTGGGGGACGGCCTGTTTCCCGCGCTGCCGGCGGATGCGCGCGCCGGAGCGCTGCAGAAGCTCCTGAAAACCGCCGGATCAGCAAGAGAAGACTCCGGGGATCTGAGGTGGCCGCTGCTGCGCGCTCATTTGTTCTTCCGCAATGTCCCGGGCATGTGGGCCTGCACGGACCCGGCATGTCCCCAGGCGCCTAGCGGGAGCAGCAGTGGCCGCCCGGTCGGGCGCCTGTACTCCGAACCGGTTAGCCGGTGCTTGTGCGGGTCGCGGGTGCTGGAATTCCTGTACTGCCAGAACTGCGGAGACGTCTTCCTCGGAGGTTACGCGCCTGCGGGCTCGACCCAGCGTCCCGGGGCGCAGGTAACCCTCCTGGCCGACCTGTCGGATATCGACAGGCTCCCCGACCGGGCAGGCCTTGAACGGACTGCCAGCAACTACCTGCTCTACTGGCCCCGTCAGCAGCGGCCTGATCTGGACGAGCTGGAATGGACCGCTGATGGCAGGAAGGTCGAGTACGCCTTCCGCCGATCGGTTCTGATGCCCGGGACCGGCGAACTGCGCCCGACGGCGGATGACGACCATACGGGTTGGACCTTCCACGTATCCTCCCCTACGGCCAGGCAGGGCCCCGCGGCGGGCGTTCCCAAGCGGGACCCCGAGCAGCTCTCCCCGTTCCCCACGCGGTGCCCGAACTGCGCCGATGACTGGGAGATCACGCACACCGCCGACGGGCCGGTGCGGGGAGACGACAAGAAACGCCAGCGCTCACCGATCAGGGCCATGCGGACCGGTTTCGAGAAGATCAACCAGGTGCTGATCACGGAGCTGCTCCAGGACCTTGACCCGGCAAACCGGAAAACCATCGTCTTCACCGACAGTCGGCAGGACGCCGCTAAACTCTCCTCCGGTATCGGGCTGCGGCACTACCAGGATCTGCTGCGGCTGCTTCTTCACGCCGAACTCGCCATCGCGGACCGGACCACCGCCGATATCTCCCTGGCCAGGGAGCGCATCGTCGGCGGAGAGCGAACGCAGGAGAACCTGGAGGCCGTGAAACGGCTGAAGGATAAGGACCTGGGAGCCTACAGCACCCTGCGCGCGGTCTGGGAGGACGAGAGCGAGCTGCCCGAAGCCGAAGCCATCCGGCGGATGTCCGAGCCGCCCGCGCTCCCTGCGCTGACCGGGCGTGTCGGCAAGCGCCTGACGCAGATGGGGCTCAACCCCGGAGGCCCGGCCGCGTCCCTCCAGCACACCAGGGAAGACCCTCCCTCGGCGTGGTCCCGGATGTACCGCTGGGAGCCCTCCCCGGAACGCAGGCAGGACCTGTCCCTCGCACAGGAAAGACTCCAGGACGCCATCGACCTCACACTGCAGAAAGAGGTCATCGACGGATTGTTCTCGGGAGCAGGACGCGACTACGAATCACTGGGGCTGGGATGGATCGGACCGCTGGAGCCAGGTGCCGCCGTCCAGCATTCCCCCTCCTCCCCGGACGCTATCGCCCAGTCCAGCCTGCGCATCCTCGCGGGAATGCGCAGGTTCGCCGGTATGAGGAACGAATCGGAAACACCGCCCCGGAAGCTGAAGAACTTCTGGAAGGCAGCCGCCACCGGGCTCGGCCTGGACATGGACGACATCCAGGCCGGAGTCCTCCGGGCATGGGGCGGAACCGTCTCGAAGTTCCTCATCCACCCCGATGGAGTGACCATCCACCCGCCGGCGGACACCGAATGGATCTGCCGGAACTGCCACCGCCGCCACCTGGTGTATGCGTGTGGCCTGTGCACCTACTGCGGGAAGGACCTCCCCGAGGGGACCGCCCGCGAGAGCGAGCTCGTGGACTACTACGGGTACAAGGCCGTTCACGCACAGGGAGAGTTCCGCCTGACAGCAGCCGAGCTGACCGGCCAGACCGACCGGCTGGACGCCCAGTCCAGGCAGGCCCGCTTCCAGAATGTCTTTCTCGACCAGGCAGAGAACAGGAAAACCGACGGCATCGAGCTTCTATCAGTCACCACCACCATGGAAGCCGGCGTCGACATCGGCGCCCTCGACTCCGTGGTCCTGGCGAACATGCCGCCCACGCGATTCAACTACCAGCAGCGCGTAGGACGCGCCGGGCGCCGCCTCACCCCGATGGCCGTGTCCCTCACCGTCTGCAGGGGCAGGACGCACGACGAATACTACTTCGGCCGGCCAGAACTCATCACCAACGAGCCGACGCCGAAGCCCTACCTCGCACTGGACCGGCCGGAAATCGTCATCCGCGCCCTGAGAAGCGAGGTACTCCGACGGGCATTCGCCGATCTCACCGCTACCCTCACGGAGGAAGAGGGCTTCTCCGGGCCGGGTAGCAACACGCACGGCCAGTTCGGGCTGGTATCCGACTGGCCGGCAGCCGCCCCGCGGCTCGCCGGATGGCTCCATGACCGCCAGGACCTCATCAGCGACGTCATCCGCGGATTAACGGAATACACAGATCTCCCCCCGGAGGACCTAGCCCGGGCACGGCAGAGCATCGGCTCGCTCGCCGAGGACATCTCGCGGATCACCTCCGGCCACACCGCGGGCCATCCCGATCTCAGCCAGCGGCTAGCGGAAAACGGGCTCCTGCCCATGTTCGGTTTCCCCTCGAAAGTCCGCGACCTCTACCTTCAGAGGCCGCGCTCGCCGTTCCCCTGGCCACCGGATAACACCATCAACCGCGATGCGGCAATGGCTGTCAGCCAGTTCGCCCCGGGCAGCGAGCTCGTGCGCGACGGCAGGATCTACCCGGTCATCGGCGTGGCATCCTTCCGCCCGGCCGGCTTCACCGTCCGCCCCGAGGACAATCCCCTCGGCGAGGAACGACTCATCGACATCTGCAGGCAGTGCGCATTCGTCGAGGAGAAACCGGCAGGAGCGGACCACGCCGATCAATCCTGCCCGCGGTGCGGCGCCGACCCCGGAACCTTCGGCACCATCGACCTCCGCGAGCCCGAAGGATACCGGGCAGGCGATTCCAGGGACTTCGACGGAAACTTCTCATGGTCACCCACCTCGACCTCCACCCGAGCCGTCGCCGATCTGCAGGCACTGCTGCAAGTCCCCCTCAGCGACTCCGTCGCCTACTCCGGCCGCGGCAGGAGATACGTAATCAATGACAACGCGGGCAAGTCCTTTCAGTTCCAGCAGGCGCCCCCCGCCGGCCAGTGGGGCGGATACCTCGCACTTACCCCGGGCACGTCGGGCAGCCAGCAGTCAGCACCAATCATCATGGCCGCACTAGGAACGATCCAGCCAACAGACTTCCTGTTCTACGGGCCCCGCTCAGCAGTCAGCGAAGCCCAGGGACTCCGCCTTGACCTCAGGGGCGGCCGGACGCAGCCATACGGGGTATACGACTCCATCCAGGGCCGCAGGGCCGCATGGTACTCACTGAGCTTTCTCATGAGGACAGTGGCCGCTAAAAATCTCGACATCCAGCCCCAGGAATTCAGCGCCGGAATCCACACAGGAATGCAGCAGGGCGAACCCACCACCTTCGCCTTCCTCGCCGACACGCTGGAGAACGGAGCAGGATTCAGCAGCCACCTCGGATCCCCCGGCGTCCTTCCCGGATACCTCGCGGACATCGACGCCTACCTCGCCGACCTCGGAGGCACCCACTCCACCGAGTGCTCCTCCTCCTGCTACCGCTGCCTCCGCGACTACTCCAACATGGCCTACCACGCCCTCCTCGACTGGCGTCTCGCAAGGGACCTCAGAGCGGTCCTCGATGGCCAAGCACTAGCCATCGACATCAGCCACCACCAGCAGGCCATCAGCAGCTGGGCAAAGGTCTACAACGTGACAGGTATCCATAATCATTTCGCCGCCTGCGGCCTCTGGGAAAACCCCGCCGACGGGCGCGTCGCGGTGATCCTGCGCCACCCGCTGGAATCCGCGGAAACCGGCCTGATGTCCGCCCGCCTCACCAAAGCAACAGAGCAGATCCGCGCGGACCACAAGAACCTCGACGGGGTGGTGTACCTCGACGCGTTCATGCTCGACCGCAACCCAGGCCATGCTGTCGGGCTGATCAGGAGCATCAGAACCGATGACTAACCCAGCGGGCATCATCCCGGTCAGCAATCCCGGGAACAGCCAATGACCACGACGGTCACGGCCATGGAAGTCGTCTCCCGGTTCCGGCGTTCTCCCAGCGCACAGACGATCTACCAGAACTGGCTGGCGTCCGAGCACAAGCGGCACGTTGTCTCCGTCGTCATGAGACACGAGGCGCGCACAGTGCTCGCACTGGAAACTGAGGAGATCCTGCAGGTATGCAAGACAACAACGCATGCCCTCGGCAACGTCAAGCGCAGCCAGATATCCTCCGTCCACTCGATCCGCGACTGGCATGCACCCTTCGCGACCATGCATGTCCTTCATTTCATCACCGAGCACCTGGGAAAGCTGCCGACCTGGGAGGAATTCCGGGCCGCCGCACAGCAGCCCCCGTTCTCGGACATGACCTGGACGCCGGCTCGGGACGCCATCAAGGAAGCAATACGGCGAGGATCCGCCCCTGATGACGCGAGGGGCGCCATGCGCTGGCGCATAGGAAACTTCTACTACTCCTTCCTTCGCGAGCAGTACGTCCAGGCGGTACTCCGGGACATAGGGGTGCCCGTCCGGCAGCACCCCCTGGCAGATGCCCTGTTCCGCGTCGACTGCTGGGCCGGTGACACGAACATCGATCTCTACATCGGAAATCCCCTCTACCGGAAGGAAAAAGAGGGCCGCAAACTGCAGGCGAGGCGCTTCCTGAATGACTCCCGACCCCCTTTCCGGACCTGCGGACTGGAACTGTGCACACAGCACATCTTCGGTGAGGTCCACCTGCCCGGCCGCGACGTCATCCAGCGGGCCGCGGAACAGATCAGCCAGCAACGCCGGCAGTAACCGCCGGCAATCCCGGAATGCTCACCCAGGGTGAAGAGAGCACCTGCCCCAGGAAAGCAGATGCCGCGCCAGTGATCCCGCGAAGCACCCAGCCGTGCCAGGCACCATCAAGCTTATGCTCATCATCGCGACTGGAAGTGGTGTGTCCTGGGTTTCGCGTGGTCCGAATTTCTTGGATTCTCATGCCACGGTGATGATGCGGTTGCGCTCAAACTCTATCGGGCTGAGCCATACAAGCTGGCTATGACGGCGTTTTCGGTTGTGCCAGATCTCGAGGTAGTCGAACATCGCGTTCGCCAGTTCGATGCGGGTGTTCCACTTCTGTCGGTCCAGGAGCTCGACCTGCATCCGTGACCAGAACGACTCGATCATCGAGTTGTCGTAGCAGTCACTAATGCTGCCCATCGAAGCCATCAGGCCAGAATCACGCGCCCTCTTCGTAAAGGCCCAGAACCGGAACTGGACCCCGTGATCGGAGTGAATGATCGTCCCCAAGCTGGTGCTCTTCCCAATCCGGCTGTCGATGGCCATTCCCAGCGCGTTCGTCACCAGTGCGGCCGTGGGCGAAGAGTCGATGGACCAACCGACGACTCGCCGTGAATAGGTGTCTAGGACCGCGCAGCAGTAGATTTTTCCCTCGCGCGCTTGCATTCCAGCAGTCGTCGCAACACGGTTGCTCTATGAGGTTCCCAGTAAGGCAGCAAGACGTTCGGCGGGTGTGTTCTCAGTCGAGGGATTTACGGGGCCGGTCGTTCAATTCCGCGGCGACTTCGAGAAGATGCGTGGGGCCATGGGGCGAGGTCGGTGCCTTTGGGTGCCTCTGTGTTTGTCAAGCGGCTGGGTGGGCTGTCGTAGCATCATGGGTGGCAGGTCAGCGAAGTAGACCTCGACGTTCGTCGCGACGCTGAAGGCGCGATGCTCGGCCATTTCGGCGCCTTGGTCCCAGGTCAGGGACTACCGACGCGATGCGGGTAGGTGGTGGACTGTGGTGATCAGCGAATCGCGGACGGCTTCGGCGTTCCTCTCGCGGCCGAGATGTGCGAGCATCACGAACCGGGTCGTCCGCTCGACCAGGGTGGCGATCGTGGAGCCGCCTAGAGCACTGATGATGAGATCACCTTCCTTACGTTGTTGTGTTGGGTGATTTCGGGGCTGTCGTAGTGTTTCGATCACCCTCGGGCAGCGGGTACGGCTGAGATCGCCCTGCCGCATGGACGGCTTACTGGGAATGACCGCCCGCTGCCCGCCGATGACCCGACCGCTGATTGAGAGTTGCGACATTGATCGCTGGGTAAGGACGTGCCGGCGCGGTTATCGACAGGGCTACCACTAGCTGTTCTGTGTCATGACGTTGGTGACGCCTTGGTGGAGGCGTGCGGCTGGAGGCCGGTTCCCGATTGCGGTATGGGCTCGATGGTAGTTGTAGTGGATGTTCCAGGTCATGATCGCGGCGGCGCGTTGTGCCTCTGAGGTCCATTCGCGGGCGTAATGAAGCTCCTCGGCCAGGGTTCGGTTGTAGCGTTCCACCTTGCCGTTGTGCTTCGGAGTGTGGGGTCGGATGCACTAATGACGGGCCGCGGTGGCCAGGATGCTCCGGTTGAACTTCCTCGCACGGTAGTTGGCCCCGTTGTCGGTCACGGCGCGGGTGATGCGGTGGATGCCGTGAGCGGCGAAAAACGCCCGTGCCCGAGCCCAGAACCCGATCGTGGTCGCCAAGATTTCGTTCGGCAGGGCCTCGGTGTAAGCCAGGCGTGAGAACCCGTCCACGGCCGAATGCAGATACACGTAGCCGACCCGGGCGCCCGCGGTCTTGGCTTGGGCCTTAGCATTGGTTTTGGCCCGGTCAGCGGCCTTCGCGGCCTCTGATCCTCGCCCGTGAGTTCGCCAACCGCCGCCATCGGGGATCCGCCAGACTTTCTTCACATCGAGGTGGACCATGTGAGCAAGGTACCTGGCCACTATTCTGCTGCTTGTGCGGTTCCCGGCACCGGTAGGGTCGATGTCCCGCCGACGGGAGATCCCGAGCCTGCGCAACCACCGGGCCACAATCACCGGAGAGATCCCGTGGCCTTCCCGGACGAGTTCGAGGTGGATCTGACGCACTGCCCACTTGTGCTCTCGGAGCAGGTCATTTAGTGGCGGGTAATAAGGCGTACGAAATAAGTATAACAACTTAGGGGAGAACCCAATTTGGCGCAGCAATCATCCCAGGGTTTAGGTCCTCTAACAGACGCCCCGAGCTAGTTTCTGCTACGACCAGGTCGAACCGCGACGCCAAATCATTTACAACATCTATGGGACGCATCGTGGTACTCGAAGCGAGCCAAATTGACCAAATCTCCAGCATTGCATCAACTAGAGACTGCCCCAGTTGCGCCAGGCCGACTTCTCCAGCAACATCGTGTACGCCATTGTGAAGATGCATATTTCGGGCAGAGTAAAGCGATTTGAGTTGAGCGCTAAAATATTTTGTTCGGTGTTCGAGCCGATTTTTCAAAAGGTGAGGATGCACTGCTAAATCAGTTAAAACCCGAAGTTCAGTTGTGTATTCGTGAAAAATTTCAGCTGCAATTTCACTGAAAGCCGCTCCCTTCGTGGAATTTGAGTTTGTTTTCGATTCCCGAAGAGTCATGCTCCATGCTGAGAAGTCGCCTAAAGTTGCAAAGCTCGAATTTCCGTAGGTGACGCTACCCTCAGATACCTGAACTTGGTTAAGTAAGAAGCGAGTACGATCAGCTTGGTTTTTGCAAAGTACAGATAATCGCTTATGGAATAAAGCAGCAGCGTCCAGATGCAGAGAAGACAGATTCAGTTGATCTGCAAGTTGACCGGCCGCGCCATGTCGACGGAGTCTACGAGCTCGCTTTTTTAAGGTTTCAGCCAAACGGACTTGGTCGTTGTGTGTTCGTGTACTAGCTGCGGAGTAACGAATGAAATCCCGGTACGAAATGAAAAATAGTTGCCTTAGTTCTAGAAGCGTAAGCGCCTTTCCGCAAGCGTCTATATCGTCTTTTTCAATCCCTGCTGCGTCAAGTGCAACCCAACTGAAAGAAGCGCGTGTGACCGTCGCAGGAGCTGTGCGTATCATCGAATTTACCCTCAAAGTCGAGGTGAGTTTTTCGATGGGTTGGAAACCAACAAGGTTTATTGAGTCCCCTTTTCGTTCGTCGCGGTCAAGAAGTGCAAACGAATTTTTCTTACTTTGTCGTTCAGCGGTTCCTACTAAAGAATACAATGAAAGGAGCGCGGTGGGATGTGCCGCATGATATGCATCGAGAATGCGTTGAACAATTCTGAGCGCCTTATTTCCAGCGCTTTCCGAATCTGACGCTGTAACGAGTACCTGTAAAAAAATACGCGGACCAATTAGGTGATCTCGATTGGCAAAGAGTAGTCGCTGGCGTGAAGCTGTGCGAACGAAATCTGCTACTCGTTCTCCTGCCTTTCCCCAAAGTTCAAATCCTACTTCGCGGGACGCGTCACTGAGAAGAGTGACCGATTTATCAACTATCAAAGTCTCGAAGTCGATAAGTTCCGAAGCTCCGAGAATTCCAACAGCAACTATATGCTCTACAGTTGCTGGGGTAAGAAGTTTTTCAATTTGACTTTGAGCACTAAGAAGACTTACTTTTTTCTGGCTTATGATCTCCTTCATTCTTTGATGGAGACCGTTGATTGACCGCTGATCCTCGATCAATCCAATTGCCAATTCTTTAGACCAGCGGTCTAAATGTTCTGGATGTACTGCCGTGTTGATCGATTCTGCGCATACTGACTGTAAAAAAAGATTCCATTCGCCAGGTTGTACAATCTCTACTTCATTATTGCTAAGCCGAGAATACCAATCTGGGGCTGCCGATAGCGCTGAGCTTCCCGGCAAGCTTTCATAAGCTTCCTTAGCGGCGTCACGTGCAGCGTTGCGTAACCACGGGCGAGGCTGAGCTGTTTTGTCATGACTGCGAGAAACCGTATCGGCCCAAAGCACTGTTTGTGCGAGCGTGGGATGGGCCAGCGCGGATCTTGTTAGAACGGAGCGTTCTCGGGCTGCTCGAATTGTACTGATGACGAGATGGTTTAGAGCACGCCATTCCGCCGTTGAGTTCTGGGTGGTCTGCACACTCATATTCTCTCCCGCTACTAAACTAAATAGTTGGCGTTGCTCGTCTCTTCCCTTGGGTGACGGGCTAGGCAGGAACAAAGATTAGCAATCTGACACGCTGTTGAAGGAAGGCTACGAATCAGAGTACAAGACCAGTGTTCGGCGATTGGCGATTGGTGTTCCGCGACTGACGACCGGTGATCGGTTGTGGCGTTGAGGTACATCCTAAATGCGGGCTCTTGGGACATTCGGTGGGGGTAAGTGTTTAAGGCCCGCCGGTTGAGGGGTGGCGTGGAGGGGCCGAGGTCGTGAGGATCAGAAGCGCCAACTGACGGACCCGACCCGAGGACCTCGACGTGTCTCACCCTACTTCGGGGTGCGCTGACGCGCGCTCTGCTATTAATCCTTGTTTGCGCTGCAACTCGTTGTTGGGCCTTGGTGGTCTCCACGTCGAGCAGGTCGAGGAGGTCGAGCGTGACGACGGACTGCTGACGGTGACTGTCTCGACGCCGGTCGGGCTGATTGGTTGCCCGGGGTGCGGGATCATCGCTGTCGGCCGTGGCAGGCGCCGGCGGGTTCTGCACGACGTACCCGGAGTAATCCGAGTACGAATGATCTGGCGGCAACGCATCTGGCGGTGCGGTGACGCGGACTGCGTCAACAAGACGTTCGTCGAACAGTTCCCGTCACTGGTTGCTGCGCGTGGGTCGATCACCACATGCGCGGTCATCTGGGCGATCGGACAGCTCCGCCGGGAACACGCAACCATCGCAGGTCTCGCCCGGCAGCTCGGGACGTCATGGAAGACTGTATGGCGTGCGATCGAATCCGAGCTCATACAGCTCGCTGCTAGGTCTTTGCGGGATGTGTTGCGCCAAGTACACCCCAACGCAACTACGCACCGGCGCTGGAATCGCGTTGTTCTAGGGCCTGTTCACGGTGTTTGCAACAGGGGTGATCGAGGGTCTAGACATCGTGCAACGCTGGTGCGGCGATACGCTGCTTCAGGTTTGTGATGGTGCTCGTGATGCCCAGGTGACAGCCCAGAAGCCACGCGATCACGGTGGCTAGCACTAGAACAAGGGCTACGCCGGCGAGGAGTTTCAGCGACGACGAGTCCACCAATCCCAATTCCCAGTTGCTCACAGGTTGTCCTGCCCGGCCTGGCCGCAAAGGGCTGAGAATACGTGGGAATTGTTTCCGCGAAGGACGTTACCCGTTTCGTCCGTCTTGATACCGAGGCTATTTGGAGGGTCGGAGGGTCGGAGGTTCGGTGTGATGAGATTCGACGCCCAAGGCCAAGTTTTCCTCGTAGCGGATGTGCCTAGCGAGGTTGCTCGGGCGTTGGTCGCCGGTAAACATTCCTGGAGAAGGTTCGATCGAAGCAGTGTGTCGGGCAGAGTTCCGGTGAGCGATCTTACCGACGTCGTCGAAACCTTGACGGAGCTCCCACTTCCGAGGGTGTGATCACTGCGCGTGAGGCGGGAGCCTGACGGAGATCGACCCCAACTACCAGCCCGCTATCAAAAAGCTCGAACAGCTCCAGCCGCGAGGCCAGGCCCAGCCATCAAGGCCCCAACCACCAAGCAAGCCATCAATGAGCAATGCCTACAGGCCCGCTCAGGGAACAGCACCCGTCACCCACGCCGGCTATTGGTCTTCAACTAAAGGACCCTTGTATGACCGTTATTGGGGTACAGGCCCGGACGATCAAATGATCAACATGATGGTCACGCCCAGAAAACTTCATCGCTCACAGTTCTATGGCTCGATAGTGCTAATGGGGTTGTTTCTTGTCGCCGCTGTCGTCTTTGTCTTTTTTCGTTGGTTTGCTTGGAAAAGTCAATGAAGTCGGGACCGATTCCACTTCGACTGAGGAATACGTTTGTGAGCAGGCCCAGCGAATGGGGGGCCCAATACCACCAGGATGTGCTAAGTACGGTATCCCCGAGTTGCACTTCTCGCGAAAGCTCCGCAAGGCACGAGGAGCGGCAAAGGGAGAGTGCGGGCTATGGACGTTCTGGCCAGTACACGAATCATGCTTACTGTCAGCGCGGCCTCAAACATCCGTTAGATGCGACGGAGTCCTGAAGTGAAGGCACGGAGCCAACCGTTTGGAGGGCTCCCGAGCCTATCCGGCAGTTTGCGCTTCAAGTGCGGCAGATGCGTAATGTCTATCCCATCGGTGACCTCCGTAACCGACGCTGTCAGTCGGGGCCGCATGGCGGAACATGGAGTGCACGTGGGCGCTTGTAGCTGAATCGAACGTATTTGCTACACACGGTCGCGACAGCGCGAAACAACTCATAGAACCTAATTTTGTGTGGCAATACTCAGTACCAAAATCTACGGTTCACTGCTGCTTACAAGGGTTGAGTTCCGCGATATCAAGGGGAGGGCACGTCCGGGACAAGTGCTAGGTACCGGGCGTGTTGTCCGTCCCAGTAGCGGATCCTTGAGCGGCATACTCTGTGCCGAGCTAGCGCGGCTGCGTATCGACCCTGCCCGTAGGCTCGGTTCATGAGGTCCAAAGCTAGGAAGTGGCCGACAAAAGGCCAAGCTGTGGCAATGGGAGTTGTTGCGTTGCTATGGATGGCTAGCAATTGGGTGTGCGTGTCGTATGAAGGGCGCTCTGCGACTGGGTTCTACTGGCCGGTACAGGGACTGAACCTTGTTCTCCTGGCAGCGTGCGTGTGGTTCTACCGCAGAGCTGCGAAAAACCCGTTGAAGTCGACTCAATGATGTAAACGGTAAACGTCGAGCGGGACTTCCGCGCTAACTCCGCTCAGTATGCGCGGTCCGCCACTTTCGGACCTCCGTCGCTGTTCATGACCCCCAGTAGCGGAGAATAAGTGCATGCCTGAATCCTGTGCTTTCTGTGGGTTGGCGGGGCCCCTCACCCGCGAGCACGTCTTCGGTCAGTGGGTGAGCAGGACCGGCTTGGATCTAGGTCCGATGCGTCACCATGCGGGTCCGTTGAATGCTCTGCCGCGCGATATGGGAGAGCAGCCCCCTTACCGGCAATCCGTGAAGAGCTTCTGCGCCTTGTGTAACAACGGGTGGATGAGCAACCTCGAAACTGTCGCGCAGCGCGTGTTGACCCCGCTCATCCTAGACAAGCCCGGGATCATCGCGCCGGAAGATCAGGCGGCGATCGCTGCCTGGGTTCACAAGACCGCCCTGACAGCGATGCTCCTCTCCAGCAAGGAGCAGCGGGAAAACGGCTACGGGCTTTCCCCGTCCGAGTACGGAGCGCTCTACGAGCGCCGCGAACTGGTGCAACCGCTGGATTTCAGCCAGTTCTGGATCGGCAGATTCGAGGGAGTGAAGGGATTTTCGGCTGTACGAGTCACTCCGCTGACGGTTCGGATTCCAGGTTTCCCCGAGCCGCCATTACCTCAGGGGTACGCGATGACGGTTGTCCTTGGTGCGGTCCTCCTGCACGGCGTGCGGTTCATCACTCCGGGTCTTCGGGTGGACACGACGACGGATCTGGGGATGCCACCGTTGTGGCCATCGGACACGCCGGTGACGTGGCCAGTCGGCCAGACGTGCACGGAGAAGTCTCTGCTCGCTCTCGCGAATGGGCACACGTTGAGCGCAACGGGCGGGGAGATTCGACTGCAACCGTGGTCCCAGGCAGCTCACCTCCCGCGGAGCGCCTTCGAGAATGGCTCTGTCAAAGTCCCTGCGCTGTGCCGTAAGCACGACATTTATTACCCCGCGGTCCTATTACGGGAAGCGCATCAGGGGCGGTTCTACGCATTCATTACTTCATGCGAGTGCACCGGCACCGCCTATCTGATTCAAACGGACTCTGACCGCGTCCGCTTCCGAGGCACGGGCGAACCGGAAGGAATCGCGGCCATGTACGCGGAGATGGATGGGGACGAGTTCGTCATTGAGGACCAGGGCGGGGAGTTCGCCTGCAAGAGGCTGCTCGCCTGACGTGATCAGCAGCGCCAAGCAGGGAAGCGCACCTGCTGCCTGCGACGGTCTCGACGCGAGTAAGATCCGCCGGTGACGGCTATAACTACCTTCTGCGCACGGTCGTTTCCGCAGACGGCGACAAGTTTCTTTGAGCGCCCCTGACCCACTACTACGCCTAGGCAGGAACCCCACCGGGCCGGTAGCTTGGGTCCGGCGTCGTGTCCCTCGGGAGCGGTCAGCTTGCAGTGGGTGATTGGGTGTCCGAGGTGCAGCTTCAGCTCCTCGTGAGGAGAGGCCATGACCCGATCACCAGACATCCACTTGGATTAGCGTTCCCGGCCTACAAGTCGCTTTCAGAGCGGATTGAGGCGCCGACTGCGGACCTCGATCCAACTCTGTCTCCTGGCGCGATGGGCACCGCAGTCGCGCAAATTGAAGCGGAAGAGACCGAGCGCGGCAAGCGATGGTCCATGGCGGGGTTCGATTTCACATTCTTGGTTCAAATTCAGCATCCGCCTTGAGCAAGCGCGAATGCAGGGGCGCAGGGCCTTGGTCGGGGAGGCTCAACCGCAGGCTGGGTGGTGCGACCTTGCTGATTATTGACTCGCGCGTCCCTAGTACACCAGCCGGCCCGCGGTGCGCGTCCATCTGATGACAACGGTTGCTTAAGGTTGAACCGTTGTCGCTTCAGCGTGTTTGGTTGAAAGTTCGCCGGGCTGCTCATGCCCGGAGGGCTCTTCGCTGTCTTCGCCCTTGTTCTCGCCAAAGACGAACGTGTGAACATCAAAATCGGGATCATGGTTGCCTGCAATGAGGCGCGCTTCCCACGCAAGAAGAGCCTGGTTTCCGGGGAGTTCTGCGACGGCGTTTGCGGCGAACTTGATCGCCTCGTCGTGCCTGCCGGCGGCTTCAAGCTCGTCGGCGATGAATAGTTGAATCAGCGCGTCGATGACAGGGGGAAGTGGCGCTTGGCTCTTGGTGTGCCGAGCGTCGTTTCGGGCCTGAGCCATGGTGACCCACTCATTCACACTCCATGCCGGCATCGGGTGGTTGGATAACAGCGAAACTGTGAACGCACTGGCCGAGGGCGCGTCCAATACAGCCTTATAGTCATCAATGAACGTCGTTGCCTCGGGGCGGTGACGAGCTGGGTCAACCCATGCATGCCAGAGTATGTGCGTTGCGATGAGGGCCGTTTTGGCCTCGCCGTCGGACAGCGTGGGAACCAAGTTTTCAATCTCCTGACAGACTTGATCGAGCGGGAATCCGTCGCTGTGATCCCCAGCAATCCGTCCGATGAGTGCCTCGGCGAAGCCATCAAGCCGGCGGGTTGCCGTTGCCGCCGTGAGGCCGCCGGTCTGCCAAATCCAGTACTGAGGCGCGAGCTGTACCTCAACGATGCCTGGCAGGGCGTCGCGGTAGTCCCAGGGTGCGGGCGCCACCTTATCCGCGTCGGCGGTATACCGACGGACGACATGTCTGATGAGGCGCCACAGGCCGGCGAGGGTAAGCACTCGCTCGAAGTTCGGCTCGTAGGCCGTCTCAGCGCCGTCGGTGAAGACCCACACGCCTTCGCCGAGGTCTTCGAGTACGTGGCTTCGTCGCGACCGGATGTCGTAGGCGATGCTGAGCATCCGTTCGATGTCGGGCGCCCGGGGCGGCCGGACAGTTCCCACTGCGTCATCGCGGTAGTAGCCCGGTGATAGTCGGGCCAGGGTAGAGGAGACGAAACGTCGTTTCAGACCTGCCCGATCAGCTTCGAGGACAGCTGCGCGCACCCTGTCGGTTACAACCTCACCCGCATCAAGCAGGGCCGCGTCGACGATCTTGCGCTTAGAACCGTCGTAGCGGTCCCAAGTCACTGGAGTCGACAGCTCGTCGTCCGACATTGACTCAAGTGCAGCGACCAGGTCGGTATAGGCGCCGGTGGGGTCATCGAGGGCTCGTCGTGTCGCATCGACCGCGTTGCGGATGACTCGCATAACACGCGCGAAGTCCTCTCGGCTGAGGCTAAGAAGGTCGCGCATGAACTGCCGGAGATCGTCCCACTGGTCGGGCTGGACCGTTTGCCTCGGTTCAAACAGCTCCGGGAAAAGATCGTTGGCCGAGCGTCCGCGCGGTGTACCGTCGCCCGTAACCAGACGCCGGGTCTGGTCGTAACTCCGGCTCACGGTGCGGTTCAACGCAAACGTCATCAGGTAGGCAAGGTCATCGACGAGGTCTGTCCCACTAGTGGCGATCATGAAGTCATCGGTACCGTCGGGGCGTTGTTGCTCGAGTCGGTCGACGACCGCGATCATCGCCGATGAGATGTGCCCCATCTCCGTCGAAGCGATCACTTCGCCGACCGGCAATGCGATCGGCGGGTCACCGATGAACCAGGCGTTGCTGTAGACCGTGTAGCGGTGCTCGGTCTCATTAAGCGGGACATGGGGACGAAAGAATCGTCCTGCTGCAATCTGGAGCATCAGCTGCCCTCGTAACTTTCGTGCAATTTTCTTCTTAGCCACGTTTCTAGTGTCGCTTGGCGAGGTGTCGGCACGTTGCGGATTCTCGATCCTAGACCTCGGCTTCCTCGTGCTTGCCTGGCCTTGGCTTCGAATCGTGGTGCTGAGGGCACTGCTGCCACTCCTGCGAGCTACTCTTGTTGCTGCTGCGCTGCCGCCCATTGGGGCTTCCATATGGTCGTTAGGGCCTTAGCTATTTTACGGCAGCATTCTCAATTCTGGTGCGTAAATGCTCTCGACAAATCAATACACGATGTCATCAGGGGGGTGGTAGGTGGGGGAGCGGCTGGGAGTTGCTGCTCGCTGCCGCTGCGCAGCTGTTCTGGTGTCGTTGGGAGGTGAGTGTGCAGTGCAGGGTCTTTCATTGCCCTTTCTGTCGCCCGTCTCCGGCTGGTCGGTGACCGCCTTTCTCAAGAGCTTTCATCGCCTTACGGGCGTGTCCCGCAGTGCTGGAAGGCGGGCATCCACAGCACCCCATTCGAATACCTCGCCCGGAAGGCGCGTAAGCGCCTTGAGCGGGACGCCGAACCTCACCGTAACGCGTCGAAGCTCGTCATGAGCCGTCCGGGGACTTTTGGACGAGGCTCAGTCGGAAGACCTCGTCAAGTGGCTGGTAGCAACAGGAGACACATTCGCGCGGGTCCTCCTAAGGTACTTGTAAGGCTCCCCTCCTGGGCTGGGTATCGACCTGGTACCCAAAAGGGTGCGATCGGTGGACTCCCGGCGCGGATAGCGGGTTTACAGCCCGCTATCCTGAAACTCCGTGCGCAGTGTCGCGCCCGGCTGCAGGAGACAGGTGCCGTACATGCAGCAGCTTCCCACGCCCAGTAACACTCGGAACCAGCACAGCCACACCCCGCCGTCACAGCTGGACCGCATCACCGAACTTGCCGGCGACCTCGCCGGGCAGTTCGAGCTGGTGCCGCTCCTCGAACGTGTACTCGGGCACGCCGCCGCCCTCCTCGGGTGCGAGAGCGGCTCCATCTCGATCGTCCACGAGGCCGAGGGCTACTACCGCAAGGAAGTGGACCAGGGCGTCGGCTGCCGGGAGGGCCAGACCTTCCCCCTGACCGAGGGCCTCACCGGGCAAATCGTGAAGACACGCGGCACAGTCATCCTCGACCGCTACGCATCCGTGCCGATGGGCCACATCGACGCGGCGGATCCGCGGTGGGGGAGTGCCGTCATCGGCGTCCCGATCACCTGGGCCGGCACCATCATCGGCACGTTCGCCATCTTCAGTGACGGGCCTGGCCGGGTTTTCAGCCCAGCCGATGCTTCCCTCGTGGAACTCTTCGCCAACCACGCCGCCATCGCCATCATGAACTCCCGGCTCCACCAGGCCGCCGCTGCAAAGGAACGCGAGGCCGCCGTCGCGGGTGAACGCGAGCGTGCCGTGCAGGAGGTGCATGAGACCATCGGTCGGTCCCTGGGCTCGCTCCTGTTGCATCTCGACCGTGCGGACAAGGCGACGCCAGCAGGCTCGCCCTCCACCCAGCACATAGACTCCGCACGGGTGCTCGCCCACGAGGCGCTCTTCGAGACCCGCCGCACCGTGCTGGGGCTGGGACCCTCCAGCCTGGCCGACCGCTCGTTGGAGGAGGCGGTCCGCCAGGAACTCGACCGGGTGAGCGCGAACGATCCGATGGACGTGACGCTCCTCGTGACCGGCAATCCTCACGAACTGGCACCCGTCGTCGCCCATCAGCTCTTCATGATCATCCAGGAAGCCGTGGCCAACGCGGTGGCCCATGCCAGCGCCACCGCGTGCCGGGTGGGCATCTTCTACGACACCGCCGGCATCACGGCCGTCGTCGAGGACAACGGCCGCGGGTTCGAGGGCCAGCAGAGAACGGACCTGAAGGGCAGCCGGCTCGGGATGCACGGCATGGCAGCCCGCGCCCACTACCTGCGGGGCGAACTCCACGTGGAGTCGACACTGGGCTGGGGGACGAGCGTCCGAGCGCAGGTGCCGTACTCCTCGAACGGCGACGCCTCCCGGGAACGGTGGAAGGTCCTCGTCGCCTGCACCCAGCCCCTACTCCGGGCCGGGCTCGTCCGGCTGCTCGAGACGTCCGAGCCGTCGGTGCAGGTACTGGGCGAGTTCGGGACACTCGAGGACCTCACCGAAGCGGTGTCCCTCCTGCAGCCGGACATGATCGTCCTCGACGAGCACCTGCTGTCTCGGTATGCCGAAGCCCGGGCGACGGGAACGGACACTGTCGAGCGGCCGGTGGTCGCCGTCGTCGACCATTTCGCGGACGAACTGCTGGCGGCCGCCGCGTCGTCGGGCGTACGCGGCTTCCTTTCACTTTCTTCCACGCCGGCGGAGGTGGCACGCGTCGTCGTCGCCGCCGCCCGCGGCGACGCCCTGCTGGACGGGGCGATGTTTACACGCCTCACGGAGAGTCGCGCGGCGGACACAAACGAGGCGATATCACTGACGGCCCGCGAACTCGAGGTACGGGACCTCCTGGCTGAGGGACTGGCGGACAAGCAGATCGCCACGCGGCTCGCCATCTCGGTGAAGACTGTCGAGAAGCACGTGAGCGCCATGCTGCGGAAGACCGGCGCACGTAACCGCACCATGCTGGTAGGCCTGCAGCACCAGGGCCAGGCAATCGCGAACTCCAGGTAGGCTGCGGCACCGGTCCTCAGCCTACGTACTGAGGCGCCACCAGCACGCGTGACAGGTGTGCGGCTCGGAGGATAGTTACGAAGACCCAGCGGCGGTGGCGTTGAGGATGAACCGGGCTGTCTCCTGCGGCTGGTCCCAGTGCGGGAAGTGCCCGCAGTCCTCGAAGACGTGCAGGGTGGCGTCCGGATAGAGAGACATGGCGACGGCGGCCTCACTGAGCGGGGTGACCCTGTCCGATCGGCCCCAGCCGAATGCCAGCGTGCCCTTGATCGTCCCCTGCGGCGCGCCTGCCTGGCGCGGCCCGTGCGCGAGCGATCTACGCGCTTCGTCGAGACTGGGCGAGGTGGCGAATCCGCGGAGCTCCGTCAGGACGAGGTCCGGGTCGAGCTTCCAGGGGGCCGCGGAGAACTGGGCGAGCAGCGCCGTCCGGCCCGCAGCGTGCTGGACGAGTGACGGCAGGACGGGCTGGAGGCGCCGTACCAGTGCAATGGACGCGGTGATGCTGCCGTTGAAGATGCGCACCTGGGTGTCGTTCCAGAATCCTCCGGGATCGAGGGAGACGACGTTGCCGGCGTGACCCCGGCGCGCCAGCTCGACCACGGTCCGCGCACCCATCGAGCTTCCGACTATGTCCGCGTCGCGCAGGTTCTCCTGCTCGAGGAACTGCTCGACGGCGTCCGTGAGGGTTGCGATGGTGACCTCACCCGGGAGCGGCTCGCTGCTGCCGAATCCGGGGAGGTCGATCGCGATGACCTCGCGCTGTTCCTGCAGCAGGGGGAGGACGGGATCCCAGGTGCGGACGCTCGAGCCGAGCCCATGCACGAGGACGAGTGGCTTTCCGGTGCCGGTTCGTTCGGTGCTCAACATGTGGGGGGCCTTCCGTAGCCGGCGCGAAAACCCAGTCTATGTGGGCCCACATCGCTGTAGCTGATCCCCGCAGGACGAAGGGAACCTTCTGTAAGAATGGGCGCATGAGCCAGACAGAGATCCGCCATTACCAGGAGTCCGTCACGATCCAGGCATCGGCGGACAGCATCTACGATCTGGTCTCCGACATCACCCGCACCGGCGAGTGGAGCCCGGTGTGTGCCCGGTGCTGGTGGGAGGACGACGTCAGTGCAGGCCAGGTCGGCGCCTGGTTCACAGGGCGCAATGAGCTTCCGCACCGAACCTGGGAGACCCGGTCGCAGGTCGTGGCCGCAGAGCGAGGCCGTGAGTTCGCCTGGGTGGTCGGCGGCGATCGAGTACGCTGGGGCTACACACTGGCGCTGGCCGGCACCGGAACAACCCTGACCGAATCCTGGGATTTCCTGCCGGGCGGCATCGCTTTCTTCGACGAGAAGTTCGGGGAGGATGCACCCGCGCAGATCGACGACCGGACCCGGCAGGCGCTCGACGGCATCCCGACAACCCTTGCCGCCATCAAGCGGATTGCCGAGTCCGGCACGTCACGTGAGGATGACCTGTCCTAGTGCACTGACCCGCACCAGGGTCAGGCAATCGCGAACTCCAGGTAGGCGGCGGCGCCGGCGGAGGCGACTTCCTGGTCCTGCTCGATGGTGCCCGTGGAGACACCAATGGCGCCGACGATGCTGCCGTCGCGCACCAGCGGGATGCCGCCGGGGAACACCGCGAGCCGGCCGCCGTGAGCGTCGCTCAGCCCATAGATGGGGCCATCCTGTCGGGTGACGCCCTGCAGGTCGCCGGTCTCGCACTGGAACGCGATGGACGTGTAGGCCTTGTTGATCGCGATGCTGATGCTGCCGATGTTCGCGCCGTCCATCCGCACGTGCGCCTTCAGGTTCCCGCCGGCGTCGACCACGGCGATGTCCATGGGCTGGCCGATCTCCTCGGCCTTCGCTGCCGCGGCGTCGATGACGAGGCGGGCCTCTTTGGACGTGATGGTTTCGAGTACTGATCCGAGAGTCATGGGGGTCCTTCGTCGTCGAAGTGGGTGGCCGGGCGGCCGCGGCCCACTCAACCACGCGTATCCATTGCTGACGAGGTGGTGATTACCCCCAGGGGGAGGGCGGGAGAACCCCCATATTCAGGGCGGCAATGCGCACCTAGCGTGGGGGTCAGCCTGACCAGGAGGAATCACCATGGCCGTTGTACCGCTGAAGGACATCGTCGACCCGGCATTCGAGGCACGCTACGGGGTGCCCGCCATCAACATCTTCAACGACCTGACTATGGAGGGCGTGCTCGCCGGCGCCGTGGAGGCCAACTCCCCGGTGATCCTGCAGACCTCGGTGAAGACCGTGCGCAGCATCGGCTCCCGCGTGCTGTTCGACATGTGGCAGTCCATGACGCGCGGCATCGAGGTGCCCGTCACCCTGCACCTCGACCACTGCCCGGACCGCGACGTCGTCACCGAATGCCTGAAGGCCGGCTGGAACTCCGTGCTCTTCGACGCCTCCAACCTCCCGGTCGAGGAGAACCAGCGCCAGACCGTGGACGTTGTCGCCGAGGCCCGCAGCTACGGCGCCCAGGTGGAGGGCGAGATCGAGGCCATCACCGGCGTCGAGGACGACCACGGGTCCGACGACGTCTCCAGGCAGCAGAGCCTCGAAGTGGCACTCGCGTTCATCGATGCCACCGGGATCGATGTCTTCGCCCCCTCGATCGGCAACGCCCACGGCAGCTACAAGGCCGCCCCCGTGCTCGACGCCAACCGTGTCACGCAGATCGTCGAGGCACGCAACGTCCCCATTGCCCTGCACGGCGGCAGCGGCCTGAGCGCCGAGCAGTTCGCCGATCTCATCGCCCGCGGCTGCGCGAAGGTCAACATCTCCACGGCGCTCAAGGAGACGTACATGCAGTCCAGCCTGGCGTTCCTCAAGCAGGCCGAGCAGAACAGCAAGTGGGACCCGCCGTCGCTGTTCAAGCACACCCGCTCCGACGTCGTCGCGATGGTCACGGACCTCTGCAAGCAGTTCGGCAGCGCCGGCAAGGGCGGCCGCTGAGCATGCCGGCCCTCATCTTCGACTGCGACGGCGTGCTCGCCGACACCGAGCAGTACGGCCACCTGCCCGCCTTCAACCGGACCTTCTCCGAGTTCGGCGTGCCCGTGCAGTGGAGCGTCGACGAGTACGCCGAGAAGGTGAAGATCGGCGGCGGCAAGGAGCGCATGCGCAGCATCCTCACCCCCGCGCTGGTCGCCGAGCTCAGCCTGAACGACGACTCCTCGACCGACGCCGCGATCCTCGCCTGGCACAAGCGGAAGACAGAGATTTACAAGGGACTGGTGGAGAGCGGCGTCATGCCCGCGCGGCCGGGCATCGCGCGCATCGTGCGGGAAGCGCACGACGCCGGGTGGACGCTCGCCGTCGCCTCCACCTCCGCGGAACCGGCGGTGCGCGCGGTCCTGGCGCACGCCGTCGGGGATAACCTTGCTTCCCACTTCGCGGTGTTCGCCGGCGACATTGTGCCCGCCAAGAAGCCCGCGCCGGACATCTACCTGCTCGCCCTGTCGGAGTTGAGAGTGCCGGCCGACGACGCGATCGTCGTCGAGGACAGCGGCAACGGGTTGCGCGCTGCCGTCGGTGCAGGCCTGGCCACCGTGGTGACGGTCAGCGGCTTCACGCGCGAGGAGGACTTCACCGGTGCCGCGCTCGTCGTGAGCTCCCTCGGCGACCCGGACGGCGAACAGGCCGAGGTCCTTGAGGACCCGCACGGTGTCGGGGTCCGCGGCGTCGTCACCCTCGCCACCCTGCAGGCCCTACTCGATGCTTCCAGGGCGCCGTCCGCTTCCCATGCATCGTCGACCCGAACGGAGATCCCATGAGCACCACCACGATCGACGACGTCGAATACGTCGTCCACTCCCTGGCACAGACAGCCGTCGAGAAGGAGAAGGAGTTTGGCGACCTCGACGCCGTGGTGGGCGACGGCGACCTCGGCTACTCACTGGCCCGCGGCTTCGAAAAGGTGCTGGCGGACTGGGACTCGTTCAAGCGTGATGACGTCGCCACCTTCCTGCAGCAGATCGCGCTCGCCATCTCTAGCAGGATCGGCGGCACCTCGGGGCCGCTCTGGGGGACGGCCTTCCTCCGGGCGTCCGCTGCCGCGAAGACCACCGAGACGATCGACGGGGCCGCCGTCGTCGCCATGCTCCGCGGTGCCACCGACGGCATCAAGAAGCGCGGCAACGCCGACCTCGGCGACAAGACGCTGCTCGACGCCCTCATCCCCGCCACCGACGAGCTCGAACGCCAGCTCGCCGTGGGTGCCTCGCCGGAGGAGTGCCGGACGGCGTTCGCCGCGAAGGTGCGCGAGTGCGCGGACGCGACGTCGAGCATGCAGGCGAAGCGCGGCCGTGCCAGCTACAGCGGGGAGCGCAGCATCGGTTCACCCGACGCCGGTGCGGTGGCCGTGGCCGTCATCATCGAGCGCATCGTGGCCGACTGGCCCTGACTCTTCCTTCTGCCCGTCCCAACTCACAACGATGTGGAGCCCCCATGAAGAAGTTCGTCAATGATCCGCAGCAGTTCGTCCCGGAGATGCTCGAGGGCCTCGCGCTCGCCAACCCTGACACCCTGAAGTACGTGCCGGAGTACAACCTGATCATGCGCGCCGACGGCCCGGACGAGAGCAAGGTGTCCATCATCCAGGGCTCCGGTTCCGGGCACGAGCCGGCCCACGTGATGATCGTGGGCAAGGGCATGCTCGACGCCGCGTGCCCGGGCGACGTGTTCGCGGCCCCGCCGTTCGACTACGTGTACGAGACCACCAAGCTCATGGCGTCGCCGAAGGGTGTGCTCCTGCTGGTGAACAACTACACGGGCGACAAGATGGTGTTCGAGATGGCCGAGGAGATGTCCTCGGCGGACGGCATCGAGGTGAAGACGCTGTTCATCAACGACGACGTCTCCGTGGAGGACTCGACCTACACGATCGGGCGGCGTGGGGTGGCGGGCAACTTCTTCGTCATCAAGGCCGTGGCCGCCGCCTCCGAGCGCGGTGCGGACCTCGGCGAGATCATCCGCATCGGTGAGAAGGTGAACGCGGTGACCCGCACCATGGGCGTCGCGCTGACCGCCTGTACGCCGCCGGCCAAGGGCAGCCCGCTGTTCGAGCTGGGCGAGGACGAGATCGAGATCGGCGTGGGCATCCACGGCGAGCCGGGCCGCCGTCGGGGGAAGATGATGCCGGCCAACGAGATCGTCGAGGAGATGCTCGTCCCGATCGTGAAGGACCTGCCCTTCAAGGAGGGCGACCGGGTGGCGCTCATGATCAACGGCCTCGGCGGCACCCCGATCAGTGAGCTGTACCTGCTGTACGGGCAGGCGCACAAGCGCCTGGCGGAGCAGGGCATCAGCGTGGGCCGCAGCTATGTGGGGGAGTACTGCACCTCCCTGGACATGGCCGGCGCGTCCATCACGCTGGTGCGGCTCGACGACGAGATCGAGTCGCTGCTCATGGATCCGGCGGAGGTCCCGATCCGCGTGTTCTAGGTTCACGGCGTACGACGGCGGGTCGCTCACCTCTCGGTGGGCGGCCCGCCGTGGTTGCATGAGCCGAGTCATTCCTCGTGCTACGGGTCCGCCAGGTGCTTAGTCGATGAAGGTCACTTGGATGTCGAGAGCGCCGAACATCCCAGTAACTGCAGCTCGGGTGTTTTCGGCGGCCCGCTTGAGAAGTTCGGACTCTTCGGCCGTGGCGGCCATCTTCGCTTCGGCCGCTACGTAGTACTGCGAATCATCGGGTAGATTGCTCGCGTCCGCCACACGGTCGACTATGCCGCGCTCCAGGTCGTACCGCTCAGTTCGACTGTGATCGATATTGGGCTTGTCGAGTTGCGGTTCTGGCAGCCGCACCTTCACCGACTTGCCGTCGTCAGACAGGATGAGGTCATTGTCGGTAAGGTCGGACATGTCGACAAAGGCGTTGACGGTGCCAGCCGTAACTAGTAATGTCCGGCGTCCGGAGACAAAGTCTGGCGCTCCCACTAAGTCCTTTTCTGTCTCTTCGGTCACTACCTCGAAGTTACCCACGGCGGCATGGTACTCACTGAGGTCTTGAATGGAGGTCAGAAGGGCGGGGCGATCCTTTTGGCTACCCTGAAACGGGCTCAGCCCATACTTATCTGCGACACCGAGTCCTCCCAACGCCAAAAAAGCGCCAACCGCCATGGACAAGATGATCTTTGGAAGCTTTGCGATTGTCGGCTCCGTTTCAGCCTTTGAGAGGCCCGGGGGCCGATGTAGTGGTTGCCTGTCCAGCGCTGGTGCCAGATGAGCTAATTCGGCCTTAGTGTAGCGCGTGTACTGCCCCAGCCTGATGATCATCAGCACGTCCGAGCATGACTCGGCCCGAGTTCGATCTCTGAGCGTTTAGCAAGGCGAGATCCTCCACTGCCCGCAATGTCGCCACGCGTGAACAATCGTGGGCTGACCGTGTCGTCGGCCAGCCCACCGCTCTTATCGCGCTTAAAAGTAAACGGTCGAGTCGGATTTTTTATGTTCGGGGTGCGCTGGTCTGCAACGCTAACTTTGTCGAGATCACCTACACAGCGACCGTCTCGTAATCGTCATCAGGGTCAGTCGCCAGCGCGACTGGCAGCGGCAGGCCGTACTTATCGCAGAGGAATCGGGTTTGGCAGTACCGCTGAGCATCAGCGGCTACATTACCAAGAATTGCAGAATTCATACCCGCACCGATTAACACGCCCACGAATGGAACGACCTTGGCAACGTTCTTGAGTGGGACTCTTGCACCGGCCGGACCCAACTGCTGCATCAACTTCTCAAGAGCTGTAAGGAGGCGGTGGTCGGCTCGAAGCTTGGGGGACCAATTGACGCGCCCTTTGACGGCCGCTGCAGCGTGCGCGACATCACGCAGCGGCTCCACTTTCGCTGCCTGCGTCATGAAGGATCGTCTAACGAGGCGCTGAATGAAAACCTGCTCCTTCGGGTCCTTGGCGTCGTAGCCATAGGAGTACGCAATACGAGTTGCGATCGAGACGCTCAGAACCTGAATGACGAGTACGTCCGCTGTCATCGCGATGGGAATGCCGGCAACCGGGACCAGAGCTAGCAGGCCCATGGCACCGCCCTCCACCGCGCCTGCAGTTCGCCATCTGAGCGTATTGAGGGTTAGTAGCCGATCACAGACCTTTAGGTCCTGCTGCCTCAGCGCAGTGAACGAGTTGAGATCGACGCCGCGCTTACGCGCAAGTTTCTCTACGGTTTTCGGGTCGTTTAGCTCGGTGGCCCAGTCGTTCACCAGCTCCAGCAGAGCTGTTGCCGCTTCAAGCGCTGGACGTGCTGCCCTACTGGCGACCGCCTCAGTTGCGCGATAAACCGGCCGCGTGACAGCTTCCGGTATAGCGTCAGCAACCCGGCTTACGGCGTTTCCTGCGACTTTACCTGTCCGGCTAAGCGCAGAATTCGCCCAATTGGGTAGGCCGCGGCGATTGTCGCGGCGCTGCCAGTGCCCGTTGAGCGTCTCCCATACCTGGAGCTCATACGCCGTCATTGAGATTACGCCCTCGAGAAGAGGGCTGCTGTCATCGCTCATTGTGACTCCTTGGTGGCTGGAATTGCAGATAGCACGGGGATGCTCCCCGCTGAACGTTGTTTGAGTGCGCCACGCGGGGGTGAGTTTCGCTGTTCTTATTCAGCAGGGTCGGTAGGTTTTTCCGCCGGGCGCGTAGCAACGAGGGCCGGTGTAGGGGTCTTTCACTGCAGGGGGAGCGGGAGGGATGTACTGCTGGGCGGGTGGGGTGTAGGGCGCGGGCACAGGCGGGAGGTTCCGGATTCGCTCCTGCTCTGCGGCGGCCGCCGCTTCGGCTGCCAGGCGGTCTGCTTCGGCACGAGCGCTGGCTTCTGCCTGAATCCGTTTGGCTTCGACCCGAGCGGCCTCCGCGGCTTCCGCCTGGATCCGTTCAGCCTCGACCCGTGCGGCTTCTGCCACCCGCGCTGCTTCTGCTTCAGCGGCCGCAACCCGCGCAGCCTTCTCGGCCTCCTTGAGGGCGGTGGCTTTGGAGTTCGCGGTAGTCAGCGACTTCTCGCCCTTGGTGATCTGACTGTCGAGTTCACGCGCCAACGCTGTGGTGCGGTCTGCTCCGAGCGCGAGGACACGAACGGTGTCCTTGCCTGCTTCGAGCGCCTCCCTGGCGGCTTTCGCGGTCGTCAGGGCTGCGAGGATGCCGGCGGCTGTTGCAGCGACGGCTGTTCCTGTTTCGCCGACGGGTTTCTCGACGGCTGCAGCGAGCTCCTCTAGGGCCTCGGCTGCCTCTGACGGGAGGGTGCAGCCCTCTGCGACGTCCAGCAGTCCGACGCTCGCTGTGGTGGCCTCGTTGTACGCCGCTTGAACCTCGTCGTAGTACTTCTTGTTCGGCTCGATAAGGATGGGCACTCCCAAACCCGCTCGGGCGAGTTCCGCGTTGACCAGGGTCTGATCCTCGATGAATACGGCGGCCAGCACGCGGTCGTACTTGTCCGTCCGCTCGATATCGAAGTCGAGGCCGACCTTTGTTCCGGGAGGCGTCAACGATTCGAGCTGTTGGGTGGCCTCCGGGCCGAGGCACTCGATGGGTTTGTCCGGGTCCTTCGTCTCGGGCGTGTCCACATTCAGGAGACGAACAGTCTGGTCTTCACCGTCGAAATTGATGACGAGGGTGTCGCCGTCGATCACTCGCACCACGGTGCCGGGCTGGTAGTGAGCTGTCGGTTCGCTGGATAACTCGGGCGCGGTGCAGGCAGTCAGCGTCGAGGCTAGGACCGCGACGGTCAGGAGTGCTGCCGGTGCGAGCCGGCGAAAATGAGCATGGTTCATCGATCTTCTTCTGCAGGTATGAATGCGGATGCTGTGATTGCTGAGAACTATGTCCTCCGGCCATCAGCCCCGCTGGTTCTGATCGTCACCTCTCGACGTGGCTCTGCCTGAAACTCGCTGCCCAAAGGCAACCGCACAGAGGATGACATCAAAGATCTAGCACAAATTCGTTGTTCTGCTTTTCGAGCCGCTGACGGTATTGGGTGTTGCATGCTTCCGGCGGAACGAAATTTCTGATGATTGGAACCCGTCAGGCGCGCTGATTTTTTGGCGTCACCTCCAAAGTGGACCTCCTTTTCGCATTCGATGTGTGCCCTTTGTCGGTCATAAATCCTGACCGAAAGCTGAGCTTGCACAGAGTCGGCGGACGGCGATCGATCGTCGTGGCCGCCTCGGCGGTACCCCGATCAGCGAGCTGTATCTGCTGTACGGGCAGGCGCACAAGCGGCTAGCGGAGCAGGGCATCAGTGTGGGCCGCAGCTATGTGGGGGAGTACTGCACGTCCCTGGACATGGCCGGCGCGTCCATCAGGCTGGTGAGGCTCGACGACGAGATCGAGTCGCTGCTCATGGATCCGGCGGAGATCCCCATCCGAGTTTTTTAGGTTCCAGTGCATGACGGCTGGTGGCGGGTTCCCTGCTTCGGCGCAGCTTCCACTGGATCGCGCTCAGTGCCGTTCTGCTCTTCGCCGCGCTCAGCTCGGCTGCTGGGATCTACGTGCTAAACCACTTCGGTCAGCCGCGGTGGTCCCCGGAAGGAAACGCACCCCTGAGTGCTCCGTCGCTCTCCGAGACACCGATCGTGGGGGAGTTCCTGGTACCACTGGACTCCGCACTGGAAGGAGTGGTGGGCGGGGTTAACGACTTCTGGGCGTTCCAGCAGGCCCTCCCCATAGCCTGGACTTCCTGGCCACGTCCGGCTGGGCATTGCTGGTGTCATTCCCCCTGGTCATTCTCGCCGCGTGCGTCAGCTTCGCGAAGGCTCGACGCCGGAAGGCTGAGTTCACGAAGTACCGTGCCATTGTCGATTCGCTCAAGGATGAGCTCGAGCAGGTCAAGCGTCAGATCGCGGCCGGATACCCCGCCCATCCGGCACGTTCCGCGGGCGAAGAGGATCACCGTCTATCTAGCCCTAAGCCCTATCCCGTGTCCAAGCCGGCGCGGATGCCGGTGGCTTCGGCCTGCTACTGCCTCTGGCGCGGACCAGGACAACCCCCGTCGACACCACGCCGTGAGCGTGCCGCGGCGTCGAGTAGCTTGACCACTTCGTCGTCCTCGGTGGTTGAGAAGTCGTTGTAGTAGCAGCTCACGGCCTCGAATCTCCGCGGTGCAACGAGGCTCACGATCGCGTCCGCCTCCGTGAACGAGGCCACCGTCGATGCCGGCGCTACTGGTACCGCCAGGATCACACGTGCCGCGCCGAGTTGCTTTGCCACCTGGCACGCCGCCCGCGCAGTGGAGCCGGTGGCCATGCCGTCGTCCACGACGACGACGATACGCCCGTCGACATCTGTCCGGGGTCTTCCGTGCCGGTACCGGGTCCGGCGCTCCTCCAGGAGGGCGCGTTCATTCGTCTCGACCGTTCGCAGGTCCTCCTCCGTGACATGAGCCTGCGAAAGGACGTGCGCATCGAGGATCCGGGTGCCGCCCTCCCCAACGGCGCCCATGGCAACCTCTGGCCGGAACGGAACCCCCAGCTTCCGCACCACGATCACGTCCAGTGGCGCACCAAGGATTTTCGCCACCTCGAAGGCGACCGGAACACCGCCGCGGGGCAGACCCAGCACCACCACGTCCTGACCCCGTAGCCCTGCGAGCCTGTGTCCCAACCGCCGTCCGGTGTCCGTCCTGTCCACGAAGGTTCGGGACTCTTTCCTCGGCACGCTGTCCTCCTTGGGTGGTCGGCGGCCTTCATCCGGCGTCTGCACATTGAAGGCGGCGGCCTTGTGTCGCGTGATGACGGCTCGATCGCTCCTTCCTAGGGTTCCATCTTCAGTCAGCTTCAGGGCTGCTGTTCAGAGTCTTTCGTCCGCGCCTTCAGAGCAATTCACAGCGTGTCGGGAACGGGGCGTCCCGGGAAGAGCATGGCGTACTGCCTGCGATACAGCCGGCGTCCTACGAGACGGTAGGCGAGGCGGACCGGCGGCGGGATTGCCTTGAAGAACTCCTCCCGCTCGCCGGGCGGATTCGTGGCCAGCACCATCCCGAGGTACCCGACCAGGAACTTCTTGTCGAACGTCTCCACACCGTGCTTGCCGATCTCCTGCCCCTCCTTCTCGGTCATCACTCTGTCCACAGCGGGCATCACCTCGGTGACCTCGCGGCGCAGGTGCACCTGGAGGACGGTGGACAGCTCCTCGTACCGATCAGCGAGGTCCGCTCTCATGCTTGCGTCGGCTGTTTCCATCCAGCCCAAGCGGACCGGCTCGATACTCTCGAGCCGTTGCGTGACCTGCCTGTGCTGCCCGAGCATCTGCTCTATGTGCAGGGCGCACCCCGGTGCTCTTTCCGCCAGCCGTGGGTACATGAGGAGGTCCTCGCCTTCATGATGCACATGGAGCACCTTGTCGAAGTTCCCCAGTACCTCGCCTACGTAGGCGGCGCGGGCGGTGTCACCGGGCGCGACGGATCTCACCAGGTCGGGCGCCTCGTCGTACGCCCACAGGAAAAAGCGGTGAATCCGCCGCATGCTCGCCGATCCCGTGCAGAGAACGGGCCCTGATGGTACTGGCGCTGCAGTCTCGCCGGGTCTCATGGTGAAGAAGTCGGTCATGGGATTGCCCCTCACGAAGTTGGTCGAGACCAAGTCCTTCCCCGGCAGGATCCTAGGCTTCGCTTCCGCTTCGCACAATGGCCGCCCAGCACCCTGCGCCACCGAGGCCGAAGGCATCTCAGGCTCAGCAGGGACGCCAGCTCTTCCCGCCCGGCGCGTAGCAACGGGGTCCGATGTAGCCGGGGTAGGGATTCCCGGCCGCAGGGGAGCGGGAGGGATGTACTGCTGAGCGGGCGGAGTGTCACCGGTGTGCCCTGTATTCTGCAAAGACTTGTCTCATCACGATGCCGCCCAACTCTGCGGTGGCATCGACACTTCCGGGGGTTCCCATCAATTTGTTTCCGCATCCGCCTGCCCAAAAACTGTCGAGGCGTTCAATGGCGCCGTGGTCCGCGCCGTTCCTCGCGGGAGCGGCCGCTATCGCCCTCCTCGCAGGATGTGCCACCACACCGGCTTCGGACTCGGCGGCGGTCGCCGAACCGGCCGTGCAGGCCAGCCAGTCCAGCACGGCAACGGAGTCCGCAACACCGTCGGCGACGCCATCCCCGACAGCGAGCGCCACGCCGTCGGACGTAGCCCCGCTGGATTCCGAGACGGTCCCGGACGTGACCGGCACGCCCCGTGCTCCGTCGGATCAGCCGGCCTTCGACACCACGGCGCTCGCGCTGCTGGAGACCCTGCCCGTCAAGGGCCGTGCACCGAAGACGGGGTACGACCGCGAGCAGTTCGGCCAGGCCTGGGCCGACGTCGACCGCAACGGCTGCGACACCCGCAACGACATGCTCAACCGCGACCTGACGGACATCGTCCACGCGAACTCGGTGTCCTGCAAGGTGCAGTCGGGCCTGCTCGACGACCCGTACACAGGGACCGAGATCCCGTTCCTGCGGGGCCAGGCGACGAGCAGTGACGTGCAGATCGACCACGTCGTCGCGCTCTCCGACGCCTGGCAGAAGGGTGCGCAGCAGCTCACCGCCGAGCAGCGCCTCGCCTTCGCCAACGATCCGCTGAACCTGCAGTCCACGGACGGTCCCACCAACCAGCAGAAGAGCGACGGCGACGCCGCCACCTGGCTGCCGCCGAACAAGGGCTACCGCTGTGAGTACGTGGCACGTCAGATTTCAGTCAAGGCGACCTACACACTGTGGGTCACCCAGGCCGAGCACGATGCCATGGCGAGCATCCTGTCCAATTGCAACGGCATCCTCGCGCCGACCAACCAGATGGCCCCGTCGGTGGCAGCACCGGTGGAACCGGTCGAGGAAGCAGCTCCGGTCGTGGAGCCCGTAGCTCCTGCCCCGGCGCCCGTCGTGCCGGAACCGGTGGCACCGCCCGTCGTCGAGCCCGCACCGGTAGCTCCGGCTCCAGCGCCGGTGGCTCCTGCCCCCGTGGCGCCCTACCCGAACTGCGATGCTGTCCGCGCAGCGGGCGCTGCCCCGATCTACGCGGGTAGCCCCGGTTTCCAGTCGAAGCTCGACCGCGACGGCGACGGAGTCGCCTGCGAATAGCAGCAGAACCGAACACGACGACGGCGGGGCAGTCACCTCAGGTGACTGCCCCGCCGTCGTCGTCCAGCATAAAGCCCTACATGCTCCAGGGCTCCGCGTGGATGTCCGTCTCGTCGGACCAGCGGCGCTGCAGGGCGAAGAGCTCGTCCACGATGTCCTGCGGCAGCGGCGTGATGTCCTGGCTGAAGGAGAGCAGTTCCTTCAGGTTCTCCTCGCGGCTCGTCGAGCCCACGGTGGAGACCACCTGCGGGGTGCTGTGTGCGAAGCGGATGCAGAAATCGGCCCAGCTCGCGACGCTCGAACGCTCGAAGATCGGCGCCACCTCGACAGCACGCTCCTGCAGGTAGGGCTGCCACGCGGCCCCAGGGACATCGCGCAGGGTATGCACGGGCGCACCGGCCACGGTGCGCATCGAGATGATGGCCTTGTCCTGTGCGAGCAGTTCGTCCCAGAGCTCGTTGGAGGCGAAGCGCTGCAGCGGGTTGAGGTAGAAGATGTAGCCGTCGATCAGCCCGTCGAGGTGCCCGGCCCGCAGCGCGGCGAGGGGCGCCTCGGAGGTCCAGGGGAAGATCTCCAGGACGAAGCGACGCACGAGGCCCTCGTCCTTGATGCGCTGCAGATCGGCGAGGGTGGACCCGCCCGTGACCATGTCCTCCGCGAAGGCGCCGGCGCCGGTGAGCTGGCCGATGTCGATGGAGCTGATGCCCAGGGGTTCGATGTTCTCGGCGATCGTCGCCCGGACGTCGTCGGCCGTGCCGCCGCCGAGCTTCACGATGACGGGCGGGATCTTGCTGGGCTCGTCGGCCAACGCGGCTCCGAGGACCTCGAGGGCGTGGTCGTACTGGCGTGAGGTGTGGAGCCAGAGGCCGGCGTCGATCGCCGTGCGGGCCATGGCTGCCTGCTGCTCGCGGGGGACGTCGTCGTGCCCGAGCCGCGTGGTGCCGTAGATGTACGGGGGGAGGTCTGCCAGAGGTTTCATTGCCTCAGGCTACCGGAGCGGGAAATCCCTCCCCGGGTCCGCCCGGCCGGTGTGACAGAGTGGCAGGCATGCGCCACACGCCCCACTTCGTCCTGTCCGACGTCGGCGAGGTCAAGAGACTCGTCCGCGAGAATCCCTGGGCGACGATCGTGTCCTCACCGGCCGGCGGACTCGTGGCCTCGCACTACCCGGTGATGCTCGAGGAGACGTCCGACGACAGCATCAGCATCGTCAGTCATGTCGGTCGCCCCGACGAGCAGCTGCATGAACTCGGGAACCACGAGGTGCTGGTGATCATCCAGGGCCCGCACGGCTACATCTCACCCGGCTGGTACCCCGAGGACCAGATCATCCCGACGTGGAACCACGTCACCGCACACCTGTACGGGAAGCCGGAGATCCTCACCGACGAGGAGAACTTCCTGGTGCTCGGGACGCTGGTCGACCACTTCGAACACGTCATGCCGGAACCCTCCACGCTGACACTGGACCCCGACGGATCGCGCCGCGTCGCCCGGGGGACGGTGGGGATCCGCCTGCGCGTGACCCGGTTCGACGCGCGGCTCAAGCTCAGCCAGGACAAGGCTCCCGCCGTGGTGGAACGGATCGTGGACGAGCTCGAGCACGGCGAGCACTACGCGAACCCGGCCCTCGCCCGCGAGATGCGGCGGACAGGGCAAGGATGAACAGCTACGTGGGTGGCGTCCTTCTCCGCTCCGCGCGCCTGGTCGGGACCCCCGGTGAACCAGTGGACCTCCTCGTCGAGGACGGCATCATCACGGCCGCGGGCCAGGGCCTCGAGCCCGGCGCCGCCCGGACGGTGGATCTCGGCGGACGGTGGGTGTCACCGGGTCTCTGGGATTCGCACGTGCACATGGGCCAATGGGCGCTCATGCGTCAGCGCCTCGACCTGTCCTCGGCGACCAGTGCCGCCGGCGCCGCGGCACTGGTCGCCGGGCGCCTGCGCTCGACGCCACCGGCGGCCGGACAGCCCCTGATCGGCTACGGCTTCCAGGACGGACTGTGGCCGGACGCCCCGACACAGGAACCGCTCGACGCCGTCGGGGCCGACGTGCCCGTCGTGCTCGTCAGCAAGGACCTGCACGCGGCCTGGCTCAACACCAGGGCCCTCGCCCTCCACGGGCACGCCGACCACCCCACGGGGCTGCTGCGCGAGCAGGCCGCCTTCGACGTCAACGCCCGCATCAGCTCGGTACCCGACGAGCACCTCGACGGCTGGGTGGGGGAGGCGGTCGACGCCGCAGCCGCCCGTGGCGTCGTCGGCATCGTGGACCTCGAGATGACCCTCTCCCTCGACCGGTGGGCCCACCGTGTGGCCGGCGGCATCCGGGGCATGCGGGTCCGGGCCGGCGTGTACCCGCACGACCTCGACGCCGTCATCGCGAGAGGGCTGCGCACCGGGGACGTCATCGGGGGTACGGAGGGCCTGGTGACCATGGGCCCGTTCAAGATCATCACCGACGGTTCGCTGAACACCCGCACCGCGTACTGCCATGCGCCGTATCCCGGCCTCGACGATGCCCCTGAAGGCCGGGGGATCTGCACGGTCGACCGCGGCCGGCTCATCGACTACCTCCGCCGCGCGTCGACGGCGGGCCTGGTGCCGGCGGTCCACGCGATCGGGGACGCGGCGAACACCCTCGCGCTCGACGCGTTCGAGGAGGTGGGCTGCGGCGGAAGCATCGAGCACGCCCAGCTCGTCGACGAGGCCGACTTCGGACGCTTCGCGCGGCTCGGCATCACTGCCAGCGTCCAGCCGGAGCACGCGATGGATGATCGCGACGTCGCGGACCGTTACTGGCCGGGGCGCACACACCGGGCCTTCGCCTTCGGGAGCCTGGTCGAAGCGGGCGCGGAGGTCAGGCTCGGCTCGGACGCGCCGGTCGCACAGCTGGACCCGTGGGTGTCGATGGCCGCCGCCGTGTCCCGGGCACGGGACGGGCGGTCACCCTGGCACCCCGAGCAGCGCGTGCTGGCATCGGTGGCACTCGCTGCGTCCACCGACGGGCGCACGATGCTCCGGCCGGGATCCGTCGCGGATCTCGTGGTCACGGAACTGGACCCGCTCCGCGCCGACGACCACCAGCTGCGGAACTTCGCCGTGTCGGCGACCATGCTCGGGGGCCGGTGGACGCACTCCACCCTCGACGAGGACGCAACCGTCCAGGGCTAGCTGTCGGGGTCCGGGGGACGTCCCGGGTGCGGCAAGATGGAAGGCATGGACCGGGCCGCCGAGATCTCCGCTTTCCTGCGCTCGCGACGCGCACGGCTTTCACCGACCGAGCTCGGAGCGCCGTTCGACGGCAGGGTGCGGCGCGTGCCCGGGCTCCGGCGCGAGGAAGTGGCCCGGCTCGCCGGCATGAGCCCCGACTACTACACGCGGATCGAGCAGGGCCGCGGTGGCGCGGTGTCGCTGGAGATCATCGACTCCATCGCCCTGGCCCTCCGCCTCGACACGGTGGAACGGAACCACCTGCTGAACCTCTGCGGCACTCCGCTGCCGCACCACACGCCCGGCCTGGAGCCCCAGCGCGTGCGCCCCGGGTTGTACGACCTGCTCGCCGTCATGGAATCGGTACCCGCGATCATCCTCGGACGCCGCACCGACGTGCTGGCCAGCAACCGCCTGGCGAGGGCCCTGATGACCGACTTCGAGGCGCTTCCGGCTCCGCACCGCAACTACGCCCGCTTCATCCTGCTCGATCCGAAGGCCCGTGAGCTCTACCGGGACTGGGAGCAGGTGGGCGAGCAGACCACCGCGATGCTGCACCTCGACGTCGGACGCTTCCCGGAGGACCGCCAGCTGGCCGAACTCATCGCCGATCTGCGGGCGGGTTGTCCTGAGTTCACCCGGTTCTGGGAGGACCAGAACGTCCACGAGAAGGACCAGGGCGAGATCCGGTTCACCCACCCGGTCGGCGGGGAGTTCGTGCTGCACTACCAGACCCTCCTGGTCCCGGGAGAAGCGGACCAGAGCGTCTGCACCTACTACGGGGCTCCGGGATCCAGCAGCGAAGCCGCGCTCGCGAGGCTCGCCGGGTTGACGACGTCGTCCCCTGCCTCCGCCTGATCCTGCCGCCGCCGTGGCGCGTGCCACATCTCAGGCTAGCCCTGCGCAAACTAGGTCCAGCGGGGTAGGTCTTGGGCGGTTGGGTGCTCCGGGGGAGTGATGGACTGAAGTCTGTACCAACCCCCACAGGCAGGAGCGCCACCCGTGACGAGAGCATCGGATGCACTGTCGGTTGCAGCCAGTCTGAGCCTGATCCAGGACGAAATCGCCGGAGCAGCCGGCAGCCTGCAGGAGGACCAGCTCGCAGCGCTCGTGGCCGAGATCCAGCAGGCCCGGAGCGTCTTCGTCACCGGTGGAGGCCGTAGCGGCCTCGCCCTGCGCATGCACGCCATGCGCCTCATGCACCTCGGACTCACGGTGCACGTGGTGGGCGAGACGACGACGCCGGCCATCGGCTCCGGCGATCTCCTGATCGTCGCCTCCGGCTCCGGGACCACCGCCGGCGCAGTCGCTGCAGCAGAGACCGCGGTCTCCGTGGATGCCCGGGTGGCGGCCCTGACCACCGACGGAGAGTCGACGCTCGCCGGACTGGCTCACCGCGTGGTGGTCATCCCCGCCGCGCAGAAGACGGACCACGGCGGCACGGCGTCCAGCCAGTACTCGGGCAGCCTCTTCGAGCAGGCACTGCTCCTGGTGCTCGACGCCACGTTCCACACCCTCTGGAAGGCCGACGGCACCCCCGCCGAAGACCTCTGGCCCCGGCACGCCAACCTCGAATAGCGCGCCACCCCTGATCCCCCCCCAGCCAGCAAAGGAAACATCATGAAACTGCAACTCGCCATGGACGTACTGACCGTCGAAGACGCCCTCGAGCTCTCCGGGAAGGTCGCCGAGTACGTCGACATCATCGAACTGGGCACCCCCCTGGTCAAGAACGCCGGACTCTCCGCCGTCACGGCCGTCAAGGAAGCCCACCCGGACAAGATCGTCTTCGCGGATCTGAAGACCATGGACGCCGGCGAGCTCGAGGCCGACATCGCTTTCAAGGCCGGAGCCGACCTCGTGACCGTGCTCGGTGTCGCCGATGACTCGACCATCGCCGGAGCCATCAAGGCCGGCAAGGCCCACGGCAAGGGCGTGGTCGTGGACCTCATCGGCGTCGACGACAAGGCAGCCCGCGCCAAGGAGGTCACCGACCTCGGTGCGCAGTTTGTCGAGTTCCACGCCGGACTCGACGAGCAGGCCCAGGACGGTTACGACCTCAACACCCTGCTGACCGCAGGCAAGGAAGCCGGCGTCGCCTTCTCCGTCGCCGGAGGCGTGAAGCTCGCCACCCTTAAGGACGTCCAGGCCTCGGGTGCCGATGTCGCCGTCATCGGCGGCGGTATCTACAGCGCCGACGATCCCGCACAGGCCGCGAAGGAACTGCGCGCAGCGATCAGCTGATCAACCCGCTCGACCAGCAGGACAACGGACAGGCCGGCTCCTCGGGGCCGGCCTGTCCGTTTCTCCGGGGGCGCTGTGCGAAAGCACACCGGGGTTCCGCTGATCGGTGGAGAACAGCCAGTACCGCGTGGTGCTGCCGCTGGGACGATGGAACGGACATCCAATCCAGCGTCAGAATGGACAGCCATGGGCAACGAAGCCGTAGCCACCCCGAACCCGTCGACCTTCGAGGGGAGGGACGCCGCCTTCCTCCAGGACTTCGCAACGCTCTGCACCTTCGGCGCCACGCCCGGCGGGGGAGTCGAGCGGCAGGCAGGCTCCCCGGCGGACGGCGAGCAGCGGGCCTGGCTCACGCGATTGCTCACCGACGGGGGCTTCACGGTCCGCTTCGACCGGATCGGCAACCAGTTCGGGCTCCTCGAGCTCGTTCCGGGCGCACCCTATGTCCTCGTCGGCTCGCACCTCGATTCCCAGCCCTCGGCCGGCCGGTACGACGGCGCGTACGGGGTGCTCGCTGCCGCGCACGCGGCCTTCGCGCTCGCGGAGGAGTGGCGTGCCGCCGGTGACACCCCGCGCTACAACCTGGCGGTGGTGAACTGGTTCAACGAGGAGGGCGCCCGCTTCAAGCCCTCCATGATGGGCAGCTCCGTCTTCACCGGCAGGCTGCCCCTCGAGGATGCACTCGCCACCGAGGACCCCTCCGGCATCCCCGTCCGGGACGCCCTGGCGGCCACGGCGAGCCAGGGCACGCTCGACGGGCCGGACCCGGCCTACTACGCCGAGATCCACATCGAACAGGGCCGCGGGATGGAGCGCGACGGTGTCACGATCGGCGCCGTCGCATCGAACTGGGCAGCCAACAAGTACGAGTTCGTGGTGCACGGCGAGCAGTCCCACACCGGCTCGACCATCATGGCGGATCGGCAGGACGCCCTCCTGGGAGCGTCGCTCCTGGTGGTCGCCGCCCGGGACGTCGCCGACCGGTTCCCCGACGGCGTCCTCCACACCTCGGTGGGGCAGCTCGACGTCTACCCGAACTCGCCCGTCGTCGTCGCGTCCCGGGTGACGCTGCTGCTGGACCTCCGCTCCGCCGACGAGGAACTCCTCGCCGAGGCCGACAGGGCACTGCACGAGCAGCTCCCGGTCATCGAGGAGCGCGCACGGGTGCGCATCGAGAAGACCGGCTCGCACTGCTGGGGCGTGACGCCCTACCAGCTCGAAGGCGTCGAGCTGGCGGAGAAACTCGCAGCGAACCGGGGCCTGAAGCACGCCCGGGTCAAGACCCTGGCGGGCCACGACTCCACGAACATGAAGGACATCGTCCCGACCGTCATGCTGTTCGTCCCCTCCGTCGACGGGATCTCGCACAACGAGCACGAGTACACCACCGACCAGGACATCGTGGACGGCCTGCACGTCCTGACCGACGTCGTCCGCGCGCTGTGCGTCGGGGAACTCGACCGGTCCGCGGCCTGACCCCGGCATGACGAGAGGAGCCCCGCCATCGGCGGGGCTCCTCTCGTCAGCTGCAGCTCAGGCGGTCTCGGACACTCCGCACCACGTGGCGATGAACAGCGCGATCGTCTTGGTCACGGTGCGGACGGACTCCACAGAGACCCGCTCGTCGAAGCCGTGGATGGACTCCGACGTCGGCCCGTACACCAGGGCGGGGATCCCGGCGTACAGCGAGAACACGCGTCCGTCCAGGTAGCCCGGCGTCGTGAAGCTCTGCAACTCGGCCCCGGTGACATGCTGGTGCGCCGCCGCCAACGCCTGCTCGGCCGCTGATCCCTCCTCGAGGACGTAGCCCTCGGAGAAGAAGCCCGTGCGGACCGCGGAGATCTCCGCCTCGCTCTCGATCGAGCCCAGGCAGTCCTCGATCTCCCGCCAGGCGTCCGCTGCGGAGATCCCGGGGTAAAGGGATGCCCGGACGTCGAACTCGCACCAGGAGGGGACACTCGAGGGCCAGTCGCCGCCGGCGATGGTGCCGATGTTGAAGTTGATCGGATGCTCGAGGTCCTCGAAGTACCGGTGGTTGCCCTTGTCCGCGTTCCAGCGGTCCTGCACCGTGCGGAGTTCCTGCATGACCGGGTAGGCGGCATCGATCGCGTTGAACCCCGACGCCATCTCCCGCACGTGCGTGGGCTGACCCGAGACACGGACCCGGAACCAGATCACGCCCACGTTCGCGCGGACGAGCATGTCCTCCTCCGGTTCGGGGATGACGACGGCGTCCGCCGTGTAGCCGCGCTGCAGGGCCGCGAGGGACCCGTTGCCCGTGCATTCCTCCTCGACCACCGACTGCAGGTGGATCCGTCCCTGCGGCGACAGGCCCGCGGCGCGCACGGCGTCGAAGGCGAACAGGTTCGCCGCGAGCCCTGCCTTCATGTCCGCCACGCCGCGCCCGTACATCCACCCGTCGATGACCGGTGCGTCCCAGGGGCTGCGCGACCACGTCTCCTCGGGACCGGTGGGGACGACGTCGACATGTCCGTTGAGGATCAGCGAGCGGCCCTCCGCGGACCCCTCCGGCGTGTAGGTGCCGACCACATTGGTGAGGTCCTCGAACGCCACGGTGGTGGGGCCGTACCCGACATGGCCGGACAGGGACTCCTCCTCGAGCTGCCACCGGTCCATCTCGAGCCCCCGCTCCTGGAGGGCGGCGAAGAGCAGGTCCTGGGCGCTGGACTCCTGGGCCCGCAGCGACGGGTGACGGACGAGCTCGGCCGTGAAGGCGAGCTGACGGTCGAAGGCGGCATCGACGGCGTCGAGGATCCGGCGGCGCTGTCCGTCGTCGAGGGGCACGCCTCCTACGGGGTTACTGGACAATGGCCTTGTCCTTCACGCGGAGGCGCTCGCCGAAGAAGCCACCGGCGGCGGTGATGAGCGAGACGGCCATGAGCAGCAGGGCTGCGGTCCACGATCCGCCACCGGAGGCACCCTGCAGTGCGACGGCGATCAGCGGGAGGAACCCGCTCAGCGCACCGGCGAGGTTGTAGCCGAGCGCCACGCCGCTGTAGCGCAGGCGGGGTGGGAAGAGCTCGGTCAGCAGTGCACCGGTGACGGCGTAGGCGATGGAGAGGAACGCGATGCCGAGCGTCACGGCGAGGATGATCGCGGCGGGGTTCCTGGTGTCGATGAGCCAGAACAGCGGGAACGCGGCGACGGCGGTGATGATGCCGCCGATGAACGTCATGCGGCCGGGGCCCACCCGCTCGCTGATGCGTCCCATGACGAGTACGACGCCGATCTGGAAGACGGCGGCGACGAGCGTCGCATTGACCATGAGCCCGCGCTCGAGGCCGAGCGTGCCGGTCCCGTAGCTGATGACGAACGTCGTCATGACGTAGAACCCGCCGACACCGAGGAACGCGGCGGCCACGGCGACGATCAGGCGGCCCCAGGCGTGCCGGAAGACTTCCAGGGCGGGGATCTTCGCGCGTTCCTCGAGCTTGACGAGTTCGCGGAAGATCGGCGACTCCTCGACCTTGAGGCGGATGTAGAGGGCGATGAGCAGCAGCGGGAAGGCGGCGAGGAACGGCAGGCGCCAGCCCCAGGCGTCGAAGGACTCCGAGGGCAGCAGCAGCACGAGGGCGAAGGCGCCGGAGGACATGAGCGTGCCGACGGGTGACCCGACCTGGACCAGGGCCGCGAACCGGCCGCGCTTCTCGATCGGCGCGTGCTCGACGGCGATGGTCATCGCGCCGCCCCACTCACCGCCGACGGCCAGTCCCTGCATGAGCCGCAGGATCGCGAGCATGACGGGTGCCGCGAGGCCGATGCTGCCGAAGTCGGGCAGGACGCCGATGAGACCTGTGGCGCAGCCGATCATGACGATGGTGATGAGCAGGGCGGGTCGGCGGCCCACGCGGTCCCCGATGAAGCCGAACAGCACGGCGCCCAGGGGCCTCGCGGCGAAGCCGACGCCGAAGGTCGCGAAGGCGGCCAGGGTCGCAGCCGTGGGATCGAGGGTGGTGAAAAAGAGGCGGTTGAAGACGATGGCCGCGGCGGTGCCGAAGAGGAAGTAGTCGTACCACTCGAGCGCGGTGCCGACGAACGCGGCGCGGGCGATTTTGCCGGCGTCCGCACCGCTGACTTTCGGGACGTCGGACGGGGTGGTGGGTGTTGCCTCGGAGGGTTGCATGGTCAGGCTTCCTGGTCGGAGGGGTGCGTTGCGGTGGCAGGGACGGGGACGGCCGTCCGGGAATCGAGGAACGCGTCGCCGAAGACGCACGCGCCGCCGAGGACGGTGGCGAGGACCTCGATGGCGCCGATGCGCTCCGGGTCCACGTGGGCGGGGTGGTCGGAGAGGACGACGAAGTCGGCGAGCTTGCCGGGCTCGAGGGTGCCGCGGCGCTGCTCGTCCCCGGCGGCCCACGCCGCGTCGACGGTGTAGGCGCGGAGGGCCGCCTCAGCATCGACGCGTTCGTCGGGGCCGATCACGGCGCCCGAGGAGGTGCGGCGCTGAACCATGGACTGCATGCCGAGCAGGGGAGCGCCGCTGGCGACGGGGCGGTCCGAACTGCCGGGCACGCGTACGCCGGAGGCGAGGAACGAGCGGTGGCGGTAGACCCACGGTTCGCGGTCCGGGCCGACGGCGGCGGCCATCGTGTCGCCCACCTCGTACAGGAAGTGCGGCTGCGGGACGGGCGTGATCCCGAGCTCCGCGAACCGGTCCAGCTGGTCGGGGCGCACCATGCCCGCGTGCTCGATCCGATGGCGGACGTCCGGCCGGGGCAGTTCCTGCTGCGCCGCCGCGAACGCGTCGAGGGCGACGTCGACGGCGGAGTCGCCGATGGCGTGTGCCGCGACGGTCCAGCCCGAGTGGTGCGCCGCGATGATGCGGCGGGTCAGCTCCTCGATGGAGAGCTGGAAGGCGCCGGTCCCGTGGGCGTGGTCGCAGAACGGTTCGGTGACGGCCGCGGTACGCCCGATCAGCGAACCGTCCACGAAGATCTTCATCGCGCCGATCCGCACGGCGTCGTCGCCGAACCCCGTGGAGATCCCGAGGTCCAGGCCGAAGTCGATGCGGTCGTCGCCGTGCGACGTGACCGGGTGCAGGGCGTCGCTGGCGACCATGAGCTGCACGCGCGTCTTCAGCGCGCCCTGCCGGCGGGCGAGCGTGTAGGCGGCGAGTTCGACGGGGCTGCGTCCGATCAGCCCGCCGCCGATGCCCGCTTCCACCACATGCGTCAGGCCCTCGGACGCGTACACCTCGCTGGCCGCTGCGATGGCGTCCGCCAGGTCCGCGACGGGATAGGGCAGGACGAGGGCGGTGACGAGCTGCTGGGCCCGTTCCTCCAGCAGGCCCGTTGGGCCGTCGGTGTCCGTCACCACCTTCCCGCCCTCCGGCGTCGCGGCCGTGCCGTCGAGGATGCCGGCCAGCTCGAGGGCGAGGGAGTTCACCGAGCACATGTGGCCGGAACGGTGCTTCAGCCAGACCGGGCGTCCCGGGGCTGCGGCGTCCAGCAGCGTGCGGTGCGGGTGGGCGCCGAGGACGGTGTCGTCGTACCCGGAACCGACGAGCCACTGGCCCTCGTCGAGGACCGCCGCGAAATCCCGCACTGCTGCGGACACCTCGTCGAGGGTGCGGCAGCCGCTGAGGTCGAGCTCCTGCAGCGACTGCCCGAACCACGCCATGTGGTTGTGGGAATCTCCAAACCCAGGGACGACGACGGCCTGATCCAGGTCGATCGTGCGCCGGGCCGGGAGGTCGGAGACGTCGTCGTCGAACCCGACGATGCTGCCGTTGAGGATGCCCATCGCGTGGGCCGTGGGCCGGTCCTCGTTCACGGTGGAGAGTCGGGCGTTCGTGATCAGGAGATCGAGCATGGAGGTCCCTGGGGTGGAGAGGCGGCCGTGGTGACGAGTCCTACCAGTGTGGTCCCCGTCACCTGCGCCCACAATGGGAGGATGGCACCGCCTCCAGCCGTAGAATGGGCATATGCCCAACGAGGTCGAACAGTCGCAGAATGGCCCCTCTCGATCGGTCCTCTCCGAGGTCGTCACACGCTGCCTCGCGGACATCGACGGCATCACCGAGCGGTTCCTCATCGATGTGCAGGACATCGACGGCTACGCGGGCTCGTCGGTGCAGGACAAGGACCTGCGGGAGACGGCCGTCGCCTCGATGGAGCTGCTCCTGCGGATCGTGGGCGACCTGCCCGTCCCCGAACGTCTTGCAGGGATCTCGGAGGCGCTGGGCCACCGCCGCGCCAACCAGGGTGTCCCGCTGGAATCCCTGCTGCGGGCCGTCCGCATGGACTTCCGGATCCTCTGGACGGACATGCTGGCCCGGGTCCCGGCCGAATCCCTGTCCGACTTCACGCAGGACGCCGTCCGCGTATGGGAGGCCGTGGAGTTCCACACCACCCGGGTACATGCCGGCTACATGGACGAACTGGCGTCCATGGCCCACGAGAAGGAGCAGCAGCGCGCATTCCTCCTGTCGAGGCTCCTGTCCTCGGACGGGCGGGACTCGCAGTTGCTCGGTCAGGCCGCTCGGGCGTTGGGAGTGACCTCCTCGGGTGCGTTCGTCGTGGCCGTCGGTGCGGAGAGCGCGCGCAAGGAGTTCCGGGCCGGCGTCGCCCGCGCGCAGGCCGAGGACTACCTGCACGAGCGCGACGGTGCCCTGATCCTCATCCTCGAGGACCGGCGTCCGCCGTCCGGCAGGGCGGGTTCGGCGGTGCCGGCCTGGCTGACCAGACTCCGGTGCTTCGTGGCTCCCGTGGCGGAGTCCCTGGCGGAGGTCCCGAAGATGGTCCGTGTGGCGCTCGAGGCGGTGGCCGTCCTCGACCTGGCCGCACCCGGGCACCAGACGGTCCGCCAGGCCTGGGGTCCGGTGGCGGCCGAACGGCTCGGTGAGTTCGGCGAGGTGCTCGCGGAGGCAGTGCTCGCACCGTTGGCACGCATCCCGGCCGCGGAGCAGGACCGTCTCGTGGAGACCGTCCTCGCCTACGCGCGGACCGGGTCGGTCTCCCTCGCCGCGCAGCAGCTGTACTGCCACCGGAACACGGTGCTCAACCGGCTGGCCCGCGTGCACCAGCTCACCGGATACGACCCGGCCGTCCACACGGATGCCGCCACGCTCATGACGGCGCTGCAGTGCAGAGCGCAGCAGCAGCAGCAGCCGGGGGACCTGTTCGGCCGGTGACGCTCCGCCGTCGCTCGCTGCTGCCTAGCGGGCCACGAGTTCGAACGGCGACGACGGCGCCCCGGTCCACCGGAACAGGTCGAGAACCGCGGTCTGCCGGGTGACGCCGTCCTCGACAGCGCGGCCCTGGGTGGCGATGTAGAAGTAGCCGTTGCCGAGGGACTCCAGGCCGACGTCGGCGGTGAAGTTCCAGCCGCGGATGCCGGTGGGCTCGTGGTGCAGGCCCTGCTCGAGCAGCGGCAGCAGGAGGCCTTCCTCATAGGCGGGCTGGCCCTCGATGGCGCCGCGGACGGGACGGGAGGAGCCATCGATGGCGAAGAGCGAGTAGTTGGGGAACTGCGGTTTCACGCCCTTGTAGACGCCGAGGAGCCAGGTGTGGGTGAAGGCGTCGTAGTCGAGGTTCTGCACCCCGTAGGTGGTGTTGCCGGTGCGGACGAAGTACTTGCCGTCGGGGGTTGCCGGTCCGCTGGTGTGCGGGGCTTCCTGGGTGAGGGGCTGCTCGTACTTCCTCCAGCGCGTGACGTCGTACTGCAGGAGCACCTGGTGGTCGTTGTCCGTGCGCTCGGTGTTGGAGTAGATGCCGTAGGCGACCGTGAGGAGCTGCTTGCCGTTCTTCCAACCGAACGCGGGGCCGAAGGTGACGCCGTCGATCCCGCTGCTGCCGTACCGGTGGTCCGGGGTGTCGGCGATGGTGCCGTCGAAGACGCCGTCGCCGTCCATGTCCGCGGTGAAGTCCTGCACCACCTCGTCGAGGTGGACGGCGGTGACGATGCCGTCCGTCTCGGCGTCCATGTCCATGCCGGTGATGCGGTCGACGTCGAAGATGGCGATGTAGAAGGACTCGGCCTCCTTGTACTCGAGGGACCCGTAGACGCGACCGTCCTTCTCGTTGAAGTCGAGGTCGCCGAGGTGCCCGGTGAAACCGGTGACGGTGCCGAGCACGGTTCCCTCGAGGTCGGTCTTCACGAGCATCGTGGTGAAGGAGTAGTAGACCACCTCGTTCGCGGCGTCCACGGCGATGCCCTGCACGTGCCCGGCGGGCCAGGCGCCGCCGTTCACCGTGGCGGGGAAGTCCTCTACGGCGGGTTTTGCGGAGCCGGTCACGAGGACTGCGGACAGGAGGACGGACAGGACGCGGACGATGGCCTTCATGGAAGCTCCTGGTCAGGCAGCGGTGGTGTCACCTCCACGCTGTCGACGCCGGGCCACGGGGGCGTGGCGCGGATGGAACCGGAAGGTGAACAGCCCGCGAAGTCGCGCTAGGCCCGCAGGGCAGGGGTGGTCGCCCGCACCACGAGTTCCGGCGGCAGCAGCACGTCCTGCGTGGCTTCACCCCTCAGGGTCCTCAGGAGGGCATCCACGCTCAGTGCTCCCATCGCCCTGAGATCACTCCGCACGGAGGTGAGGGGGACGGGAAGCGTGGCAGCCAGGTCGAGATCGTTGTATCCGATGAGCGCCACGTCCTCGCCGACCCGCTTCCCGGCGTCGCGGATGGCCCCCATGGCGCCGAGGGCTAGGAGGTCGTGGACGGCGAAGACGGCCGTCGGTGGATCGGGTAGCCGCATGAGCTGGTTGCCCGCCTCCAGCCCCGAGGGCGTGCTGAACGTCGACTGTACGACGGAGGAATCGGGCAGGGGGTGGCCGGCGGCTTCGAAGGCCCGGCGGAAACCGAGGGTGCGCTCGCGGCCCGTACTCGCCAGCTGGTCCCCGGCGATGACGCCGACCCGACGGTGTCCGAGGCCGAGCAGGTGCTCGGCGGCGAGCTGCCCGCCACGGTAGTCGTCCGTGGTGACGGACAGGTGCCCCTCGAGCTTGCGCATGACGAGCACGTAGGGGACGCCGCGGGCCCGGAGCTCATGGGCGGCGGTGTCCCCGATGTGGGAATCGCCGATGATGACGCCGTCGATCCGCCGCGAGAGCATCGCGTCCAGGCGCACACGGCGGTGCTCCGGGTCGTCCAGGGTGTTGGCGACGACGGTCCCGTAGCCGGCAGCACCGGCCGCGGCGTCGATGCTCTCGTAGATCGACGCGAGCACGAGGTCGGTCAGGCGGGGCACGAGGACCCCGATCAACCGGGACGACCCGGTCCGGAGCCCCGCCGCACCGACATCGCGCCGGTAGCCGAGGGCAGCCGCGAGGTCGCGTACCCGCCGCACGGTGTCGGTGCTGATACCGGCCGGGTCGTCACTCAGCGCGCGCGACGCCGTGGAGACATGGACCTGCGCGTGGCGTGCGACGGTCGTGAGCGTCACGCGGGGTGCCCGTGCCGGCTGCCCGCTGGGATCTTCCTTCATCGCCCTGAGTCTAGGACTGCAACGGCTCCGCGTGTCGCCCTTCGCCGGATCTTCGCAAAGGTTTGCGCCGGGCACAGCGTGAAAGGCGCGGTGCAGCTTTCACCTCGCGGAAACATTGACGAAACCCGGCGCCTGTAGTGTGATGAGCACCACATCCGCCCCGCTGATCTTCCTGCAGCGGAGTGCGCAAACGATTGCACGAAGGACTGATGTTCATGTCCCAGACGATCTTCTCCGAGACCCTCGACCGGATCCGTACCGGCGTGGCGGAGCTCTCCTCCTTCCGCGCCGGCGACCGTCCGGGCTGGACCCGGGAGGTGTTCAGCGAGCCGTACAGGGCGTCGCGGGACTGGACAGTCGCCCGCATGCGTGAAGCAGGACTCGAGGTCGGGACGGACGCCGCCGGCAACATCGTGGGCCGCCTGGCGGGTCGCACGCCGTCCGCTCCGGCGCTCGTCACCGGGTCGCATACCGACACGGTGGACGGCGGCGGGCGTTTCGACGGCATCGTCGGCGTCCTCGGATCCATCGAGGCCGCCCGGCTACTACAGGAATCCGGGAGGCAGCTCGAACGGGACCTGCTGGTGGTCGACTTCCTCGGCGAGGAATCGAACGTCTTCGGCCTCAGCTGCCTCGGGAGCCGCTCCGCGGCGCAGGAACTGACGCCGTCGGACCTCGACCGGCGCGACTACCGCGGCATCACGCTCGGACAGGCGTACACCGACTACGGGCTCGACCCCTCCCGGCTGCTGGACGTCCCCTGGGCGAAGGACCCCCTGCACGCCTTCGTGGAGCTGCACATCGAGCAGGGCCCCACCCTCGAGAAGCGGGGTCTTCCACTGGGCGTCGTCACCGCCATCACCGGGATCGAGCGCTTCATCGCCACCTTCGCCGGGTCTGCCGATCATGCGGGAACCACCTCGATGGAGGACCGCCGGGACGCCATGATCGCCGCCGCCGAGGCCGTCCTCGCGGTGCGCGCCGAAGGCTGCGGGGCGCCCACACACGGCGTCGCGACATCGACCCGCGTGGAATCGGAATCCCGGTCACCGAACGTGGTGCCGTCCCTCGTCCGCATGTACAGCGAGGTCCGCAGCGTCGACTCCTCCTGGCTGTCCGGCGTCAAGGGACGCCTCACGGCGGAGATCGCCGCGAAGGCGACCGATCTCGGCGTCGACGTCGGCTTCGAGTGGTCGACGGACAACACCGTGGTCCAGGCGGACCGGGGCGTGCAGGATGTCGCGGGCGCAGCCGCCGACGCCCTCGGGCTGCCGTGGATGCCGATCCCCAGCGGGGCCACGCACGACGCCGTGCACATGGCCTCCCTCGCACCCATGGGCATGATCTTCATCCCCTCCAAGAACGGCAAGAGCCATTGCCCCGAGGAGTGGAGCAGTACGGAGGACATCGCCACCGGCGTGAGCGCGCTCGTCGCGACCCTCCGACGGCTCGACGGCACCGATACCTGACCGACCGACTGACCGGCTCTTCGACCCCCACCCGCCCCTGCCGACCGGAGTTCCCATGAAAACTGCACTGACTCCCGAGGGACTGTCCACGGACATCCTTGCGATCGCCAACCTGCCCGTCCTCTGGATCCTCGCCCTCGGGGTCTTCGGCGCCATCATCGTCCAGTCGCTGATCTACATGAAGGCCGCGAAGAAGGCCGGACCCGCGGCGGACATCTCACCGGAGGAGCTGCGGACGTCCTTCCGCGCAGGTGCCATCGCCGCGATCGGGCCGTCGCTGGCCGTGGTGCTGGTCAGCATCGCCCTCCTCACGCTGTTCGGCACGCCGGCCGTGCTGGTGCGGATCGGCCTCGTCGGCTCGGCCGCCACCGAATCGGCCTCCGCGAGCCTCGCTGCCGGCACCATGGGCGCCACCCTCGGCGGACCCGACTACACGCAGGCGGTGTTCGTGGTCGCCTTCATGGCCATGAGCCTCTCCGGCGCCGGCTGGATGCTCGCGACGCTCGTGCTGACACCGATTCTGCGCAGGGGCGACACGAAGCTGCGGCGCGTCAATCCCGCCCTGATGGCCATCGTGCCGGCTGCCGCCCTCATCGGGGCCTTCGCAAGCCTCGGTATCGCCGAGCTCGGCAAGACACCGGTCCACATCCTCTCGGTCATCGTCTCGGCCGTCACCATGGCCGTGTGCATCGTCCTCGCGAACAGGACCTCCGCGACCTGGCTGAGGGAGTGGGGCCTCGGCATCTCGATCATCGTCGGGCTGTTCGCCGCCTACATCGCCCACACCTCCGGCATGGCCCCCGCCGCCTAGGCAGTACCTCACCCGAAAGGAACCACCATGTCTGCTGCAGATACTGCCGTCACCTCCTCCGCATCGCTCGCCGAATTCGACCGCACCACCTCCCGCTGGGGCCAGCTCACCATGGGCACCGCCCTCCTCCTCTCCCTCGCCGCGCCCCTGTACCTCGTCTTCTTCACGGACCTGGGCATCACCGCCGGGATGATCTGGACGGCCTATCTCGCCGTCGCCGCAGCGTTCTTCGTGCTCTGGTTCGTGGAACCCATCACCTACTACCCGGTGCTCGGCCCCGCCGCGATGTACCAGGCGTTCATGATCGGCAACATCGCCAACAAACTCCTGCCCTCGGCCCTCGTGGCACAGGCGGCCGTCGGAGCGAAAGCCGGCACCAAGCGCGGCGAGTTCGCGGCCCTCATGGCCATCTGCGGCGCGGCGATGGTCCACGTCGTCTCGATGCTCGTGTTCGTCGGGGTCCTCGGGACCTGGCTGGTCAGCATCATCCCCACCGACATCGTCGACGTGGCGCGGCTCTACATCTTCCCGGCGATCATCGGCGGCGTCCTCGTCCAGCTGATCGTCACCATGAAGCAGCCCCGCGTGACCGTGATCGCCGTCGTCGTCGCCGTGGTGGTGCTCTTCGTCCTGGTGCCGGCGGTTCCCGCACTCGCCAAGCCGGCCACCGGCGTCGTCGTCCTGATCACCGCCGTGCTGGCCTGGTTCCTCCGCTCGCGCAAGGCGACCGCCACGCCCACCACCCTCGTCAACTAGGCTCCCAGACAGACCCGCCCGAAAGGACACCATGACCATCGACACCGCCGTCTTCGACCTCTCCGACGCCGACACCACCGCCATGCATGAGCTGTACCAGCACCTCCACGCCCACCCCGAGCTCTCCATGCAGGAGACGCACACGGCGGCGTTCATCCTCGAGAAACTGAACCACCTCGGCCTGGAGACCTTTCTGTGCGGGGGGACCGGCGTCGTCGGGATCCTGCGCAACGGTGACGGCCCGGTGGTCGGCTACCGCGCCGACACGGATGGCCTGCCCATCGCGGAGGACACCGGCCTCGCCTACGCCAGCACGACGGCGGGCAATCTCGCCGACGGCACCGACGTCCCCGTGATGCACGGCTGCGGCCACGACACCCACATGACCGTGGGCCTCACCGCCGCCCAGCTGCTGGCAGAGAGCCGCGAGGCATGGTCCGGCACGGTGGTCTTCATCTTCCAGCCCGGCGAGGAGACCGGCGAGGGCGCGGAGGCGATGGTCGAGGACGGCCTGTGGGACAAGGCGCCGAAGCCGTCGATCATCTACGGGCAGCACGTGTGGCCGGGACTCGCCGGCACCGTGAACATCAGCAAGGGCACCGCCATGGCGATGGCCGACTCCTGGAAGGTGACCGTGCACGGCAAGCAGGCGCACGGCTCGCAGCCGGAGCAGTCGATCGACCCGATCGTGCTCGGCGCCCACATGGTGGTCCGCATCCAGACGATCGTCTCGCGCGAGGTGCACCCCATGAAGTCCGCTGTCGTCACGATCGGCACCTTCCACGGCGGGCTGAAGGAGAACATCATCCCGGCGTCGGCGGAGTTCACGCTCAACGTGCGGACGTTCGACGTCGACGTGCGCGAGCGCGTCCTCGGCTCGCTGCGGCGGATCATCAGCGCGGAAGCCGCGGCGTCGGGAGCGCCGGAGCCGGTGATCGAGCAGATCACGAATTTCCCCCAGTGCTACAACGACCCTGCCTCGACGGAGGATCTGATGGCGGTTCTCGGCGAGGTGCTGGGGGAGGATGCCGTCATCGAGTCCCCGCCGGTGATGGGCAGCGAGGACTTCGGTCTCCTTGCCGAGGCCATCGGTGTACCGAGCGTCTACTGGTTCTTCGGTGGACACCCGCAGGAACTGCTCGACGGCGACGACCCCGTACCGGGAAACCACTCGCCGTACTTCGCGCCGGCGATCGAGCCGACGCTCTCCACCGGAGTCCGGGCCGCCATGACGGCCCTGCTGTCGAAGGTCGGGACCACCGCGTGACCGGTGCGCTCTCCGACCTGTCCGCCGTCGAACTGACGGGGGCCATCCGCCGTCGGGAGGTGTCCGCACGGGAGGCACTCGAGGCGCACTTCGACCGCATCGACGCCGTCAACGGCCCGATCAACGCCGTCGTCACCGAGGACCGCGAGGGCGCCGCAGCGCTCGCAGATGCGGCCGACGAGTTGACGGCGTCGAGCGCCGACCTCCCGCCGCTGCACGGTCTGCCGATGACGCATAAGGACACGCACAACACCAGGGGACTGCGCACCACGCAGGGATCGACGGTGTTCAAGGACTTCGTGCCGACGTTCGACGACCTGATCATCGGCCGCCTGAAGAGCGCCGGAGTGGTGACGACGGGCAAGACGAACGTGCCTGAGTTCGCCGCCGGCTCGCACACCTTCAACGAGGTGTTCGGGACGACGGTCAATCCGTACGACACCACGCGCAGTGCCGGCGGCAGCAGCGGGGGAGTGGCGGCATCGATCGCCGCCCGCATCCAGCCGCTGGGCGACGGCAGCGACATGGGCGGCTCGCTGCGCATCCCCGCGTCGTTCTGCAACGTGGTCGGGTACCGGCCGTCGATCGGCGTCGTCCCCGCCGTGCCGACGCGCAACGCCTGGGCGTGGCTCGGCCGGAACGGGCTGATGGCGCGTGATGTCGAGGACATCGCGCTGGGGATGACGGCGATCGCCGGTGCCGACCCGGCGGTTCCGTACGCCTACCCCGTGCCGGGCTCGTTCGCAGCCCCGCTGCAGCGGGACCTGACCGGGATGCGCATCGGCTGGTCACCCGATTTCGGGGTGGGCGTGCCGGTGGACCGTGAGGTACTGCGGGTCCTCGAGGGACAGCTGCAGGTCTTCGCCGACCTCGGTGCGATCGTCGAGGAGGCCGCGCCGGACCTGCGCGACGCCGACCAGGTGTTCGGTACGACGCGCGCCTTCGACTTCGTGCTGGGCCTCGGCGAGCTCGTGCGGAAGCACGGCGATGCGATCAAACCCGAGATCCGCTGGAACGTGGAGCAGGGTCTGCAGCTCACGGCGCAGGACATGGTCGACGCCGCCCTCGCCCGGACGCGGCTCGACACCAGCGTGCGGCGCTACTTCGGGACCTACGACGTCTTCGCGAGCCCGACGGCGCAGGTTCTCCCGTTCGACGCCACCGAGCGGTATCCGACGTCGGTCAACGGCGTGGAGTTCGAGACGTACCTGGACTGGATGCGTTCCGCCTGCCTGATCTCGGCGACCGGGCTGCCTGCCGTCTCGGTGCCGGCCGGCTTCAGCGAGGGTGGCCTGCCGGTCGGGCTGCAGCTCGCGATGCCGCACGGCAGCGACGTCGAACTCCTGCAGGTCGCGTATGCGTTCGAGCAGGCGACGGGGTGGGCGAAGCGGGCGCCGGAGCTGGAGGGCTTCCGCTAGCGCCGGAGCAGACCCTCGACCTGGTTCCCGATCAGCACCCCGTCCCGGTCCATCCAGTAACGCCGCAGGACACTCAGTCCCACGCAGGTATCCATGGACTGGACTCCCGGCAGTGCCCCGATCTCCTCGGTGATGAAGTGGGCCAGTTCTGCAGGCCCGGAGAAGACGCCGTTGTAGATGACCGATGCCTTGCCGGTGACCATCGACACCATGCGGGCCGATTTCTGCGTGCTCAGCTCGTCCAGCACGGTGGCGATGGATCGGGGCTTGAGCTGGAGGGAGATGATGGCGTTGAGGGGGAACCCGGCAGCTGCGGGTTCGACTTCGACACGTGGTGACACGGCGCCGCTGCCCAGCAGAAGCTGCATCCCCCGGTAGGCCGACGAGTTGCTGATGCCGAGCTGTCGAGCGGCCTCGGCCGCGGAGATCCGGGCATTCCCGCCAAGCTCCGCCATGATCCGCACTTCCACGTCGCTCAGGTCCTCGAGCCCGCCGATCGGTGGCCTGTTCACGGGGACGACGTACGTCTGTAGCGCAGCCTGCTGCTCGCTGGACAGGCGCTGCAGGCGCCATGACTGTCCCACCCGCTGGGATTCGAGGACCAGCTGGCTCTCCGTCGAGGCCACCCCGGGGATCGACGGAATGGTCCGGGTGAGGAGCTCGTCGATATCGGTCCCGTGCAGGGGGAAGAGATCCGCATAGATGTCGGCACTCCCGGTCGTGAGCAGGAGGAACTGGATCTCCGGGATCGCTTTCAGCGCCACGGCGACGTCGCGCGCCCTGCCGGGGGTGCACCTGAACCACAGCTGCCGGGGATTCCCCGAGGTGACGAGCGGCCAGGCGAAGCGCCCGATGACCCTCACCAGTCGGTCGCGCTGGAGGCGGTTGAGCCGACGCGTGATGGTGCTCGTGGGTTCGTCGAGTATCTCGGCGAGGGCGTTCGCCGGCACCCGGGGTGCGTGCTGCAAGGCGGCAACGATATCGAGATCGGTCTCGTCCATCGCGGCGGGGCGGCTCGAGGGCTGCAGGGTGGGTGCTGCGGTCATGATGTCGAGACTACAGGCGGGTTGCTCAATCCTCAGCAGTTGCGCGCAAGCTTTCCTCAGTTGCTCGGACATATTTGAACGAATTGTTCGAAATATGTTGCCTACTTGAATGAACAGGCCTAAGTTGGTCGTGAGACGCACGCCACACGGACCGTTGCGCGGTGCCTCTACCATCACGGGAGAAGAGATGACCATGACTGTTGCAGAACCCTGGCGCTGGCCCGAGGAGACGTGGAGGAGCCACGTCGAACAGGTTCGTGCAGGACGATCGCTCGTCGATGCCGATCAGGCACGACGCTGGAAGGACGGAGCGAAAGCAGCCGTCCTGTTCTCCTTCGACTCCGACCACGAGACTCCCTCACTGCGCGACGGCGAGACCTCGCCGGGGCGAATGGCGCAGGGTGAGTACGGTGCGCGGGTAGCCGTACCGCGTATCCTCGATCTGCTCGGGCGGTACGAGGTGCCGTCGTCCTTCTACATCCCGGCCGTCTGCGCACTCCTGCGGCCGGACGAGGTGCCCGCCTATGTCGACGCCGGCCACGAGGTGGCCGTCCACGGCTGGATCCACGAACGGAACACCCAGCTCACGTACGAGCAGGAACTGGATCTGCTGGGCAGGGCCCTCGGGGTCCTCGAGGAACAATCCGGGCAACGGCCGGTCGGCATCCGCACGCCGTCCTGGGACTTCTCCGACTCGACCCTGCGGGTCATCCGCGAGCTCGGGTTCCTGTACGACTCCTCCTTGATGGCCGATGACGAACCCTACGAGCTCCTGGCCGAGGGGGAGCCCACCGGCATCATCGAGATCCCGGTGGAGTGGATCCGCGATGATGCGCCGTATCTCATGATGGACCGCTTCGCGTCGCTGCGGCCGTACATGGCGCCACGCCAGCTCGTCCAGATCTGGAAGGACGAGTTCGACGCCGCCTATGCCGCGGGAGGTGTCTTCCAGCTGACGCTGCACCCCCACATCATCGGGCACCGATCACGCCTCGTGGTACTCGAGGAGCTCCTCCAGCACATCCGCACGCACGATGACGTCTGGGTCACTACGCACGCCGAGCTCGCCCACCATCTCCGTCCCGCACTGACCTCCGAGGAAGCCCGATGAGCACAGAAACCACCGCCACGGCGGTTCACGAGACGAAACTCAGCGCCCGCGGGCGGAAGGCCATCATCGCGGGCGGTATCGGCAACGCCGTCGAGTGGGTCGACTGGGCCGTCTACACGACGTTCTCGTCGATCTTCGCGCACCACTTCTTCCCGCCGGGCGACCCGGTGGCGGCGCTGCTCGCCACCCTTGCGATCTTCGCCGTCGGATTCGTCATGCGCCCCGTCGGTGCCGCGGTCATGGGAACCTATGCCGACCGCCACGGCCGCAAGAAGGGCCTGGTTCTCACCATCGGCATGATGGCGGGAGCCACCGCCATCATCGGCTTCGCGCCGACGTACGAGTCGGTAGGGATCCTCGCCCCGATCATCCTGGTGATCGCCCGGATGATCCAGGGCTTCTCGGCCGGTGGGGAATTCGGCTCGTCCTCCGCGTTCCTGGTCGAGTCGGCAGCCCCCAAACGCCGGGCGTTCGCCGGTTCGTGGCAGCAGGTCTCTGTCGGCGCCGGCGTGCTCATCGCCTCCGGGATGGGCGCGATCATCACCTCCACCCTGTCTCCCGAGGCGCTGGACAGCTGGGGCTGGCGCCTCGCCTTCATCGTCGCCGCCCTGCTGGGTCTCGTCGGGCTGTGGCTGCGCTCGTCGGTCGAGGAGACCGATTCGTTCACCACGGCCAAGGCGCAGGCGGAGGCATCCACCGAACAGCGCCGCAACTCGCTCTTCACGATGTTCGTGAAACACCCGAAGGCGGCGCTCAGGGTCTTCGGCATCACCATCGCCGGCACACTCCTCTACTACATGTGGGTGTCCTACATGCCCACGTACGCCGCCGTCGCGACGGGGATCCCGCTCAATCAGGCGCTCACCGCCAACTTCATCGCCGTCGGAGTGTTCCTGGTGCTCCTGCCGTTCGCCGGGATCCTGTCCGACAGGATCGGACGCAAGCCCACCATGAGCGCCTTCGCGGGCGGATTCCTCCTGTTCTCCTGGCCGGCTTTCGCCCTGCTGAACGGCAACTTCTGGATGCTGCTCCTCATCGAGCTGATCGGAATCGTCCTGCTGCTGGGCTACTCCGCGAATTGCGCCGTCATCATGGCCGAGCAGTTTCCACCCGAGGTCCGGGCCACGGGTATCGGTTTGCCCTACGCCCTCGCCGTCGCGATCTTCGGTGGGACGGCGCCCTACATCACGACCTGGATGAACACGAACGGGTATGGCGGGCTCGTGTGGGTCTATTGCGCCGTCGCCGCCGCGATCGGTCTGGTCGTGTATCTGACGATGCCCGAGACGAAGGGGAAGGCACTCGATTGATACGCCACGTCGTCGTGACAGGAGCGGCAAGCGGGATCGGCCGGCAGACGGCACTCCGCTTCGCGGCGCTGGGGGACCGGCTCACTCTGGTCGATGTCCAGCAGGATCGCCTCGACGCCGTTGCATCCGAATGCAGGGCAGCAGGTGCCCCCGACGTCCGTACCGCCGTGCATGACCTCCGATCAGGCACAGCACCGCAGTCGATGATCGAGGAGGCCTGGGATGTCGCGCCTGTCGACGTCCTCGTGAACTCGGCGGGCGTCTACCCGGCCACACCCTTCCGCAGCCTCGATGCGGACACGTGGGATGCGGTCCTGCACCTGAATACGAGGGCGCCGCTCCTGGCGACCGTGGCGCTCGCCAACAAGGCGGTGGATGCAGGACGCCGGGCGAACGTCGTCAACATCTCCTCGGGCGCCGCCCTCCGCGCTCGTCCCGGCGCGGCACCCTACTCGACGTCGAAGGCCGCCCTCGAGATGGCGACGAGGGCCTCCGCACTCGAACTCGGCCCGCTGGGCATCCGGGTCAATGCCGTCGCACCGGGATTCGTGACCGTCGACAGTGCGGCCAATCCGGTGACGGAGGACTACGCCGCAGCAGTGTCCGGGAACCCGCTCGGTCGCAGGGGAGTACCCGATGACATCGCACGGGCCGTCGTCTGGCTCACAGGCGACGAGGCGGAATGGATCACAGGGGAGATCCTGAGGGTCGACGGCGGGTCCTCCACCGGCGCCCTGAACCTGCCCCTGCACTGGCCCACCGACCTCACCAAGAAGGAGCAGAATGACTGACCATCCCTACACGATCGTCGGCGCGGGTGCCATCGGCGGCACCCTGGCAGTGCATCTCCACGCCCAGGGGGTACCCGTCCAGCTGATCGACGCCGACCATGAACACATCGCGGCGATCCGGGCCGGAGGGCTGCGGGTCGACAGCCCGCAGGGAACGATCACCGCAGACCTGCCGGCGTTCACACTCGACGACGCCCCTCAGGAGCTGGAGCGGGTGCTGCTCGCGGTGAAAGCACAGGCCACCGCGAGCGCCGCGGCGTGGATCGCTCCGCGCCTCGGCGCCGACGGCTACGTCGCCTCCCTGCAGAACGGCCTCAACGAGGCGACGATCGCGCACCATGTGGGGGTCGAGAGGACCGTCGCCGCGTTCGTCGACCTCTTCGCGGACGTCGTAGGGCCCGGAGTCATCAAGGACGGCGGGTCCGGGGGGATGGCGCTCGGCGAATACGGCGGCGGCACCAGCGCCCGGACCCGCCGCCTCGCGGAGGATCTGCGGCACTGGGGCACGCCGAAGGTGACGGGCAACGTGCAAGGGTATCTGTGGTCGAAGCTCGGCTTCGGCGCGATGCTCACGGCAACGGCACTCGCGGATCAGGACATGAGCGAGCTGATCGATCGTCATCGTCCCGCCATGAACGGCCTCGCCGCCGAGGTCTTCGATGTCGCTGCGGTCGAGTCCGTGGAGCTCGAACCCTTCGATGCGTTCGATCCGGAGAGTTATCGCCGGGGAGCTGACCCTGATCGGAACACGGCGGCGACCGATGCCCTCGTCGCCTGGCTTGCGACGCAGAGCAAGACCCGCTCCGGGATCTGGCGTGACATCGTGGTCCGCAAACGGCCCACCGAGGTCCCGACGCAGTACCTCCCGGTGCTCGCCCTGGCCGAACGCCACGGCATCGCGACGCCCCTGCTCCGGGATCTGCTGACCCTGATCCAGCAGCGTGAAGCGAACACCATCGACATGAGCGAGGACCACCTCGCGGCCCTCGACCGGAAGGCGGCATCCCGAGCATGACCCCGACATCCCAGCTCCGCTCCTGGATGGAGTCGCACCGCGACGACATGGTGCAGGACCTCAAGGACTACGCCGCGTTGGAGACACCGTCCGACGACAAGGAACTCCTCGACACCGGCCTCGGCTGGCTCGAACGTTGGCTGCACGAACGGCTCGGTGCACCGGCCTCCCGCCGTGTGGTCGACGGCGGCCGGTACGGGGACATGGCGATCGCGGATTATCCGGCGGAGCGTCACGACGGCGAGTGGCTGACAGCGCTGTGCCACTACGACACCGTGTGGTCGAAGGGGACGGTGGACGACTGGCCGCCGAGCATCGAGGGAGACCGGCTGACAGGTCCCGGGGTCTTCGACATGAAGGCCGGTCTGGTGCAGCTGGTCTGGGCCCTGAAGGCCGCCGCAGCACTCGATCTCCCGCGGCCACATGTCCGACTGGTGCTCAACGGTGACGAGGAGATCGGCAGTCCGGTATCCCGCCCGGTCATCGAGGAAGCGGTCTCCCGCGGCGGCCCGGTCTTCGTGTTCGAAGCGAGCGCGGAGGGAGCGATCAAGACGGCACGGAAGGGTGTCGGCATCTTCCGCGTCGAGGCGCAGGGCCTAGAGGCCCACGCAGGGCTCGATCCCGAGGTGGGGGTCAGTGCCATCGACGAGATCGCGCGCGTCGTCGTCCGGCTGCATGACGCGGCCGACCTCGCGGCGGGGACATCGATCAATGTCGGGCTCCTGACGGGCGGCACCCGGACGAACGTCACGGCCGGCATCGCGATCGCGGACGTCGACGTCCGGGTGTCGTCGGCCGCCGAGGCGGCGCGCGTCGATGCCGTTCTCGCAGACCTGGTACCCAGGGACCCCCGCGCGTCCCTCACAGTGAGTGGGGGATGGAACCGCCCCGTGATGACCCGCTCGGCGGGCACCGCAGATCTCTTCTCCAGGGCGGTCGAGGTGGCCGGGAACCTCGGGTTCACGCTGACGGAGACGTCGGTGGGCGGCGCCAGCGACGGCAATTTCGCTGCAGCCCTGGGACATCCGGTGCTGGACGGTCTCGGTGCCGTGGGAGCGGGAGCCCACGCGCGCAACGAGTGGGTCAGCCTCGACGGGCTCGTCGAGCGTGCCTGCCTGGCGGCGGGTCTGCTGGAGTCCGTCGCCCGTGACGCGACCGTGCGGGGCGTGGACGACCGCGTGGGGGTCTAGACGCCGCAGGTGATCCTGGGCGCCCGCCGCCGGCGGCTAGGCTGTTGGGGGCCGTAGGAACGTGCGGCCGGGTCTTCAGGGGGAACAGTGCACGGTCTCAATTTCACGGCGATCGACTTCGAGACCGCGAACAGCAAGCGCGGTTCGGTCTGCGCCGTCGGCCTCGCGAAGGTCCAGGACGGCGTCGTCGTCGGCTCCGCGTCCTGGCTCATCAAGCCTCCGCGCTCGGTGGGTGAGTTCGCGCCGCGGAACATCGAGGTCCACGGCATCCGGCCCGCCGATGTCCGGACGGCTCCCCGGTGGCCCGAGAGCCTGCAGCGCATCCAGGCCTTCGCAGGCTCGGACCCGTTCGTGGCGCACAACGCCTCCTTCGACCGATCGGTGCTGCGGGGCGCCTGCGCGGAGTCGGGTCTCCCCGTACCCGGGACCGCATTCCACTGCTCGGTCCAGCTGGCGCGGCGGCTCCTCGGCCTCGGGTCGAACAGGCTCCCGGACGTCGCGAGGGCCCTCGGCCTGGGCGGGTTCCGTCACCACGACGCAGGGAGCGACGCCGAGATGTGCGCGGCGGCCGTCGTCGCCATCGCACGCAGGCATGTGCTGCACTCACTGGACGTGCTGTGGCCCACGGCCGGACCGGCGGCCGTGTGAGGTAGGGGACTAGGAAGCGCTCTTGTGCGCTTCCTCGTTCCACAGCGTGCTCATCTCGGTCATCGCCCGGGTCATGATGGCCAGCATCGCCGCGTGCGCGTCGGAGGAATCGCCGCGCTGGATGGCGCTGGCCACATCGACGTGCATCTGCAGCGCCTCCTCGTGGGGGTGCTGCGGCATCAGGCCGTAGTGGGTGCGGCCGGTGAGGACCTCCGCGACGAGCGAGTCCAGCATCCCGAACATCTCGTTGCCCGAGCTCGAGAGCACGAGGCGGTGGAACTGGATGTCGAGCGTGAGGAACAGCTCGGTGTCCCCGCTGCGGCCCGCCTCCCACAGCTTCCCGGACAGCCCCATCAGCTCGCTGGCACTGGCCAGGGGTGCGCGCATGGCGGCCAGCGCCGCGGCCTGGGGCTCGACGGCGGTGCGGAGCTCGGAGAGCGACCGCAGCTGGGCCACGCGGCCGTGCGACGCCAGTCGCCACCGGATGACCTGCGGATCGTAGAGGTTCCACTCCGTGGCGGGCCGTACCTGCACGCCCACCCGTCGGCGGGATGCCACCATGCCCATGGATGCGAGGACCCGGAGGGCTTCGCGCACCACGGAGCGTGACACCCCGAACCGCTCCTCGAGCTCGTCGATCCGCACGATCGAGCCGGACGCCATCTCCCCGCGGCACACGGCGAGGCCCAGCCGGTCCACCGTCGACGCGTGCAGGTCCGCTGCCGGCGCGAGCTGGGTCTGGAGCATGGGGAGAGCCTAACAAAGTCCGATCACTGGCTCCTGAGGGGTTCAAAAGTATGATCTGTCGGTCTACTGTGAGGGCTTACAGCAGATGTAACGCGCATCTACTCCCAGCACCGCTGACTGCAGGTGCTCCTCAATGAAGAGAAGTGGAGAAACCGTGGAACGCAGGAATTCGCGCGCCCTCGCAATGACAGTGCTGACGTCGGTCCTGGCCGCAGCGTCGCTCTCGGCCTGCAGCGGCGGAGGCGGAGGCGGGGAGGGTGATGCAGGTTCCGACACGGTCCGCGTCACGCTGGCCAACCATGTCTGGACGGACGCCATCGTGGAGGCCATCCCCGAGTTCGAGGAGGAGACCGGCCTGACGGTCGAGGTGACCCAGCTCGGCGAGGACCAGCTCTCGGCGCAGTACAACGTGCAGCTCAATGCCGGCACCGACGAGATCGACGTCATGATGTACCGCCCGCTGCAGGAGGGCAAGCTCTTCGCCCAGAACGGCTACCTCGCGGATCTCACGGAGCGCGTCAGCTCCAACGCGGACTGGGAATGGGACGACTTCCAGGAAGGTCCGGTGGACTCCACCACCTTCGAGGAGCAGGTGGTCGGTGTCCCCACGATCACCGAGCGGGAGGTCCTCTACTACCGCAAGGACCTCCTCGAGAAGGCCGGGCTCGAGGTGCCCACGACGCTCGAGGAACTGGAAGCGGCCGCCAAGCAGATCAAGGAGCAGAACCCCGACATCGCCGGGTTCGTGGCCCGCACCGGCAAGTCGCCCGCCGTCACCCAGTTCTCCAGCTTCCTCTACGGCTTCGGCGGCGAGTTCATCGACGACGAGGGCAACTCCGCCGTCGACTCGCCCGAGGCCAAGGAGGCCTACGCCTACTACGGCCGGATGATCAACGAGTACGGCCCCGCCAACGTGAGCACCGACATGAGTTGGCCCGAGGCGATGGCCATCTTCACGCAGGGCGGTTCGGCGTTCTACACCGAGGCGGACAGCCTCTACCAGAACGCCACGGACCCCGCGAACTCGCAGGTGGCGGAGACCGTCGGCTTCGCGCCGATGCCTGCCGGGCCCGCCGGCTCCAAGCCCTACAACGTGCCCTCGTGGGGCCTCGGGATCAACGAGGCCTCGGGGAACCAGGACAACGCGTGGAAGTTCATCGAATGGGCGACCAGCAAGGACATGGTCATGCAGATCCAGCAGGAGGGCGTCCCGGGCCCCCGCAACTCGGTGTGGCAGGATCCCGCCGGGACCGAGACCTACCCAGAAGACCTGGCGGCTGCGATCGAGGTCAGCGCCGAGAACGGCGTGGGCGCCGACCGTCCGCTCGTGATCAACGTCGGCGAGGCGCGTGAGATCGTCGGCGACCCGATCGTCGTCGGCATCACGGACGGCGACGTCGACGCGGCCGCCGACGCGGCGGACGAGGCGTTCCAGCAGTTCCTCGACGACGAGCGCGAATAGCACTCCCTGCCGGCCGTCGCCGTCGTCCTGACCGGGACGACGGCGACGGCCACCGCACAGCCCCTAAGCTCCCCGCCGCCGATAGGACGTGGATGATGGCAGTCGCCGCACTTCCCCCCAAGAGACTCCCGCAGAAGCAGACCGCCTGGAAGTCGTACTCCGACTGGGCCAACGAGCACCGCAAATGGCTGTTCGCCGCCCCGGCCATGATCTTCGTCGCGGTCCTCATCGCGTTCCCGCTGGGCTGGACGCTCTATCTCAGCCTGACCGACGCCTCCGGGTCCGTCCGGGCCGAGTCCGAGTTCATCGGCTTCGAGAACTATGCCGACGTCCTCACGGACACCGAACGCTTCTGGCCGGCGGTCGCCCGGACGTTCGTCTTCACGGCGGTGGCCCTGACCGTGCAGCTGGTCCTGGGCATGGCAATCGCCCTGCTGCTCTGGCGGCCGTTCAAGGGCGAGAAGTGGGTGCGCGTCGCGATCCTGCTCCCGCTCGTCGCCACCCCGGTGGCCGTCGGCATGATGTGGCGGCTCATCTTCGACCCGAACATCGGCTTCGCCAACCAGCTGCTCGGCTTCGTGGGGATCGGCCCCCAGCCCTGGCTGTCCGGCCAGTACTCGGCCCTGCCGACCGTCATCTTCATCGACATCTGGCAGTGGACCCCCATGGTGGTCATCATCCTGCTCGCCGGCCTGACGTCGCTGTCGGACGAGCCGGACGAGGCCGCGAGGATCGACGGCGCCAGCGCCTGGCAGCGCTTCCGCTTCGTCACCGTCCCGCTGCTCATGCCCACGATCATCGTGGCGATCCTGCTGCGCAGCATCGACGCGCTGAAGACCTTCGACCTCCTGTACGCCACCAAGGGCCGCGGCGGCGGATCCTTCCACGAGGTGGAGACGCTGAACGTCTACGCCTACGGGCTCAGCTTCGACTACAACGACTACGGCGTGTCCTCGACGGTGCTGATCATCTTCTTCATCATCATCGTCGCCGTGATGTTCCTGCTGACCCGCCGCCGGAAGGAAGTGCAGAAATGAGCCTCGCCGAACCGAAGCTGATCAGGCCGGGTTCCGACCGGGCAGCCCTGTCCGGAGCGCCCGCCCGGCGCAGGAAGCCGTTCCGCACGCGTGCCTACAAGGTGTTCCGCGCGGTGGCGCTCATCGTCGTGGTCGCCGCGTTCATCGCGCCGCTCGTCTGGATGTTCCTCGCCTCGCTGAAGACGAACGTGGACATCTACGACGCGTCCAAGACGCTCGTGTTCACGCCCACCACGGCCAACTACGAGACCGTGCTCGGGCGGAACAACTACCTCTCCTTCGTGTTCAACAGCTTCTGGGTGGCGTTCGCCTCCACCGTCCTGTCCCTGATCATCGGCATCCCCGCCGCCTACTCGATGAGCCGGTTCGCCATGCGGCGCTCGGCACTCGTGGTCCTGATGGCCCGCATCATCCCCGGTGTCAGCCTGCTGGTGCCCTGGTACTACGTGTTCTCGAACCTGTCGATGGTCGGCGGCTACAGCGTGCTGATCCTCTCGCACATGTTCGTGGCGCTCCCGCTGATCGTGTACATCCTCATGTCCTACTACGATTCGATGCCCCTGGAACTGGAGGAGGCCGCCCGGGTGGACGGCCTGACGCACATCGGCGCCTTCCTCAAGGTCACGCTGCCGCTGTCCGTCGGCGGGATCGCGACGGCGAGCATCCTGGCGTTCATCTTCTCCTGGAACAACTTCATGTTCGCGCTGGTCCTGTCCGGAGCCGACACGAAGACCCTGCCTGTGGCCATCTTCAACTTCGTGGCCTACGCGAGCATCGACTGGGGAGGACTCATGGCGGCCTCCGTCGTCGTGACCATCCCCATCATGGTCATCGCCCTGTTCACCCAGAAGTACATCGTCTCCGGGCTGACCGCCGGCGCGACGAAGGGTTAGGCCATGGATCCCGATTCCACGCCCGTGGTGGTGGTGATGGGCGTGCAGGGCTGCGGCAAGAGCACCCTCGGCTCGCTCCTCGCCGGCGCGCTCGGCGTCCCGTTCGTCGACGGCGATGACCTGCACCCCCAGCGCAACCGGACCCTCATGGCAGCCGGCACACCCCTGTCCGACGACGACCGCCTGCCCTGGCTCGCGGCCGTCGGGCAGCGGCTGGCTGACGGCGGCGCGGGTGTCGTGGTGGCGTGCTCGGCGCTCAAGCGGGCGTACCGCGACCTGCTGAGGGACATGGCCCCCGACGTCGTCTTCGTCCACCCCTACGGGTCCAAGGACCTCGTGGCTGCCCGGATCTCCCTGCGGGAACACGAGTACATGCCGCCGTCACTGCTCGACTCGCAGTACGCCACGCTCGAGCACCTCGACGCTGCGGAAGCCGGGATCACCCTCGACCTCGCGTCCCCGCCCTTGGAGCTCGTCTCCTCCGCCGCGGCGTTCATCACCGGAAGCAGGGTCCGTGCGCATCAGCAGGGTTGAGACCTTCCTCGTCCCGCCCCGGTGGCTGTTCGTCCGCGTGGAGACCGACAGCGGGATCGTCGGCTGGGGCGAGCCCGTCGTGGAGGGACGCTCCGAGACCGTCCGCACCGCCGTCGAACAGCTGTCCGAACTGCTCATCGGCGCGGACCCGCTCCGCATCGAGGACCTCTGGCAGGTCATGACCAAGGGATCCTTCTACCGCGGCGGGCCGATCCTGGCCAGCGCGGTCGCGGGCCTCGACCAGGCGCTCTGGGACATCCACGGCAAGTCCCTGGGCGTCCCCGTACACCAGCTGCTCGGCGGCCACGTGCGCGACCGCATCCGGATGTACGGGTGGATCGGCGGTGACGAGCCCGCCGCGATCGCCGACGCCGTCGCCGCCCAGCTGGCCGTGGGACTCACCGCGGTCAAGATGAACGCCAGCGGACGCATGAGCCCCATCGCCAGCGTCGCCGAGATCGACGACGTCGTGCAGCGCGTCGCCGCCGCGCGCGAGGTCCTCGGTCCGCACCGCGACGTCGCCGTCGATTTCCACGGCCGCTTCACCCTCGCCAACACCCGCCGCGTGGCCCCGCTCCTCGAACAGTTCCACCCCCTGTTCTTGGAGGAGCCCACCGTGCCGGAGAACTCACACCTGATCGGCGGCCTCACGGCATCGACCACCATCCCCGTGGCCACGGGGGAGCGGCTCTACAGCCGGCAGGAGTTCCTCCCGGTCCTCCAGGCGGGCATCGCCGTCGCGCAGCCGGACCTCTCGCACGCCGGCGGCATCACGGAGGTACGGAAGATCGCCTCCCTCGCCGAGATCTACGACGTCCAGCTGGCCCCGCACTGCCCGCTCGGGCCGCTGGCGCTCGCGGCCTGCCTGCAGGTGGGCTTCGCCACCCCCAACTTCCTCATCCAGGAGCAGAGCATCGGCATCCACTACAACCAGGGCGCCGAGGTGCTCGACTACGTGCTCGACAAGACACCGCTGAAGTTCGTCGACGGCTTCGTGGAACGGCTCACCGCGCCCGGCCTGGGCATCGAGATCGACGAGGCCGCCGTCCGCCGCGCCGACAGGAGCGGCCACGCCTGGCGCTCGCCCGTCTGGCGGCACGACGACGGCGCGTACGCCGAATGGTAGGGAGAGGACCCATGGACCCGCAGACCCTGATGGCAGGACTCGGCTCGGCCCGGCTGCTGGCGATCATCCGCGGCGCCGACGAGGAGGCGTGCTTCCGGACGGCCATCACGCTCATCGACGAGGGCGTGGCGTATCTCGAGGTGTCGCTGAATTCCGCCAACGCCCCCGCCGTGATCGCGCGCATCCGGCGCGAGGCGGGCGATGACGCCGGCATCGGGGCCGGCACCGTCCTCACGGCCGACGACGTCGCGCGGGTGGCCGACGCCGGGGCCGGGTTCGTCGTGACGCCGGCGTTCGGTCCGTCGCTCGAGGCCGCGGTCGCCGTCGGGCTGCCCGTCCTGGCCGGTGCGCTCACGCCGTCCGAGGCCTACGCCGCGATGACCGGCGGCGCATCGGCGATCAAGCTGTTTCCCGCATCCCTCGGCGGTCCTGCCTATCTGAAGGCGCTGCGCGACCCGTTCCCGGACGTCCCCTTCGTCCCGGTGGGCGGTGTGGACCTCGACGCCGCGGCGGAATACCTCCGGAGGGGCGCCTTCGCGGTCGGCGTCGGATCACCGCTGATCGGCGATGCCGCCGCCGGAGGGGACATCGATGCCCTGCGGACTCGCGCACGGGACTTCCTGGCCGTCGTCCGGGACGCGCCGCAGTGACCGTCCTGCCACCCGTGGAGGTGCTGACCTTCGGGGAGACCATGGGCTCGATCCGCACCCCGAGACCGCTGCGGATGGGCGGGGCGATGTCCATGTCGCTCGGTGGCGCGGAGACGAACGTGGCGATCGCGCTCTCCCGCCTCGGCCACACTGTGCGCTGGGCGGGCCGGGTCGGTGACGACGGGATCGGCGCCTTCGCGGTACGGACCCTGCGGGCGGAGGCGGTGCTGACGGACGCCGTCACCGTCGACGGGACCCGCCCCACCGGGATGATGCTGCTCGAGAGCCATGGCATGGGGTTCTCCCGCGTCGCCTACTACCGCGCGGCGTCGGCCGGGTCCGCGCTGCGCACCGAGGACCTGTCGACGGCGCTGGAGGCCGGCGCGAGGATCCTGCACCTCACCGGCATCACCCCCGCCCTGTCGCCCGGCGCGGCCGAGGCCACACTGGCCGCTGCCGTCCGGGCCAGGGCGGCCGGCATCCTCGTGTCCTTCGACGTGAACTACCGCTCCACGCTGTGGTCCGAGGAGCACGCTGCTGCGGTCCTGTCCGGCCTGGCCGCGCAGGCGGACGTCGTCGTCGCATCCGAGGACGAACTCCGCCTGGTGTGCCCGGCGGACCTCGGCGAGGACGACGCGGTGCGGCACCTGGCCGGCCTCGGCGTCCGCGAGGTGGTCATCAAGCGGGGCGGGCAGGGTGCGACGGCGTGGTCCTTCGGGCCGGGGGACGCCGCCACCGAGCACCGGGACGCACTGGTCGTGCCGGTCGTCGACACGGTCGGCGCCGGTGACGCCTTCTCCGCCGGGTACCTGTCGGCGACGCTGGACGGCCTGCCGCTGGGGCGTCGCCTCGAGCGCGGCGTCGCCCTCGGTGCGTTCGCCGTCGCCGATGCCACGGACTGGGAGGGCCTGCCCACGCGGCAGGACCTGGCCCTGATCGGGCAGCCGGCCGGTACCACCGTCCGGTAGGGCCTAACTCAGGATGTCCTTCGTGCTGAACCGCCCATAGGCCAGCGTCCCGAACACGGCGATGTAGCCGAGCTGCAGCAGCGCGTTGTCCGCGAACGAGTTCCACACGATCGGCTGGCGCAGCAGGTCCGCGAACCCCAGCCAGTAGTTGGTGAACAGCCAGGGGTGCAGCCATTCGAGCTGGGGGAGCGCGCCGAGGATCTGTGACACGGCGGCCAGCGCGGCCGTCGCGGCCATCGCCCCGACCGGGATGGTCGTCAGCGTCGAGATGAACAGGCCGATGGCGCTGAGGCCCATGAGCGACACCGTCACGTACAGGGCGAGCAGCAGCAGCCGCCCGAAATAGCCGGGGATGCCGACGGTGTCCCCGGACAGCAGTGTCACGGGTCCCACCGGGAAGAGCAGCGCGCCGATGATCGCTCCCGTGACCACGACGGTGAGCGTCGCCACGAAACAGAACAGCGCCGCCCCCGCGTACTTCACGAGCAGCAGGCGCACGCGCCCGGCCGGCGCCACCAGCAGATAGCGCAGCGTCCCGAGGTTGGCCTCGCCGGCGATCGTGTCACCGGCCACGACGCCGATGGTCAGCGGCAGGAACAGCGGGATGGCGACGGTCAGCGCGGTCAATGAGACGAACAGGCCGTTCTGCGTGATGCTGTTGAGGAACGCCGGGCCGCGACCGCTCGCCGCACCGTCGGAGGACACGCGCACGACGACGGCGATGAGGATCGGGATCAGCGCGAGTGCCCCGATCATCGCCCACGTGCGGAGCCTGCGGAACAGCACGGTGATCTCGGAGACCACGAGCTCCAGCCCGAGCGACCGTTCAGCCTGCAACATCGAAGCCTTCTCCCGTGAGTGCGACGAACCGGTCCTCGAGGGAGGCCCCGCTCGCCTCGAAGCCCCGCACGCGCACGTCGGCGCGCACCAGGGCGGCGTTCACCGTCTCCGGTTGCAGCCCCGGCACCGAGAGCTCGGCGGTGATGACGTCGTCGCGCCCGTGGATCTCGGGCAGCAGTCCGAGCCCGGTGAGGACACGGTGGGCGTCGGCGTGGTCGGGTGTGGTGATGCGGACCCGGGCGGTGCCCGCGGACCGCAGCTCGTCGAGCGTCCCCTGGGCCACGAGCCGGCCTGCGCTCATCACCGCGATCCTGGTGCACATCTGCTCCACCTCGGCGAGCAGGTGGCTGGAGACGAAGATGGTGGTGCCGTCGTCGGACAGGGACCGGATGAGGTTGCGGACCTCGCGGGTGCCCTGCGGGTCGAGACCGTTGGTGGGCTCGTCGAGGATCAGCAGGTCGCGCGGCGCCAGCAGCGCATTGGCGATCCCGAGGCGCTGCTTCATGCCCAGCGAGTAGGCGTGGGCACGCTTCTTCGCCGCATGGCCGAGACCGACGCGCTCGAGGGCGGCGTCCACGCGCGCGTCGCGGGTGGCCGGTGAGGTGTGGCGGTCGGCGGCGTCGAACCGCTGGAGATTCGCACGCCCCGAGAGGAACGGATAGATGGCCGGCCCTTCGACGAGTGCCCCCACCCGCGGGAGGACGGCCCGGGCGTCCTTCGGCATGGCGCCGTCGAGCAGCCGGATCTCCCCGCTGGTCGCGGCGGCGAGGCCGAGGAGCATGCGGATGGTGGTGGTCTTGCCCGACCCGTTGGGACCGAGGAAGCCGAACACCGTGCCGCGGGGGACGGCGAGGTCGATGCCGTCGACGGCGCGCTGACGGTTGAAGATCTTCGTCAGGCCGCGCGTCTCGATCGCGAAGTCACCGGCGCTCACCCGCGGGCCCGCACTGTTCGTGCGGACTCCGCGGGTACTCCTGCGGTCACTTCCGGGAAGCGGCGACGAGCTGGTCGACGCCGACGGCGCCTGCGAGGATCCGGCCGTCGTCGGTGATCAGCACCGAGACGAGGGACGTCTGGAGCGCCTGGCCGCCCTCGACCTCGGTGAGTGCCTGCTCCAGCATCGCCTGGGCGCCTGCGACCTCGTCGGGATCCATCCCCGGCTTGATCTCCATGATCTCGCCCATCCCGGCGGCGTCGCCGGCCGCCGGGGTCATGCCCAGCGTGCCCGCGGTCCCGGCGGGGAGCTCCACGATGGTGCTCCAGCCCTGGCCGATGACCGTCGGCTGCTGCTGCGCCTCGGCGGGAGCCTGCTTGAGCTGCTGCTTGGCCTCGAGTTCCGCCTTCAGCTCGTCCGCGGTCGGGGCCTCCGTGACGGTGGCACCGGCCGGGGGAGTGAACGCGAACACGTCGGCGTCGGGGGCGCTGAAGTCCACCGAGCTGAAGCCGGCGGAGAACGCGGCCTCCTCCTGGCCCCTGGCCAGGACGGTGACGTTCAGCGGGACGCCGGTCTCGGAGTCGACGCTCACGGAGACCGACCCGATCAGCGTGGCGTCGTCGTCGGGGGTGAGCACGAGCTCGTAGGCGCTGCGGCCGGCGACGCGGCTGGTCCCGTCGACCGTCACGTCGGTGCTGGGGTCGATCCGGGCGAGGAACACCTCGGCGACCTCGGCGGGCGTGCGGGGGAGGTCCTGGAGCTCGGGGTACTCGGCGGTCCTCTTCTGCAGCTCGGCCTCGAGGTCCGCCTTCACGGTGTCCTTGTCGGGAAGGGCGGCGTGCACGGCCTCGTTGGACGCGGAGTCGTAGTACCAGGCGTCGGTCCCGTTGACGATGACGTCGCGCTGCGCCAGCTGGTCGAGCACCTGGACGCGGTCCTTCTCGGTGCCGTCCACGTACACCTGGGCGGTGTGGTCGCCGGTCAGGAGCTCGAGGGCGGTGGAGGTGGGGTCGGAACTGGAGGTGCGGCCCGGGGGAGTGGCCATGCTGATATCGGGGAGGCCGAGGTCGGAGGACTGCTCCACGGTGCCGGAGTAGGCGTCGTCGGCGCTGGTCGCGACGAATTCGAGGAGCTCCTGCGCCGTCTTGGCGGGCAGTTGCGGTTGGGCTTCGGCGACGGCGGAGCCGCTCACGGCAGCAGTGACGATGACAACCGGGACGATGCCGGCAGGAAGCCAGCGCCAGTTCTTGTTCATGATTGAGCCTTCCGAACGGATCTGTGCCCCATCTGGCGCCAAGGCTACACCTGCAAGCTGGACGTTGGGCACATGTACTTCGGTGAACGAGCGGGGGCGCCGGGGAGTGCCCTGAAACGCAGGAAGGGGCGGCCGGAGCCGCCCCTTCCCGTCGTGCCTGAAAGCCCTAGCGCGTGACGCGGCGGCGGCCGGCGACCGTCTCGGCGACGCCGATCAGCAGCACGGCGGCGATGACGGACACGATGAAGCCGAGGACGTTCAGCTCGAAGATGTCGCCCGTTCCGAGGAGGCTCGCGATCGACCCGCCGATGACGGATCCGACGAGGCCGAGCAGCAGCGTGGCGATCAGCCCGAGGTTCTGCTTGCCGGGCTTGACGAGGCGTGCCAGGGCTCCGATGATGAGCCCCGCGATGATGAAACCGATCATGATGAATCTCCTTCTCGTGGACCCGCTCTGGGCGGGAAGCCTATGGTCCTCGTCGTGGCAAGCGAGCAGCTTTTCGCGCATCGGGCGTTGCCATGACCGTCGATCAGTTCGACGATAGAGGAATGCTAAGCCTACTGCGGGATTGTTGATGGCGCGACTCGACCGGCCCGATCGCCCGCGGGGTGCCCGGTTCGCCGGGCGCACCAGGCCCCACGGCGCCAGCCGCGTCATCGGGCTGGTGGTCGGCTGGCTGCTGGTGCTCATCGGGCTGGCGGCCCTCGTCCTCCCGGGGCCCGGCCTGCTGGCCCTGGTGGCCGGCCTCGCGGTCCTCGCGCAGCAGTACGAGTGGGCGCGGCGCTGGCTCCAGCCGGTCAAGCGGAAGGCCTTCGCCGCCGCCGCGCAGGGCGTGAGGACCACGCGGAACATCGTCCTCAGCTTCACCGGCGCCCTCGTCCTGGTGCTGCTCGGTGTGCTGTGGGGCGTCCACCCTCCGACGCCGTCCTGGTGGCCGCTGGCCGAGCGGTGGTGGCTGCCCGGCGGCTGGAGCGTGGGCTCCGGGTTCGTCGTCTCCGGTCTCCTCGCAGCCGCCTTCATCGTCTACAGCATCCGGCGCTTCCGGCCCACCACCTGATCCCACCCGATCCCACCACCCGATCCCGCCCGACCGACACGAGGAGCACCCATGGCCCACGCCCGCACCATGCTCGACACCTACCCCCGCGATCGCGACGGATTCGACAGCGACCTGCTCGCCGAGTGCATCGAGGCGTGCTTCGACTGCGCGCAGACCTGCACGGCCTGCGCGGATGCGTGCCTGGCGGAGGAGATGGTGGCCGAGCTGCGCACGTGCATCCGCACCGACCTCGACTGCGCGGACATCTGCGCCACGACGGGGAAGGTGCTGTCCCGCCAGACGGGCTACGCCGCGGAGCTGACGCGCTCGGTCCTCGAGGCCTGCCGCACGGCGTGCAGGATCTGCGGCGACGAGTGCTCCGGGCACGCCGCCATGCACGAGCACTGCCGGGTGTGCGCGGAGGCCTGCCGGCGCTGCGAGCAGGCGTGTGACGCGCTGCTCGCATCGATGGGGTAGGTGCAGGGCCCGCCTGCTCGCAGCGCCCGGCCGCACGGCGGCGCCGCACCCCGACCGGGATGCGGCGCCGTCGTCGGTACCGCTGATCCTTCCGCGCTAGTCCTTCCCGTAGTCCTCGCCGTAGTCCAGGCGCGTGCGCACCAGCGTGCCGCTCGGTGCGCCCTCGCCCGGCAGGGCGTTCCGGGTGGAGTACAGGTACCCGCCCCTGACCTCGACGTCCGCCGGCTGGGTCGCGTCCGTGAACAGCTCCGCCTCGTCGCTCCCCGCCGGGACGATCGAGATCCGGTTGGCGAACAGCTCGGTGACGAAGAGGTTGCCGTAGCGGTCGAATGCCAGCCCGGTGGGTGACGTCAGGCCGGAGACGACGATCTCGATGTCACCCGAGTCCGGATCGAAGCTCCGCACGGAGCCGAGCGTGGGATCCTCCGGGATTCCCGGCAGCGACGTCAGGTACAGCAGCCCGTCGGGCCCGAGCTCGATGTCCGTGGGGACGGGCTCCGAGTTGAAGGTGTAACCGAGGACGCATTCGGGCAGCGCGATGCCCTGGGCCGCGAGGGAGTCGCGGAGTTCCGCCGTGGCCAGGGTGGGCACGGGGTCCAGGACCGTCGCGTCGACGTCGTCGTCCCAGGTGTCCACCGTCCAGACGGCATTGGCCCCGGCGTCCGCCACGTACACGTACCGTCCCGATTCGGACACCGCCGTGGCGAACGGGTGCGAGTAGACCTCGCCGCCGCGCGGCAGCAGGAACTCGCGGAGGTCCGCGGGCAGCTCGGCCACGCAGTCCTCGGGCAGGTCCTGGAACCCGTACTCGTTGTCGGCGTCGTAGTTGTTCTCCGTCTCGAGTGCTGCGAAGTCGGCGAGCACGCGGGTCTCGCCGTCCTCGAGGACACTGACGTTCGCGACGAACGGATCGGGACTGCCGGGCCCGCCGGCGCTCTCGGTGTAGTAGACGTCGCCGCGCCGGGTGGCCACCCCGCCGATCTCGATGCCGGCGCGCTCCACCAGCGTCGACGTCGCGCCGTCGGCGCCCACGCGGGTCAGCAGGCCGGCGAAGTTCTGGGAGACGTAGGCGGTGTCGTCGCGGCCGACGGCGACGCGGAGCGGTGACAGGAGGCCGGTGGCGAGATCGGTGGAGTCGCCCGCGGTGACCTCCCAGTCATCGTGTCCATCGGTGGACGCGGGTGGCCCTGCGGTCGCCGTGCCGGCGGAGGAGGTGAGGGCGACGGCGAGTGCCGCCGCCGCAATGGACGTGCGTGTACCTTTCATGGTGCCTGTCCTTGGATGCGAGGAGTTGTCGAGACGCTCAGACCGGCCCAGCACCGAGCAGCGGCACCGCCGCTGTCCTGACCGCACGGCCCTCCGATGCCCCCCGGGTCGTCGTGCGGCTTCAAGCGTAGGACTGCCGCCGGAGGGTGTCCATGGTCCCGGCGCGATATCGACGTCATCCGGGACGGAACGGTTCATCCCGTCAGCGCGCCGGCCTGCTCCTGCAGCTCGCGGGCCTTCTCCTCAGCGCCGGCCTCGGAGTGCAGGCGTGCTGCCTCGGCGAGGTGGCGGGCCGCCTGGCGCGGCGCGTTGCTCGCGGCGTGGTACTGGCCGAGGCATTCCTCGAGCTCGGCGACCGATTCGGCATCGAGGACGGCGCGGTGCCCGTCGACGTGGTCCAGCAGTTCCTTCCCCCGGCGCAGGTCCGAGGTGAGAAGGGCGTAGCGGGCCTGGACGAGGCCGAGTTCGAGCCGCTGGAGCTGCGAGCCGACGAGCGCGAAACCGCGTTCGGCGTTGAGGACTGATGCGCGGACGGAGTCGTCCACGATGCCGGCCTGCAGTTTGAAGCGCGCGCTGGCCTTGTGGAACTCGGCCCAGGTCTCGAGGTCGGCCTGCGGCAGCAGCAGCCTGGCCGCCAGGGCGTGCTGCTCCTGGCCTATCTCCACCTCCCCGCGGCGGAAGGCGACGTTGCCGATGGCCCAGGCACCGCGGGCGACCTGGAGGGACGGCACGGAGGGGGCGCCCTCGGTGAGATCGAGGGCCGTCGCCACCTCCCAGGCCTCGTCGAGATCGCCCCTGACCGCCAGCGCGGCGATGAGGACGAAGGCGGCCTGCAGGCGGGCCGGGGCGAGTTCCGGCAGTTCGGCCGCGGACGCGACGGACCGGTGCGCGAGGTCGACGGCTTCGGCCAGGCGCCCCGTGCTGCGCGCGACCATGGACAGCCGGCCCTGCACGATGGAGCGCAGCTCGGCCGAGGCGATCATCAGCGACGACGACTCCATCTGCAGCAGGACGGACTCCGCCTCCTCCATGCGCCGCAGGGCGATCAGTGACTGCGCCTGGAGCATGGACATGTCCCACCAGGCTGGCGCATTGCGCTGCTGGTAGGCGATGTTGGCCGCGTGCTCGGCCTCCGATGCCACCAGGGCGTTGTCGTGCAGGTCGCGGGCATGGTTCGCGGCGAACATCGCGCCGGCCAGGGCCGGGTGATCCTCGAGGTCCGGCGGCTCCACCCACCAGTTCAGCGTCTGCACGTCCATGCCGAGCCGCGAGGCGAAGTGCTGCACCATGTCCCGTGTCGGCTGACGCAGCCCGCGCTCGAGCAGGGAGATGAAGTGGGTGGAGTACACCCCCGCACCCAGCTCGACCTGCGTGAGCCCCTTGGCAGTGCGCGCATGGCGCAGCATCTCCCCGAATCGCATGTGTTTCCGTCCCCCAGATGTGCCGTCACAGCGACCCGCACCGCAGGGTCCGACGAGTGATCCTCCCTGTCTAGCAGATCCTCCGGACATTCGGGAACGGCTGGAGCCTCAGAGGTGCCGGACCGGGACCCGCCTGGGGAGGACGGGGGAGGCCAGCAGCGTCAGGATGCCGGCGAGGGGCACCACGATCAGCCCGACCCGCAGCGAGGAGGCATCGGCGACGGCGCCGACGATCGGCGGCGAGAACAGGAATCCGAGGCGCAGCAGCCAGCTGATCACGGTGAGCCCCGTCCCGGCACGGAGCCCGGGCAGTTCGTCCGCGGAGTGCATGGCGGCGGGTACGAGCGTGGCGACGCCGAGTCCCGCCAGGCCGAAGCCGAGGATGGTCAGCGGGACCGACGGGAACAGCAGGGCCACGCCCATGCCGATGGCCGCCAGCGCGCCGCCCGCCTGTGCCACGGCCCGCTGGCCGAACCGGTCCACGAGGCGGTCCCCGAAGAGGCGGCCCGCGAACTGGAAGGCGACGAGGGCGACGAAGCCGAGACCCGCGATGGTGGGCGTCGCTCCGAGGGAGCCGGACAGGTAGACGGCCGCCCACGTGCTGCCGGCGTCCTCGACGAGGGCCCCGGCGATGCCGATCACCACGAGCGCGGCGAGGATGCCGACCGTGACGAGCACCTTCGGGCCGGCGCTCCTGCTGCCCGCTGCGGTGGACGCGTCGTCGGGCTGCGGCGCGGTCGGCTCGGGACCGGGGAGGAGGAAGCGGTAGCACACGAGGGTGAGCGCGCTGAAGAGGACGAAGGACACCGACAGGTGCAGTCCGCGCGGGATCTCGAGACCTGCCGCCGTCGCGCCCATCAGGCCACCCAGCACGGCGCCGATGCTCCACACCGCGTGGAACGAGTTGAGGATGGAGCGCCGGTAGAGCTTCTGGACCCGCAGCCCGTGCGAGTTCTGCGCCACGTCCGTGATGGCGTCCATGGCACCCGCGAGGAACAGGGTGCCCGTGAGGACGGCCCAGGACGGCGCGATACCGGCCAGGAGGATCGACAGTCCGATGAGCCACGTGCCGACCGTCGCGACCCGCGAGGACCGGAAGCGGCGCACGAGGAAGCCGGAGGCGAGTCCCGCCGTGATCGCCCCGAGCGGGAACGCCGCGACGGAGACGCCGAATGCGGCGTTGCTGAGCTCCAGCCCGTCCTTGATGGCAGGGTAGTGCGGGAGGATGTTCGCGAACATCGCCCCGTTGGTCAGGAACAGCGCACTCACGGCGAAGCGCGCCCTGCCCAGCCGCTGCGCGGTGTACTCCACGGGCTGCGTCGGCGCGGGAAGAGTCATGGTCGGACGATCCTTTCGACGGCCGCTCGGACCGTGCTCACGGGCATGGGGTCGAGCGACAGCGCGCGGTGCAGTGTGGTGCCCTCGATCAGCGCGTCGAGCATGAGAGCGGTCTCCGGGTCGAAATGCCTGTGCAGCGCCTCGCGGCTGCGTGCCATCCATGCGTCGGTGATCGCGCGGAACTCCGGCCGCCGTGCCGCCAGGGCGTAGAGCTCCAGGCTGGCGAGCATGGTCTCCGGGTCGTTGAGCGTCGGCCCGGCGATCAGGCCGACGACGGCGTCGCCCGCCGCCTGGGCGGTCCCGGCCTCCGTCAGGGCCTGGTCGAAGGCGTCCGCCGTGCGCTCGGCCAGCCGCGTGAAGGCGGCGTGCAGGAGGTCGTCCATGCTGCCGAAGTGGTACGTCATGGAGCCGAGGGGCACGTCCGCGGCGGCAGCGACACGGCGATGCGTGGTGCCGGCGACACCGTGCTCCGCGAGGACCCCGAGGGCGACGTCGATCAGCCGGTCGCGCCGGCCGGGATCATGGCGACGAGACCGGGCCTCGGGATCGCGGTTCCCCGCGACGGTCATGATCCGACCCCGCCCTGGAGGTTCTCCCCGTGCATCCACCGCTCCCCGCATCCGCCGTCATCGTCGTGTACAAGTGTACGCATAGTACGTACACCTGTACACAACCGATGATCGCGTGCCGCGGGAGCGGAGGCTCAGGCCTCGGGCGGCAGGGCCTCGTGGTGCTTCCTGCCCTTGGACCGGCGGTCCTCCTTCATCTCCGCCTCGAAGAGATGGCGCTTGCCGTCGACGAGCGCATCGCGGGCCTCCTTCTCGAAGGCCTTGAACTCGGCGTAGTAGTGGTCGTCGTAGTCCTCCACGATCTGGAACGTCCACCGCCCCTCGATCACGTTCCGGCCGATGATCTCCTCAGCCAGCCTGTCGGCGATCCCGGTGTGGCCTGCCTTGCGGAACAGCTCCTCCGCGTCGGAGAGGTTCAGGTCGGCCTTGCCGGTGAGGCGGTGGAAGCCGTAGAGGTAGCCGCGGGCCTGTTCCAGGACCTCGAGGGCCTCGGAGAGTTTGCCGAGGGCTTCGACGGTGATGTCGGAGACCCCGTCGGGGCGCTGGTGGTGTGCATCGGGACCGGGGGTGTCGAGGGTAGCCATACTTCGTACCGTACCCAGACTGCCCGGTGTCCAGACAGCCGCATGCCAGGCCTGACCCAGAAGTCCGCTCAGCCCAGTTCGGGCTTCGCGATCACCGCGATGTCGTCGTCGCCCGAGCCCGCACGCTGCGCGTCGGTGAGGGACTGCAGCACGGCGGTCACGGCGGGCAGCGGATCGGGGGTGGAGCGCAGCATGAGGCGCGCATCCTTGGCGAGGAGGTCCGCCGAGAACTGGGTGTCCCCGAACGTCCCGCCGGTGATGACGGGCCCCTTCATGCCGGCGATGACGCCGAGGCCGGTGCCCTCGAGGAGGTCCAGGGTGCCCGCGGCGTCGAGGCCGTTGGCGCGGCCGAGCCGCAGTGCCTCCACGAGTCCCTGCAGGGTGACGCCGAGCGCGAGGTTGGCGAGCAGCTTGCCGGTCGCCGCGTCCGACGGCGTGGCGACCCGCCGGAGCCGTTCGGCGTCGGCCCACAGCGCGGCCAGCGGCTCGACGACGTCGACGTCCTCCGGCGCACCGCCGAGCAGCACGCCCAGCCGGCCCGCCCGCGCCGGGGCGAGGCTACCGACCATGGGTCCGTGCACGTAGCGGACGCCGGCCGCCGTGGCGTAGTCGGCGAACTCGCGGGCGTCCTCGGGGGAGACCGTGGTGACATCCAGCCACACCGCCTCGGCGGGGATCTCCAGCCCGGAGAGCACCACGGCGCGCACGGTGTCCGGTCCGAAGAGGACGGTCATCACCACGTCGGCGTCGCGGACGGCGTCCTCGGGCGAACCGGCCGGCGTCGCCCCCGCGTCGCGCAGCCGGTCGACGGCGGCCGCCGTCCGGTTCCAGGCGGTCACCTCGTGGCCGGCGGCGAGGAGGTGCACGCCGAGTTCGTATCCCATGCGTCCGACGCCGAGCAGTGCGATCTTCATGAATCCTCCGGTTGCTGGTCGATGTGCCCATTGTCCCGGACGCGGGCCCGGGATAGATTCGTCGAGAGGAGTGAGACCGGTCTCACATCGACCCGGCGAGATCACCGAGAGAAGGAGCCCGACCATGAGTACGGCCCCTGCAGCACGCCGCGTCGCAGTCCTCGGCGGCGGCATCCTCGGAGTCTCGACGGCGGTGCACCTCCTGCGGGAGGGCGCATCCGTCGTCCTGGTCACGGAGGCGGACCTCGCGAGCGGGGCCTCGGGCAGGTCGCTGTCCTGGCTCAACAGTGCCGGCGAGCGGCCCACTCCGTACCACCGGCTGCGCCTCGCGGGGATCGACCGGTACCGGACGCTGTTCGCCGCCGATCCGACCCGCGACTGGCTCCGCTTCGACGGCGGACTGCACTGGGCGGGGACCGGCTCGGACGAGGACACGGTGGCACGCCATGAGTACGAGACGGCGCATGCCTACGACTCGGTCCTCGTGGCGCCCGCCACGGTGGGGGATCACACCCCGGGTATCAGTCCCGAGGCCGTCGGGGCCGTCGCGATCTTCAACCCCGGCGAGGGCTGGGTGAGCCTGCCGCACCTGATCGAGTTCCTGATGGGGGAGTTCACGGCGCGTGGCGGCGAACTCGTGACGAACGCCGGCGCAGCCCGCGTCCTGGTCGAGCACGGGCGCGCCGCCGGTGTCGCCACCGCCGCCGGAGCCGTCGCCGCGGACGCCGTCGTCGTCGCCTGCGGACCGCAGACCCCCGCCGTCGTCGCCGAACTGGGGGTGGAGATCCCCGACGCCTCACCGGTGTCCATGCTCGTGACGACCGCTCCCGTGGAGCACCCCGTCCGCGCGGTCCTCAACACGCCGCGCGCGGCCGTCCGGCCGAACCCGGGCAACACCCTCGCGCTCGACCACGACTGGTACGAGGAGAGCATCACGCAGGACGCGGACGGCACCTACTCGATCCCCGAGGAGGTCGTGGACGAACTGGCCGCCGAAGCGGCCGCACTGCTCGAGGGTCGTCCGCATCTCACGGCGGCGTCATGGAAGATCGGGCGCAAGCCCATCCCCGGTGACGGCGAGCCCGTGCTCGGCGAGCTCGACACCGTTCCCGGCTGCTTCGTGGCCTTCACGCACTCTGGCGCGACGCTCGGGCTGATCGCGGGCGAACTGCTGGCGGGCGAGATCATGACGGGCCGCAGGCACCCGATGCTGGAGACCTTCCGCCCGGGCCGATTCGCGGTCAGGGCTTCCGCGGAGGCGGGCCGATGGACGAGCGGATCCTGAGCTCTGCCGGGAGCATGTGCAGGCGCGGCTCGTACTCGGACGCGCCGATGCGCGACACCACCTGGTCGACCGCGAGCCGTCCCATCTCGTCCACGGGCTGGGCGACCATGGTCAGCGGCGGCTGCATGACCGTCGCCCAGCTGGTGTCGTCGAAGCCCACGAGGGAGACGTCCCCCGGGTAGGACAGGCCCAGGCCCTGGACCGCGTGCAGCGCGCCGATGAGCGCCTCCGCCTCCGACGCGAAGAGGGCGGTGGGAGGGTCTTCCGACTGGAGCATCGCATGGGCGGCCTTCGCCGCGGACTCCTCCGTCTTCGCCCCCGTGGTGACCAGGGCCGGCGCATAGGGGATCCCCGCATCCTGGAGCGCATCCAGGTACCCGCGCAACCGCTCGGCATCGCTCCACAGGCTCCGCGTGTTGACGGTCAGGAGGTCGTCCAGGGTCTCGATGCCGGCGTCGGTGGTGGGACCCCACAGGAACCCGATGCGGCGATGGCCGGCCTCGATGAGCGCGCGGGTCACACGCCGCGCCTCCGCCCGGTTGTCGACGACCACGGCGTCGAGGTGCAGCCCGGGGATCAGCCGGTCGATGAGCACCACCGGCGTGCCGCGCCGGGTCGCCTCGGTGAGGTGCTCCGCCTCGGGTGCGCCGACCGCCGCGGAGGACACCACGATGCCGTCCACCTGCTTGTCGAGCAGGACACCCACGGCGTGCCGCTCGGCCGCCAGGTCCTCGTAGGTGCTGATGACGATCACGTCGAGGTTCCGCGCGCTCGCCGCGTCCGACGCGCCGCGGATCAGGCCGGAGAAGAAGGTGTTGCCGATGTCCGCGACGACGATCCCGAGGGAGTTCGTGACGCCGGTGGTCATGCTCCGCGCCAGGATGTTGGACCGGTACCCGAGGCGCTCGGCCGCGGCGAGCACGCGCTCGCGGGCCACGGCGCTGACCGACCCGTAGCCGCCCAGCGTGCGCGCCGCCGTCGCCCGCCCGACGCCGGCCTCCGCCGCGACGTCGGAGATGGTGGGCGCGCTGCTGGAAGGATGCTCGGACGCCATGGGCTAATGGTAGCGAGGGAGCGGGGCGCCGGAGTCGGCCAGCGCGGCCCGCGCGCCGTCCGGGTCCGCCTCGGAGAACGGCCAGCCGCGCCCGAACGCCCCCTCCACGGTGCACTGCCGCGCGGAGTAGAGCGCCGCCGTCCGCATCGCGGCCGCCACGGCCCCGGCATCCACCCGCCGGTCCCGGGACCACCCGGCCCTCACCAGGTCGAGGAGGAAGGCCGTCAGGTACGCGTCCCCGCAGCCCATCGTGTCGACGATCGACGACGGCGGGACGAACTCCGCGCCGCCCTCGTGGAACACGCCCCCGTCGAGGAAGAGGGCGCCGTCGGTGCCCCGCGTCGCGAGCGCGGCGCCGGCGCCGTGGCGGACCGCCGTCAGGAGGAGCTCGCGCGACTCGCGGTCACTGAGGTCGGCGCAGGAGAACTGGCCCAGATCCACGGAGGGGCACACGGCGGCAAGATAGGCATCCGAGCGCCGGTCGTCGTCGGCGGAGAAGTCGAAACTCACGCGGGGGACGGCAGTCCGGACGGCCGGGAGGTGCTCCTCGATGCCGGAGTAGACGCTCGAGTGCACGACGTCGAACCGGCCGATGTAGTCGAGGTCCTCCGGGGAGGGCCGGAAGGGCTCGCTCAGGGTGATCCCTCCGCCGTTCCAGTCCAGGAACCTCCGTTCGCCCTCCTCGAGCCGGATGTTGGTCCAGCCGCTCGGCCCGTCGCGGGTGACGGCATGCGAGATGTCGACGGACTCGGCCAGCAGGGCCGCCTTCAGGAGGCCACCGAACCGGTCGGCGCCGAACACGCCGACATACGCCGACTCCGCCCCGAGGCGGCGCGCGAAGACGGAGAAGTTGACGCTGTTGCCGCCCGGGTAGGACGTGCGGCGGTCGATGAAGCGGTCGACGATGTTGTCGCCGAGGCCGAGAACGCGCATGGGTACCTTGCTGCTCGAAGGAGGGACCATCGGCCGGGTGCCGTGCACCCGGCCGATGGCGGGATCATGCCGGAGGTCGGCTCAGTACTCCACGACCCGGTAGTACCGGCGCAGGTCGAGCGAGTGGTCGCGCTGCTTCTCGAGGTGCTTGCTGATCCGGCTCGTGATCGTGTCCATGACCAGCGGGCCGAGCAGCCCCCGGAACTCGTCGTCGATGCCTTCCAGCGGGTAGTCCGCCGTATCGAGGACGGTGGTGGCGTTCGAGTACTTCTCGGAGAACGCGACGACGCGCTCCATGAGGGGCCGCGTCTCGTCCTCGCCGACGAAGAGCAGGACGCTGGTGTCCTGCTCGATCAGCTCCAGGGAGCCGTGGAAGAACTCCGCTCCGTGCACCCTCGTGGTGTGCAGCCACTGCATCTCCTCGAGGATGCACATGGAGTACAGGTACGCGTGGCCCCACAGGTTCCCGCTGCCCACCACGAAGTGGAAGTCGGTGTCCCTGTGGCGCTCCGCGAAGGCCTCCGCCATCGGTTCGGCCTGGCGGGCCACGGCGACCAGGGCCTTCGGTACGGCCGGCAGCTGGTCGACCAGCTTGTCGTAGCCGGCGAACTCGCCGCGCTCCGACAGGAAGCGCGTGGTGAACAGCAGCAGGCCGAGATCGAACGGCCAGGCGTCCGGCTCGGTGATGAGCGCGTGATCCACCGCCCGCGCGATAGGGCTGTCCGCGATCCCCGTGAAGCCGACGGTGCGGACACCGCGGTCCCGGCAGTACTCGATGCAGCGGACGACGTCCTCGGTGGTGCCCGACGCCGAGGTGAAGACGGCCACCGCGCGCTCGTTCAGCAGGGCGTCGCCGGAGAGGACCAGTTCCGCGGCGATGGCCGAGCGGACGGGGACGGTGGTGCTGCGGCGCATCAGGTGCTCGTAGGGCCACATGGCGGCGTAGGTTCCTCCCGACCCGACGAGGAAGACCGCCTCGATGCCGGCGAGGCCGCCGACGACGTCCTCGATCTGTGGCTGGAGGGCGAGGAAACTCTGGGCGCGTGCGAGGAACTGGTCCTCATCGAACTTCAGCATGGTGATCCCTTCGAAAGAGGCGAGAGTGACCAGTTGATACCGGTATCACCGGCACATCGTTGCACGGGAAATTCCCGAGCGTCAACCATTCCGGGCAGCATTCGAGCGTCCAAAGGCTGGCGGACAAACTTTGTGCCCACTGCTCTGGTACCGGTATCAAACTTGCGCTACTGTGATCCGCACCACGTGGAAAGGGCGGGCCGATCGGGCAGCCGCCGTCCGCGGGGAAGCTTCCGGGGAGGTCCCGGTCCATGAAGGAGGCTCGGCCATGAACAACGTCCGACTGAGAGTGTGTGCGGTGTCCGCCGCGGTATTGATCGGCCTCACGGCCTGCGGAGGGGGGATCGACGTCGAGGCGGCCGACCTCACGGCCGAGCCCGAGTACGAGGGCACCCTCTCGATCCTCACGAAGTTCGGCGGCGAGCCGCTCTCGCCGTACTTCGAGGACCTGGCCGCCGAGTACACGTCCATGCACCCCGAGGTCGATTTCGAGATCATCCAGGAGACCGACCAGAGCATCAAGGACAAGACGAAGACGCTCGTCGCCTCCTCCGCACTGCCGGACATCTACTTCTCGTGGACCGGCGACTACGCGGACAAGTTCATCGAGGGCGGCCTGGCCACGGACCTCACCTCCGTGCTGGCGCCCGACTCCGAGTGGGGGAGCACCTTCGGGGCCGCGTCACTGGATGCCTTCGCGAAGGACGGGAAGTACTTCGCCGTCCCCCTCTACAACAACGGCAAGTTCATGGGCTACAACAAGGCGGTCTTCGACGCCGCGGGCGTCGCCGTCCCCACGACGTTCGAGGAGCTCATCGCAGCCTGCCCCGCGCTCGAGGCGCAGGGCGTGGAGCCGCTGGCGTTCGGGAACAAGGACGGCTGGCCCGGGCTGCACTTCCTCCAGCAGCTCTTCGCCTACAACGTCCCGCAGGACGTGCTCGAGAAGGACTTCGAGCCGGCCACGGCCGCCTGGGACCACCCGGGATACCTGAAGTCGCTCGAGGAGTTCCAGACGGTGGTGCAGGAGTGCACCGGCACGGGCTCCGACTCCAACGGCGTGCTGTACTCGACGGCGCAGCAGGCGCAGTCGTCCGGCCAGGCCGCCATGTACTTCCAGGAGATCCTCGAGTTCGACTCGGTGGTCACCGAGTCCTCCGCGATCACGGCCGAGGACTTCGGGATCTTCGCGCTGCCGGCCCCCGAGGGAGCCGAGGGTGACCCCGCCGCGCTCGAGGGCTCACCCGAGGGCATGATGGTCAACGCCAGGTCCCCGCGGCAGGCGCTCGCCGTCGACTTCCTCCGGTTCGTCACCAGCAAGGACAACGCCGAGAGGCTCGCCGGTGCTCCCTACAGCCAGCCGAGCACGATCATCGGCGCCGTGTCGGATACGACGGCGAGCCCCGCTGTCGTCGAGGGTGTCACCGAGCTGAACGAGGCCAGCTATATCCTCGGGTGGCTCGACGCCGTCACCGTGCCCGATGTCGCCGACGCATGGCTCGCCGGCGGCGAGGCCCTCGTGTCCGGATCCGAAACCCCCGAAGAGGTCCTGAGCAATGTCCGCGCCGCTTCGGACAGCGCCGAATAGGACGGCCGCCGCACCACTGCCTCTCCACGCCGTGGAGGCAGCGGTGCGGCGCCGCCGCAGGCCCCGCGGCTGGGCATGGGTCGCACCGGCACTCCTGCTGCTGGGCGTGTTCGTGTACCTCCCGCTGCTGCAGAACCTGCAGTACAGCGTCATGAAGTGGGACATCTACGCAGGGGGCTCCACCTTCGTCGGGCTGGCGAACTACGAGAAGCTCGTCGACGACCCGGTGTTCTGGCGCGCACTGTTCAACAACTCGGCCTATGCCGCCGTCTCCCTGGTCTGCCAGGTCTTCGGCGCGCTGCTCCTGGCCGCGCTGGTCGAGGGCCTGCGGTCCGAGCGGTGGCGGCGGGCGCTCCGGGCCATTTACTTCGTCCCGTCCGCGATCTCCCTGACGGTCGCAGGGCTGCTGTTCTACTTCGTCTACGAACCGGAACTGGGGATCCTCAACGCGCTCCTGAGGGGCGTGGGGCTGGACACCCTGACGCAGGCGTGGCTGGGACAGGAGGGCACGGCGATCTGGGCCGTGATCGCGATGAGCCAGTGGCAGGGCTTCGGCTACTCCACGCTGCTGTTCGCGATCGCCATCCAGCGGATCCCGCAGGACCTCTTCGACGCGGCGTCGCTCGACGGCGTCGGCCCGATCCGGCGGTTCTTCCAGGTCACCGTCCCCCTCACCCGCGAGATGACCGGACTGATGATCATCGTCACGCTCTCCGGGGCGTTCCAGGTGTTCAACGAGGTCATGGTCATGACCAGCGGCGGTCCCAACAACTCGAGCCAGGTCCTGGTGACATGGCTCTACCGCATGGGGTTCGGCCGGAACGACTTCGGCTACGCGGCGGCCATCGCCACGGTGATCTTCGTGCTGACGCTCGGCATCGCACTGCTGCAACTGGCCATCACACGCAAGAGGAGAGTCGAATGGTGACCCGAACGGGTGTCCTGGGCGTGATCGTGCGGACCTTCGTCGCGTCCTTCCTGCTCGCCCTGGCCGTCGTCGTGATCTATCCGCTGCTGTGGATGGTCCTCAACGGCTTCAAGACCAACAGCGAGCTCTTCGGGAACCCCTTCGCGCTGCCGCTCCAGGTCACCTGGGAGAACTACGCGAAGGCGTGGAACCGCGGTGTGAGCAGCTACCTGATGACCAGCATCCTCGTGACCGTGACGTCGACGATCGCCACCGTCTTCATCAGCGCCTGGGCCGCGTACGGGCTCACGCGGCTGCAGATCCCCTTCAGCCGGACGGTCCTCGCGCTCATCCTCGGCGGCCTGATGCTCGCCCCGGCCGTCGCACTGATCCCGCTCGTCCGGATGTTCCAGGCGCTCGGGCTCTACAACACGTTCTGGGCGCTCCTGATCCTCTACGTGGCGTTCCGGATCCCGTTCACCACGTTCCTGATCCGCGCCTACATGGTGGACCTTCCGGTCGAGATCGACGAGGCGGCGGCCGTGGACGGGGCCGGCAAGGCCAGGGCCTTCTGGAGCATCGTGCTGCCCATGTGCAGGCCGATCCTCGTCTCCAGCGTGATCCTGAACATCCTCTTCACCTGGAACGAGTACCTGTTCGCCATGGTGTTCACCAGCGGGGGAGACCTGCAGACACTGCCCATCGGGCTGACGAACCTGATGAGCAAGCACGGCACCGAGTACCCGGTGGTCTTCGCCGGCATGACCATCGCCGCCGTCCCGGTGATCCTGCTCTTCTTCCTCACGCAGAAGTACTTCGTCAAGGGGCTCGCCGACGGCGTCGGGAAGTAGCGCGAGGGCTGTCAGTCGGCGCTGACCTGGTGGCGGAAGATGTCCCGCCGGGCGTGCAGGCCCCAGAGGAGGTCGGCGAGGACGTTCGGGTCCTTCTCCGGGTCTCCCTCGATGATCCGGCCGCCGATGATGAGCTGCGACACCTGGATGCCCTCTTCGCCGAGCACCTCGTGGAGGAGCTGGGCGTAGGCGGCCTGGCCGGCGAACGCCACCGACGTCCCCGTGACGGACCGTCCGGGCTTCACGGCGGATCCACCGTTGACGAAGAGGATGGTGCCACGGTTCGCACCGAGGAACCGCATGCCGGGCAGCACCTGGTGGACGGCGGCGACGGGTCCGTAGATGGAGAACTCGATGGGACCGCGAAGATCGGCGGGTGTCGTCTCGAGGACGGGCCGCATGAAGTCCTTCTGGGGGAGGGGGCTGTACTGCAGCACCTCGATGGGGCCGAGGGTCTCGGTGGCCGCCTCGAGGGCGGCCGTGATGGATGCGGGGTCCCGGACGTCCGCCGTGAAGCCGCGGGCGTGGATGCCTTCCCTGCCGAGGTCCTCCGCGAGGGCGTCGAGCTTGCCCTGGTTGCGCGAGATGAGCGCGACGGAAAATCCTTCGGCTCCGAAACGCCGTGCCACTGCGGCTCCGAGGCCGCGTCCTGCTCCGATGATCGCGAGAGTTGTCATATCCGGTTCAAGAGCATCCGGGCCGTCGGCATTCCATGGCCCGGCGAGGGCCCCGTCCTAGTGCAGCGTCCCGAGGATGATGCGCTGGATGACGACGGCCGCGGCACCGCGCGCCCACTGGGCGAAGTCCGAGGGCTGGCGGCTCAGGCGCAGGGGTGCCGCCTCGGGATCGCGGTGGTAGGCGATCGAGTCCCGGAGGGCGGTCTCCGCGACGTCCGCGAGGTCCATGCCCTCACCCGAGAGGACCACGAGGTCCACCATCGTCAGGTTCGCGACCGCCGAGACCAGCAGGCCCAGTGACTGGCCGGCCGCCTCGACGACGGCACCCGCCACGGGATGGCCCGTTGCCGCGAGGTCGAGGATCTCCGCGTAGGGCAGCTGCTCCCCGGTGGTCGCGGCGAACTGGGAGCGGATGGCGGGGATGGTGAGCACCGCCGAGGAGCACCCGCGGTGCCCCTCCATGCAGCGGGGCCCGGACGGGTCGAGGGGATAGTGGCCCACGAGGCCCAGGCCGGCGTCGGGCGGGGCGATGACGGCGTCGTTGATGACGAGGCCGTAGCCCACACCCGCACCCACCGTCAGGACGGCGAAGTTCCTCTCCCCACGCCCGGCGCCGAACCACTGTTCGGCGACCGTGAGGGCCACGACGTCGTTCTCCACGGCGACGGCCAGCCCGGTCCGCTGCTGCAGGAGCTCGGCGAGGGGGACGTCGCGCCACCCGAGGAAGGGGGCCCGCAGCACCATCCCGCCGGGACCCACCTTGCCGCCGATGCTGATGCCGATGCCGCTGAGGCCGTCGAGGGGGCCGAGGTCCGCGACGGCGTCGAGGATGGCCCCGAGGACGTCCTGCACGTCGTGGCCGGGCAGCGCCCGTTCGCTCGCACCGACGACGTCGGACTTCAGGTTGGTGGCGACGGCGGCGGCGGTGTCCCCGGTGAGCTTGACGCCGACGAACCGGTGCGAGTCGGGGCTGATCTCCAGGGGGCGGATGGGCCGCCCGATCGAGGCGACGGCGGCTCCGTCCGCTTCGCGGAGCATGCCGGAGTCGAGCAGGGGCTTGCTGAGGCGCGTGAGGCTCGCGACCGACAGGCCGAGGCGTGCCGCGAGGTCGCCGCGCGAGATGGGGCCGCGGATGAGGACTTCGCGCGCGAGCGCCCGGGCGGGGCTGGAGGGGGCGAGCGAGGTGACCGCGTCCATGGGTTTCCGTTCACACGAGGGGACTTATTTTCAGAATAGCGCTAATCCGTGCTCTTCCGGAGCTTCTGATGCTGCTGCGGCGCTCTCGGCGTGAAATTTCCCTCAAAGATGTGACGGTTGACACCGCTGTTAATTCTGTCGTAAAAATAAACCCTGCCCTCGTCGGAGACCGGCGCCGGCGGCACGCCATCACACTGCACGAAGGAGAGCCTGTTGTGAAGCTTCCCCCCGGACCCGCGAGGCGGGCCCTCCGATGCGTGGCAGGAGGTGCGTCGCTGGCCCTGGTCCTCTCGGGATGCAGTGCCTCCGAGGACGTCGTCACCCTCGATTTCTTCCAGTTCAAGCCCGAGGCCGTGGCGAACTTCAGCGCCATCATCGACGAGTTCGAGGCAGAGAACCCGGGCATCAGGGTGGTGCAGAACCACGTGCCGGACGCCGACACCGCCATCCGCACCCTCCTGGTGAAGGACAAGACGCCCGACGTCCTGACGCTCAACACCAACGGGCGCTACGGCGAGCTCGCCCAGGCCTGCGTCTTCGCGGACCTCTCCGACCTCCCCGTCGTGGAGCAGGTCCGGCCCGCCGTCAGCGGGATCGTCGAGGACCTCGGCTCCTGCGCCGACGGCGAGGTGAACGCCGTCCCGTTCTCGAGCAACGCGAGCGGCATCCTCTACAACAGGGACATCTTCGCGCAGTACGGCGTCGAGGTGCCCACCACGTGGGACGAGCTGATCGCCGCGGCCGAGACCTTCGAGGCAGCCGGCGTGACGCCCTTCTACACCACCATCAAGGACGCCTGGACCATGGGCCCGGCGTTCGTGAACCTCGGGGGAGCGCTGCAGCCCGAGGACTTCTTCGACCGCCTGCGCGCCGAGGGCCCGGACGTCGCCTCGGGCGAGGTGTCCTTCTCGAAGGACTACCCGGAGGCGATGGAGAAGCTCACCACGCTGTACGGATACGGCCAGGACGGCGCCGCGGGCCGTGACTACAACGCGGGCAACGCGGCCTTCGCCTCGGGGGAGTCGGCGATGTACCTGCAGGGCAGCTACGCCATCCCGGCGATCCGCGCCGTGAATCCCGACGTGAACATCGGCTCCTTCCCCTACCCGGCCACCAACTCGCCCGAGAAGACCGTCGTCGTGTCCGGCGTCGACGTCGGAGTTTCGATCGGGCGCGACACCGAGCACCCCGAGGAGGCGAGGAGGTTCGTGGAGTTCCTGATGTCCCCCGACGTCGTGGAGCGCTACGCCCAGGAGCAGAGCGCGTTCTCGCCGCTGGCGACGGGCGCGGACACCACGGACCCGGCCCTCGCCGGCCTCGCGCCGTACTTCGAGGACAACCGGATCATCGGCTTCATCGACCACCAGCTGCCCGCGAGCCTGCCTCTGCCGCAGTACCTGCAGGCCCTGGTACTCGGCGGACGCACCGAGGACTTCCTGGCCACCATGGACCGCGAGTGGAGCAAGATCGCCGCGCGCACCATCCCGAACGAGAAGGACTGACATGAGCACCCACGTGAGCGGGCCCCGGACGAGGATGCGTCCGGAACGGCGCGCACCGCGCGTCTTCTACCTGATGGTGCTCCCGGCCCTCGCCCTGTTCGCCGTCTTCCACACGGTGCCGCTGCTGACCGGCATGTTCTTCAGCCTGACCAACTACGCCGGGTACGGCGAGTGGTCCTTCGTGGGCCTGCGGAACTACGTGAACCTCTTCGGCGACGACCGCATCTACGGGGCGTACGGTTTCACGTTCCTCTTCGCGATCGTGTCCACCGTGGCGGTGAACATCATCGCCCTGTCCATCGCGATCGCCCTGAACGGACGCATCCGCTTCAAGACGGGGTTCCGGGGGATCTTCTTCATCCCGAACATCCTGTCGATCCTGATCGTCGGGTACGTGTTCAACTACCTGTTCTCCAACTCGGTGCCGGCGATCGCCGACGCCCTGGGCATCACGTCGCTGACCACCAGCATCCTGGCGAGCGCCGACACGGCGTGGATCGGCGTCGTCATCCTGTCCGTGTGGCAGGCGGCCGCCTTCAACATCATCATCTACCTCGCCGGGCTGCAGACCATCCCGACGGAGCTCTACGAGGCGGCGGCCCTGGACGGCGCCTCGCCGTGGAAGCAGTTCACGTCCATCACGTTCCCGATGATCGGCGCCTTCTTCACCATCAATATGGTGCTCAGCCTCAAGAACTTCCTGCAGGTGTTCGACCAGATCGTCTCACTGACGGCCGGCGGTCCCGGCACGTCGACGGAGTCGATCTCGCTGCTCATCTACCGCGGCGGCTTCCAGGGCGGGGAGTACGGCTACCAGACGGCGAACGCCGTCATCTACCTCTTCGTGATCATCGCCATCTCATTCATCCAGCTGCGCGTCCTGCAGCGCAGGGAGGCCTCGTTCTGATGACCGCTACATCGCACTCCGCCGAGCGCCGCGTCGTCGCGGACCGGCCCGTCGCCGACGCCGACCGCCCCTTCCGTCCCGACCGCCGCCGCGTGAACTGGTGGCTGACGGCGCTCGTCGCCGTCTGCGCGCTGACGGTGCTGATCCCGCTCTACCTCACGGTGGTGACGGCGCTGAAGACACCGGACCAGCTGGGCGGGACCGGCTTCGGGCTGCCGACGTCGGCCCGCTGGGAGAACTTCGCCGAGGCGTGGACGCTCACGAGCTTCCCGCGGGCCCTGCTCAACACCGGCCTGGTCACCGTGGGCACCGTCCTGCTGACCCTCGTCACCAACTCGATGGTCGCCTACGCGATCGCACGGAACATGCACCGCCGGTTCTTCAAGGGGCTGTACTTCTACTTCATCGCGGCCCTGTTCGTGCCGTTCCCCATCATCATGCTGCCCGTCGTGAAGCAGACCGCCATCCTCGGGCTCGACAACCAGCTCGGCCTGATCCTGCTGTACACGGTGTACGGGCTCTCGTTCAACATCTTCGTGTACGTGGCCTTCATCCGGTCCATCCCGCTGGAGCTCGAGGAGGCCGCGCTGACCGACGGCGCCACCACCTGGACCGTCTTCTGGCGGATCATCTTCCCGCTGCTCGGCCCGATGAACGCGACCGTCGGCATCCTCACCTGCCTCTGGGCGTGGAACGACTTCATGCTGCCGCTGGTGGTCCTCTCGGATCCCTCGGCCCAGACACTGCCGCTGGCACAGTTCATCTTCCAGGGGCAATTCAATACCAACTACCCGGTGGCATTCGCGTCGTACCTCATGGCGATGGCACCGTTGTTGGTGGTGTACCTGTTCGCACAGCGCTGGGTGATCTCGGGCGTCATGCGCGGATCGTCCAAGTAGCACCCCTTCCCCGACCGTCCTCCGAACCACCCTCGAAAGGCCCGCCCCCGTGACTTCCACCGTCAATCCCGACGTCGAACCCGCCGTCGACGCCACCGCGGAACTCTCCGCCGATGCTCTCGCCGAGCGCATGCAGGACCCGCACTGGTGGCGGCAGGCGGCCGTGTACCAGATCTACCCGCGCAGCTTCGCCGACTCCAACGGTGACGGCATCGGCGACCTGAAGGGCATCACCTCCCGGATCCCGTACCTCGCGTCGCTCGGCGTGGACGCCGTCTGGCTGAGCCCGTTCTACCCGTCGGCTCTCGCCGACGGCGGGTACGACGTCGACGACTACCGCGACGTGGACCCGAAGCTCGGCACGCTCGATGACTTCGACGCCATGATCGCCGCGCTGCACGCGGCCGGCATCAAGCTCGTCGCGGACATCGTGCCCAACCACACCTCCGACCGCCACGCATGGTTCCGGGAGGCGCTGGCCTCCCCCCGGGGATCGGCGGCCCGCGAGCGGTACATCTTCCGTGACGGGCTCGGCCCCGACGGCGCAGAGCCGCCCTCGGACTGGGACTCCGTGTTCGGCGGCCCGGCCTGGGAGCGCACGGAGGACGGCCAGTGGTACATGCACATCTTCGCCCGCGAGCAGCCGGACCTGAACTGGGACAACCGGGAGGTCCGCGACGACTTCCTGAAGACCCTGCGCTTCTGGTCCGACCGCGGCGTGGACGGGTTCCGCGTGGACGTGGCCCATGCCCTGACGAAGGACATGAGCGAGCCGCTGCCGTCCAAGGCGGAGCTCGGCCCCGAGGGCGGCAACAACCGCGGGAAGCACCCCTTCTGGGACCGCGACGAGGTGCACGAGGTGTTCGCCGAGTGGCGCACCGTGTTCAACGAGTACACGCCGCCGCGCACCGCGGTGGCCGAGGCGTGGGTGCACGCCGACCGCCGTGCCCGCTACGCCAGCCCCGAAGGGCTCGGCCAGGCGTTCAACTTCGACCTCCTCAAGGCCGACTGGAACCCCCGCCAGTTCCGCGAGATCATCACGAAGAACCTCGTCGAGGCCACGTCCTCCGGCGCGTCGTCCACGTGGGTCTTCTCCAACCACGACGTCGTCCGGCATGCCACGCGCTACGGCCTGCCGCCCGCCGGCCCCGGGAGCGAGGACGGCCAGGACGGCGCGGCGTGGCTCATGAGCGGCGGCACGGAGCCGCAGCTGGACCGCGGGCTCGGCGAACGCCGCGCGCGCGCCGTCTCGCAGCTCATGCTCGCCCTGCCCGGCTCCGCCTACCTGTACCAGGGCGAGGAACTGGGCCTGCACGAGGTCGCGGACATCGCCGACGAGGACCGCCAGGACCCCACGTTCTTCCGCAACAAGGGCGTCGACGTGGGCCGGGACGGCTGCCGGGTGCCGCTGCCGTGGACGCGCGACGGCAGCTCCTTCGGCTTCGGCTTCGGCGGCGCGCACCTGCCGCAGCCCGCATGGTTCGGCGAGTACGCCGTCGAGGTGCAGGAGGAGGACCCGTCCTCCCACCTCAGCTTCTACCGCCGGGCGCTCGCGCTGCGGCGTGAACTGCAGGGCGAGGAGGACTTCGCGTGGGTCGACGAGCCCTCCGACGACGTCCTGCACTTCACGCGTCCGAACGGCTGGCACAGCATCACCAACTTCGGCTCCGCGCCGGTGGACCTGCCCGAGGGGACGGTGCTGCTGAGCAGCTCGCCGCTCGAGGACGGCAGGCTGCCGGGCGGCACGACGGCCTGGCTGGTCTAGCGTCCGGCCCGGCCGGCCGTCGGGGCCGGCCGGTGCCGGGAGAACCGGTTGCGGGGCCGCCCGGGACCTCGGGATACTGGGAGGACCGGCAGTACCAGGCGGAGGGGTAGCGGCATCAGCGGATCTCGGGAGAACGAGGAGAGGCTGCGCAGGGCGGCCCAGTACCGGGCTGCCCGCGGCGCCGGGGACGCCGGCGATGCGCTGACCGAACTGGAACGGCAGAACGAGGGGGACGCCGCCGACGGCGAGCTGGCCCCGCTGCGGGAGGGCGAGGACGAGGTCAAGCGGGCCCGGCTGATCGTGGACCGAGCCGTGGCCCGCGGCGACTTCGACAACCTGGCCCTCGCCGGCAAGCCCATCCCCGGACTGGGCGAGGCGCACGACCCCGACTGGTGGGTCAAGGGCCTCATCCAGCGCGAGAACATCACCGGGCTCGGCCCTGCGGCCATCCTGCTGCGCACGGAGGACGCCGAACTGGACGGCCGCCTCGACCGCCAGTACACGGAGCAGCAGGTCCGCGACGTCCTCGAGGACTTCAACTACCGCGTGATCGATGCACGGCGCCAACTCCTCGGCGGGCCGCCCGTCATCACCAAGCTCCGCGACGTCGACGCCGAGGTGGAGCGCTGGCGCGAGCGCAGGGAAGCGGCCCGCCGGGCGGCCGAGGCGGAGGCCCCGCCCGAGCCTCCGAGGGCGTCATTCTGGCGGCGGGTCTGGCGCGGCAGGAACTGACGGCGCTACAGGTCGGCGTAGCGCCTGGCCTGCGCGAGCGCCTCGCGCATCCCTGCGGCGTCGTGCACCGTCCCGTACGCGGGGGTGTCGCGCTGGTAGCGCCAGCCCTCGGCGAGGGGACCCACGTCCACGGCGTCGAAGCCGAACTCGTCGAGGAGCTCCACGACGGCCTGCTTCGCGTCCGAGTCGTCGCCCGCGACGGGCAGCGCCCGGCGGTTCGGCGTGCCGGCGGGTGTGCCGTCGGTGGTCAGCTGGGAGGCGGAGATGTTGTTGAAGACCTTGACCACGGACGAGCCCGGCAGGTGCCGCTGCACGAGCTCGCTCGTCGTCGTGCTCTCGTCGTCCAGCTCGGCGATCCGGCCGTCCCGGTACTCGTAGTAGTTGCAGGTGTCGATCACCAGCTTGCCCACGAGGGGTTCCACCGGCACGGTGTCGAGGGCCTTCAGCGGGATGGTGACGACGACGACGTCGCCCTCCGCCGCCTCCTGTGAGGTCCCGGCGCGCGCCGCGTCGCCGAGTTCGCCGACGAGGTCGGAGAGGCTGTCCGGGCCCCGGGAGTTGCTCATGACGACCTGGTAGCCCCGCGCGACCGCGAGGCGTGCGAGCTGCGAGCCGATGTGGCCGCTGCCGATGAAGCCGATGGTGCTGCGCCGGGCATCCGTCCGGTTCGTCCTGTTCTCGCTCATGTGCAGCACAACCTTCCTGAGCGGCAGTTATTCCTCCTGCCCCCGATCACGTCCGGGGGGCGCCGTCCGTCCAGACGTAGAACTTCTCGGGGCGCCCCGCCGATCCGTACTGCGGGACGATTCGGGCCTGCCCCCGCGCCACGAGGAACTCCAGGTACCGACGGGCGCTCACGCGCGCCATGCCAAGGCGTTCGGCGACGTCGGACGCCGACGTCCCGCGGCCCTGGCTGCGCAGGTCGAGCATGACGGCGTCGAGCGTCGGCGCGGACAGGCCCTTGGGTGTGGTGATCGTGGCGGTGGCCGACGGCGCGCCGCCCCCGCGGGGTCCCGTCGTCGCCCGCAGGAGCTGGTCGATCCGGCCCTGGTCGAGGGCCGCCGAGCCGTCCGCCGCGTGGCGGTCGAGGTCGCGGCGGTACGCCACGTAGGAATCCAGCCGCTGGTTCAGCACCGCGGCGCTGAACGGCTTCACGAGGTAGTGCAGCACCCCGCCGGCGACGGCCGCGCGGACCGTGTCGAGCTCCCGGGCGGCGGTGATGGCGATGACGTCGAGCGGGTCGCCGGGCCGGTTCCGCAGCGCGCGCAGCACGTCGATGCCCGTCATGTCGGGCAGGTGGATGTCCAGCAGCACGAGGCGCGGCCGCAGGGTCTCGGCCAGCTCCAGCGCCCGCGCGCCGGTGTGCGCGGCGCCGACGACGTCGAACGCACCGTGCGCGAGCAGGAACCCGGTATGGATCCCGGCCACCTCGTGGTCGTCGTCGACCACCAGGGTGGGGATCGGGGCAGGCGCGGCGGTCATGGCACCTGCAGGTGGGGTCGAGGGGCGTCGACGAGCGACGGCGCGAGCCAGACCGTGAACTCGGCCCCGCCGCGATCGGATTCGTCGACGACCACGTGTCCCGACCGGCGGCGGGCGATCCGGTCCACGAGCGCGAGGCCGAAACCGCGCGTCCCGGTGGAGCCGCCGTCCTTGGTGGAATAGCCGGAGGAGAAGATGCCGTCCACGTCCTCAGGGGCGACGCCGGGACCGTTGTCGGCCACGGTGATGCGGGTGTGGTCGTCGTCGGCGAGGTGCACCGTGATGAGCCCGTCGGCTCGTCCGCTGCCGGTCACGGCCTCCATCGCGTTGTCGATGAGGATGCCGAGCACGGTGACGACGTCGGTGGTGCCGTCGGGTTCGAGTACCGAGGTGTCGTCGATGGTCAGGGTGATGCCTTTCTCCGCTGCGATGGTGCTCTTGGTCATGAGCAGGCTCGCGGCGTCCGGATCCTGGATACCGGGCGCGATGCTCCCCGACACGAGGGATCCGCCGTGCCCGGAGCGGGAGATGAAGTCGACGGCCTGCGCCGTGCGGCCGAGCTCGAGCAACCCGGAGATGGTGTGCATGCGGTTCGCGAACTCGTGGGCCTGGGCGCGCAGCGCCTGGGTGGCGTCGCGCTCGCCATCGAGATCCGTGAGCAGCTGGTACAGCTCGGTGCGGTCGCGGAGGATCATGACGCGGCCCACGCGCTTGCCGTCCACGAGGGCGTCCGAGGTACGGGCGAGGAGCACGCGCTCGCCGGACAGGACGGTCTCGTCCGTGTCGGCGGGATCGGTGAGCACCCGGGCGAGGGCCGGTTCCATGACATCGGCCGCCGGCCGGCCCGTCGCGGTGTCGTCGAGCTCCAGCAGCCTCTTCGCCTCGTCGTTGAGCAGCGCAATCCGGTGGTGCTCGTCGACGGCGACCACGCCCTCGCTGATGCCGTGGATCATGGCGTCGCGCGTCTCCAGGAGGGACGCGATCTGCTCCGGTTCCAGGCGGTAGATCCGCCGCCAGACGAGCCGGGAGATCCAGATCGCTCCCGCCGACCCGACGAGTGCGGCCACGATGAGCCATGCCAGCAGGCGGGGGAGGTCCTCGTAGAGATCGGCGTCGAGCTCGGACTCCAGCGTGCCGACCGACGCCGTGCCGATGATGGTGCCGTCGCTGTCGAAGATGGGGACCTTCACCCGCCAGGACTTGCCGAGGGTGCCGGTCTGCGTGCCCACGAAGGTCGCGCCGGAGAGAGGCACCGACGGATCGGTGGAGACGACCTCGCCGATGAGCGCAGGATTGGGGTGGGAGTAGCGGATGCCGTCCCCGTCCGTGACGACCACGTAGGTGACGCCCGTGGACTGGCGGATGAGGTCGGCGATGGGCTGGATGGTCGCGCTGGGATTCGCCTCACCGAAAGCGTCGATGACCGAGGGCAGCTGGGCCACCGACTGGGCGACGCCCACCATGCGGTCCTGGTACTGCTCCCGGATCTGCTGGCGCTGCATGGCGACGGCGGTGGATCCGGCGACGGCGACGATCACGAGCACGATGGCCAGCTGCAGGAAGAACAGCTGTGATCGAAGCGACATCGACCTGATCATCTCCATAGTGTGACACGCCTGGGCACGTCACACCGGGTCGCCGTCGGACCCCGCCCCGCCCGTGGGACCACAAAGACCAATACGAGCACTACGACCGCATGCTTTACCGCCGGTGAGCCGCGTTCCTAGCCTGAGACCAGCAGTGGTGACCCACATCACATCTCAAGGAAGAGAACACCATGATGATCGAACGCACGACGACGCGCCGCTCGGCCCTCACCTCCCTCGCCCTCGTCTCCGCGCTCGCCCTCTCGGCCTGTGGCTCGATGACGGAGAGCACCACCGCCGGGGATGCGGAGGGCACCATCGAGAAACTCAACATCGTGGTCCCCGCCGATCCGGGTGGAGGCTGGGACCAGACCGGCCGGGCCATGGAGACGGACCTCAAGGAGAACGACCTCGTGGGCAACGCCTCCGTGGTCAACGTCGGCGGCGCCGGCGGCACCAACGGTCTCGCCCAGCTCGCCACCGAGACCGACCCCAACACGCTGATGGTCATGGGCTACGTCATGGTCGGGGCCGTGGAGACCAACAAGGCCGCCACCCGTATCGAGGACACCACCCCGATCGCCCGGCTCACCGAGGAACCCCTCGTGATCGTGGTTCCCGCGGACTCGCCGTACCAGACCGTCCAGGACCTCCTCGACGACATCGAGGCCAAGGGCAAGGGCGTCTCCATCACGGGCGGCTCGGCGGGCGGCGCCGACCACATCCTCGCCGGCTCGGTGCTGAAGGAGGCCGGCATCTCCCCGGACAGCCTCAACTACATCCCCTACTCCGGTGGCGGCGAGTCGCTCGCGGCACTGCTCGGCAACAAGGTCAACGCCGGCATCTCCGGCGTCGGCGAGTACGCGGAGCAGGTCGAGGCCGGCAAGCTCCGGGCGCTCGCGGTGTCCGGTGAGGAGGCCGCCCCGCAGCTGCCCGACACCCCGACCCTCACCGAGGAGGGCGTGGACCTCGTGCTCACCAACTGGCGCGGCGTCGTCGCTCCCGGGAACATCGACGAGGCCCAGGCCGAGAAGCTCACGCAGCTCGTGACCGACCTGCACGCGACCGACACCTGGAAGGCCACGCTCGAGGAGAACAACTGGTCGGACGCATTCCTGTCCGGCGAGGAGTTCCAGACCTTCCTCGACGAGGACATCACGAGCGTCAAGACGACCCTCACCGACATCGGACTGCTGTAGCCCATGAGTACCTCCATCCAGAGCAACCCCGGGAGCGGCACGACCGCCGCTCCCGGCAAGCCGATCGGTGAGCTGGTCTTCGCGCTCCTGATCGTCAGCATCGGCGTCGTCGGGTTCGTGGCCGGTGCGGGGATCCAGACCCCCACCTCGGCCAGCGACATCGGACCGCGCGCCTTCCCCTTCGCCGTCTCCGCACTGCTCGTCGCCGTCGGCGCGGGCCTGGTGATCCAGGTGCTCCGCGGCCACCGCGGCTCCGCGGACGAGGGCGAGGACGTGGACCTCGACGCGAAGACCGACTGGCTGACCGTCGGGAAGCTCGCCGGGTTCGTCCTGCTGCACGCGTTCCTCATCGTCCCGCTCGGGTGGCCCCTCGCCGCGGCGATCCTCTTCTTCGGTGCCGCCTGGTCCCTGGGGGCCCGCCCCTGGTGGCGGAACCTCGTGACCGCGATCGTCCTCGCCCTGGTGCTGCAGTTCGTGTTCGGCGGCCTCCTCGGCGTCTCGCTGCCTCCCGGCTTCCTGGAAGGGCTGGGTGTCTTCGGTGGATAGCTTCTTCCTGCTGATGGAGGGCTTCGCCACGGCGATGCAGCCCATGTACCTCCTCTTCGCGCTCGGCGGGGTGCTCGTCGGCACCGCCGTCGGCGTGCTGCCGGGTATCGGCCCGGCCATGACGGTCGCCCTGCTCATGCCCATCACGTACAGCCTGGAGCCGACGGCGGCGATCATCGTGTTCGCCGGCATCTACTACGGCGGCATGTACGGCGGGTCCACGACGTCGATCCTGCTCAACACGCCCGGCGAATCGTCCTCGATCGTCACGGCGCTCGAGGGCAACAAGATGGCCAAGGCCGGCCGGGGAGCGGCAGCGCTCGCGACCGCGGCGGTCGGCTCGTTCGTCGCCGGCACCATCGCGACCGTCCTGCTGAGCTTCCTGGCCCCGTACGTCGCCGCCTTCGCCGTGCAGATCGGCCCCGTCGAGTACGTGGCGCTCATGGTGGTGGCCTTCCTGACGGTCGGTGCACTCCTCGGCTCGTCGGTGCTGCGCGGACTCGCGTCCCTCGGCCTCGGCCTGTTCATCGCCCTCGTGGGCTTCGACGCCCTGACCGCCCAGCAGCGGTACACCTTCGGCAGCCCGTTCCTGGCCGACGGGATCGACGTCGTCCTCGTGGCGGTGGCGCTCTTCGCCGTCGGTGAGGCGCTCTACGTGGCCTCGCGGCTGCGGCACGGACCCATCAAGGTGATCCCCGTGACGGGCGGCTGGACGAGCTGGCTCCGCAAGGACGATCTCCGCCGGTCCTGGAAGCCGTGGCTCCGCGGGACGTTCATCGGCTTCCCGGTGGGTACCATCCCGGCCGGCGGCGCCGACGTCGCGACCTTCCTGTCCTACGCCTCCGAGCGCAAGCTGGCCAAGGGCGAGAACAAGAAGCAGTTCGGCAAGGGCGCCATCGAGGGTGTCGCCGGTCCGGAGGCCGCGAACAACGCGGCCGCCGCCGGCGTGCTGGTGCCCCTGCTGACGCTCGGCATCCCCACGACGGCCACGGCCGCCATGATGCTCGTAGCGTTCCAGCGGTACCAGATTCCCGTGGGCCCGCAGCTCTTCGAGTCCAACAGCGCCCTCGTGTGGGCGCTCATCGCGAGCCTCTACGTGGGCAACCTGATGCTGCTCGTGCTGAATCTCCCGCTGGTGGGCATCTGGGTCAAGATCCTCCAGATCCCGCGGCCCTACCTGTACGCGGGCATCCTGGTGTTCGCCGTGCTCGGCGCGTTCTCGGTGAACTTCACGCCGATCGACGTGATCATCCTCCTGGTGGTCGGCATCCTCGGGTTCTTCATGCGGCGCTTCGGCTATCCGATCGCGCCGATGGTGGTGGGCCTGATCCTCGGCCCGATCTTCGAGAGCCAGCTGCGCCGGTCGCTCGCGATCTCGCAGGGTGATCCGGTGGCCCTCATCCAGTCGCCGGTCGCTGCGACCATCTACGTGGTCCTGATCGTCATCTTCGCCCTCTCGTTCCTGCTCAAGCGCCGTCAGCGCCAGTTCGAGGCGATGGTCGCCGCGAATGCCGACGCGTCGGACGTCGTCCGCGGTTCCGTGGCGCCGTCCGAAGGTGCTCCGACGGACGCGACGGCGGTGGCCACTGCTCCGGCGGCCACCACGACTGCACAGACGACCACGACTGCACCGACGACCACAGCTGCACCGACGACCTCGGGCACCCCCGACCGGAAGGACACCGACCGATGAGCGCGATCGTGGTGGGCTACGTGCCCAACGCCCTGGGGGAGGCCGCCGTCGCCGAGGCGGTGGAGGAGGCACGACGCCGAGGGGCCGAGCTGGTGGTCATCAACACCACGCGGGCCGACCGTCTCGTGAACCCGGCCTACGCCGACTCCGAGGACGTCTTGAAGCTGGAGGGCATGCTCAGTGCCACCGGCGTGCCCTACTCCATCCGTCACAGCATCTCGGAGGCGACCGCCGCGGAGGAGGTCGTCGACACGGCGGAGGAGCTGTCCGCGGAGCTGATCGTGATCGGGCTGCGGCATCGCACGCCGGTGGGCAAGCTCATCATGGGGTCGACGGCGCAGACCATCCTGCTGTCGGCACCCTGCAACGTCCTGGCGGTCAAGCTCTGACGCAGTGATCGTCCGCGGCGATTGTCCGCGATGGAAGGGTCCGCGACCCGGCAGCCGTGCGAAGGCACGACTGCCGGGTCGCTGCTCTGCCCGGTCCCTAGGCGGCGACGGGGTGCACGATGAAGTCGACCACCGAGTGGGTGAACGTCCGCGTCCGCAGGGGCGGAGGCGATCCGGGCAATGGAGGCGCGGTGGAGACGTAGGTGTGCCCGGTGGGGGTGCGGTACTCGATCGCGTGCTGTGGACCGGGCAGGGGCCGGGCTGACCAGCCGGGCGCTTCCTTGACGTAGTTGCAGCTCTCGCACAGGCCCTGCCCGCCCTCGGCGTCCGTGGTCCCGGTGACGCGCCACGGGACGATGTGGTCGGCATGCCGGATCGGCGCGTCACAGTACGGCGTGCGGCAGGTGGCGTCCCTCGTGGCGATCAGGCGCCGGAGTCCTGGCGGGAACAGCCGGGCACGGGAGTCCATCGCCACCAGCCGGCCCGTCTCCGGTGCGGTGTACAACCGGCGCAGCCACACCGGAAGGGCTGCGTCGTCGTGTGTGCCGGGACGGTCGGCTCCATCGGCTGTGATGCCGCTGCCCTCCCTGCCCTTCCTGTGCTCCTGCGCACCGTCCCGGACGAGATCCCGGGCCACCTGCGCCGGGACGGTGCCGTAGCCGGGGAGATGGGCCGGCTCGCTGTCGCCCTGGAGCAGGGTGCGGTCGGTCATGATCAGCTGGACCTCCGTCCGCACGGTTCCTGCGGGCGAGCCGGTGAGACGCTCCACGAGGGCGTCGGCCATCACCTGGCCGCGGCTGCGCCCGTGGCTGCCGCCCTCGCCGATCTCGGCGTCGGCGTGGCGGGACAGGGCGGAGTACGCGCTGATGGCTTCGGCGGCAGGAAGCAGGGCGGTCAGGTAGGCCATGGTGTCCGGGGCGGGCCTGCAACTGACGTAGCGCTCACCGACGGCCCTGCGGGCTCGGGCCACGGCGGCCTCGGGCTCGAGCCGGTAGGCGATGCTGCGGGTCCTGTTCGTCAGGCTCCGGGTGCCGACGCCGTCGAGTGCGCCGGTGTCGGCCGCCAGCTCCGTATCCACAGCGTGCCTGTTCGCGGTGCTGAGGCAGACGGTCTCGCGGACGATCAGCGTGGCGCGCCACTCGGTCAGGACACCGGTCTGCAGGGCCCTGAGGGTGCGGGGCATGTCGGTCACCAGGATCCGGGCGAGGCCCAGCAGCCGGGAGCCCTGGTGCGGGGACTCGCGCCGTGCCAGCGCGACCTCGGTGCCCACGCCCCGCCCGCGCTGATCGGCCGGCACGCCGGCGGCTGCCTCCGCTCGTCGCCGGGCGGTGTCCAGCGCCAGGGCCGCGCGGGCCTGGTCGGCCGCAATCGCACTCTTCAGGTCCTCGAGCGCCCTCAGGTGCGAGATGAGCGCCTCCTCGTACCCCTCGGGGATCGCCTCGGGGAGGGTAGTCGGGATCGCATCAGGGAGGGCATCCGGGACCGAGCCTCGAAGGTCAGCGGCGGTCGGCCTGCCGCAGGAGGCGCAGGCGCCGTCGGCATCGGGGGCGGCATTGCTGGCCCGGGTACCAGCGGGACGCTGCGCCGAGAGACTCCTCGGGGCTATGGCATCTCTCGACGGGGTACCAGCGGGCCGCGGCGTCGAGGGACTCCTCGGGGATGCGAGGCTCGCGGTCCACCCGCGCAACACCGACAGATCCACGGCCGGCGTGTAGGAGCCGGAGGGGTGTCCGTCCTGAGTGCGTCCGCCGTTGTCGAACATGTATTCTATTGTACTATCTGTGATGTAGAACACAATAGCTAATAGTGACGTGGGAGGGAACGTCCGAGTGCAAGCGTCGGTCCTAGGCCTTCGGCGCGAACAGCTCGAGTGCGATGTTGTCCGGGTCACGGAACTCCAGGATGTAGCCCGCACCGATGTCCTTGATCCCGGAGTGCCGGATGCCGCGTTCCTCGAGCTGCCCCACGGCGTCGTCGAGCACGTCGCGGCCTTCGACCGTGAACGCGAGATGGTCGAGGCCCACCCTGTTCTCGCTGAAGACGTCGTCCGCTACCGGCCGCAGGCCGAGCAGCGTGGCCCCGAGCCGGTAGATCACCCCGCCGTACAGGAAGCCGAGCTGCTCGCGCGTCTCCTCGTCGGCACCCTCGGGCACCTCGAACGCGACGGGCAACCCGAAGACGGCGTCGTAGAACGCACGGGACGCAGCGATGTCCGTCACGGTGAGGCGGACATGGGCATAGGCCTTGATGGGGATGGTCATGACCGCAGTGTTGCACGCCCCACCGGTCCGTGGGGCGGAACCGGGGACGCCCCGGACGCTCGATAGTCTGGCGGGATGACCGCCCTCGGGGAAGCCTCCTCAGCCCTCGTCCCGACAGCGGGTGCCGTCGTGCTGCTCATGGCCGTCACCGTGGGAGTCCTCGCCTGGTCCCGCTCGCCCCACCACTGGGCTCCCGCGCTGGCCGTGCTGCGCGGTGCGGTGCAGCTGGGGCTCATCAGCCTGATCCTCGGCGGGGTGATCACCAGTGCCCTGTGGGTGGCCTGTGCGCTGCTGGTGATGTTCACGGTGGCTGCGGCGACGGCGACCCGCCGCATCGGCTCCACCCGGCGCCATGTCCTGCTGATAACGCTGGGGATGGGATCGGGCGTCGTCGTGACCCTCGCCGTCGTATTCCTCACGGGTGCGATCGAGGCCGAACCGCGCTACCTGCTGGCCCTCGGCGGGATCGTCATCGGCAACACCATGTCCATCGCGACGCTCGCCGGGCGCCGCCTCCACGAGGCCACCCTGGAGCGATGGGACGAGGTGGAGGGCTGGCTCGCGCTCGGGGCGACGCGCCGCCGGGCGACCCTCGACATGGCACGGACCACCGTCCACTCGGCACTCATCCCGTCCACCGATCAGACGAGGACCACCGGGCTGGTCACACTGCCCGGTGCCTTCGTGGGCGCGATCTTCGGCGGGATCTCCCCGCTCGAGGCGGGCCGCTTCCAGATCGTGGTCCTCGCGTCGATCATGGCGGCAGGCGCGGTCACCGCCGTCGTGCTGGTGCGCGGGCTCGCGCCCGCAGGGGTGCGGCCCGACCCGCTGCCGTAGCGCGACGCCGGTCCCGGGAATGGGGACACGCTCCCCAGCGCTACAGGGGGCATGAAGAAGATCGGATTCCTGTCCTTCGGCCACTACCAGGACGTGCGCGGCTCGCTCGTCCCCACGGCCCGCGAGGCCCTCGTCCAGGCCGTGGAACTCGCCGTGGCCGCGGAGGAGCTCGGCGTCGACGGTGCCTACATGCGCGTGCACCACTTCGCCCCGCAGTACTCGGCGCCCTTCCCGCTGCTGGCGGCCATGGCCGCACGGACGACGACGATCGAGCTGGGCACCGGCGTGATCGACATGCGGTACGAGAACCCGCTGTACATGGCCGAGGAAGCCGCGGTCACCGACCTCATCAGCAACAGGCGGCTGCAGCTCGGGATCAGCCGCGGCTCGCCCGAGACCGCCCTCGACGGCTTCCGCAGCTTCGGCTACGTGCCCGGGGACGGCTCCACCGACGCCGATCTCGCACGTGACAAGACGGCCCTGTTCCGTGCGGCGATCGCCGGGCACGGCATCGCCGACGCCAACCCGCGCATGACGGGCAGCACGGGGAAGCTGCCCATCGACCCGCTCTCACCCGGACTCTCCGAGCGCATTTGGTGGGGCTCGGGCACCAGGGCGACGGCGCGGTGGGCGGGGGAGCAGGGCATGAACCTGATGAGCTCCACGCTGCTGACCGAGGACACGGGCGTGCCGTTCGACGAACTGCAGGCGGAGCAGATCGACGTCTTCCGGAAGGCCTGGGCGCAGGCGGGCCACGAGGGGACGGGGCGGGTCTCCGTGAGCCGCAGCATCCTGCCCATCGTCAGCGAGGCGGACGAGTACTACTTCGGCGTCCGTGCCCAGCGGGAGTCGACGGACCAGGTGGGCATCCTCGACGGCGCACGGTCCCGCTTCGGGCGCAGCTACATCGGGCCGCCCGATGTCATCGCCGAACAGCTCGCGGCCGACGCGGCGGTGCAGGCCGCCGACACGCTGCTGGTGACGATCCCCAACCAGCTCGGCGTCGAGTTCAACGCAGCGCTCCTCGGCAACATCGTCAGGCTGGTGGGCCCCGCAGCCGGTCTGCGCTGACGCCACCCGGCCCGCCGCGAGGCGGGCCGGGTGTCCGGGTGCCTAGGACGCGGAGGAGTCCACGCCGCCGGTCAGTTCCAGAGCGACGTCCGCCACGGTGCGCCTGCCCTCCTGCGCACGGGCGACGAGTTCCCGCAGGGCGGCGCGTTCGTCGATGCCGCGCTGCGCCATCAGGATGCCCTTGGCCATGCCGATCCGGTCCCGCGTCTGCAGGGCGCCGGCCAGTTCGGCCCGGATGCGCAGGGGCGTCTCCGTGGTCTGTACATGGCCGAGCAGGGCGGCGGCGGAGGCTGCGAAGCGCGTCAGCGCGTGCTCGGTCGCCTCGTCGAAGGCATGCGCCTCCGTGGAGTAGACCTTCATGGCGCCGATGGCGGCCTGTCCCTGGACCAGCGGCACGCTCTGGCAGGAGCGCACCGACATCCCGGCGGCCGCCGCAGCCCATCGGGGCCAGCGCTGGCCGGGGGTGGTGGTGTCGTCGACCCGTGCGGGGCTGCTCGTGGCCCACGCGTCGAGGCAGGGCCCCTCGGAGAGTTCGTACTGCAGTTCGTCGGCCCGCAGGACCGATGCGTCGGTCGCGCCGCTGCTGGTCCGTCGACCGTGGTGGATGAGGGAGACGCCCGCGCCGGTGGCGCCGGGGATGAGGTCCCGTGCCGCTTCGGCGAGGAGGTCCACGGCGTGCTGGACGGTCTCCTCGGTGAGGAGCAACCCGCGGATACGGCCGAAAGCCGCGGCGAGTTCGTTGAGAGTGGGTTCGGAGTTCATGGAGTGCCTTCAGAAATCCTGTGCCGGTCGGAACCGACGGTAGATCCAGCCCACTACTGGACCGGTTCCAAGATAGCCCCCGGGCCCGCGCCGGGCAAATCTCCTCATCGGGCCTCCAGGGTGCGCACCATGGCCGGACCGGAGCATGGTTTGTACCATGGGTGCAGTTGTCACGTCGGCGTCTTGCCCGAAGGGATCTGCGATGAACGAAAGGCCCGCTCTGCACTCCCCGGAGCACACGCAGCACCTCCTGCAGGATCTGGTGATGACCTGTACCGGGCTGGACGACTTCCTCCAACGGCTCGTCGAGGTCGCCTCCGGGGCGCTCGCCGAGGACCCCGGGCAGGTCATGGTCGGCGTCACCGTCCTCCGGCAGCGCGCGAAGGCCGCGATCACGGGCACCTGCCCGGCGGCACACACCCTCACCGCCATCCAGTACCGGTTCGGCGACGGCCCCGCCGTGCAGGCGGCCGCCGGGGAGACGGTGGAGGTGGCGGACTTCCTGCGGAGCGCCGACTTCCCGCTCTACGGCACCGCCGCCCTGCAGCGGGGCATCCGCTCCGCGCTCGGGGTGCCGGTCCCGCTGGACGGCCCGACGACGGCCGTCCTCACCTACTACGCGCGTGAACCCCGTGCCTTCCCCGAGGAGACGGTCCACCGCGCGGAGCAGTTCACGGCCTCGGCGGCCACACCGCTGGGACTCACGGTCCGGCTCGCAGGCCTCACCGACAAGACCGAACAGCTGGCCGCTGCCATGGAGTCCCGCACGACCATCGACCTGGCGGCGGGCGTGATCATGGCACGCAGGGGATGTACGCAGGACGAGGCGATCGGGCTCCTGCGCGCGGCCTCGAGTTCGCGGAACATGCGGCTCCGGGATCTTGCGTCGAATGTCCTCGCGAGCACCGTCGAGGCCCCGGTCAGCACGCACTTCGACTGAACCGGGCCCCCGCTCGGGTCAGGGCCGCCGGGCGGCCGAGGCCACGACGCCCTCGGCGATGACCCGCAGCTTCGCGTTGCGGCTGCTGGAGGCCCGCTGCAGGATCGCGAGGGCGTCGGCCTGCGAGCAGGTGTTCTGGAACATGATGATGCCGACGGCGGTGTTGATGACCCGGCGTGAGGCCAGGGCCGTCTCGAGGTCCTTCTGCCGGTCGTCCAGGTATGCCGCCCGTACCGCGAACCGCAGGGAGGCGGACGCGGACCCGGCGAGTGCCTCGGCGGCCTCGACAGCCGCGCTGCCGAAGGCATGGGGCTGCGCCGCATAGACGTTCAACGCCGCCTGCCCCTCGTCCCCGAGGTCGATGGTGACCCCGAGGATCGACCGGACGTGCCCGGTGTCGAGCCGGCCGAGGTAGGTGGGCCAGCGCGGGTCACGTGCCGTATCGGAGCAGTACACCGTCATCCCCGTCGCGGCCGCTTCGAGGCACGGCCCCTCCTGGAAACGGTTCTGGAACTCGTCGGCTCTCCGTGCGATCCCGTCGCTCGCCGCCAGCGTGCCGGCTTTCCGCCGTCGCACCAGCGTGATCGCGCAGGAGACGTCGCCCGTCATCGACAGCCGGCGCGCGGCGATACCGGCGAACTCGTCGAGGAAGGCCTGGATATCGGCCGTTTCGGTCAGCAGCGCGAACAGTTCGTCGCCGACACTGCCCAGTTCCTGCTGCTCTTTCATCTCGTGTCCTTCGACCCGGCCGACATAGCGCTCCGCAGTCTACGCCGCGCGTGCCCGGGCCGGTTCAGTCTCCGAGGGTTGCGCGGTCCGCTGCGGCGTGGTCCACCTCCTCCTGCGCCCCGGCGACGGCGTCGTCCGCCTTCCGGGCCGCCCGGTCCAGATCGGCCGCCTCCGACGCGATGTCGGTGTGCTCCCTGCGCAGCGCCTCCAGCCGCTCCTCGAGATCCTCGATCGACGCGGCCACCCCGTCGCGCCGCACCGCCAGGCGCTGCGCCCGTCGCCGCAGATCGGCAGCGGCATCCTCGGCTTCCGCGAGTGCGTCGCGTGCCGCTGCGAGACGTGCCTCGGCCTCCCTGCGCTCGCGGGCTCCCGGTTGCTTCGGGCTCCGTCCGTGCCCCGGGGCCGCATCGTCCTCGGCATCCCCGCCGTCGCCGCCCTGCCCCGGCGCGGTGAACGGACCGCCCACGGCGCCGTTGAGGTCCACCGGATCCCAGCCCGACGCCTCCAGCGTGCGGACGAGCCGTCCGGTCAGCACCGCCGCTGCTGCCGCCGGGTCCGCGAGGGCGGCACGCAGCGTCTGTTCGACGCCGGGCAGGGCGGCGGCCCCGATGTCGACGCCGGCCTCCGCGGCCGCCTCGAGCGACTGGCGGGCGACGGCGGCGAGCAGCCGCTGGCGCTGCTGGCCGAGCGCCTGGAGCTGCGCCCGGTCGAGGCCGGCCTGCGCCTCCTTCAGCGAGGCTCCGAGGTCCAGGACCTGCTCCACCTCGTCCCTGCGGCGGGTGACGAGCAGGTTGACGAGCCAGGCGGCCGAGGCGGGCTTGGGGAGTCTGCGCAGGGCAGCGGCGAGCTCCTTGTCGCCCGCCTGCGAGGCCTGCTTCGCGGCGGCGTTGCGCGCCTCCGTGAACCGGTCGAGCGGCAGCGCGTAGAGGGCCGAGGCCTGGTCCACGAGGTCCATGGTGCTGCGTCCTTCCGTCCGGCCTGCGGGCGTCACCCGGGAGCGAGGTCCTCCAACCGTCCCACGGGCAGCGCGATCCAGCCCTCCCGGCGCGCCTGGTCGCGGTAGTCCGTCGGGACGGGGTGCGTGAGGCCCAGGGCGTGGGCACGCGCCGCGAGGGCCGCGACGACGGCGTCGAACGCGTCGTCGGAGTCCGTCATGAGCTGCCGGCCCGGCGGCGTGAGGTCCAGCCAGGGCACGCGCGCCAGGAGCTGCGCCAGGAGCCCACCCCGCACGCCGGCGTCGTTCTTGTACCCGCGCGTGTCGAAGCCCCAGACGCGCAGCGCGGCGCCGGGATAGACCTCGACGGCGGTTCCGCCCCCGGAGCGGTCCACCGGCGTCCCCAGCGCGTCGCCGATCGCCTCGAGCAGGACGGCGCAGTGCATCGCGGTGAGGCCGAGCCGGTCGGTCGCGACGCTCAGCGGCCACCGACCCGTGAGCTCCCGGGTGGCGCGGTCCGTGGCCCGGTAGGACAGGCGGCGCCGCCATGCCATGCCCTGGTCGGCCCCGGTGTCCATGCGCCCGCCGGAGGCATGCCGGGCGAGGAAGGAGACGAAGTCGTCGGGCCACCCGAACGCGCAGTCGATGCCCAGGCGGGCGACGGCAGGAGCGACGGCCGCGATGTCGGCGTCGGGCACTGCCGTCCGCACCTCGGCCGTCACACGAGACCGTGACCAGTCGAGCACCGCGAGGGCCGTGCCCTTCGATTCTGCTGCGAGATCCACCCCGGCTGTGAGCACGCCCGATTATAGGCACCGGTCCCGGCACGCACCAGCAGCAGTCCGCGCACCGGGAGACCCCTGCCCCCGGTAGAGATGGAGGGTGTCCCGCGGCGTCCCGACGCCCACCCGCGAGTTCCAGGAGTCCTCCGTGTACACCTCGGTTGCAGACCAGACCACCGATCAGCTCGGTGGGCCGCTCAGCGTCCTCGTCCGGCAGAAACGGGACCATGTCCGGCTCTCCACGCTGATGGAGCGGCTGGAGGGGACGACCGGCGAGGACCAGGCTGCCGTGCTGATCGGCATCTACCGGCTGGTCTTCCCCCATGCCTTCGCCGAGGAGTCGGTGCTGTGGCCCGTGATGCGGCGGGTCCTGCCGGACGGCGAGGAGCTCACCCTCGAGGTGGAGCGCGAGCACCAGGAGGTCAACGAACTCGTCACGAAGCTCGAAGGGCTCGAGGACGGTTCTCCCGAGCGGGCGGACGTGCTCGGCCGCCTCACGGAGGTCCTCGACGACGACGTCCGCGACGAGGAGGATGCCCTGTTCCCGCGACTCCAGGCCCGGGTCAGCCGGCGGGAACTGCAGGTGCTCGGCATGCTCTGGGAACTCGTGCGGCGGATCGCCCCCACCCGCGCCCACCCCGTGGTCGCCCGCCGCCCGCCGGGCAACGTCGTCGCCGCCCTGCCGCTGTCGGTCCTCGACCGCTGCCGGGACGCCGTTGACCGCGCGCTCCTCGACGCTCCGGAGTCCGCGGCGCCGGCACTCCACCGGGCCGGTTCGGCGCTGGCCGCGGCCTCGCACGCCGTCGAGCTGCTGCCCATCATGCGGTCCGGCGAGGACTCCTCCACGCGTGCCATCGCGGGACGGCCACCGTTCCCGTGGGGGACCGCGGTGCTCGGTGCCGCCGCCGGGCTCGTCGTCGTCGCGCTGCGCCGGTCGGTACGCCGGCGGTAGGACTCCGGCGCGGGCTGGTCGCGGGCCGCCGGTCGGTGTGTACTGGGTAGAGGTGTACTGGGTGGGGCGGCGTTGCCCGCCCCTGCGAGGAGAGGACGTATGCGATGGAAGCCCGATGCCCCAGCTGCGGGTCCGCCCTGACCGAGCTCGACGAGGACCAGTGGCCGGCCGAAGGCCCCGTCCCCGCCGGGACGATCGCCGTGTTCCAGTGCGAGCAGGACCACCGCGTCACGGTCGGGCAGACGCAGGTCTCGGCCTAGGCTCCCGCGTCGTCGATGATGCGCGAGAGCTCGTCCCGGAGCACCCGCGCCTCGTCGACCGTGATCTCGAGGTGCTGGTCCTGTTCCACCCAGCCGATCCTGATCATCGGCCGGTCCTGCGCGTCCTCGGTGTGGGACAGTCCGACGGCGAGGGCACGGCCCCCGGTCCGCGTCACGTCCCCGACGATCAGCTCCCCGCCGTCATCCTCTGCAATGGCCATGGCTCCTCCTCAGGTCGGACTGTTCCTCCCATGCTAGGCGCCGGCGTCCGCCGGGCGCAGGGCGAGATTCGGGTGCAGCAGCTCGAAGCCCTCGTTCGTGAGGGCATCCCGGTCGAAGGCGTCCGGCAGCAGGACCACGGTGGCCCTGCTGTCGCGGATGGTGGGGCCCGCCGTCCCGGGTTCGAGGGGCGTGCATTCGAGGCCCACCCCGATGCCCTCCTCGACGAGGAGGCACACGGTGCCCTCGGTGCCCGTCCCGTCCAGGGGCGTCGCCGCGAAGTACTCCACGCCGTCGCGCTCTGCCAGGAAGCGCGTGCTGTCGAGGTCGATGCCGTCGAGGTCCGTCCGGATGGTCAGGATGTCCTGCTCCGTCTGCTCCTTCTCGAGCAGCCCCATCACCGGCCCTGTACAGCCCGTGAGGACGAGCACCGCCGCACCGCTCCACGCGGCCGGCAGCAGAAGACGGGACAGCAGGCGGCGCATGAAACTCCTGGGGACGGAACGGGAGGTGGCGGTCCCAGCCTAGCCAAGCACCGCGCCTAGGGTGGAGGCCATGGACTCCACCTCGCTGGCAGGGCGCACGTTCGTGGTCACCGGTGTCAGCCGGCGCAAGGGCATCGGCTACGCCGTCGCCTCGCGCCTCGCCGGTATGGGCGCGAGCCTCTTCCTGCACCACTACGCACCGCACGACGCCGAGCAGCCCTGGGGTGCCGACAGCATCGACGACGTCGTCACCTCCCTGCGCGGCCGGCTGCGGGACGGCGCGGACCTCGCCCACGCGAGTATCGACCTCGCGCGACACGACGGCGGCGAGCTGCTCATCAAAGCGGCCCGCTCGGCGCTCGGCCACCTCGACGGGCTGGTCTGCAACCACGCCAGGAGCGGGGGCGACGGACGGCTCGACGAGATCTCCTGGGAGGACCTCGACGCGCACTGGCAGGTCAACACGCGCTCCACCATCCTCGCGACGCAGCACTTCGCCGACCAGCACGACGGCCGGGAGGGCGGGCGCGTCATCTGGATGACGTCCGGGCAGGTGGCCGGCCCCATGACGGGGGAGATCGCCTACGCGGCGTCCAAGGCGGCGCTCGCGGGACTCACGGCCTCCGTCGCCGACCACCTCGCGGACCGGCGCATCCTGCTGAACACCGTCAACCCGGGCCCGGTCAACACCGGCTATCTCGACGACGACACGGCGGACCGGCCGCTCGAGACCCTGCAGGACGTCCTCGCGCACTTCCCGTCGGGGCGCTTCGGAGAACCCGACGACCCCGCGCGGCTCATCGCCTGGCTGCTGAGCGACGAGGGGCGCTGGATGGTGGGCCAGGTGCTGAGCACGGAGGGCGGGTTCCGGCGCTGGTGAGGTTCCCCCTCGACGGCTAGCGGATGCCGCTCCGCGCGAGGCCCTGCACGAAGTACTTCTGGAACGCGAGGAACATGATGACGATCGGTGTGATGGAGAGCAGCGCGAGCGCCATGATGGCCCCGTAGTCGGCGCCGTACTGACCCTGCAGGTACAGCAGCCCGATGGGCAGCGTGAACAGCTGGGCGTCCTTCAGCGCGATCAGCGGCCACGCGAAGTCGTTCCACTGGTACATCACCGTGAGCAGCACCAGCACGGCGATGAGCGGCTTGCAGAGGGGCAGGATGATCTGCAGGAAGATGCGCACCGTCCCCGCGCCGTCCATCCTGGCCGCTTCCAGGAGTTCGTCCGGGATGGCGATGATGAACTGTCGGGCGAGGAAGATCCCGAAGGCGGACGCCGCCGACGGGAAGATGACGGCCCAGAACGTGCCGTAGATCCCGAGCTCGGTCACGAGGCGGAACTGCGCCACCATCAGCACCTGGACGGGCACCATCATGGTGCTGAGGACCAGCAGGAAGACGAAGCCCTTGCCCCTGAAGTCGAGCTTCGCGAAGGCGTAGCCCGCGAGCAGGTTCACCGAGACGGTGAGCACCGTGATGATCGCGGTGACCACCACCGAATTGCCGAACCAGGTGGCCGCGGGGAAGGTGCCGAAGATGGTCCGGAAATTGTCGAGGGTCCATGCGGACGGCCAGAGCTGCAGCTCACGGCTCACGACGTCGGCGCTCGGGGAGAAGGCGATCGTGATCATCCAGTACAGCGGGAACATCATCACGAGACCCACGACGGCGGCGGTCACCAGCCGGGCGATCGCTGAGGCCCGCTGTGCGGGTGACACGCGCCGGACGCGGGGTGGAGGGCCTGCCGGGCCGGCGGGCCGCTCGCGGGTGGGAAGGGGATGTGCCATGGGGATCCTGTCCTGTCCTGGAGGGCTAGCCGACGGTGTCGCGCGAGCGGTTGCCCCGCCACTGGATGGCCGTGAAGACGAGCGTGACCAGGAAGATCACGATCCCGATGGCTGCGGCGTAGCTCTGGTCACGGGTCACGAACCCGTTCTCGTAGGCGTAGGTGACGAGCACCGACGTCGACCGCCCGGGCCCGCCGCCCGTCATCACGAAGATGGTGTCGAAGACCTGGAACGAGTAGATGACGTCCATGATCAGCAGGAAGAACGTGGACGGTCCCACGAGCGGCACCGTGAGATAGCGGAACTGCTGCCACGAGCTCGCCCCCTCCAGCCGCGCGGCCTCGTAGAGTTCCGGCGAGATGCCCTGGAGCCCGGCGAGGTAGATGACCATGTTGAACCCCACCCGGATCCACAGGGTCACCAGGATGATCGAGGCGAAGGCCGCCGTGCCCTGCGACTGCCACGGGACGGTGGCGAGCCCGCCCTCCCGGAGCAGCTTGTTGATGATGCCCGTGGCCTCGTCGAACAGCAGGACGCCCATGAGGGCCGTCGCGATGCCCGAGATGACCATGGGCAGGTAGATCAGCGTGCGGAACAGCTTCCGGCCGGGCAGCACCGAATTCATGAGGACGGCGAGCCCGAGCCCGAGGGCCAGGCTCAGGGGCACGGTGATCAGCGTGAACGCGGCCGTGTTGAGCGCCGACTGCCAGAACGTGGGATCCGTGACGAGTCGCCGGTAGTTCTCGAGGCCCACCCAGCCGCTGGCCCCGAAGCCGCTGGACTCCTGGAAGCTGATGAGGAACGCCCAGCCCAGCGGGAGGAAGAGGAAGATACCGAGCAGGATCAGGTTGGGGCCGAGGAATCCGGCGGCAGCGCCCGTGGAGCGTTGCCGCCGCGAGGCCCTGCCGGGCTGCGCCGTGTAGGTGGCCGCCGGGGAGGGCGGTGGTGCGGTGCTGCCGGTCGACTCCTCGCGGGCCGAGGTGTCGGCGGACATCAGCCGGCTGCCTCGTCGACGGCCGCAGCGATGGTGGCGAGCGTCTGCTCGACGGGCTGGCCCTGGGTGAAGGCGGCCTCCAGCTGGTCCCGGAGCTTCGGGTTGATGGTCGCCATGGCCGGTGACGTGAGCTGCTGGACGTCACCCGGCTCCAGCGTGGTGGCCTGCTCCACGAAGATGCCGGCGATGTCGGGCCGCGTCTGGTAGTCCAGTTCCGTGCCGACGAGGCTGTTGAGGGTGGGCAGCTCCATGGCGCGGGCGCAGAAATCGGACATCTGGTCCGGCTGCGTCATGAACTTCAGGAACTCGGCCGCGAGCTCGGGGTTGCGCGCGTTCCTGGTGGCGACGAGGGCGTTGCCACCGAGGTCGCAGGCGCCGCGCTCGTCGCGCGGGAGGTAGGTGGCGCCCCACTCGAAGCCCTGGATGTTCTCCTCGAGACCGGGCAGCACGAAGTTGCCCACGAAGGCCATGGCCGTCGTGCCCGCGGAGAACGCGTCGTCGGCGTACGTGGAGGACTTCACGGAACTGCTGGGCGGCACGAGGCCGTCGGTGAAGAAGCCCTGCGTGAACTCGAGCGCCTTCCGGCCGGCGTCGGACTCGATGGCCGATCCGGTGAGGTCGTCGTTGAACAGGCGCCCGCCCGCCTGGAACAGCCAGCTCAGCCACCGCGTGGAGCCGCCGAGCTGCCAGTTGTACACGAAGGGGTAGAGGTCGTCGGGGAGGGAGCCGCGCAGCTTCTCCGCCACCTGCCGGAACTCGTCCCACGTCCAGGCGGACTCGAGGCTGTCAGGGACGGCCCCGATGCCTGCCTGCTCGAAGAGGTCCGTGCGGTACACGAGGGCCGAGGTGTCCGTCTGGTGGGGGACGCCGAAGGGCTTGCCGTCGAACTGCACCGCCTCCCACATCGACGGCAGGAACTCCTCGGCGGCCGCGGTGTCGAAGTAGTCGCTGAGGTCCAGGAGCTGGTCCTGGCTGCTGTAGGCGCCGATGGTGCCGTAGTCCACGCGGAAGAGGTCGGGGGCCGTGCCCGCCTGCAGCTGCGCATCGATGTTCTGGAAGATCTGTTCGTAGGGGACGAGGTTGAGCTCCACCTTCGTGCCGGAGTTCGCGGCCTCGAAGGCGGCGATGCCGTTCCGGAACCCCTCCTCCTCGGCCGGGCTGCCCCATGTGGTGAAGGTGAGGGTGTCGGCGTCGCCGTCGCCGCCCCCTCCACCGTCGTTGCCACCTCCCGAGAATCCGGCGCAGCCGTTGAGTGCCGCCGCCGCTGCGAGGAAACCTGCGCCGCCGAGGATCTGCCGTCTGGAAATGGTCATCGTTGTGCCTTCCGGGTCAGGGTGCTCACAACGTACAGCACGCCACCGACACGGCGAAGGGTCTTGCTACGCGGGGACGATCACGCTAGGGCTGCCGGCGCGGCGATCAGAAGCCGACGACGGCGTGCGGCACGTAGTGCTCCTCGAGGGCCGCGACCTCGTCCGCGGTCAGCTCGAGGTCCAGCGACGCGACGGCGTCCTCGAGGTGGTGCGGCTTGCCGACGCCGACGATCGGTGCCGACACCACGGGATTGCGGGACACCCAGGCGAGGGCCACCTGGGCCCGGGTCACGCCGCGTGCCTCGGCCACCGTACCGACGGCATCGGCGACACGGCGATCGGCGTCGACAGTGCCGTAGAGCGTCCTGCCGAACTGGTCGGACTCCGAGCGTGACGTCGTCTCGTCCCACGGCCGCGTGAGTTTGCCGCGCGCGAGCGGGCTCCAGGGAAGGACGCCGATGCCCTGGTCGGCGCACAGCCCGTACATCTCGCGTTCCTCCTCGCGGTTGATGAGGTTGTAGTGGTCCTGCATGGTGACGAACCTCGTCCACCCGTTCAGGCGCTGGAGGTAGAGGGCCTTGGAGAACTGCCACGCGAACATCGAGGACGCGCCGAGGTAGCGCACCTTGCCCGCCTTCACGACGTCGTGCAGGGCCTCGAGGGTCTCCTCGAGGGGCGTCGAGGGGTCGAAGCGGTGGATCTGGTACAGGTCCACGTAGTCGGTGCCGAGGCGGCGGAGGCTGTTGTCCAGTTCCGCGAAGATGGCCTTGCGGGACAGCCCGGCGCCGTTGGGCCCCTCGTGCATGCGCCCGTGGACCTTGGTGGCGATGACGGTGTCCTCGCGGCGCGTGAAGTCGGCCAGGGCCCGGCCGACGATCTCCTCGCTCGAGCCGTCCGAGTAGACGTTGGCGGTGTCGAAGAAGTTGATCCCGGCGTCCACGGCGGCGCGGATCAGGGGCCGGCTCTCCTCCTCGGGCAGCGTCCACGCGTGGTTGCCCCGGTCCGGGGTGCCGTAGCTCATGCAGCCGAGCGCGAGGGGCGAGATGTCGAGGCCGGTGGAGCCGAGTTTCACGTAGCGCATGGTCCCACTCTAGTCAGGACCGCGCGGGGAGGGGGGAGGAGCGGGCGCCCAGTGAAGCCGTTCGCTACCGTGGACGCCCGCGGGCGTGACCCTCACGGATCGGGCAGGGGGCTTCCCCCACGGAGCCCCTACCATGCCAGCAGCAACTGTAGCCGTGGACCGGTGGAAAACAAACCACTTGACCGGTTTATTGCGGCCGGAGGAAGAGCTCCACCAGGTGCGGCACCTGCTCCTGCCGATCGGCGGCCATGACGCCGGGCAGCAACATCCGCCACAGGTCGCCGAGGCGTTCCAGCACGTCCTGCCGGTTCGTCAGGATGCCGGACACCATCTGCACGCCCGTGTAGGAACCCACGACCAGGCGGGCGAACCCCTCCGCATCGAGGTCCCGGCGCAGGTCGCCGTCGTCCTGCGCCGCGCGCGCGAGCTCCGCGAAGCGCGTCGACCAGTCCAGGTAGGGCTGCCGGACGTCCTGCCCGAAGGCCGACGCCTCGAAGGTCAGGCGGATGCCGGCGCGCATCAGCGGGTGCTCGATGAGCTGCAGCGTGAACGCGCGGCAGACGAGGACGATGGTCTCCAGCGCCGGCCGGCCCAGTGCCTGGACGCGCACTCCCTCGGCCGAGGCCATCGCGTGCTGCTCCTCGATGACGGCGACGGCGAGGTCCTCCTTCGCGGGGAAGTGGAAGTACAGCGCGCCCTTGGTGACGCCGGCCCCGGTGGCGACGGCGGCCAGGGCTGTGCCGCCGTAGCCCTGCTCCTCGAAGATGCGGGCGGCGGCTCCGATAATCGCGGTGCGCGTGGACCGCGCGCGCTCCTGCTGCACCATCAGGTGCCGCCGGATCCGGATGCTCGGGTCATGCTCCAATTGTCCGCCCGGTGGCAAGAGGCACAGCGCATGTCGCGCCGGCTGGGGGAGGATGGCTACGTGACACGCTCAGGATCCGGCGACCCGGACGATCAGACACCCGCCCCGCGCCGGCCCCTGCGGCGGCGGAGGCCGCCGGCCCCGGCCCCGGAGCCGCACGGCTCCTCCGTGGCCCGGCGGTTCCGCCCGCACGCGTTCGCCGACGGCCTGCGGGTCAGCGCGGCGTGGACGGCCCGGAGCATCATCGTCCTCGCCGGCCTCGTCATCCTCTGGTACCTGACGCGGGCGCTGTGGTCGATCGTGCTGCCGACGCTGTTCGCGCTGCTCCTCGCCTCGGTCCTGTGGCCCGTCAACCGGTTCCTGCGCCGCGGCCTGCCCAAGGTCCTCGCCGCCCTCGCCACGCTGCTCGGGTTCATCGGCGTGGTGGTGGGGATCGGCGCACTGACCGTGCCCGCCATCGCGAGCGGCATCACCGACCTCTCCACCCTGGCCCGGGACAACATCGCGGACCTCGCCGCCTTCGTGGCCCGCCCGCCGCTCAACCTCGACGCGACGAACCTCGACGGCATCGTGGACACCGCCCTGGCCCAGCTGCAGGCGAACGTGGGGAACATCGTCAGCGGGATCACGGCCGGCCTCGGCGAGGTGACCTCGGCCACCGTCGTCGTGCTGCTGGCACTCGTGTTCACGTTCTTCTGCCTCAAGGACGGCGACCGCTTCATGCCGTGGGCGTCCCGCTGGACCAACTCCGCCGCCTACGGCCACGCGTCGATGATCGCGAGCGGCACCTGGCGGACGCTCTCCTCCTACATCTTCGCGCAGGCCACCGTCGCGCTCGTGGACGCCGTGTTCATCGGCCTGGGCCTCGTGCTGCTGGACATCCCGCTCGCCGTCCCGCTGGCCGTGCTCGTGTTCTTCTCCGCGTTCGTGCCGGTGGTCGGAGCCATCGTCTCCGGACTCGTGGCCACCCTCGTGGCGTTCCTGGCCTACGGCTGGGTGACGGCCCTGATCGTGCTCGGCCTGGTGATCCTCGTGCAGCAGCTCGAGAGCAACTTCATCCAGCCGCTCCTGGTGGGCCGCACGCTCGAGATCCATCCCGCCGTCGTCCTGGCCTCCGTCACCGCGGGCGGCACCCTCTTCGGCATCATCGGCGCGTTCCTCGCCGTGCCCACCACGGCCGTGGCGATCGTGGTCCTGCGGTACCTGCGCGACCTCTCCATCGAGAACCGCCCGGAGACCGGCGTGGCGTCCGGCGACCCCGACGCCGTGCCTGCCCACGCCTCGCCCGCCACGCGCGGGGGCGGGTCGGCCGAGGACACGCCGGCCGAGCCCGGGCCCGTCGGGCACCGATCGGAGCAGCCCGGTGACTAGGCGTCCCGTGATCGCCGTGCTGGAGGGCGGGCGCCCCGTGCGGGGGCTCGAACGCGTCGCCGGGCTCGCCGACGTGCGCGTCACCGGGGCGAACGGCCTCGCCCGGGCGCTCGACGGCGCCGACGTGCTGTACCTCTGGGACTACTTCTCCGGCGCCCTGCCCGCCGCCTGGCATGCCGCCGGGTCCCTGCGCTGGCTCCACGTGGCGGCGGCCGGCGTGGACAAGCTCCTGTTCCCCGGGCTGGTGGCCTCCGACGTCGTCGTGACCAACGCGCACGGCGTCTTCGACCAGCCGATGGCCGAGTACGTGCTGGGCGCCATGCTGCACGCCGCGAAGGGCTTCGGCCCCCTGCGCGACGCCCAGCGCGAGGCGCGGTGGGCGTGGCGCGAGGGGCGCAACATCGCCGGCAGCCGGGCGCTCGTGGTGGGGACGGGCAGTATCGGCCGCGCCACCGCCCGGCTGCTGCGGGCCGTCGGCGTGCGCGTCGAGGGTGCGGGACGGACCGCGAGGGAGCACGACGACGATTTCGGCCGCGTGCACGCGACGACGGACCTCGCGGCCGTGGTCGGGGCGTTCGACTACGTGATCCTCGTGGCACCGCTGACGCCGGCCACCGAGAACCTCGTGAGCGCGGAGGTCGTCGCCGCCCTGAAGCCCACCGCCGTCCTCATCAACGCAGGGCGCGGCCGGCTCGTGGACGAGGGCGCCCTCGTAACCCGGCTGAGCGCCGGGACCCTCGCCGGCGCGGTGCTCGACACGTTCGCCGTCGAGCCCCTGCCGCAGGACAGCCCGCTGTGGTCGCTGCCCTCGGTGCTCGTGACCCCGCACATGGCGAGCAACGCCGACTCCTGGCTCGATGACCTCGCGGCGCAGTTCGAGCGGAACCTCCTGCTCTGGCTGGACGGGCGGCCGCTGCCCGGCGTCGTCGACAAGGCGCTCGGCTACGTGCCCTCGGCGGGCTGATCGGCCGGCGGACCCTGGCGTCGGGGATTGGCGCGCGCCGCGCGGCGGGTGAGACGATGGCGGCTGCCGCCACCCAGACCGACCAGGAGCCACCCGTGCGCATCCGCCTCCTCCGACCGGAGATCCGCAACAGCGCCCGCTCGGTCTGGCTGTACTTCGGCCTCATCCACCTCGGGTTCCTCGCCCGGCTGCTGCCCTTCATCCTCGGCGGAGGAGTGCTCAGCGACATCCGCTTCTACCGCGAGTGGGCCTACCTCGCGCTCGACGACGGCACCTGGCAGGGCATCGACACGGCGTGGGTGTACCCCGTCGGGGCGCTCGCGCCGATGGTCGCCGCCACGGTGTTCGGCCCCTACCTCTACCAGCTCGCCTGGTTCGTGCTGTTCGCCGGCCTCAACGCCCTCGGCACGGCCGCCCTCCTCCGGCGGGGCACCGCGTTGTCGTCCACGGCCGCCTACTGGTGGCTGAGCGCGACGGCGCTGCTCGGGCCGGTCGCGGTCGGCAGGATCGACGGCCTGACGGCACCCATGGTCGTCACCGCGCTGCTCCTGGTCGCCGCGCGTCCGTTCCTCGCATCGCTCCTGCTCAGCGCCGCCACCTGGATGAAGGTGTGGCCCGCCGCCGTCGTGCTCGCGGCGCTCGTCGTGGTCCGGCACGGACGGCTGCGCATCCTCGGCGCAGGGATCGCGCTGACGGCCGGCATCGCCGCCGTCGTCGCGTTGTTCGGCGACGTCCGCAACCTCACCGGTTTCCTCAGCGCGCAGGGCGCCCGCGGCATGCAGCTCGAGGCGCCGCTCAGCACGCCCGGCGTGTGGCAGGCGATCACGGGGACCTCGGGCGCCTACTTCTTCGAGGACGAGGTCATCAACACCATGGAGGTCCGGGGCGCGCTGAGCGGGTTCGTCGGGGACCTCATGACCCCGCTGCTCGCCCTCACCGTCGTCCTCGTCGCCGCGTTCCTGGCCATCGCGCTGCACCGCGGTGCCCGGGCGGACTCCCTGCTCGCCACCGGGTCGCTGGCGCTCGTGAGCACCCTCGTGGTCTTCAACAAGGTGGGCTCCCCGCAGTTCATGCTGTGGATCACGGCCGTGATCGCCGCGGGGCTGGTCCTCGACCGCGCCGCCGAGTGGCGCTACCCGGCGATCGCGATGCTCGGCTGCGCGGCCCTCACCACGCTCGTGTACCCCGTGTTCTACGACGCCCTGCGCTACGAGCTCAACCCCGCCGTCGCCGTCCTGCTCACGCTCCGGAACCTGCTCGTGGTGAGCATCCTCGTCTGGTCCCTCGTGCGCCTCGGACGCCTGACCGCCCGCGCCCGCATCCCCGCCGCCGCGACTACGGGTGCCTGACGCCCTGCCCCGCAAGGACGGCCCGGTAGCCCTCCCGGTACGTCGGGTAGGTGAAGGAGAACCCCGTGGAGCGCAGCAGCCCGCTGTCCACGCGGCGCGCACCACCGCGGGTGGGCGCTGATCCGCCGCGGGGCGGCTCCGGCAGGCCGAGCTCGGCGGCGATGAACCGCAGCACCTCCCCGAGGTCCACGGGCAGCTCGTCGCTGCCGAGGTAGACGGGCGCGGGCTCGGCGACCTCCGTGACGAGATGCACGATCGCCCCGGCGGCGTCGTCCCGGTGGATCCGGTTGGTCCACTGCGGTTCCGCCGGCAGCACGGCCGACCCGCTGGTCACCTGGTCGATCAGGCGCGTCCGGCCGGGCCCGTAGATCCCCGAGAGCCGGAGGACCGTCCCGCGGTCCGACCGGTCCAGGAGCACCTGCTCGGCCTCGCGCACGAGCCGCGCCGTCGGCGCCGTGCTCTGCGCGGGTGAGTCCTCCGTGACGAAGCCGCCGTCGAAGTCCCCGTACACCGCCGTGGAGGAGACGAAGAGGATGCGCCGCGGCGAGACGCCGTCGCGCTCGAGGGCGTCCAGCACGTTGGCCGTCGCGTCCACGTAGGCGCTGCGGTAGGCGGCCTCGGTGCGCTCGCCGGCCGCCGTGGCGATGACGACGACGTCGGTGTCCTCCGGGACGGGCGGCAGCGGCCCGGTCAGGTCCGCTGCCACGCCCTCGATCGCCCGGGGGAGCCGGTCGGGGGAGCGGCGCCAGCCGACCACCCGCGTGCCGGCGGCGGCGAGCCGCAGCCCCACCTCGGTCCCGAGATCCCCGCAGCCCGCTATCAGCACCGTCATCGATCCAGCCCTCCCGCTCGCCGGCCCGGGCGGCCGCGCACGTCGCCAGTCTAGGGTGCCGGCCCCGGCCGGCCTCCCAGCCGCCGGCCGTAGACTGGCCGCAGCGTGCCGGGAGTGCCGGGCGGAGGAGCGAGCGAGGGGGATACGTGGGACGGGTCATCTCGGTCTCGGACAGTGCGGTGATCGCACGGTCGCCCCGGACGCTCTACGCCATGGTCAGCGACGTCACGAGGATGGGCGAGTGGAGCCCCGAGAACAGGGGCGCGGTACTGGCCGGCGCGGCGGCGGACGGCGGGGCGGACGTCACCGTCGGCACGGTGTTCGACGGCGCCAACACGCGCGGCCGTGTCAGCTGGACCACGCGCTGCACCGTGACGGTGGCCGAGCCCGGCCGCGAGTTCGCGTTCCGCGTGCACGCGATCGGCGGCACGAGGCGCCGGGTCCCCGCCCGCATCGCGTCGTGGCAGTACACCTTCGAGGAGCACGACGGCGGCACGCTCGTCACCGAGACGTGGACGGACGACCGGCCCTGGCACGATGCCGCCGCGCAGGCGTTCGACTACGTGGCGACCGGCGGGACGACCTTCGCCGCGTTCCAGCGCGGGAACATCCGGCGCACGCTGCGGAACCTGAAGGCTGCGGCCGAGTCCGGCACGCCCCGGCAGGGCCGCTAGTCGCGGATCCGCACCGCGGTCTCCCGCAGGTACAGGTCCACCCGCGAGTAGGCGTCCCGGGTGAGCGCCTTCCAGAGTTCGACGGCGAGCCGCGGCTCCTCCCTCTCCACGGTCCGGATGGCCTGGGCGGTGAGCACCTTGACGTGGACGTCCTCCAGGGCCTTCACGGTCGTCTCCTGGCGGTCGTCGCTGCCGAGGGCCAGCTCGCCGAACGTCATCCCGGCGCTCAGGGTGGTCAGCTTGAGGCGCTCGCCGGTGGGCCCGGGGACCGAGGTGACGATCCTGCCGGAGAGGATGAAGAACACGCCCCCGAACGTCTGCCCGACGCGCCGCACCACATGGCCCTTCTCGTAGGTGCGGTCCTCCATGTGCCGGGTGAGGGCCTCGACGTCCTCGTCGGAGAGCGGGCCGAGCGCCGGGCACTGCGCCACCTCCACCGTCGAGGGGAGCAGGAGGTCGCCGCCGTACCGCAGGATCAGTTCGTTCTCGCACCACTCGACGGCGGCGGTCCGGGTGTCGAAGGTGGGGACGGGCCGGTCCACGTCCCTGAACGTCTCGGCGAGGGTCCCCTCGCCGTCGATCAGCACCAGGTCGCAGTCGACCTTCGCGAGGTTCTCGCGCACCTCGCCGAGCAGGCGGAGGGAGACGTTCGCCACCTCGTCGACGCGGCGCAGGTCGAGGATCACGAAGTCGACGTCGTCGTCGAGCCCGCTCAGCTCGCGCACCATGGACTCGGTGCCGGCGAACAGGAGGTCGCCGTTGAGCTCGATCACCATGGCCTGGTGCCCGTGCCCGCGCAGCACGTCCATGGCCTCGTCGGTGCGGCGGATCCCCGACGGTGCGGCCAGGATGTCGTAGGTGGCGCGGATGGCCGACCGGCCGGCCCTCGCCGCGCGCACGAAGTGCAGCTCCATGTCGCGGGAGAGGCGCTGGCTCGTCGCCATGCCGCGCACACTGCTGCCGTGCTCGTCGAGCGGCGGCGAGTACACGGCGAGCCCCACCTGGCCGGGCAGGACGGCGATCGTCCCGCCACCCACGCCGCTCTTGGCGGGCATGCCCACGGTGCTGATCCACGTGCCGGCGTCGTCGTACATGCCGCACGTGGTCATCACGGACAGGACCCGCTCCACGGCGAGGAGGTCCATGGCCTCCACGCCGGTCAGGGGGTTGCGGCCCGAGTTGGCCAGCGTGGCCGCCATGACGGACAGGTCGATGCAGTTGACCATCACCGAGCACTGCCGGAAGTAGTCCTCGATGACGGGTGTCGGATCGTCCTCGATGATGTCGAACGACCGCAGGAGATAGGCCAGGGCCCGGTTGCGGTGGCCATGCTCCAGTTCGGACCGGAAGATCTCCTCGTCGACGCCGAGCTGGCGTCCGGCGAAGTGCGAGTAGGTGCTGAGGATGCGCTTGAAGCGCCGGTTGCCGCCGCGGGACTGCACGAGGGACGTGGCCGTCAGGGCGCCGGCGTTGATCATGGCATTCGCGGGGCGGCCCGTGCCCGGCGCGAGCGAGATCTCGTTGAAGGAGTTGCCCGAGGGCTCCACGTCCACCTTCGCGTCCACGGCATCCATCCCGAGGTCGGAGAGCGCCAACCCGTACGTGAAGGGCTTCGAGATGGACTGGATGGTGAATTCCTCGCGCGTGTCACCGACCTCGTACATGTAGCCGTCCACGGTGGTCAGGCAGATGCCGAAGTTGTCCGGGTCCACGTTCGCCATGGCGGGGATGGTGCTGTACGGCTTGCCGTCCTTCAGATCCGAGATCTCCCGGTGGATGGTCCGGAGGTAGCTCTCGATCGGTGATTCCATGCTCTCCACACTACGGTGAGCGGCGTCCCCGTCGGAGCGGCGGTGGTCAGCCGGCGCTCAGCTGGTGCGCACGGTGGTCATGGTGTGGCGGATGGAGAGCACGAAGAGCTGGGCGATGGCGGTCGTGATGCCGAGCAGCAGCAGCACGGGCGCGGCGAAGATCGTCCTGTCGTACCAGGGGGAGACGTAGCTCTGGCCCATGGGGAGCGCCTCCATGTACTGCTGCGCGTAGATCGACGGCGCGGCGAGGAAGAACACCGCGAGCGCGACCAGGACGCCGGCGGTGATCCAGGCCCACCGGTCGTACGGGTTCCGTGGCGGTGCCCCGACCTGCTGCGCGGGGGCCGCCACCTCGCGGATGGCGGAGGTCTCGACGGCCGGGGCCGGTTCGTCGGGCAGCGCGGGGGCGAGCGGCGCCGGTGACGCCATGCGCGAGGCCGACTCCGTGGCTCCGCCGCGCTGGTAGATACCCTCGTAGCGCGGGTCGTACGTGGACTGCACGCGGTCGCTCATCGATCGTCCCTCCCCCTGGTGTGATGGATGACCCAGTAAAGCACGGTGGCCCGGACGAGGGAACGGCGCTGCGGTCCCCGGCGCCGGCGTGGTCAGCGCCGGGTGGCGAGGCTGTGGAGCAGCCGCTCCTCGGCGTCGTGCCCGGGGGCGATGCCGCGGGGGATCCGCAGCAGGAAGATCACGCCGAGCACCCACCACAGGCCGAAGAGGATCCACGGCGGCGGCGTGAGCGCGGCGGGCATGCCGGGCAGGTAGAGGCTGAGCAGGCCGACGCAGAGCACGACGGCGATCCAGCCGATCACGGTGCCACCGTTCCCGGCCCCGCCGATGCGCAGTGGCCGCTCCATGGCGGGCTCGCGACGGCGCAGGATCACGAAGACGAGCGCCACGAGGATGTAGGCGAGGACGATGCTGGGAGCACCGGAGTCGACGAGCCAGCCGAGCATCTGCGTCCCGAAGAACGGGGCGGCGAAGGACAGCGCGCCGATGAACACCAGCGCGTTCACCGGGGTGCGGTAGCGGGGGTGCAGGACCCCGAACCAGCGGGGGAGCATGCCCGATCGCGACATCGAGTACATCAGCCGGGACGCGCCGAGCAGCAGCGAGTTCCAGGAGGTGAGGATGCCGGCGATCCCGCCGGCGATGAGGACATTGGCCATGATGCCGGTCCCGAACATCACACCCATGGCGTCGGCCGTGGCGATGTCTGCCTCGGCGAGGTCCGCCGCCGGCATCGCGGAGGAGGTCGTCACGATGGTCATGACGTACCAGATGGTCGCGAGGACGACGGCGACGACGACGAGGCGGCCGATCTGCCGCGCGGGGATGTTCACCTCCTCCGCGGACTGCGGGATGACGTCGAAGCCCACGAACAGGAACGGCACGACGACGAGGACGGCGAAGAAGCCTGCCGAGCCGCCCGTGAAGAACGGCTCCATGTTCGTGGTCGATCCGCCGGTGAAGCTGCCGAGGACCAGGATCAGTCCGATGACGAGCAGGAACACGACCACGAACGTCTGCGCGGCACCGGCGATCTTCACGCCGCGGATGTTGACGAACGTGATCACGACCGCCGCGACGGCGCCGACGAGTGCCCACGTCAGGTGCACCTCGTCGCCTGCCACGGTCCAGAGCGGGATCCGGCTGAGACCGGGGAGGATGTACTCGGCCGTGCGGGGCAGGGCGACCGCCTCGAAGGCGACGATCGTGACGTAGCCCCCGGTGATGGCCCAGGACCCGACGAAGGACCATCGGGGACCCATGCCCCGCAGCAGGAAGTTGTGCTCGCCGCCGGCCTTCGGCATCGCGGCCGTCAGTTCGGCATAGGTGAGTCCGACCACGCCCATGATGACGCCTCCTGTCACCATCGCGAGCACCGCTCCGCCGGTTCCCGCCGAGGCGATCCACCCGCCGGTGAGCACCACCCAGCCGAAACCGATCATCGCGCCGAACCCCAGGGCGAGGGCGTCCCAGTTCCCGAGGACCTTCAGGAGCGAGGTGTCCTCCCCGTGCGTCGCGCCCTCAGGGCTATCCGGTGTCGGCATGATTGCTCCGTCCTCTGCAGGTCCACTCGCGGGTGATTCACTGTAGGCGGTCGAACGGGCCCGTGGGGAGTGTCGGGGCGACGGCGGATGATGGAATGATCTTCTGGCCGCGGACCCGCGGCCCGGACCACGATCGGAGTCGCGAATGCCAGCGCGTCCTGCCCGCCGCACGACGAACCCACCGCGCCTGTCCCTCCGGCCCCCGCAGGGCGTGACGCGCGTGGACGAGCCGCAGCTGCTCGACGGCGACCACCGCGAGGGCGAGCACTACGAGCGGCTGGTCCTCGACGGCGAGGAGCTCGCCGGGATCACCCTGCAGGAGTGCGTGCTCGACGGGGTCTCGCTCAACGACACCGAGCTGCGGGGAGCCCGGATCATCGAGTGCGCGTTCGAGGACCTCTTCGCCCCGGTCCTCCGCGCCCCGCGGAGCAGCTGGCGGGAGACGTCGCTGCGCAGCACGCGCTGGGGGTCCGCGGAGCTCTACGACAGCAGGCTCGACGCCGTCCACCTCGACGGCGGGAAGCTCGACTACGTGAACCTCCGCAGCGCGCGGCTGACGGACGTGCTCGTGAGCGGATGCATCATCGGGGAGCTGGATCTCACCGGCGTCACGGCGACGCGGCTCGCCCTGGCGGACTGCACCATCGGCACGCTCACGCTCGATGGCGCGCAGCTCCGGGACGCCGACCTGCGCACCAGCAGCTTCCGCAGCATCAAGGGGCTCGACGGGCTGCGCGGCGCCACGATCGACGAGTACCAGCTGCAGCTGCTGGCGCCCTTCCTCGCCGAGAGCATGGGCCTGCGGGTCGAGGACTGACCCGAGCCGCAGCTACTCGGGGTGGCCCGGGCCGGCAGGGTGCGCGACGCCCGGCGGATAGCCGGGCCCGCCCGGGTGCGCGGGGCCGGAGGGATGGCGGTCGTCGTCGTAGTTCCGGCCAGGGGCCGCGGCCGGCGGCGATGCCGGACCAGGCGCCGGGGCAGGCTTCTGGACGGGGGGTGTGACGGGGGGCCTGATGGGGGTCGGGGCAGGAGCCGGTCCGGCCGCGGCACGGTGTGCAGGCGCGCGGAGCGGCGCGAGCGGCTGCCCTGCCTGGGACTGTGCCTGCTGGGACATCTGCTCCGGTGTGCGCGTGCGCGTGCGCGTCCACGGCGGCACGTCCGGGTCGGCCGGCAGGAGCGTGGCGTGGGCGCCCCATCCCCCGGGGTGCGGAGCGGCAGGCTGCAGCACGGGCTGCGGCGCGACGGTGCGCGTGCGCCCGATGCCGCGGCGGTCCGCGAGGCGCACGATGACGACGGCCGTGACCGCCATGGTCAGGGCGGACACGACCAGCCCGCCCACCGAGCCCTCGGTGGAGTTCACGTCCACGAGGCCGAAGGCACCGAGCGCGAAGATCGTCATGTTGTTGATGGCGTGGACCGCGATCGCGGCCTCCAGCCCGCCCGTGCGCCAGCTGATCCAGCCGGCGAAGATGGCGAAGATCGCCACGTCCGTCTGGCCGAGCGGGTCGTAGCCGTGACCGAGGACGAACAGGGGCACGGGGAGCAGGATCGCGTAGGCCGGGTGCCGCAGCCAGCTGCCGATGGCCTGCATCAGGAAGCCCCGGAAGACGTACTCCTCCGCGGCGGCCTGGAACGGGACGGCGAGGAGGGACAGCGCCAGCATGACGAGGAGGATCGTGGTGTCCTGCTGGACGGGTGCAGCGGCGGCCTCCTCGGGGAAGAAGAACCCGATCACGGTCGAGACCGCGAGGCTGGCGAGGAACACGGCCAGCGCCGCACCGGTGCAGACCGCGAGCCATCGCCAGCGGATCCGGCCGGCCACGGAGGACAGCAGGCCGATGGGTTTCGGCCCCGTGATCAGTGCCGCGAGGGCGAGCGCCGGGATCATCAGGATGAGCGACACCAGGGTGAAGGCGAACATCACCGGGTTGGTGAGGTCCAGCACGGTCAGGGCCTCGAGGTAAGGATCCACGCCCGTGGGCGAGAGGAACGCCAGCCCGAGGCCCGCGACCACGACCACCAGGAGGAAGACGATGTAGAACACGAAGCCGAGCAGTGCCGTGAGGAGCGGTTTCCACCAGCGGTGACGCGGCCACGAGAGGGCCAGGCGGTGGAACTCGTACTGTCCGTCGACCTGTTGCATGGTTCTACCGTAGTGCGGATTCCTTGGCGCTCTCTGCGATGTTCTCCCTGCGGTCCCGCCGGTGGCGCAGGTGGCCGAGGAGTGTGACGACGGCGGAGAGCAGCGCGGACACGGCCACCCCGAGCCAGAGGCCCACGGAGAGCGTCAGCGCGCCCACCACGGCACCGGCCATGATGAGCACGATCGCGGAGGCGCGACGCGCCCAGAACGGGCTCTTCCCGCCGGCGAGCCGGGAGTCCGAGGCGAGGCCGGTGATCGTGGAGGTCACCACGACGGTGGTGATCTCCGCGACCTTGAGGCGCTTGGCGGTGGCGGCCTGGACACCCATCACGGTCGCGAGCACCGATGTCGTGATGCTGCCGAGCACCTCATCGGCGTGGACGTCCACCAGCGCCACGTACACCGCGAGCGCCGTCAGGCCGACCGTCACGGCCAGCAGGGTGCCCGAGGTGCGGCCGGACCATCCCTCCGGCGCCTTCCTCAGCACGCGGCCGGCAAGGGCCGCGCCGACCATGAAGAAGACGAGGGCGAGCGCCGGCCGCAGGATCGGGAGCTCGGCACCGCCGGCGAAGGCCATGCCCAGGAGCACGACGTTGCCGGTCATGTTGCCCGTGAAGACGCGATCGAGCCCCAGGTAGCCGACGGCGTCGATCACTCCCGTGGAGAACGTGAGCGCGAGCATGAGCCACAGATGCAGGCGGTCCGTGGCCGGCCGGTTCTTCTTCACCATGTTTTCCTTCGGTAACAACCTTGAAACGAATGTATACGAAGCTTATCGTCGTACCGGTGATTGTATTCAATACGGATACCCATCGCAGTGCAGAAGAAGTTCCGTCCGCCCCCTCGTGAGGAACCCCATGCAGCACTACCCGCAGCACCCCCGGGGCCCGATGCCCCGCCGTCCCGGGAGGTCGGTGCGCCTGCTCGCCGCGGCCGCCGTCGCCCTGGCAGCCCTGACCGCGTGCCAGCCCGTGCAGCCGCTCCCGGCGGCGCCCGTGCGCGACGACGTGACGGGCACGCCCGTCGGGGACACCGCCGTCCGGGAGGGCGGCGACCTCGTCATGGCGCTCTCCGCCGAGCCGGACCGCCTGGACCCGACGACGTCGTCGTCCCTCTACACGCGCTACGTCATGCAGACCATGTGCCAGAAGCTCTACGACATCGACGCCGAGGGCGAGCTCGTCCCGCAGCTCGCCACGGCCCTGCCGGAGATCTCCGAGGACGGCCTGACCGTCACCATCCCCGTGCGCACCGACGCGGTGTTCGCGGACGGCGAGCCGTTCGACGCCGACGCCGTCCGTGCGACCCTCGAGCGCCACCTCACGCTCGAGGGCTCCACGCGCAAGAGCGAGCTCGGGCCGATCAGCGGGATCCGGGCCGTGGGCGCCGACCGCGTGGAGATCAGCTACGAGAAGCCGTTCGCACCGCTCACCGCGGCGCTCGCCGACCGCGCCGGCATGATGCTCTCGCCGAAGGCGATCGCGGAGCAGGGCGCGGACTTCGGCACCAGCCCGGTGTGCGTGGGGCCGTTCAGGTTCGTGGACCGCGTGCCGCAGACGTCCATCACCGTGGAGCGCGACCCGCTCTTCTACGACGCCGAGAGCGTGCACCTGGACACCATCACCTACCGGATCATCACCGACGCGAACATCCGCGCCGCGAACCTGCGCTCCGGCGACGTGCAGGTGGCCGACACCATCTCGCCGCAGGACATCGACGCGCTGCTCAAGGAGGACGGCGTCGGCGTGCTGCAGGTCGGTTCCCTCGGCTACCAGGGGCTCACGGTCAACGTGGGCAACACCGAGGGCGTGGGGGAGCCCACCGGCAGCATCGACACCCCGCTCGCCCAGGAGAAGGCGGTCCGCATGGCCCTGTCCATGTCGATCGACCGGGAGGCCCTCGTCAACACCGTGTTCAACAGCTGGTTCGAGCCCGCCTGCTCGCCCATCTCACCCGACAGCCCGTACAGCTCCGCAGCGAGCGAGGCCTGCCCGCCGTACGATCCGGAGGGCGCGAAGAAGCTCCTGGCGGACGCCGGCCTCGAGACCCCGTACCCCGTGCGGATGCAGGTCACGAACACGCCGGACACCCTGCGCTACGGGCAGGCGCTCCAGGCCGCCGTGGCCGACGGCGGCTTCGAGCTCACCGTGGTGCCCGTGGAGTACTCCACGCTCCTCGACGTGCAGTCCCAGGGCGATTTCGAGGCCCTGCAGCTCGGCTGGTCCGGGCGGATCGACCCGCACGGCAACATGTTCAACTTCCTCTCGACCGGGGGCGGCAACAACTACTCCGGCTACAGCAACCCCGCCGTGGACGACCTGCTCACGCGCGCCGCGCAGATCAACGACGTCGGCGAACGCGCCGCCCTCTACGGCCAGGCCGTGGAGCTCGTGCAGCAGGACAACCCCCTGATCTACCTGTACCGGCAGCGGAACCTCACCGCCTACAGCACGGACGTCGCCGGCGTGGAGACCTTCGCCGACGGCGTGGTGCACCTGAGCAGCGCCGCCTTCATCGAGCCGACCGCCGAGGAGAACTGACATGGGCCGCTATCTCGTCACCCGGCTCTGGCAGTCGGCCGTCACCCTGATCCTCGCCTCGATCGTGGTCTTCATCGGGGTGCGGCAGCTGCCCGGCGACCCCGCGCTCGCCATGGCGGGGGAGGAGGCGACCCCCGAGCAGCTCGCCGCCGTGCGGGCGGAGATGGGCCTCGACCAGCCCCTCGTCACCCAGTACCTCGCGTTCGTGCGGAACATGTTCCGCGGCGACTTCGGCGAGTCCACCCGGACGGGCACACCCGTCACGGAGCTGATCGCCACCACGCTGCCCGTCACGCTGTGGCTCTCGGCGTACGCGATCGTGGTGGCGATCGTCGTCGGGATCGTCTTCGGCGTGATCGCCGAACGGTTCCGCGGACGCTGGCCCGAGTGGGTCGCGAACGCCTTCGCCCTCATCGGCCTGTCCGTGCCGAACTTCTGGCTCGGCATCCTCGCGATCCTGTACCTCGCGGTGACCCTCGGCTGGTTCCCCGCCTCCGGGTACGTGGACGTGCTCTCGGACCCGCTCCGGGGCCTCTACTACCTCACGCTGCCGGCCCTGATCCTCGGTACCGGGCTCGCGGCCGTCATCATGCGCCAGACCCGCGCGTCGATGATCGAGACCATGACCACGGACTACGTGCGGACGGCGCGCGCCAAGGGCCTCGGCCGCGGCCGGGTGCTCGTGCGGTACGGGCTGCGGAACTCGCTGATCGTCGTCGTGACCATCGTGGGCCTGCAGCTCGGCGGCCTCATCTCGGGCGCCGTGGTCACGGAGCGCATCTTCGCGCTGCCGGGCTTCGGGAAGCTCACGCTCGACGCCGTCTTCACGCGCGACTACCCCGTGATCCAGGCAGTGGTGCTGATCATCACCGTCAGCTACATCCTCATCAACCTCGCCGTGGACGTCCTGTACTCGGTGGTCAACCCCAAGATCCGCGTCGGAGGAGCCAACTGATGGCCGTCGAGACACTCACCCCCGGGACAGGGACGGGTGGCGCGGGCCTCGGCTCCGGCCGCGGCCGCATCCTGTCCTCCCTGCGCTCCAACCCGCTCGGCATCACCGGCGGCATCATGCTCGTGCTCGTGGTGCTGGCCGCGCTCCTCGCCCCGGTCCTCGCGCCCTACCCGCCCACCGAGGTGCACTTCGACACCCCGTTCCAGCGGCCCCTCACCGAGGGCTTCCCGCTCGGCACCGACGACCTCGGGCGGGACATCCTCTCCCGCCTGCTGTTCGGGATCCAGACCTCGCTGCAGGTCGGGGTGCTCTCCGTGCTCCTCGCCGTGGTCATCGGTACGCCGCTCGGCCTGCTCGCGGGCTACTCCCGCGGGTTCGACGCCGTCATCTCCCGCCTCACGGACGTCACGCTCGCCTTCCCGTTCCTCATCATCGCCGTCGGCCTCGCCGCGATCAGCGGACCCAGCCTCGGCAACGCGGCGATCGCGCTCGGCATCGCGCAGATCCCCACCATGATCCGGGTGGTGCGCGGCGAGACGCTGCGCATCAAGGAGAGCGACTTCGTGCTCGGCGCCCGCACGATGGACGCCTCGCCGACGTGGATCATGCTGCGGCACGTCCTGCCGAACGCCACCTCCGCGATCATCGTGCAGGCCACGGTGATCATGCCCGTCGCGGTGATCGGCGAGGCCCTGCTGTCCTTCCTCGGCCTCGGCATCCAGCCGCCCACCCCGAGCCTCGGCATCATGCTCTCCGATGCCCAGCAGTACCTCTTCCGCGCACCGAGCGCGGCCATCTTCCCCGGCGTCGCGATCGCCCTGATCTGCCTTGCCTTCAACCTGTTCGGCGACGCCCTGCGCGACGCCTTCGACCCGACGAACACCCGGAAGTGACACGAATGACGTACACGGCCCCACCCTCCTTCACCACGCGACCCACCCTCCAGGGCACGTTCGGCATGACCGCGTCCACGCACTGGCTCGCCACAGCCTCCGCGCAGGCCGTCCTCGAGCGCGGCGGCAACGCCTTCGACGCCGCCGTCGCCGGCGCCTTCGTCCTGCACGTCGTCGAACCCCACCTCAACGGACCCGGCGGCGACATGACCGGCGTCTTCGCGACCGCGGAGGAGCCCGGCCGCCCGGTGGTCCTCATGGGCCAGGGCCCCGCCCCGGCCGCCGCCACCCGCGAGCACTACCTCGCCGAGGGCCTCGAGCTCGTGCCCGGCGCGGGTGCCCTCGCCGCGGCCGTCCCCGCCGCCGTCGACGCCTGGCTCCTGCTGCTGCGCGACCACGGCACCTGGGAACTCGCGGACGTCCTCGCGTTCGCGATCGGGTACGCACGCGACGGCCACCCGGTCGTCGGGCGCGTGGGCGCGACCATCGCCGCCGTGGCGGATCTGTTCACCGAGCACTGGCCCACGTCCGCGGCCCTCTGGATGCCCGAGGGCCGGCCGCCGCGCGAGGGCGAGGTCATCCGGAACGAGGCCTACGCGAGGGTGCTCGGCTCCCTCGTCGCCGCGGCCTCGGACGGCGCCACCCGTGCCGAGCGGATCGACGCAGCACGCCTCGAATGGCGCACGGGCCTCGTGGCGCAGGCCTCCGCCGCGTTCGTGGCGATGCCGCACCGGCACTCCTCCGGCCTCGACCACGCCGGCGTGATCACGGCCGAGGACTTCGCCGGTTTCGAGGCCGGCTACGAGGAGGCGACCACCCTCGAGTTCCGCGGGCACACGATCGCCAAGACCGGACCGTGGGGCCAGGGCCCCGCCCTGCTGCAGACCCTCGCCATCCTCGACGGGTTCGACGACGAGCGCCTCGACCCGTCCACGGCGCTCGGCGCGCACACCATCCTGGAGGCGCAGAAACTCGCGATCGCCGACCGCGAGGCCTACTACGGCGACGCCGACGTCCCCCTGGAGTACCTGCTCTCCGCCGAGTACACCGCCGGGCGGCGGGCCCTCATCGGCGACGAGGCATCCCTCGAGTTCCGTCCCGGCACGGTGCCCGGCGTCGAGCCGTTCGTCCCACCGCTACGCACCGGCTACACCCCGCCGGCACTCGCCGACGGGAGCGGCTTCGCCGGGGTGGGCGAGCCGACGGTCTCGCGCGAGGGGGAGACGCGCGGCGACACCTGCCACATCGACGTCGTCGACGCGGCGGGCAACATGGTCTCCGCGACGCCGAGCGGCGGCTGGCTGCAGTCCTCGCCCACCATCCCCGAACTCGGCTTCTGCCTCGGCTCGCGGCTCCAGATGACGTGGCTCGAGGAGGGCGGCCCGTCCACGCTGCAGGCCGGGAAGCGGCCCCGCACCACCCTCACGCCCACACTGATCCTGAAGGACGGCCGGCCCGTCGTCGCCCTCGGCTCCCCGGGCGGCGACCAGCAGGACCAGTGGCAGCTGCTCTACATCCTCCGCACCATCGTGGGAGGCTACACACCGCAGCAGGCCATCGACGCGCCGTCGCTGCACACCACGTCCATCCCCGGATCCTTCTGGCCGCGCACCTGGGAGCCCGGCGGCGCCGTCGTCGAGGACCGCCTCGGCGAGGATGTCATCGCCGACCTCGAACGCCGGGGCCACGTCGTGACGCGGGCGGGGGACTGGTCGCTCGGGCGCCTGTCCTCCGTGGCCAGGGACAACGAGACCGGCGTGCTGTCCGCCGCCGCCAACCCGCGAGGAGCACAGGGCTATGCTGCAGGACGCTGAGAACATCCTCGAAGTCACGGATCTGGAGGTCGCCTTCGGCGACACGCCCGTGCTGCACCGCATCAGCTTCTCGATGCGGCGCGGCGAGCGCGTGGCCATCGTGGGCCAGTCCGGCTCCGGCAAGTCGACGGCGATCGGTGCGATCCTGCGCCTGCTCCCCGGCAGCGGGCGCATCTCGCACGGCTCCATCGTGCTGGGCGCCGGACGCACGCGGGGCGACGTCGAGGACCTCGCCACGGCGACGGAGCCCGTGCTGCGGACCATCCGCGGGCAGCGCGTGGCGCTCGTGCCGCAGGATCCGATGTCCAACCTGAACCCGGCCATGAAGATCGGCCCGCAGGTCGCCGACGCGATCCTCGCCAGCCTGCGCGGTGAGACGAAGCCCGACCGCGCCGAGGTGCGGAAGCGGGCCGTCGCCCTCCTGTCCGAGGCGGGCATCCCCGACGCCGACCGCCGCTACGGGCAGTACCCGCACGAGTTCTCCGGCGGCATGCGGCAGCGCGTGCTCATCGCCATCGCCCTCGCGGGTGAGCCGGAACTGCTCATCGCGGACGAGCCGACCTCCGCGCTGGACGTCACGGTGCAGCGGCAGATCCTCAACCACCTGCAGTCGCTCGTGGACGCGCGCGGCACCTCGCTGCTGTTCATCACGCACGACCTCGGGCTCGCCGCCGATCGCACGGACCGCATCATCGTCATGTCCGAGGGGCGGATCGTCGAGGTGGGCACGCCCCGGCAGATCCTCCTCGCCCCGCAGGAGGAGTACACGCAGCGGCTCGTCGCAGCAGCGCCCTCCGTCGCGGCGGCACTCGACGCGGCACCGCTGACGGCGTCGGCTCCCGCGGACGGCAGGGCGCCGTCCATCCTCGTGGTCGAGAACCTCGTCAAGGAGTTCGCCCTCCGCGGCCAGCGCGGCAGCACGGTGCGCGCGGTCAACGACGTGTCCTTCACGGTGGCGCGCGGCACCACGACGGCGGTCGTCGGTGAATCGGGCTCGGGCAAGACCACGGTGGCGCGCATCATCCTCGGACTCGAGACGGCGTCGTCGGGGCAGGCACTGATCGACGGGGAGTCCCTCGCGACCACGCGCGGCGCCCAGCGCCGGGCGCTCCGGCGCAAGGTGCAGCCCGTCTTCCAGGACCCCTACGGTTCCCTCGACCCGACGTACAGCATCGAGCGCCTGATCGACGAGCCGCTGCGCATCTTCGGCGTCGGCGACCGGCGCAGCCGCCAGGCGCGGGTGGGGGAGCTCCTCGACCAGGTGGCCCTCCCGCGGTCCGTGGCGCAGCGACGGCCGAACGAGCTCTCCGGCGGCCAGCGGCAGCGCGTCGCCATCGCCCGCGCGCTCGCCCTCGAACCGGAGCTGCTCATCTGCGACGAGGCGGTGTCCGCGCTCGACGTGCTCGTGCAGGACCAGATCCTCGCGCTGCTCGCCGACCTGCAGGATAGGCTCGGTCTCACCTACCTCTTCATCACCCACGACCTCTCGGTGGTCCGGCAGATCGCCTCCACCGTGGTGGTGATGAGGTCCGGCGACGTCGTCGAGAGCGGTTCGGTGGACGACGTCTTCAACCGCCCGCGGGCCGAGTACACGAAGGAGCTTCTTGGAGCGATCCCCGGTGCGGCCTTCGCGGCCTGAGGCGGACGCGGCCGCCCCGCAGCGCGTCCTCGATGCCCTCCGCCGCGACATCATCCTCGGCACCCTGCGCCCCGGCACCCGGGTGACGGAGGCCGCGCTCGCCGCCACGTACGGCGTCTCGCGCATCCCCGTCCGGGAGGCGCTGCGCTCCCTGGAGGCGGAGGGCTTCGTCGAGTCGCGGCCCTACGCCGGCTCCACCGTGGCGAAGATCCCGCTCGACGACGCCGAGGACCTGTTCGCCGTCCGCCGGGTCATCGAGGCCACCATCGCGCGGCGCGCGGCGCTGCGCGCGACGGCGCACTTCGCCGGCGAGGCACCGAGCACCGAGTGGTGGACGGCGCGCCGCGCCCTGGTCGGCATCCTCGACGACGGCGACCGCGCCGTGGCGGCCGACGCCCTCGCGGACCTGCCCGAGCTGAACATCCGCTTCCACCTCGGCGTCGCCGAGCTGAGCGGCAGCGCGTCCCTGGCGGCACTGCTGCGGCAGATCTCCGGCAGGATCGAGTGGCTCTACGCGGCGGACGTGGACAACCGGGGCAAGCAGTCGTGGGGCGAGCACCGCCTGATCATCGCGGCGATCGACGCCGGCAACGCGGACGAGGCCGAACGCCTCATGGCGGGCCACGTGGGCTCCTCGCAGCGCGGGTACATGGAGCGGTTCTCGGCGGACGCGCCGGGACCGGGGGGTGCGGGCACGACGGCGGCGGACGCTACAGGAACGGACGCAGCGGGGCGAGGATGAGTTCGCTGGCGCGGGCCACCACATGGCGGCCCTCCCACTCCTCACGCGTCAGCTCGCGGCTGTTGGACGAATCCACCTCGAAGATCCGCTCCATGGTGCCCGCGAGGTCGCGGTCGAAGATCTCGAGGTTGATCTCGTAGTTGCCCGTGAGGCTGAGGCGGTCGATGTTCGCCGTGCCGACCGTGCTCCACTCGCCGTCGATCGTGGCCGTCTTCGCGTGGATCATGGAGTTCTGGTACAGCAGGATCCGCACGCCCGCGTTGATCAGCGACGAGTAGAAGCCGCGCGACAGCCAGTCCGAGACCACGTGGTTGGAGTCCTCGGGGAGGATCACGCGGACGTCCACGCCGCGGCGGCTCGCCCGCAGGAGGGCGTCGAGGATCTGCCGGTCGGGGATGAAGTACGCGGTGGTGATGAAGATGTGGTGCTTCGCGCGGTTGATCGCCTCGAGGTAGATGCCCCGGATGGGGAACACGAGGTAGGCGGGGAGGTTGTTGACGGCGCGGATGCGCGGTTCCCAGAAGGACGCGCTCAGGTCCGGCAGCTCCGGCCGGCGCGGCTTGGCGCGGAGGTTCCAGAAGCTGGCGAACGCCTCGCGGAGCTCCCACACGGACGGGCCGCGGATCTCCAGGTGCGTGTCGCGCCACTTCGTCGCGTACAGGGAGCCGATGTTGTACCCGCCCACGAACCCGACCTCGTCGTCGACCACGAGGACCTTGCGGTGGTCGAAGCCCGTGCCGCGGATGTTCGTGAACAGGATCGACGGGCGCAGCACGGGGAAGCGGTAGGCGTTGACGAGCGGGTGGAAGGAGTAGAAGAACGGGTTGACCACGAGGTTCGCGAAGCCGTCGTAGATGACGAAGACCTTCACGCCGCGCTCGGCCGCCCGGTTCACGGCGTCGCGGAACCTCGCGCCGACGGCGTCGCCCTTCCAGATGTACGTCTCGAGCAGCACCTGGTGCTCGGCGCCGTCGATCGCCGCGATCATGGCGTCGAAGAGGTCCTCGCCGTAGGTGTACACCGTGGTGTCGGTATCCGCGATCGATGTGTGGAAGGTCCCCGGCTGGGGGAAGCCGGGCCGCCGGGTGCGGCGGCGCTTCTGGTAGGTGTCCACGCCGACGAGGCCGCCGATCACCACGGCCTGCGCCGAGAACAGGGTGATCGCGGCCCGCTTGACCGTCACACCGGCGAACCCCATCATCGTCCTGCGCTCCAACCACCTCATGCGCCCAGCGTATCGCCCCTTCCCGGACAGGCCGTGACGCGGCCCGGCCGGGGGGCCGCGCCGTTGGTGCTGGCGCTGCTCGTGCCGACCGGCTAGTGCCGGCCGATCTCCGTGGCCTGCGCGACCGCGGCGTCGACGCCGGCCCGCCACGGGAAGCCGTGCCCCGGCAGGACGGTGCCTGCGGCGGTGGCGCGCAGTGCATCGAGTGAGCGCAGGGCCGTCGCGAAGTCCGCGGTCGCCGCCATGGCCACCACCTGCGGGCCCGGGTGGCCCGTGTAGGGGTCGCGCGTGACGAGGGCGTCGCCGCTGATCACGGCGTCACGGTCCGGGAAGTGCAGGGCGCAGTGCCCCCTGGTGTGGCCGGGGGTCGGGACCAGCAGGGGCGCACCGGGCAGGGCGGCCAGTGCCTCGGGGGTCAGCGGCAGGGTGTCCTCCACGCCCTTGACGGCCACGGCCCCCGCGGCGGCCATGTGCACGAGGCCGGGGATGGCGCGCGGGTGCCGCAGCGGGTAGAGCAACGGCGAGCGTTCCCGCTCGTAGCTGTAGGGGTGTGCGGCGAGGGACGCGTCGTCGGGGTGGCAGTACACGGGGATCCCGTACCGGGACCGCAGGTGCTCGGCGGTGCCCACGTGGTCGAAGTGGGCGTGCGTCAGGACGACGGCGCGGATGTCCTCCGCGGACCGGCCGATCCGGCTGAGCGCCTCGAGGAGCAGGGCCTTGGAGCGGGGGAGTCCGGTGTCCACCAGGAGCAGGCCGTCATCGTCCTCCACGAGGTAGACGTTGGTCCGGGCGTGCTCGATGAAGTGGATCCCCGGGGCGATGTCCGTCCTGATCATGCGTCTCCTTCGCTCGTCACCTGCACCCGACCCTAGGCATCCGGGGCGGACGCGGACAAGGGCTCGATCAGGTCCGGTCCGTCGTTGCGCACCGACCCCACGCGGTTGCCGACGAGCCGCGGGACCAGCTCGGGGTCGGGGATTGCGTCCAGGAGTCCCTGGACGGCGGGCCGCGAGTCGTTGCGGGGGTCGAGCCAGTCCCCGCGCAGGTCCGGCGGGACGATCACGGGCGTGCGGTCGTGGATCTCACCGAGCGCATCGCTCGCCGGTCGCGTGATGATGGTGCAACTGACCACCCACGAGCCCTGCGGGTTCTCCCCGGACACCGTCGCGGGGTCGCGCCAGAACTCGTACAGCCCCGCGAAGCCCAGGTGCCCGCCATCGGTGCCGTGCAGGTAGATGGGGGTCTTCGACCCGTCGCCGTTCTTCCGCCATTCGTAGTACCCGTCGGCGGGCACGATCGCCCGGCGTTTCAGGGCTGCCGTCCGGAAGGAGGGCTTCTCCAGGACGGTCTCGCTCCGCGCGTTGATCATGCGCGAGCCCACCGAGGACGACTTGGCCCACGACGGGATGAGGCCCCACCTGGCGAGCTCGAGCCTGCGCGTCAGCTCGCCGGTCTCCGGGTCCAGCCGCTCGACGACGAGCTGCACGGTGTCCGTCGGCGCCACGTTCCACGAGGGCCGCACCTCGTCCTCGACCGCCTCGTCCACCTCGAAGGCGTCGATGAGGTCGGCCCTGTTGCCCGCGATGACGAAGCGCCCGCACATGTCAGCCCGTGCCTCCCGCGCCTACTTCTTCCTGCGGTCGAGGATCAGGGACAGGGCGATCCCCAGCATCCAGCTGTCCTTCGCGAGCGCGACGCCGTCCTGCGTGGGGCGGATGCCGTCCTCCATGGTCAGCTCCGGCGTGCGCAGGTACATGGTCACCATGCCGGCCGAGAAGGCGAGCAGGCCGAGCCCGGCCACCCTGCTCGGGACGAAGGGGGCGAGCAGCGCCGCGCCGAGGCCGATCTCGCAGGCGGCGAGCGCCTTGCCGAACTGCTGGGCCTCGAGCTGGCTGAGCTGCGGGAAGGCCCGGGAGGCCATGGCCTGCAGGTAGCCGGCCGAACCCTCGTCGAGGCTGGTCTTCCCGAGACCGGAGTTGAGGATGAAGGCCCCGGTCGTGAGGCGGAGGGGGATGTGGCTGAGGCGCAGACCCATGATGGTGCCTTTCGATGGCGAAGTACGTGGCCTCAGCAGCCTACGACGCCGGCCCAGCGCCCCGCCAGCCCTTCGCCTCCCGCACCTGTTTCCTCAATGTTTCGCGCCATGCCGTGGCGCGTTCATGCAGCCCCCAGCCGGCCCTGCTTGGATGGGTACGAAGGCAGCGAAGTCCCATCAGCTATCGGAGTAGGTTCCATGGTCCCCCGGACGGCAGAACATCCTCGGCCCCAGCACTTCATCCTGCACATGAGCGACACGCACCTGATCGACGGGGACCGGCCCCTGTACGGGGCGGTCGACAGCGAGGAACGGCTCCGCGAGGTGTTCGACGACCTCGAGGCCTCGGGCGCCAGGCCGCAGGCCATCGTCTTCACGGGAGACCTCGCCGACAAGGGCGAGCCCGGCGCGTACGCGAAGCTCCGCGCGATCGTGGACCCCGCGGCGGCCCGGCTCGGGGCCCGGGTCGTCTGGGCCATGGGCAACCACGACGACCGCGCCGCGTTCCGGGCGGGACTGCTCGACGAGACGACGCCGGTCGGCCCCGACGCCCCCGTGGACGCCGTGCACTTCGTCGACGGCCTGAGGATCATCACCCTGGACTCCACCGTCCCCGGCCACCACCACGGCGAGTTCACGTCCGGGCAGCTGCGCTGGCTCGCGGGCGAGCTCGAGGTGCCGGCACCGCACGGGACCATCCTCGCCCTGCACCACCCGCCCGTGCCCAGCGTGCAGGACCTCGCGGTCCTCGTGGAGCTGCGCGACCAGCGGAGCCTCGCCGACGTCGTGCGCGGCTCGGACGTGCGGACCATCCTCGCCGGGCACCTCCACTACTCGACGACGGCGATGTTCGCCGGTGTGCCGGTGTCGGTGGCGAGCGCCACCTGCTACACGCAGGACCTCCTGTTCGACGGCGGCGGCAGCCGCGGGCGCGACGGCGCACAGTCCTACAACCTGGTGCACGTCTACGAGGACACGATCGTCCACTCGGTGGTGCCCGCGGGCCGCCACGCCTCCGTGGGCGAGGTCGTCCCGAGCGAGGAGGCCCGGCGCCGGCTCGCGGCCGCCGGCGTGACGATCGCCGACACGCGCCGGGCGCGCCAGCTCACCTCGGCCTGACGCCCTCCTCCAGCGCGCCGGGCAGCCCCACGCTGAAGAGCGTCCGCGGGTCCTGCAGCAGGGCGGGGGGATCGAAGTCCGCGCGGCGCAGCCACCCGTGCAGGCGTGCCGGGCGCAGCAGGCCGTCCTCGTGCATGAGGACCGGGCCCACGCGGCCTGTGCGGAAGTGCTCGCCGTCGGGATCCGCGATGGCGAAGGCGTCGCCGTCCTCCACGGACTCCTCGAACACGTGGAGCTGCCGCTCCCACTTCGGGGCGGCCCGTCCCCCCGGCGGCTCGGGCGGCATGAGCAGCGTGGCGTCGCCCTCCGGCGGATGGGACGCGGCCCGCCACACCCACAGCCGCCTCCCCTCCGGCTCGACGGGGAGACGCTCCTGCTCCGGCACGGGCCAGACGTAGGGCAGGTCCTCGGGGATCCCGGGGAACCGGCTCCGGTAGATCTCCGGCGCCTTCTGGATCAGGTTCGACTGGTGGCTCACGTGGAACGCGGGCTCGCCCAGCCACGGCGGCATCGGCACGTCCGGGTCGTCGAGCACGTGCGGGGCGAACTCGAGGATCTGCCGGTGCGTGGAGTCCGCGTGCCCGCGCGACACCCACTCGGACACCATGGCCAGGCCGTAGACGGTCAGGGCCGGCACGTAACCCATCCACATTCGGATGGCAGGGTGCTGCCGCCACCCGTAGTCGGGGATCACGAGGGCGCGCAGTGCCTGCAGGGTCTCCACACGCTGCTTGCCGAGCCTCGCCTGGTCCAGCACCCGTGCGCTGGCCGCGAAGTCGGGGTAGGGCAGGAAGGTCTGCATCGCGCCAGTCTCGCATGCGCCGCGGACAGGCCGGCAGGCGGCCTAGATCTCCCAGGGAGCCTTGACCGGGAAGTACTTCTCGAGGAAGTCCGTCACCAGGTGGGCCCGCTCCTCGGCCCCGACCTCGGGGAAGCTGCCGTCGTTGAGGCAGAAGAAGTCCTGGTTGCGCTTGTCCAGCATCTTGTTGAGGCTCTTCAGCCCCGAACGCATGGTGGTGTCCACGTACTTCACCCGGGCCATCTCCTGCGTGACGGCCCGCCCGGTGAGCAGGGCGTAGTAGTGGTACAGCGAGTTGGTCACGGAGATGTTGTCCTTGGCGCGGAAGCGCGACGCCGCGGTCGCCTTGAACTCCGCCGCGAACTCGTCCTCCATCTCGAGCAGCACGCTCCTGCGCAGGGGGGCGGCGGTGTGTTCGAGGTGGCGCGTGGTGATGCGCCCGAAGCGCTCGTGCAGCAGGCGCCGGTTGACGCGCGCCGCGTTCTCGAAGCCGCTGCGCTCGGCGTCGTTCTCGCCGAGGCCGATGCGCGTGTCCGCCTCGATGAACTTCGTGACCCCGCCCGGGGAGAAGAACATGTCCGGCGCCACGGGACGGCCGAAGAACATGTCGTCGTTGGAGTAGAGGAAGTACTCGGACAGTCCCGGGATGTGCTGCAGCTGCGCCTCGACGGCCTGCGAGTTGTGGGTCGGGAGGACGGACGGGTCCTTGAAGTGCTCCTCCGAGCGCACGAGCGTCACCGACGGGTGGTCGGCGAGCCATGCGGGCCGGTCCGAGTCCGTGGCGATGAAGATGCGGCGGACCCAGGGCGCGAACATGTAGACCGAGCGGAGCGCGTACTTCAGCTCGTCGATCTGGCGGAAGCGGGCCTCGTGGTCGTCGCCCTCGCCCACCACCACACCCTGCATACGGGCCGCGCGGGCGGCCTGGAACTCGGGGCTGCTGCCGTCCACCCAGGAGAAGACGAGGTCGATGTCGAAGTCGATGTCCGTGGCGTGGTCCGCGAACATGTTGTCGATCGTGGGCCAGGTGAGCCCGTGGCGCTCGACCTCCCCGCGCACCACCTCGGCGGCCGGGAGGGTGCGTCGTGTCAGGGAGTTCTCGACGGGCAGTTCGATGGCCGACCCGAGCGCCCACAGCTCGATCTGCACGCCGGCGGACGGGCCGTAGGCGAGGCCTCCGAGGGGTTCGATGCGCGGGCGGAACAGGCGGAAGATCCGCGCCTTCCGGCTCTTCGAGAGCTCGCCGTCACTTACGAGGAGCGTGGTGCGGCTCTTGGTGTCCACGGTGCGGGAGTAGAACGGCTCGTCGCGGCACGCCACGACGAGCGCCGCGACGAGCCGTGCGCGGTCCGCGAGGTCGACGGCGATGACGGGCCGCTGGTCGTTGCCGCGGACCAGGAGGAACTCGATGCCCGCCCGGTCCAGGGCCGCGCGGATGAAGAGCAGGTCCTCGACCATGGCCTGGTGGGGCGTGCGGTCCTGGTTGATCAGGGTGAAGCGCCGCTTGACGGTGGTGATGTCCGAGCGGCCCTCGAACCGGGCTACCGCTGCGCGAGACGCCGATTCGAGGATCTCGGCTTCATTCTCCGGCTCGGGGGCACCGAAATAAATGTCGTGTTGGGCAGCCGTGTCTGTAATCGGAACCTCCGGGAGTGGGTGTGTGCGCTCCCCATGATAGGGCCTGGCGGGGCGGTGTCGATGCGGGCGGACACAATACCGCCTCGGGGCGACCCGGTCCAGCCCTTCGCGCGACGGATTCAGGGTTACTGCGGAGTGCGGCGTACCCGGGACGCCACCCCGGCGCGCCGCGCCTGCACGGCGACGGCCTTCTCGTAGTAGGTGACGAGCTGCTCGCACAGCACCGGCCACGTGCGTCCCTGCACCGAGGCGTGGGCGGCACGGCCGAAGGCGCGGCGCTTCGCGTCGTCGCCCGTGAGGTCGGCGACGGCGGCGCGGAGCCCCGCCAGGTCGCCCGGCTCGTAGATCCATCCCGTGCGGGAGGGATCCACGAGGTCCAGCGGCCCGCCCCGGCCCACCGCGACGACGGGCACACCGGACGCCATGGCCTCCTGGATGGTCTGGCAGAACGTCTCGGACTCGCCGGGATGCACAAACACGTCGAACGTGGCGACCATCCGCGCGAGGTCCAGTCCGGTCCGGAAGCCTGCGAAGTGCGCGCGGGGCAGCCGCTCGCGCAGGCTCTCCTTCTGCGGCCCCGATCCGATGATCACGAGCCGCGTACCCGGCACGGCGTCGAGCACGGCGAGGTCGGCCACCTGCTTCTCGGCCGCGAGCCGGCCCACGTACCCGACGATGCGCTCTCCGGGCGCCGCGACGGTGTCCCGCCAGGCGGCATCGTACCGGGTGGGGGAGAAGCGCTCCGTGTCCACGCCGCGCCGCCACAGATTGAGCCGCTGCACCCCGTGGGAGCGCAACTGCTGCAGCGCGAAGGTGGACGGCACGAGGGTGAGGGTCGAGGCGTCGTGGATGTTCTCGACGCGCTGCCAGAGGAGGGACTCGAGCCAGGGGAAGCCGTAGTGGGCGGCGTACGCCGGGACCTCGGTCTGGTAGACGGAGACCGACGGGACACCGAGCTGCTGGCACGCCTGCACCGCGCGCCAGCCGAGGACGAACGGGGAGGCGATGTGGACGACGTCGGGCCCGAACTCGGCGAGGATGCGGCGCACGCGCGCCACCGTGCCGGCCGCCAGCCGCACGTTCGCGTACCCCGAGAGGGGCATGGAGGGGAGTGAGTGCACCGGGTACCCCTCCACGGTGGCGGGTGCCTCGTCGTCGAGCCAGGACGACGACGGGGCGATCACCAGCACCTCGTCCCCGCGGCTGCGCAGGTGCGCGAGCACCTTCAGGAGCGAATGCGTGACCCCGTTCATGTGGGGCAGGAACGATTCTGCGACTACGGCGATCCTCACGCTCCCAGCCTCGGCCGTCGAGGGGGAGGGCGGGCCACGGCCGCATGGAGGTCGGGTGAACTCCGGGCGAACTCGCTCCGGGTCGCGGTTACTCCCGCCCGGCGTGCCCGCCGGATCCGATGCCGCCTGCTCCGCCGATGGCGCCCGGTCCGATGCCGCCCGCTCCGCCGGTGCCCTGCCCGCTGTGCGCGCCGTGGGCGAGCTGCTGGGCCAGCGTGTCGATCTGCAGGCTGACGGTCCTCAGCTGTTCCCGCACCCGGGCCTCCGACTCCGCGCCCTGCGCCGCAGCCGCCTGCTCGTCCGCAGCGCGTACCGTCGCCACGTTTTCCACGAGCCAGGAGGCGAACGCGGCCGTGACGGCGCTGAGCACGCCGATCCCGCCGAGCATCAGTCCGGCCGCCACGATCCGCCCGGTGCCGGTCACGGGGTAGTAGTCGCCGTACCCCACGGACGTGACGGTCGTCAGCGCCCACCACAGCGCGTCGGGCAGGGTCAGGATGTTCGCGTCCGGTGCGTCCTGCTCGACATCGAGCACCGCGAGCGCTCCCGCGTACCCGAGCACGGTCATGGCAGAGAGGACGTAGAGGAGGATGTGCCCGCGCAGCGCGTCGCCCCCGGACCGGTTGAGGACGTGCAGCAGGGGGACGAGGCGGAGCAGGCGCAGGGGACGCAGCATGGGCAGCAGCAGGATCACGAGCTCGTGCAGGTGCCGCACGAACCAGCGGCCCCGCTCCGGCGCGAGGATCAGGCTCACGAGGTAGTCGGCGAGGAAGAGGGCCCAGACGCCCCAGATGACGCCCTCGAGGAGCCGGGCCTCCGCCGGATCCGGCTCGGCCGTGACCTGCAGCGAGTACGCCGCGAGGTAGAGCACGGCGGCGAGCATGAGGGGTATCTCGGAGCGGCGGCGCCACTGCGCCTGCTTCGCCTGCCTCGACTGCTGCGTCGGCTTCGTCTGCTGCGTCGGCACGTGCGCGCTCCTCCATAGGCTCCCCCGTGCCAGGCGGCCCCGGGATTCCTCAGCCTACGGACTGCCCGGCGGCCCCGCAGGCCCGATTCCCGTGCGTCAGTACTCGCGGTAGAGCTCGCCGACGGGGACATCGGCCACGAGGCGGTTGCCGGGACCCGGCAGCGGGCACGCCCACTGCTCGTCGTAGGCGCAGGACGGGTTGTACGCGAAGTTGAGGTCCACCACGAGGCTGCCGGGAGCCCGGCCCTCCCCGAGGTGGGCGCCCTTGATGGTGTCGAGGACGTACCGCCCGCCCCCGTACGTGCCGCCCGCCCTGCCCGCCGTACCGTCCCGGAGGGGCAGGAACAGGCCCCCGCCGTAGGAGCCGAGCCTCCACAGTGCCAGGGTCCCGAGCCCGGACAACACCAGGGTGCCGAGGCGCCGGAACGGCACCACGCCGTCGGTGCCGGTCGCCACGTCCATCTCCTCGCCCGCGCCCTCGTCGTCGAGCAGGGCCTCGAAGCGGTACGCCGGATCGTAGGGGGCGACGGCGAGCCCGGGGAAGGACGCCTTCGCGTGCTCCCCGAGGGCCGAGGCCGGGTGGGTGCGGAAGAGCTCGTCGCGGCCCCTCCGCCACAGGGCGTGCGCGGCCTCGGGCGAGTCGGACGCGGCGCGCTCGCGCACGTCGTCGTACAGGCCGAAGACGCGCCGGCGCCAGTCGGCAGTGGCCAGTGCGGTGGTGAGCGCCGTCATGGTGTCAGGCTACGGGACCGCGGCAGCGTCCGGGTGCCCCCGCGTACTGTAGCGGGGTGACTCTCGGCATCTTCTGCATCGTGCTGGCCTCCATCCTCGTGGGGGCCGTGGCACAGCGTATCGCCGGCCTCGGGTTCGCCCTGCTGATCGCACCGTTCCTCGTGATCATCCTCGGACCGCACGCCGGCGTACTCCTCGTCAACATCTGCGGCGTGGTGTCCTCGGCCATCATCGTGGGCCGGGTATGGAAGGACATCGACTGGAGCATGTTCCGCTGGCTCGTGCTGCCCTCGCTGCTCGGCTCCGTCCCCGGGTCGTTCCTGGCCGTCGCCGTCCCCTCGGCGCCCCTGTCGGTCACGGTCGGCGCCGTGGTGCTCGTCGCCCTCACCATCTCCCTCGTGCTGCAGCGGTCCGACGTCGTGGTGCGCGGCAATGCGCCGAAGGCCGTCGCGGGGTTCACCGCCGGCCTCACGAACTCGATGGCCGGTGTGGGTGGCCCGGCCGTGAGCGCGTACGCCGTGCTCTCGCGCTGGCCGCAGCGCGCGTTCGCCGCGACGCTCCAGCCGTTCTTCGTCTGCATCGGCATCGTGACGCTGGTGCTCAAGCTGGTGCTGGACCCGTCCCAGGCGCCGGTCCTCGCGGCGTGGATGTGGGTCGCGATCGGGCTGGCCATCATCGCCGGTATCTACGCGGGGGAGAAGCTCGGACGGTTCGTCCGCGACGACCAGGCGCGGCTGTTCGTCATCGTCATCGCGTTCGTCGGGGCGGCCCTCGCCGTCGTCAAGGGTGTGCTCGACCTCTCCGCGTGACCGGCGCCACCCCGCCCGGAGGGGTCCGCGGTCCGCGTCGCGCGGCACCCCGGGCTCCCGCCGATGGCACCATGGAGGGGATGAAACTCCCCACCAGACCCCGTGCCCTTCCCATGCCCCTGTGGCTGCAGGGGGTGTTCGAACTCGGCCAGGCGGCCCTGATCTCGGCGCTGCTCGTCCTCCTGCCGGTCGCCGCGGTCTGGCTCACCGGCGGGTTCGCCGACCGGACGCCGGAGTCCGCCGCACGGCTGGCCGGGCAGGGGTGGCTCGTCATGCACGGCGTGCCGCTCTCGCTGGGTCCGGGGCTCCTCCACGCGGTGCCGCTCGGGCTGATCCTCGTGCCCCTGCTCCTCGCCTGGCGGGCGGGTCGCCGCCTCGCCCGGGCCTCGTACACCGATCAGCTGTGGCAGGCACTGCTCGGGGCGCTGCTGACCTACGCGCTGATCGGCGCGGCCGTCGCGCACTTCTCGGTCACCGCCGACGCGTCGGCGTCCGTGGTGGCCGGGGCGCTGATCCCGCCGGTGTCCGCCGGGATCGGCCTCATCACGGGCGCCTACCGGGAGGCGGGGGCGTGGAGCCGGCTCGTCGGCGTCGACTTCGCCGCCTGGGTGAGCCGCACCAGCCAGCACTCCCGCTGGGCGGGCTCCTACGCGTGGTCCGTCCTCCGCTCGGGCTTCCTGGCGGTCATGGTGGCCCTGAGCCTCTCGGCCGCGCTGCTCGCCGTGGCCGTCGGGCTGAACTGGGCGGGTATCGCCGCCATCTACGAGCGGATCGACGGCGGGATCGCCGGGGCGTCCGTGGTGACCCTGCTCCAGCTCGGGTTCCTGCCCAACCTGGCCGTGTGGACCATGACCTGGTCCACAGGGGCCGGCTTCGCGCTCGGTACCGGCAGCTCCCTCACACCGCTCGCCAGCACCGTGGGTCCCCTGCCCGCGCTGCCGATCCTCGGAGCCCTGCCCGCCGGTACGCTCGAGTACGGCTACGCGGCGCTGGCCATCCCCGTCCTCGCGGGTCTCCTCGCCGGGTGGTGGTTCTTCCGCGAGGGCGAGAACCACTTCGACGAGTGGCTCGTCCTCCACAGCCCCCACCGGTGGCTGACCTCGACGGCGTCCACCCTGGCGCTCGCGCTGCTCATCGGCATCACGGCCGGGATCGCCGGCGCGGGAGTGGCCCTCGTCTCGCGGGCCTCGCTCGGCGTCGGCCGCTTCACGGACCTCGGTCCGGACCCGCTCGCGGTGGGCCTGTGGCTGGCCGTCGAGGTGGCGGTCGGAGCAGTACTCGGCCACGCCGTCGGGCCCCTGCTGGAGCGCGAGCCGCGCCGCCGCTAGGGGTGTGTCCCGGGCGGGTTCTGCTGCACGGGCGGGTCAGCTGCCGAAGCCCTCGAGCTCGCGCAGGCCGTCCTCGCACTGCCCCTGCGCCTCGAGCGTGAGGGCGCGCGACATGCAGTCCTCGTAGGTTTGGGTGACGGGCCAGAGGAGCACCGAGGCGCCGATGCCGGCCAGCAGGAAGAGCGCCGCCGCGAGACCGAGCGACGTCGCCACCAGGACGAGGCGGGGGAGCTTCGCGCCGATCGCCTTCACGAGGGCGACCACGCCGGCGCCGAGCGCGAACAGCGACAGCACGAGCGCGATCACCTTCCACGGCAGCACCAGGCTGCTCGCCAGGACGGCGCCCAGCAGGGTCAGCAGGAACAGGCGCAGCCACAGGCGCGCCGAGGCCTCGCCGTCGGTCCTCGTCCGGCCGGCCCCGGTGTGTCCCGGAGCGCCCCGTCCCGTGCCCTGCTGCGTCATCGTTCCTCCCTCGGCATGGTTCAACCCTAGGCGAGCGGCGACCTAAGGTTGAGCCATGCGCATAGTAGTCCTCGTCTCCGGCAGCGGTTCCAACCTCCAGGCCGTGATCGACGCCGTCGCCGACGGCACCCTGAACATCACGCTCGCGGCCGTGGGCGCGGACCGGCCCGGCACCGGCGGCGTGCAGCGGGCGGCCGAGGCGGGCATCGCGACCTTCGAGGTCGACTTCCGCCGGTACCCCGACCGGGCCGCGTGGAACCGGGCACTCACCGACGCCGTCGCTGCCCACGAGCCCGACTACGTGGTGTCCTCGGGCTTCATGCGGATCGTCGACCAGCACTTCCTGGACCGGTTCCCCGACCGCTACCTGAACACGCACCCGGCCCTGCTGCCCAGCTTCCCGGGGGCCCACGGCGTCCGTGACGCCCTCGCCTACGGCGTCAAGGTCACGGGCTGCACGATCATGATCGCTGACGCCGGCGTGGACACCGGGCCCATCCTCGCCCAGGCGCCGGTCGCCGTCCTGCCCGACGACACGGAGGCCACCTTGCACGAGCGCATCAAGGTCGAGGAGCGCAGGCTCCTGATCGAGACCCTCGCGGGGCTCGCCGCGTCCGATGCCGCGTCCGCCACGTCCGCGGCCAGGTCCGACGCCGGGGCGGGCGCCTGACATGCCCCTGGTCGCGAACGCCGTCTACGTCGACGGGAAGAAGCGCATCAACCCGGAGACCCTGGACCAGACGTTCGAGATCATGCGGGACAGCGGCGGCATGGGCTGGATCGGCCTGTACCGGCCGGACCGCGAGGAGATCAGCGCCGTCGAGGCCGAGTTCGGCCTCCACCCACTCGCCGTCGAAGACGCCACCAACGGCCACCAGCGCGCCAAGCTCGAACGCTACGAGGACACCCTCTTCCTCGTGCTGCGGCCGGCCCGGTACCTCGACGCCGAGGAGAAGGTCGAGTTCGGTGAGCTGCACATCTTCGTCGGGCAGGACTTCGTGGTGACCATCCGGCATGCGGAGTCGCCCGACCTCGGCATCGTGCGGCGCCGGCTCGAGGCCGACCCCGCGCTGCTGGGCACCGGGCCGCAGGCCGTGCTCTACGCGCTGCTGGACCAGGTGGTGGACGAGTACGGGCCCGTGGTGCAGGGACTCGAGAACGACATCGACGAGATCGAGAACGAGCTGTTCGGGGGAGCACCCGACGTCTCACGCCGGATCTACGAGCTTCACCGCGAGGTCATCGAGTTCCAGCGGGCCGCGCAGCCCCTCGACGCCATGATGGACGGGCTCCTGCGGGGCTCGGAGAAGTACGAGATGGACGCCGAACTCACGCGGAACCTGCGCGACGTGCAGGACCACGTGATCCGCGTCGTCGAACGCATCGCCACGTTCCGTACGCTGCTCCAGAATGCGCTGACCGTGCACTCGACCCTCGTGGCCCAGCGGCAGAACGAGGAGATGACCCGGATGACGGAGACGTCACTGACGCAGGGCGAGGAGGTCAAGCGGATCTCCTCCTGGGCGGCGATCCTCTTCGCACCCACCCTCATCGCCTCGATCTACGGCATGAACTTCGACGTGATGCCCGAGTTGCACTGGCAGCTCGGCTACCCGTTCGCCCTCGTGCTCATGGTGGGCATGGGCGTGGGCCTGTACTGGGCGTTCAAGCGCAACCACTGGCTCTAGGCCCGGCCGCCTCGCGCCGCCGGGCCCCGCTCCGTCAGTGCAGCCGCGCGCTCCTGGTCTCCGGGGCGTTGAACGCCATGAACACCACGGCCAGCAGCACGAGCCCGCCCGTGAGGGCGAATGTGAGCGGGAGGCCGAGGAGCGGCCAGAGCAGGGTGCCGAAGATCAGCGGCACGAGGCCCGCGCCCACCCGGGAGACGGTCGAGGCCCAGCCGAAGCCGCTGCCCCGCAGTTCCGTGGGGTACAGCTCCGAGACGTACGTGTAGAGCACGGGGATGGCCACCTGCACCACGAACCCGAAGCCGAGCAGCCAGGCCGTCGCCACGGCGGGCAGGTCCAGGGTCAGTGCGAAGGCCACGAGGAGCAGCGCCGATCCCGGGCCCGTGATGGCGAGGAGCCACTTCCGGCCGATCCGCTCCACGAGCAGGGCTGCGGCGACGACCCCGAGGAAGCCGACACCCGTCATGAACGTGGTGGTGATGAACGCGACGGACTGGGCGTAGCCGGAGGCGATGAGGATCCGCGGCATCCACGTCAGCGCGCCGTAGTAGACGAGCAGGATCGTGAGGAACAGGCTCCACGCGGTCAGCGTGATGCGCCAGTCGTAGCGCCACAGGCCGGTGAGCTGCCCCGAGATGCTGCCGAGGGACAGGCGGGGGATGTCCTCCGGATCGGGCAGGCGCCAGGCGCGCTCCGTCGCGCCGGTCCGGGCGACGAGGCCGTCGATGACCTCCCGTGCCTCCTCCTGCCGACCGCGCTGCACGAGGTAGAGCGGGGACTCGGGAACACCACGCCGCACCCAGAACACGAGGAGCGCGGGGAGCACCATGACGAGCATCGCGTAGCGCCAGTCGCCGAACTGCGCGACGACCGCCGTCGTCACCACCCCGCACAAAAAGGCGCCCACGGGCCACCACGCGTCCATGGCCGTGAGGACCCGGCCGCGCTGGCGCCGCGGGGTGAACTCGCCGACCAGTGCGTAGTCCACCGGGATGCAGCCGCCGAGGCCGAAGCCCGCGAGGAACCGGAACACGCAGAACCAGACGATGTCGGGGGAGAACGCCCCGAGCACCGTGAAGACGGAGAAGACGAGCAGCGTCAGGGTGAACGCCTTCTTGCGGCCGATGATGTCCGCCACCGACCCCCAGGCGAACGCGCCGACGGCCATGCCGATCAGGTTCGACGTCGCGATCCACGCGGCCTGGCCGGAGGAGAGCCCCCAGTCGCCGATGAGCAGGGGGATCAGGTAGGCGTTGAGGGTGACGTCCCAGGCGTCGAACATGAAGCCGAGGCCGCCGATGAGGAAGATCTTCCCCTGGACCTTCCAGCGCCAGGGGAGGTCCTGCACCACCTGGTCGCCGGTGGGGAGCTGTGTGTTGATGCTCATGATGCCTTCGTCGAGGGGGCCGGGTACTGCGAGAACTGTACCGGGAAGCACCCCCGCGGGATCGCCCGGCTGCCGGGGGAGTGCGGGACCGGCGAGGCGGTCCCGCACGCCACCGGCTATAGACTGGTGCGCGACCCCGGCGACCCCCGACTGACGGAGAACTGCGTGAGCCCCCACCTCGACCGTGTCCCCATCCGTCGAGCACTGATCTCGGTGTTCGACAAGACCGGCCTGGAGGAGCTGGCCCAGGGCCTGCACCGGGCGGGCGTCTCGATCGTCTCCACCGGCTCGACGGCGCAGCGCATCGCCGCCGCAGGCGTCCCCGTGACGGAGGTGTCCGAGGTAACCGGTTTCCAGGAGACCCTCGACGGGCGCGTGAAGACCCTCCACCCCAAGGTGCACGCTGGGATCCTCGCGGACCGCCGCCGCCAGGAGCACGTGGACCAGCTGGCCGAGCTCGACATCGAGGCCTTCGACCTCGTGGTCGTGAACCTCTACCCCTTCGTGGAGACGGTCCGCTCGGGTGCGGACTCCGACGCCGTCGTCGAACAGATCGACATCGGCGGCCCGGCCATGGTCCGCTCCGCGGCCAAGAACCACCCGTCGGTCGCCGTCGTCGTCGATCCGGCCCGGTACGCCGACGTGGTCGCCGCGGCGGCCGACGGCGGTTTCGACCTGAGGGCACGACGCCGGCTGGCCGCGCTCGCCTTCGCGCACACCGCCGCGTACGACACCGCCGTCGCGTCCTGGACGGCCGAGCAGTTCGACACCGACGACGACGACTTCTCCTGGCCCGGGTACGCGGGCCTCGCGCTGGAGCGCTCCGAGGTGCTCCGCTACGGCGAGAACCCGCACCAGCAGGCGGCGCTGTACGTGGAGAAGGGCGCGACGCCGGGGATCGCCCAGGCGGACCAGCTCCACGGCAAGGCCATGAGCTACAACAACTTCGTCGACGCCGACGCAGCCCTCCGCGCGGCCTTCGACTTCGACGAGCCCGCCGTCGCCATCATCAAGCACGCCAACCCCTGCGGCGTGGCCGTCGGTTCGGCCGACGCCGAGGACCCGATCGCGGACGCCCACGCCAAGGCGCACGCCTGCGACCCGGTGTCGGCCTTCGGCGGGGTCATCGCCGCGAATCGCGAGGTCGCGGCCCGCATGGCGGAGACCGTGAAGGACATCTTCACGGAGGTGGTGATCGCGCCGTCGTTCTCCGCCGAGGCCGTGGAGATCCTCTCGCAGAAGAAGAACATCCGGCTGCTGACCCTGCCCGAGGGCTACGGCCGCAACCCCGTGGAGTTCCGCCAGGTGTCCGGGGGAGTCCTCATGCAGGTCGCCGACACCCTCGACGCCGACGGCGACGACCCCTCGGGCTGGACGCTCGCCGCCGGGGAGCGCGCCGACGACGCCACGCTCGCCGACCTCCGGTTCGCCTGGACGGCCTGCCGGGCCGCGAAGTCCAACGCGATCCTGCTGGCCAGGGACGGCGCCTCCGTCGGTGTCGGGATGGGCCAGGTAAACCGCGTGGACTCCTGCCGCCTCGCCGTCGAGCGCGCCAACACGCTCGCCGACACCGAGCGGGCCCGCGGGTCCGTGGCGGCGTCGGACGCGTTCTTCCCCTTCGCCGACGGGCTCCAGATCCTGCTCGACGCCGGTGTCCGCGCCGTCGTCCAGCCCGGCGGGTCGGTGCGGGACCAGGAGGTCGTCGACGCCGCGAACGCTGCCGGCGTCACCCTGTACCTGACGGGCGCGCGCCACTTCTTCCACTGACGCCACCGAAGGCCCACCGTTAGGCGAAGGCCCGCGGACCTCGGTAAGTTAGAGCCGATGGGCAACCCCCAAACCGACCACCGCAGATCACCAGGGAGAAGCCAACCCATGGCCAAAATCATCTACACCCACACCGACGAAGCGCCGATGCTGGCCACCTATTCGTTCCTGCCGATCATCGAGGCGTTCGCGTCCACGGCGGGGGTCGAGGTGGAGGTCCGGGACATCTCGCTCTCGGGACGCATCATCGCCCTCTTCGGCGACCACCTCACCGAGGACCAGCAGATGGCCGACGCGTTGGCCGAGCTCGGCGCCCTGGCGAAGACGCCGGAAGCCAACATCATCAAGCTGCCGAACATCAGCGCGTCGATCCCGCAGCTCAAGGCGGCCATCGCCGAGCTCCAGGGCCAGGGCTACGCGCTGCCGGACTACCCGGACCACCCGTCCACGGACGAGGAGAAGGACGTCCGCGCGCGGTACGACAAGGTCAAGGGCAGCGCCGTGAACCCGGTGCTCCGCGAGGGGAACTCGGACCGCCGCGCACCGGCGTCGGTCAAGAACTACGCGCGGCAGAACCCGCACAGCATGGGCGCCTGGACGCCGGAGTCGAAGACGAACGTCGCCCACATGACGACCGGCGACTTCCGCTCGAACGAGCAGTCGGTCGTCATCCCGGCCGATGGCACCCTCCGCATCCAGCAGGTCGCGGCCGACGGGACCGTCACCGTGCTCAAGGACTCGATCCCCGTGCTCGCTGGTGAGGTCGTCGACGGCACCGTCATGCGCGCCGATGCGCTCAACGAGTTCCTCGAGGCCCAGGTGGCCCGGGCCAAGGAGGAGGGTGTGCTCTTCTCGGCCCACCTCAAGGCCACCATGATGAAGGTCTCCGACCCGATCATCTTCGGCCACGTGGTCCGCGCCTTCCTGCCCGAGCTCTTCGCGACGTACGGCGAACAGCTCACCGCTGCCGGCCTCAGCCCGAACAACGGCCTGGCGTCGATCCTCGGCGGCCTCGACAAGCTGCCGGAGGACGTCCGCGAGGGCGTCCAGCAGGCCATCGCCAAGGGCATGGAGGACGGCCCGGCGATCGCCATGGTGGACTCCGATAAGGGCATCACCAACCTGCACGTCCCGAGCGACGTGATCGTCGACGCGTCCATGCCCGCGATGATCCGCAGCTCCGGCCACATGTGGGGGCCGGACGGCAAGGAAGCCGACACGCTCGCCGTCATCCCCGACAGCAGCTACGCCGGCATCTACCAGGTGGTCCTGGATGACTGCCGGGCCAACGGCGCGTTCGACCCGACCACCATGGGCACCGTGCCCAACGTCGGCCTCATGGCGCAGGCCGCCGAGGAGTACGGCAGCCACGACAAGACCTTCGAGATCCAGACCGAGGGCAAGGTCCAGGTGCTCGACGCGGACGGCTCCGTGCTGATCGAGCACGACGTCGCCCCCGGTGACATCTGGCGTGCCTGCCAGACCAAGGATGCCGCGATCCTCGACTGGGTGAAGCTCGCCGTCACGCGTGCCCGCGCCTCGGCGACGCCCGCCGTGTTCTGGCTCGACGAGAGCCGCGCCCACGACGCCAACCTCATCTCCAAGGTCGAGGCGTACCTCGCCGAGCACGACACGGACGACGTCGAGCTGCAGATCCTGACGCCCGTCGACGCCACCGCCTTCACGCTCAAGCGGATCCGCGAGGGTGCCGACACCATCTCGGTGACCGGCAACGTGCTGCGTGACTACCTGACCGATCTGTTCCCGATCCTCGAGCTCGGCACGAGCGCCAAGATGCTCTCGGTGGTGCCCCTGATGAACGGCGGCGGACTCTTCGAGACCGGTGCCGGCGGATCCGCCCCGAAGCACGTGCAGCAGCTCGTGAAGGAGAACCACCTGCGCTGGGACAGCCTGGGCGAGTTCCTCGCCCTCGCGGTGAGCTTCGAGCACCTCGCGACGTCGACCGGCAACGCGCGTGCGCAGGTCCTCGCCGACACGCTGGACCGCGCCACCGGCACGTTCCTGCTCGAGAACAAGTCGCCCAGCCGCCGCGTCGGCGAGATCGACAACCGCGGGAGCCACTACTTCCTCGCCCGCTACTGGGCGGAGGAGCTGGCCGAGCAGGAACAGGACGCCGAGCTCGCCGCGAGCTTCGCGCGCGTCGCCGAAGCGCTGACAGGCAACGAGGAGACCATCGTCTCCGAGCTGCTCGCCGTGCAGGGTTCACCCGCGGACATCGGGGGCTACTACCACCCCGACGTCACGAAGGTCACCCAGGTGATGCGTCCCTCCGCGAAGCTGTCCGAGGTCCTCGAGATCCTGGCTAAGTAGTTCCCCACCCGGTTCCTCACCGATCAGCCGGCGTACCGCTCACGCGGTACGTCGGCTGATTACTTTAAGAACAACCATTTACATGCGTCACACGACGGGTCTATGGTGGCTCCACGGTCTCAACCTGGGGTGGTGTAGCAATGAAGATGCAGAAGCGTCGGTCTCCCGCTACCACCCTGCGCGTGTCGCTCCTGACCGGCCTCGGAGCCCTCGGCTGGCTGGCCCTCGGGGCCACCGGAGCCTCGGCCGCCGAGTCTCCCCGCGACGCCGGTCTCCTCGAATCGTTCGTCGGCATCGTCGATTCCGTGACCGCACCCGCCGTGTCCTCCCTCTCCACGCCGCTCTCCCCGGTGGCCCCCGCGGCGCCGGCATCCGCTGCCGCGCGGCCGGTCCTCGCAGATCTCCCCGTCGTCCCCGACCTCGTGGCCCGCGTGCCGCAGGTCGTCGCGCAGCCGGCGGGCACCGTTTTCGCCCCTGTGACCTCGACGGTCGACTCCCTCGTCGCCCAGGTGCCGATCGTGCACTCCCTGGTCCCCGCCGGGACGGTCACGGGTGTGACCTCCCCGGTGATCGGGGTCGTCGACGGAGCTGTCGGTCACGTCACCGCGCCGGTGCTCGAAGCAGTCGCGCCGGTCACGGGGGTCGTGACCCCGGTGGTCGACGCCGTCGTCCCGGCTCCGGGCGTAATTCCTCCCGTCGACGTCGTCCCCCTGCCCGCGGCCGTGCCTGGTGCTGCTCCCGCAGTCCCCACGGTCGATACCCTCCCTGGCATCCAGGAAGCATCTGCCGAGCCGGTCCGTGCCGACGTCGCCGCCTCCGACGGTGTCACCCCCGCTTCCGGCGGAGCGGTCCAGGAGGCGCATCGGAGCGGCTCTGCTGCTCCCGACCACAGCGTCGGAGCAGCCGGCCGGAACAGTTCCGTCCTGCCGGTCACCGCGGCCAGCGTCGCCGGGGACATCGCAGACTCCATTGCCCCCGTTCTCGCCCCCGTCGTCGTAGGTATCGCTCAGGCGACGACCGCCGTGCCGGACCTGCCGACCGCGCCCATCGCCGTGTCTGCGGGCGCCCTGGCGTCCATGACCGCCGGCGGAACCTCGGCGCCGCTCGCGGCGCTCAGCGGCGCGGCCCTCCTCCTCGTCGTCCTGCTCTCCCGCCGTGCCGACCGCTCCGCGGTGGCCGGCCTTCCGACGTCCCCCAGCTTCGATCCCGGCTCCTCTCCGGACTAGTGGTGGCCTCGCCGTGCTCCGCGCGGCTGACGGCTCACGACGCCTCGGGCGTCCCCACACCACTTCGATCCACAGGAGAACATCATGCGTACATGCGTGCAGCGCGGGCTCTACGGGGCCCTTCTAGCCGGGGGCGTCATCGTCCTCGGGGCAGGGTCGGCAGCAGCTGCGGACCTTTCCGCAACAACCGATACCGAGCCGGCTACGAGTCTCGGAACCGTCATCACCGCACCCCTGCAGTCCGGGACCACGAGCGGTTCGGTCATCCAGGAGACCGTCGTCTCGCTCGATGCTTCCCTCGACCTCGACCTCGGTATCGTCGGCAGTGACTCCACCGGTGGGCTACTCGACGGCGGGCTGCTCGGCGGGGGAGTCCTCGGCGGGAACGTGATCTCGCCCGAGATCGTGGTGCCGGTGAATTTGTCGGGCAACTCGGTGTCCGTGATCGGTGATTCGTCGTCGGCAGGCGCATCCGGGTCGACCGGATCGACCGGTGGCTCGGCTCCCGCTCCGGCTCCTGCTCCGGCCCCTGCTCCGGCTCCGGCCCCTGCCCCTGCTCCGGCTGACGGCGGGCTGCTCGGTGGGGGAGTCCTCGGTGGGAACGTGATCTCGCCCGAGATCGTGGTGCCGGTAAATTTGTCGGGCAACTCGGTGTCCGTGCTCGGTGATGCGTCGTCGGCAGGCGCATCCGGGTCGACCGGATCGGCCGGTGGCTCGGCCGCCGCTCCTGCTCCTGCTCCGTCTCCGGCTGACGGCGGGCTGCTCGGTGGCATCGTGGACGGGAACGTGATCTCGCCCGAGATTGTGGTGCCGGTGAATCTGTCCGGTAACTCGGTGTCGGTGCTGGGTGATTCGTCGACGGCAGGCGGATCCGGGTCGACCGGATCAACCGGTGGCTCGGCTCCCGCTCCCGCTCCGACCCCTGCTCCCGCTCCGACTCCGGCTCCGGCTGACGGCGGGTTGCTCGGTGGCATCGTGGACGGGAACGTGATCTCGCCCGAGATCGTGGTGCCGGTGAACCTGTCGGGCAACTCGGTGTCCGTGTTCGGTGATTCGTCGTCGGCAGGCGGATCCGGGTCGACCGGATCGACCGGTGGCTCGGCTCCCGCTCCCGCTCCGGCTCCTGCTCCGGCTGACGGCGGGTTGCTCGGTGGCATCGTGGACGGGAACGTGATCTCGCCCGAGATCGTGGTGCCGGTGAATCTGTCGGGCAACTCGGTGTCCGTGATCGGTGATTCGTCGACGGCAGGCGGATCCGGATCGACCGGATCGACCGGTGGCTCGGCTCCTGCTCCCGCTCCTGCTCCCGCTCCTGCTCCCGCTCCTGCTGACGGCGGGTTGCTCGGTGGGGGAGTCCTCGGTGGGAACGTAATCTCGCCTGTGGTCACGATCCCGGTGACCGTCGGCTGTAACGATGTCACCCTGATCGGTGACAGTGCCTCTGATTGCGCGAGCGGTTCCGCCGGGACCACCGGTACGACGCCCGGCACGACGCCTGGCACTACTGATGGCGGCATCCTCGACGGAAATGTGATCTCGCCTGTGGTCACGGTCCCGGTGAACGTCGGCTGCAACGATGTCACCGTGATCGGCGATAGCGCCTCCGATTGCACGAGCGGGGCCACCGGGTCCACCGGCACGATTGGCGCCACCCCTGGCACGCCTGGCACCACCCCTGGCACGACGCCTGGCGGCATCCTCGACGGAAATGTGATCTCGCCTGTGGTCACGGTCCCGGTGAACGTCGGCTGCAACGACGTGACCCTGATTGGTGACAGTGCCTCTGATTGCACGACCGGTTCCACTGGTTCCACCGGCACGACTCCTGGCACCACCCCTGGCACGACGCCTGGCGGCATCCTCGACGGAAATGTGATCTCGCCTGTGGTCACGGTCCCGGTGAACGTCGGCTGCAACGACGTGACCCTGATCGGCGACAGTGTCTCTGATTGCACGACCGGTTCCACCGGCACCACGCCCGGCACCACGCCCGGCACGACGCCCGGCACTACCCCTGGCACCACTCCTGGCGGCATCCTCGACGGGAACGTGATCGCACCTGTGGTCACGGTCCCGGTGAACGTCGGCTGCAACGGTGTGGCCCTGATCGGTGACAGTGTCTCTGATTGCACGACCGGTTCCACTGGTTCCACCGGCACGACTCCTGGCACCACCCCTGGCACGGCGCCCGGCACGACGCCTGGCGGCATCCTCGACGAAAATGTGATCTCGCCTGTGGTCACGATCCCGGTGAACGTCGGCTGCAACGGCGTCACCCTGATTGGCAACAGCGCCACCGACTGCGGCGCCGGCGCCGGTGTTCCGACGACCCCGACCACTCCGACGACCCCGACCATCCCGACCCCGACGACTCCGACCACTCCGACGACTCCGACGACCCCGACGACCCCGGCCACCCCTGACATCCCCGGATCGGGCGACAACGATGGCGGCACCGATGACGGCGGCTCGGATGACGCCGACGTAGCGGTAACGATTCGCGACACCGCAACCGGTACCGCCCCGGGCACGATCTCCGTGGCGAGCAATTCGGTGAACGTGACCACGGCCGCCGGTGCAGCCGGCGCGGCACCGAGCACCCCGAAGGCCCTCGCCTCCACGGGCTTCGCCGAGCAGCAGATCCTGCTCGTCGGCTCCCTGCTGCTCCTCGCCGGCGCAGGCGGCCTGCTGGCCGCCCGACGCCCGAAGGCAGACGCATAGCGGATCCTGAACGCGAACTAGAAAGGACGGGCCCCCGCAGCGGAAGCTGCGGGGGCCCGTCCTGCGGCGTGCGTCGGCCGCGGCTCGTCAGGCGGCGTCGTTCTCGTACCGCAGACCGATCTGCGCCCGCACGCCGTCGAGCAGGCGCATGGTCCTCACGGTGTCGCCGACCGGCATCGTCGGGCTCTCGGTGAGGCCTTCCTGGATGCAGCGCGTCACCTCGCGGAGCTCGTAGGTGTACCCCGCGCCCACCTGCTCGAACTCCTCCACCCGCGCCTCGCCCGGACCGGCCTGGATGGTCAGTTCCTTCGGGTTGTGGAGGTGCCCGCCGCCGGTCTTCAGCCAGCCCTTCGATCCGCAGACCGTCGCCTGTCCCGGGCACGAGGCGATGAACGACGACGACAGCTGGGCGTAGGCCCCGCTCGCGTAGCCGAGGGTCACGGCTGCCTGCAGGTCGACGCCGTCGTCGTTCAGGGTGCCGACCGCGGACACCGAGTCGGGGAAGCCGAGTGACCCCAGTGCCCACGTGAGCGGGTAGACCGTCAGGTCCATCAGGGCTCCGCCGCCAGCCTTCGGGTCCCACAGGCGGCTGCTCGGATCATCGGGTGCGGCGAAGCCGAGATCCGCCTGCACCCAGCGGATGTCGCCGAGCTCCCCGGAGTGGATGATCTCCCACGCGCGGTTGACGCTGGGGAGGAACCGCGTCCAGACGGCCTCCATGAGGAACAGTCCGCGGTCGGCCGCGATCGCAGCAAGCTCCTCGGCCTCGGTGGCGTTGATGGTGAACGGCTTCTCGCACAGGACGTGCTTCCCGCCCGTCAGGGCCGCCCTGGCGACCTCGTAGTGCTGGCCGTGCGGGGTGGTGATGTAGACGACGTCGACCTCGGGGTCGTCCACGAGGCGCTGGTAGCCCGCTGTGCCGCCCTCGTTCCCGTAACTCGTGGCGAAGCCGAACCGCTCGGCGAACGCGGCTGCGCTGTCCGCGCTGCGCGAGCTCACCGCGTGGAGCACCGCGTCCTCGAGCAGGGCGATGTCCTGGGTGACCTTGGCGGCGATGCCGCCCGTGGCGATCACACCCCACTTCAGGGGGCGGCCGGTGGCGACGACGGGACTGGGAGCCCCCGCTTCCGCGCAGGGGGGAACGATCATGCGGTTCTGTGGAGTCATGGACCCATCCTTGCCGGACGCGGGGCCTGCGTCCAGCACACCACCCGGTCCCGCCCGCTCATCCGCAGACGACGAAGCGCCCCGGCCGGGAGGGCCGGGGCGCTTCGGGTCGAACTGGCCCGGGAAGTCCGGGCGGTCCTTACTTGGTGAGCGCGGACAGCGTGGGGTCGTTGGCGTACGCCTCGGCGGCGTTCTCCTTCGTCACGATCTGCGGCTCGAGGAGGTAGGCGGGAACGGTCTTCACGCCGTTGTCGTACGAGTCGGGATCGTTGACCTCGGGCTCGTCGCCGGCCTGCAGGTTACCGACCATCTCGATGGAGTGCTCCACGAGGGCGCGGGTGTCCTTGTTGATGGTGGAGTACTGCTTGCCCTCCATGATGGACTTCACGGACTCGACCTCGGAGTCCTGACCGGTGACGACGGGCAGCGGCTTGCCTGCACCCTCGACGGACGTCAGGACGGCGCGGGCGAGCGTGTCGTTGGGGGAGAGGACGCCGTCGAGCTCGGTGGAACCGTAGCTGCCGGAGAGCAGGGAATCCGCACGCTTCTGCGCGTTCTCCGCCTTCCACCCCTGGGTCACGGCCTGCTCGAAGGTAGTCTGCCCGGAGACGACCACGAGGTTGCCGTTGTCGATCTCGGGCTGCAGGATGCTCATGGCCCCGTCGAAGAACACCTTCGCGTTGGCGTCGTCGGGCGAACCGGCGAACAGCTCGATGTTGTACGGGCCCTCGGGCTTCTTGGCCTTCATGCCGTCGAGCAGGGCCTGGCCCTGCAGCTCGCCGACCTTGAAGTTGTCGTACGCCACGTAGTAGTCGACGTCCTCGGTGTTGAGGAGCAGACGGTCGTAGGCGATGACGGTGATGCCGGCTTCCTTCGCCTGCGCGAGCTGCGTGCCGAGCTGGGCGCCGTCGATGGCACCGACGATCAGGACCTTCACACCGTTGGTGATCATGGAGCTGATCTGGTTCTGCTGCTCGGAGACGCCACCGTTGGCGAACTGCACGTTCGGCTCGTACCCGGCCTCGGTGAGGCCGTCGTTGAAGAGCGTCTCGGCGAGAACCCAGTTCTCCGACGTCTTCTGCGGCAGGGCTACGCCGATCGCGGACCCGGTCTCGAAACCGGAGGCGGCAGCTTCGCCGCCCTCCGTCGCGGTACCCGTGTCTTCGCGGCCGCACCCGGTCAGCGTCAATGCTGATACTGCAGCGATGGCTGCGAGGGATTTTGCGAACTTACGCATTCCATTCTCTTTCTGTCGCTCTTGCTCTTGCTCTGATGGACGGATGGAGCTTGCCTGGGGCCGGCGTGAGCCGCGTCCCTAGGCGTCGTGGGAGATTACTTCCTTCGTCCCGATGGCCTGCTCCGTCGGAGCGGCCTCGCGAACGGGGGCGTCGGGCTTCCTGCCGCCGCCACCCCCGCCGAAGTTCCTGGTGAGCAGGCCGATGATGGACGGCTTGCCCTGGCTCTTGTTGTAGACGTCGAAGGCGACGGCGACGAGCAGGACGAGGCCCTTGATGATCTGGGTCAGGTCCGCGCCGATGCCGAGCAGCTGGAGTCCGTTGTTGAGCACTGCCATGACGAGGCCGCCGATGATGGACCCGACGACGGTACCGACACCGCCGCTGACCGCCGCGCCGCCGATGAAGACGGCGGCGATCGCGTCGAGTTCCCAGCCGACGCCGTCGGATGGACCGGAGGCGGTGGAGCGACCGACGAAGATCATGCCGGCGAGGGCGGCGAGGACCGACATGTTCATCATGACCATGAAGTTCACGCGCTTGCTCTGGACGCCGGAGAGTTCCGCCGCGTGGCGGTTACCGCCGACGGCGTACACGTGCCGGCCGAGGATCGTCTTGTTGGAGACGAAGGCGTAGATGATGACGAGGACGCCGAGGATCAGGCCCGGGACCGGGAACGAGGTGCCGGGGCGGCCGGTCGCGAACAGGTAGGTCGCGTAGAGGATGACCGCGCAGAGCAGGCCCACCTTGACCACGGGCACCCAGGTCGGGGGGATCTCGGCGCCGATCTTCTCGAGCTTGCGACGGCTGCGGATCTCGCGGTAGATGACGAAGGCCACCAGGGCGAGTCCCAGCAGGACGGTCAGGTTGTTGTACCCGGTGGTGGGGCCCACCTCGGGGAGGTAGCCCGCGCCGAGGTAGCGGAAGCCTTCGGGCACGGGGACCGTGTTCGAGTCGCCGACCGCCTGGTTGGCGCCGCGGAACAGGAGCATGCCGGCCAGCGTGACGATGAACGCCGGTATGCCGACGTACGCCACCCAGAACCCCTGCCACAGTCCGATGACGGCGCCGAGGACCAGGCCGAGGAGGACACCCATGTACCAGGGGATGCCCCAGTCGCGCATGGCGATCGCGACGACGATGCCGACGAATGCTGCGATGGAGCCGACCGAGAGGTCGATGTGGCCCGCGATGATCACGAGCACCATCCCGATCGCGAGGATCAGGATGTAGGAGTTGCCGTTGAACAGGTTCATCATGTTGCCGGGCGTGAGGGTCTTCCCACCGGTCTGCCACTGAAAGAACACGACGAGTGCGACCAGGGCGAAGATCATCCCGAACTGGCGGGTGTTCCCGCCGAGGATTTGTTTGAGTGCTTTCATGGTGTCTTTCCTAGGGCTACGGTCAGGCAGTTTTCCTGCTGGCGGTCATGAGTTTCATCAGCGATTCCTGATTCGCCTCGGTGCGGGTCAGTTCTCCGGTGATGGCACCTTCGAAGATCGTGTAGATCCGGTCGGAGAGGCCGAGCAGTTCAGGCAGTTCCGAGGAGATGACGATAACGCCCTTCCCCTGATCCGCAAGCCTCTGGATGATGCCGTAGATCTCGTACTTGGCGCCCACGTCGATCCCGCGGGTCGGCTCGTCGAGGATGAGCAGCTCGGGATCGGTGAACATCCACTTGGAGAGCACCACCTTCTGCTGGTTGCCGCCGGAGAGCGTGGCGACGCCGTCGTTGACGCTCGGCGCCTTGGTCCGCAGCGACTTCCGGTACTCCTCGGCGACCCGGAACTCCTCGTCCTTGTCCACCACGAGGCCGCGCGTGATCTTCTTCAGGTCGGCGGACACCGTGGTGGCCTTGATGTCGTCGAGGAGGTTGAGCCCGAGCGACTTCCGGTCCTCCGTCACGTAGGCGAGGCCGGCGTCGATGGCCTGGGGCACCGAGCGCAGCGTGACCTCCTTGCCGTTGATGAGGATCTGACCGGACTTGAAGTTGCCGTACGAGCGCCCGAAGACGGAGCGGGCGAGCTCCGTGCGGCCCGCACCCATCAGGCCGGCGAAGCCGACGATCTCGCCGCGGCGGACCTTGAAGCTGGAGTTCTTGCAGACCAGGCGGTCGGGGACCGTGGGGTGCCCGACCGTCCAGTTTCGGACCTCGAAGAAGGTCTCGCCGATGGACGGCGTGTGGTCGGGGAAGCGCGACTCGAGGGAGCGTCCCACCATGCCGCGGATGATGCGGTCCTCGTCCACGCCGTCGTTCTTGACGTGCAGCGTCTCGATGGACCGGCCGTCGCGGATGATGGTGATGGAATCGGCGATCTGCTCGATCTCGTTGAGCTTGTGGGAGATCATGATGCACGAGATGCCCTTGCTGCGCAGGCCCGCCATCAGGTCGAGGAGGTGCTGCGAGTCGGACTCGTTGAGCGCCGCGGTCGGCTCGTCGAGGATGAGGAGCTTCACGGACTTGTTGAGCGCCTTCGCGATCTCGACCAGCTGCTGCTTGCCGACGCCGATGTCCTTGATCTTCGTCGTCGGGTCCTCGGTGAGGCCCACGCGGGCCATGAGATCGAGGGTGGTCCGGTTGACGTAGTCCCAGTCGATGACGCCGAACCGGGTGGGCTCGTTGCCGAGGAAGATGTTCTCGGCGATCGAGAGCTCGGGGATGAGTGCGAGTTCCTGGTGGATGATCACGATCCCCGCGGCCTCGCTGGCACGGATGTCCCTGAACTCGACGACCTCGCCCTGGAACACGATGTCGCCGGAGTAGTCGCCGTAGGGGTAGAGGCCCGAGAGGACCTTCATCAGGGTGGACTTGCCGGCCCCGTTCTCGCCGCAGATGGCGTGGATCTCGCCGGCCTGAACCTGGAGGGATACGTCGGAGAGGGCTTTGACTCCCGGGAATTCCTTGGTGATGGAGCGCATCTCAAGGATGGTGTGGTTGTTCATGGAGCCTCCCGCAGTGACGGCGTTGTCTTGGTGCAGGCCCAACCTCGGCCCGAAAGAATTGAACACGCTGATCGGCATTGTCGTCAAGTGTTGAACGCAAACCTACAGCAAAGCGAGACGGGAACGTTACGCAGTGATCGCGAAGGCCGGGGAGAGGCTCGGCTGGGCGAGGACGACGGCGGCACCGCCGAGGGCCTCTGCGCGGTCGCCGAGGGAGGACATGCACACGCTCGTGGTCTCACCGATGATGGGGACCGCGTGGCGGGCCAGCCCGCGCCGGACGGGTTCCAGGAGGATGTCGCCGAGGCTGGTCAGCGGTCCGCCGATGACGATGGTCTCCGGGTTGATCATGTTGGCCACGTGGGCCAGGGCGCGTCCGATGGCCGCGCCGGCGTCCTCGATGACGCGCAGGGCCGCGGTGTCGCCGGCCAGGGCCCAGTCGACGATGCGCTGCGTGTCGACGGGCTCGGTGCTGCCACGGCCGAGGAGCTCGATCATCGTCGAGGTGGAGGCGACGGTCTCGAGGCAGCCGCGGTTGCCGCACCGGCAGATCACGCCCTGCTCGTTGATGGTGGTGTGGCCGACCTCGCCGGTGACCCCGACGTTGCCGTAGTAGAGCGACCCGTTGAGGACGAGGCCGGAGCCGATGCCGGAGGCCACCTTGATGAACAGCAGGTTGTCCACCGCACTGTGCGGGCCCCACGTGACCTGCGCGAGCGCGCCCAGGTTGGCGTCGTTGTCGATGAACACGGGGACGCGGAGGCGTTCGCCGAACGTCTCGTGGATGTTGATGCCCACCCACTCGGGCAGGATGGCGCCCTGCACCACCGTGCCGGTGCGCCGGTCGATGGGCCCCGGGATGCCGATGCCGGCGCCGAGCAGGGCCCTGCGGTCGATCCCGCCCTCGGTGAGCAGGGTGTCCAGGAGGTCCGAGGCCGCCCGGAGTCCCTCGACGGCGCTGTGCCGCGGCGGCAGGCTGACGGCGGCCTCCTGCAGCACCCGGTAGTTGGGGCTGGCGAGGACCACGCGGACGTGGCGGCGGCCGATGTCGATGCCCGCGGCGACCTGGCCCTTGTCGTTGAGGATCACGGAGAGCGCCCGGCGCCCCGAACTGGTGGTCGGCGCCGTGCTGACGATCCCGCCGGCCGCCATGACCTTCACGATGTTGGAGACCGTGGCCGTCGACAGTCCGGTCTGCCGGGAGAGCTCCGCCTGCGTCTGCGGCCCGTTGCTCATCAGGGCTGCGATGACGCGGCGCTGATTCTGCTCGCGCAGGGCGGATTGGGAGCCCGGCTTCGGAAGCGCGGCGCTCAGGGGTGTCCTCGCCGTCGAGGGGGATTCTGCGGGCATGCTCACAAGGGTGCCGCAGGCGGAGTTTGTAGTCAAGAAGTTAACGCTTGGCGGTGCTCGTGCGCCAGGGCGTCGTACCGGTCCGCGTTGGCGCGGATCCCCTGGACCTCGTCGTCGGTCAGTTCGCGGCGGATCTTGGCCGGGACGCCGGCGACGAGCGAGCGCGGCGGCACCACGGTGCCCTCGAGCACGACGGCGCCCGCGGCGATCAGCGATCCCGTGCCGATGACCGCCCCGTTCAGGACGGTGGCGCCCATGCCGATGAGGCAGTCGTCCTCGATGGTGCACCCGTGCACCACGGCGCCGTGGCCCACGCTGACCCGGTCGCCGATGACCGCGGGGAAGCCGGGATCGGCGTGCACCACGACGTTGTCCTGCAGGTTCGTCCCGTCCCCGATGCGGATGGACGCGGTGTCCGCACGGACGGTGACGCCGTAGAAGACGCTCGCGGAGGCGCCGAGGACGACCCCGCCGATCAGGGACGCGGTGGGCGCGATGAACGTGGCGGCCCCGGTGTCGGGGGTCTTCCCGCGGAACGCGATGAGGTGGGTCATGGCGCCAGCCTAGGGCAGGGCGTCAGTTGAAGACGATCGTGCGGCGCCCGTCGAGCAGGACCCGCCGTTCGGCGTGCCACTGCACCGCCTGCACCAGGGCGCGTCCCTCGAGCTCGCGCCCGATCGAGGCCAGCTGCTCGGCCGTCCGCGCGTGGTCCACGCGGATGACCTCCTGCTCGATGATCGGGCCCTCATCCAAGGCTGCCGTGACGTAGTGCGCGGTCGCGCCGATCAGCTTCACGCCGCGCGCGTGGGCCTGATGGTAGGGGCGTGCGCCCTTGAAGGACGGGAGGAACGAGTGGTGGATGTTGATCGCGCGGCCGCGGAGGTCCTCGCAGAGCCCGTCGCTGAGGATCTGCATGTAGCGGGCGAGGACCACGAGTTCGATGTCGTGCCGGTCGATGAGGGCGCGCAGTGCGTCCTCGGCGTCCTGCTTGGTCCCGGGTGTCACGGGGATGTGGTGGAACTCGACGCCGTAGAACGCCGCGAGGCCCTCGAGGTCCCGATGGTTGGACACGATCACGGGGATGTCGATGGCGAGCGTCCCCGAGCGGTGCTGGAACAGGAGGTCGTTCAGGCAGTGCGCGGCCTTCGAGACCATGATGAGGGTCCGGGTGCGCCGTGCCGCCTCCACGAGCGACCACTGCATGCCGAACTCCGCGGCCACGGGCTCGAGCGCGGCGCGCAGGTCCTGCAGGCCGGCGCCGGTGGTCAGGTCGACCCTCATGAAGAACGTGCCCGTGTCAGGGCTGCCGTACTGCTGGGACTCCGTGATGTTCGCGCCCACCCCGACCAGGGCGCCGGAGACGCCGTGCACGATCCCGGGCCTGTCGGGGCAGGACAGCGTGAGGGAGTACGAGGAGGGTGCGTCGGGGGAGTCCACCTAATCCAGCGTACCGGTAGCCCCGGTGCCGGGGGCGAGGCCGCGCAGCCGGTCCAGGGCCGCCAGCGCCGCTGCACGCCCGGCACGGGACGCCCCGAGCGTGGAGGCGGAGGCGCCGTAACCGACGAGCAGGAGCCGGGGATCCCTGGCGACACGCACGCCGTCCGTCCGGATACCGCCCCCGGGCTCCCGGAGGTGCAGGGGTGCGAGGTGGTCGAGCGCAGCACGGAACCCGGTGGACCAGAGGACGGCGTCGACGCGTTCCTCGGAGCCGTCGGCGAGCACCGCCGAGTGCTCCCGCAGCTCCGCGAGGGGACCGCGGGAGACGAGGATCCCGGCGTCGATCCCCGCCTGGTACTGCGGCGTGAGCGGCAGCCCGGTGACGGACACCACGCTGGCAGGGGGCAGGCCGGCGCCCGTCCGCGCCGTGACCTCGGCCTCGACCTCCCGCCCCCATTCCGGGTCGAAGGCACGCCGCGTGAAACCCGGCGGGCGGCGCGTGGACCACACGGTGGTGGCGCCGGCCTCCGCGAGCTGCAGCAGGAACTGGACGGCCGAGGTCCCGCCGCCCACCACGAGGACACGCTGCCCCGCGAACTCGGCCGCCGACCGGAAGTCGTGCGTGTGCAGCTGGCGCCCGGCGAACACGTCCTGCCCGCGGTAGTACGGCCAGTAGGGGCGGTCCCACGTTCCGGTCGCGTTGACGACCACGTCCGCGATCCAGGTGCCGCCCGTCGTCGTGACCCTCAGGGGCCCCGCACCGCCCCGGTCGGGGCGGTCGGCGTCGTCGGGCTCGACACGGAGCACGGAGACAGGGCGGACGACCGGCAGGGCGAACTCGCGTTCGTACGCGCCGTAGTAGCGGTTCACGACGGCGGAGGCAGGCTCCTTCGGGTCCGGCCTCTCGAGGGGGAACCCGGGCAGGCTGTGCAGGGCGTGGGCGGCGTCGAACGTCAGGGAGGGCCACCGGTGCAGCCACGCGCCGCCCGGTGCAGGGTTGGCGTCGAGGACCACGACCTCGCGATGCGGTGCGAGGCCCCGCCGCGCGAGGTAGTAGGCGCTGCTCAGCCCGGCCTGCCCCGCGCCGATCACGACCACGCGCACCCGACGCGTCAGCACCTCCGCCCGCTCCGTCCCGCGCATGACACCGCCTCCCCGGTCCGGCGCCCGCCGGTCCACAGACCGGAACGGCGCCGGACCGCGCGCTATTCCGTGCCCGCTGCGGAGCGCGGGCACCGGTGGCGACGCGGCCCGCGGTGCAGCTAGCATGGGAGCGTCGCGACTGGCGTAGGGTGGGCAACCACCAGGAAGCGGCGCGGAACCAGGGTCCTCCGGGAGATCCTGCGCTTCCAGTGCAGACCACGGATCGCACGCCTGGGCCGCGGGTCACGTCTCACGTCCCTGCCGCGCGGACAGCGATCCGCCGGTCCGCGACGCACGCTGACCCCCTGTGACATCCAGAGAAGGATCGACCGATGACCACCTCGCCCATGGCCGCGTCCCACGCTGCCGCCGATTCCGTCACCAACGCACCCCTGTCCGAGGTGGACCCCGAGATCGCCGCCGTCCTCCGGGACGAGCTCGCACGGCAGCGGGACACCCTCGAGATGATCGCGTCGGAGAACTTCGCACCCCGCGCCGTCCTCGAGGCCCAGGGCAGCGTCCTCACCAACAAGTACGCGGAGGGCTACCCCGGCCGCCGCTACTACGGCGGCTGCGAGCACGTGGACGTCGCGGAGAACCTCGCCATCGAACGCGTCAAGGCCCTCTTCGGTGCGGAGTTCGCGAACGTCCAGCCGCACTCCGGCGCGCAGGCCAACGCCGCCGCCCTCGCCGCCATGATCAAGCCGGGCGACAAGATCATGGGCCTCTCGCTCGCGCACGGCGGGCACCTCACCCACGGCATGAAGCTCAACTTCTCGGGGAAGCTCTACGAGGTCGCCGCCTACGGCGTGGAGGAGGACACCCACCGCCTCGACATGGAGCGCGTGCGCGAGCAGGCGCTCGCCGAGAAGCCCCAGGTCGTCATCGCCGGCTGGTCCGCCTACCCGCGCCAGCTCGACTTCGCGGCCTTCCGCTCCATCGCCGACGAGGTCGGCGCGCTCCTCTGGACGGACATGGCGCACTTCGCGGGCCTCGTGGCCGCGGGCGTCCACCCCAGCCCGGTACCGCACTCCGACGTCGTCACGTCCACGGTGCACAAGACCCTCGCCGGCCCGCGCTCCGGCGTCATCCTGGCCAAGCAGGAATGGGCCAAGAAGCTCAACTCGAGCGTCTTCCCCGGCCAGCAGGGCGGCCCGCTCATGCACGTCATCGCGGGCAAGGCCACGGCCTTCAAGATCGCCGGTTCACCCGAGTTCAAGGAACGCCAGGAGCGCGTCCTCGAGGGGGCCCGCATCATCGCCGAGCGCCTCACCGGGTCCGACGTCGCCGAGCACGGCGTCTCGGTCCTCACCGGCGGGACCGACGTCCACCTCGTCCTCGTGGACCTCCGCAACTCCTCCCTCGACGGCCAGCAGGCGGAGGACGTCCTGCACTCCGTCGGCATCACGGTCAACCGCAACGCCGTCCCGTTCGACCCGCGCCCGCCGATGGTCACCTCGGGACTGCGCATCGGCACGCCGGCGCTCGCGACCCGCGGCTTCGGCGCCGCCGAGTTCACCGAGGTCGGCGAGATCATCGCGGCCGCCCTGAAGCCGTCGCCCGACGTCGAGGCACTGCGCACCCGCGTCTCCGCACTCGCGGCGGACTTCCCGCTCTACCCGGGCCAGGAGGAGTGGTAGATCCGATCCTCCGCGCCGCCCTCGCCTCGAGGGCGGCGGCGTCACCGGACTTCGACATCCCCGCCGCGGAGTGCTGCTTCACCGGCTGCTGCGACCGCGGCAAGGCATTCCTGCTCGAACAGCTGGACGAGCAACCAGAGAAGGATCCTTCCCATGAACAACGCCCGCATCCTTGACGGCAAGGCGACAGCCGCACGCATCAAGGAGGAACTGACCGAGCGCGTGAGCGCCCTGCGCGAGCGAGGGGTGACCCCCGGGCTCGGCACCGTCCTGGTCGGGGACGATCCCGGAAGCCATTCCTACGTCGCCGGCAAGCACCGCGACTGCGCCCAGGTCGGCATCACCTCGGTCCGGCGGGACCTGCCGGACACCATCACGCAGGAGGAACTCGAGGCGGTCCTCGACGAGCTGAACGCCGACGACGCCACCACCGGCTACATCGTGCAGCTGCCCCTCCCCGCGCACATCGACACCAACGCGATCCTCGAGCGCATCGATCCGGCGAAGGACGCCGACGGCCTGCACCCGACCAACCTCGGCCGGCTGGTCCTCAACGTCAACGCGCCGATGGACTCCCCGCTGCCCTGCACGCCGCACGGCATCGTCGAGCTCCTGCTCCGGCACGACGTGGCGCTCACAGGGCTGAACGTCCTCGTCGTCGGACGCGGCGTGACGGTCGGACGTCCGCTCGGGCTCCTGCTGACCCGCAAGCAGATCAACGCGACCGTGACCCTCGCGCACACCGGCACCGTGGACCTCGCCGACCACCTGGCACGCGCCGACGTCGTCGTCGCCGCCGCGGGGATCCCGCACATGATCACCGCGGAGCAGCTGAAGCCCGGGGCGATCGTGCTCGACGTCGGGGTGAGCCGCGTCGAGGACCCGGCGACGGGGAAGGCGAAGCTGACGGGCGACGTCGACCCCGCAGCCGCGTCGGTGGCGAGCTGGCTGTCCCCGAATCCCGGCGGCGTGGGTCCCATGACCCGGGCCATGCTGCTGACCAACGTCGTCGAGGCGGCCGAGCGTCGGGCGGCAGTCGCCTAGCATCGCCTAGGCTGGGCGGGTGCCTACACCCCTCGCCGGTCCGCCGGTCATCTCCGCGCACCGGCTCAGCAAGCACTACGCCGACTTCACGGCGGTGGACGGCATCTCCTTCGACGTCCCCGCCGGCGAGTCGTTCGGCCTCCTCGGCCCCAACGGCGCCGGGAAGTCGACCACCATGCGCATGATCGGCGGCGTGTCCCAGCGCACGTCCGGCGAGCTCACCATCATGGGCCTCGACCCGCAGGAGCACGGGCCGGAGGTGCGCGCGCACCTCGGCGTCGTGCCGCAGCAGGACAACCTCGACGAGGAACTGCGCGTGCGTGACAACCTGCTCGTCTACGGCCGCTACTTCGGGCTGCCGATGAGCTACCTCAAGCCCAAGGCCGACGAACTGCTGGAGTTCGCGCAGCTCACGGACAAGGCGGGCGCGAAGGTCGACTCCCTCTCGGGAGGCATGAAGCGCCGCCTGACGATCGCCCGCTCGCTCATCAACGAGCCGAAGATCCTCCTGCTGGACGAGCCCACCACGGGCCTGGACCCCCAGGCGCGCCACATCCTGTGGGACCGGCTGTTCCGGCTGAAGGAATCGGGGGTGACCCTGGTCCTCACCACGCACTACATGGACGAGGCGGAGCAGCTCTGCGACCGGCTCGTCGTCGTCGACAAGGGCAGGATCATGGCCGAGGGATCGCCGGCGCAGCTCATCCGCGAACACTCCACCCGCGAGGTGCTCGAGCTGCGCTTCGGGTCGGAGCGCAACACCACGGTCGCCGGCGAGCTGCAGGGCATCGGCGAGCGGCTCGAGCCGCTGCCGGACCGCGTGCTGATCTACACGAACGACGGCGAGGCGGCGCTCGAACAGGTGGTCTCCCGCGGGCTGCGGCCCGTCACGTCCCTCGTGCGGCGTTCCTCCCTCGAGGACGTGTTCCTGCGCCTGACCGGGAGGAGCCTCGTTGACTGACTCCTCGCCCGCAGGTGTCCAGCAGGGCACGGGCCCGGCGTACCGGCTGCACGCGCACGCGCCGGAGGTGTCCGCGCGCCGTGCCCGCGCATTCGGCTCCTGGTACTACGCGGAGCACGTGCTCCGGGCCATGAACGGCTACAAGTGGACCCTGCTGGCCACCAGCGTCGGGACACCGGTGATGTACCTGTTCGCGATGGGCGTGGGCCTCGCGACCCTCGTGGACCGGAACTCCGGGAGCGTCTTCGGTGGCGTCAGCTACCTGGTGTTCATCGCACCCGCGCTGCTCGCCTCGGCGACCATCATGACGGCGGCCACCGAGTTCACGTACCCCGTGATGGACGGCTTCAAGTGGCGCCGGGTCTACTACGGACCACACGCCTCGCCGCTCGGCACGGACCAGATCGTGCACGGCCACGTCCTCGCGATCACGGTCCGCCTGACCGCGACGACGATCGTCTACTTCCTGATCGTGGCGGCCTTCGGCGCCTCGCCCCAGCCGGCGGGCGTCCTGGCGGTCCCCGTCGCCGTGCTCAGCGGGCTCGCCTTCGGTCTCCCGCTCATGGCCTACGCCGCGAGCGTCGAGGACGACAAGGGGCAGTTCGCCCTCGTCATGCGGTTCATCGTCATGCCGCTCTTCCTCTTCTCCGGCACGTTCTTCCCGCTGAGCACGCTGCCCGTGTTCCTGCAGTGGATCGGCTGGATCTCACCGCTGTGGCACGGCACGGAGCTGGGCAGGGCCCTGACCTACGGCCAGCCGCTGCCCGCATGGCTCGCGACCGTGCACGTGCTCTTCCTGGTGGTCCTCGCCGCCGGCGGCCTCCGGCTCGCCCGCCGCGTCTACGCCAGGAGGCTGGGGAAGTGACCACGCAGCTCACCGCCGCCGACTACGCGCTGGACGGCTCGAAGAAGCCGCTGGCCGCGCTCTACTCACGCAACGCGAAGGCCGTGATCGCGCGGGGCCTCCTCGCCACGCGCAGCAACAACTGGCTCGTCATCGTGTCCGGGTTCTTCGAACCCGTCCTGTACCTGCTGTCGATGGGCGTGGGTCTCGGGACCCTCGTCGGATCGGTGGAGGGGCCCGACGGTCAGCCGATCAGCTATGCGGCGTACATCGCGCCGGCACTGCTGGCCGTGTCCGCCATGAACGGTGCCGTGTACGACAGCACCTGGAACGTCTTCTTCCGGATGAACTTCGCGAAGCTCTACCAGGGGATGCTGTACACCTCGCTCGGCCCGCTCGACGTAGCGCTCGGGGAGATCTTCCTCGCCCTGCTGCGCGGCGCCCTGTACGCCACGGGCTTCACCGCGGTCATGGGCCTCATGGGGCTCCTCACCACGCCCGTGGCGCTGCTCATGGTCCCCGCGTCCGTGGTGATCGCGTTCGGGTTCGCGTCCTTCGGAATGGGTATCACGAGTTTCATGAAGACGTTCCAGCAGATGGAGTGGATCAACTTCGTGATGCTGCCGATGTTCCTGTTCTCGGCCACGTTCTACCCGCTCACCGTGTACCCGCAGGGCATCCAGTGGTTCATCCAGGCACTGCCCCTGTGGCACGGGGTGGAACTGCTCCGGCAGATCAGCGTCGCCTCGTTCACCCCGGCCACGGTCATCCACCTCGGCTACTTCCTCGTGATGATCGCCGTCGGGATGCTCCTCACCACGCTGCGCCTGCGGAAGCTGTTCCTGAAGTAGCGCTACACCACGAGGGTGGCGTACACCACGTAGTTGTCGTCGAACTCGCCGGTGTCCGGGTTGTAGCCGTCGCACGTGATGAGGCGGACCTCGGAGCCGGGGGTGTTGCCGTACACCCTGAGGGTGGGGAACTCGTCCTTCTGATACGCCTCCCCGCGCTGGAACTCGAAGACCGCCGTCGTGCCGTCCTCGCGGGTGATGTCGATGCGGTCGCCGGCCTTGAGCGTCCGGAGATCGGCGAAGACGCCCTTGCCCCCGTCCGTCGCATTCACATGGCCGAGCAGGACGGCCGGTCCCCGGTCGCCCGGGGTGGGGGACTGGTCGTACCAGCCGGCCGGCGCGCCGGGGCCGTCGGGCGGCACCTCGAGACTCCGGTTCTCGCGGAGGCCGAGGCGGAGCAGGTCCGTCCTGACGCCGATCGACGGGATCTCGAGCGTCACGGGTGCGGAGGCGGGGAGGACCGGGAGCTCTGCCGGTGCGGCAGGACCCGGCGCTGTTTCGCCGGGAGCACCCGCGGCGGGCGTCGAGGGCGCGGCGGACGGCGTCGCGACGGCCGCCGGGGAACTCGCGGCAGGCGCCTCGGGAGGTGCCGTGGAGTCGGCGGAGCCGCAGCCGGCGAGGAGGAAAAGGGCGACCACCGCCGGGGCCGTGAGGCCCCAGCGGTGGTCGGTTGCTCTACTGGTCACGAGGAACCAGGATCAGGCGTTCTGCGCTGCACGACGGCGGACGGCGAAGGTTCCGCCGGCTGCTGCCGCGAGGACCAGTCCACCACCGAGGGCGAGCATGCCGGTCGAGTCGGAGGACTCGGTGGCGACACCGGTGTCCGCTCCACCGGAAGGCATGGCGCCCATCTGGCTCTGGACGAGGGTGCCGCACAGGGCGGGCGAGGTCGCGCCGAGGGGCAGCTCCGGCTTGAGCTCCGAGGGGCTGCCGAAGACCTCTGCGGGGACGCCGGCGGTCGCGGGATCCAAGCCGTGCACGACGACGACTGCCGTACCGGACTCGAGCGATGCCTTGGTCGCGGCGTCGAGCGTGATGGTGCGCTGGATGGAGTACGTGCCACCCTGGCCGCCGAGCTGGAGGTTCAGGCCCTCGGCAGGCGTTGTCGCGCCGGAGGTGGTGAGCGTGGTCTGGATGTCGCCGTAGCCGGGAGCACCCTCGGCGACGTTGACGATGCCGTCACCGTTCGCGTCGTTGGCCGGGGTCGGGCACACGCCCTTGGCGCCGCCGTGGATGTGCTGGACGTGCGGGTACGGCGCGTCCATGAAGGTCTGGGCGAGGCCGGAGACCTGCAGGTTCACCATCGCCTGGTCGCCCTTGACGTCGACGGTGATGCTGCCGGTGCCGGTGGTGCCGTTCAGCTGACCGAGGGTCGAGGAGTAACTGGCGTCGGCCGCCATGGCGGGGGAGCCGGCCAGGGCGACGGCGCCGAGGGCGAGTGCCGGGACGGCGAGGAAACGCATCTTCTTGTTCATGGGGTGATCCTCCATAGTGCGAGTGAGGCGCGCCGTGGGGCGCGCACAGCTGTACTTCGCGGTGACCGGCATCACGGATTGGAGGAGATGGGAGAAGACTTCGGGAAACCTGACAGTTCGCCTGCGGTGGAAGGCGCCGGGCTGGGCCGGGCGATGCGGAAGAATGATCCCCATGCAGTCACTAGGGAGCAATGAGCGGCCCGCGGGCCGGGGTGTGAGCATGCGCATGGGCAGTGCCGGGATGGCCGTCATGCTTGTCGTGTTCCTCGTCGCCGTGGTCTTCGCCGCGAACCAAAACGACGTGATCGGCTGGCTGGTGGTGATCATCTCGCTCGGGTGGCTCCTGATCTTCAGCTTCGTGGTCCTCAGCCTACGCTCCGCCGCGCGGAAGGCCGCGGCCCGCCTCCAGGGCTCCGGTGCCTTCGGCCCTGCGGGGCAGGCTCCCGCCGGCCCCGTCGCCGCCGACCGGGCGCGCGACCTGAAGCTCGATCACAGCTTCAAGATCGTGCAGGTGCAGGTGGGAGTGGTCCGCGAATACCTCGGCAGGGACGAGGGGATGGTGGAGCGCGCGCTCGAGACGATCGAGATCACCTCGCACAACGCCCGCTCCATGATGAAGGGGTCCACCGAGGGTCCTGTCGAGGGGACCGTCGTCGAGTGACGGGCGTCCCGCCAGGCGCACCGCAGGTACCCTCCGGGGTAAGGTTGATCGGGTGAGCCAGGCACCGAACCTCCCGCAGAAAACCCTGCGCATCGCCTCCGTGAACGTCAACGGGATCCGCGCCGCCTACAAGCGCGGCATGCAGGAATGGCTGGACGGGCGCGACGTCGACATCCTCTGCCTGCAGGAGGTCCGCGCGCCCGATGCCGTGGTCCGCAGCCTCCTGGGGGACGACTGGCACATCCTCCACACCGAGGCCGAGGCCAAGGGCCGGGCCGGTGTGGCCGTCGCCTCCCGCCGTGCGCCGACCGCCACGCGCACCACCATCGGCGACAGCTATTTCGACACGGCCGGCCGGTGGGTCGAGGCGGACTTCGACATCGACGGTGCGAGCCTCACCGTGGTGAGTGCCTACGTCCACTCCGGCGAGGTCGGCACGCAGAAGCAGGACGACAAGTACCGCTTCCTCGACGCGATGATCACGCGGCTGCCGGAGCTCCGGGACGGCGCCGACCACGCCGTGGTCATGGGTGACCTCAACGTGGGCCACACCCCGCTCGACATCAGGAACTGGAAGGGCAACGTCAAGAACGCCGGCTTCCTGCCCGAGGAACGCGCCTACTTCGACCGGTTCTTCTCCGACGAGTGCGGTTTCCTCGACGTCGCCCGGCTCCTCGCCGGGGAGGTCGACGGTCCGTACACGTGGTGGTCCTGGCGGGGCAAGGCCTTCGACAACGACACGGGCTGGCGCATCGACTACCAGCTGGCAACGCAGGCCCTCGCGAAGAGCGCCGTGAGCGCCGAGGTCGACAGGGCGCCGAGCTGGGACACACGGTTCTCCGACCATGCCCCGCTCGTCGTCGACTACCAGATCTAGACCCCAGGACACCTTCCATGACAGCCACCACGACATCCGCCGACTCAGCCCCCGGGACAGCCCCCGGGACCTCCGCGGAGGCATCGTCGACAGCCACCGCGGACACGGGCCGGCGCCAGCGCATCCTCTCCGGCATGCAGCCCTCCGCGGGCTCGCTGCACCTCGGCAACTACCTGGGCGCGCTCGTGCACTGGGTGCGCCTGCAGGACACCTACGACGCCGTCTTCTTCATCCCCGACCTGCACGCCATCACCGTCCCCCAGGACCCGCAGGAGCTGGCGCGGCGGACCCGGCTCACGGCCGCCCAGTACATCGCCGGCGGCGTCGACCCCGACAGGGCCACCCTCTTCGTGCAGTCCCACGTCCCGGAGCACGCGCAGCTCGCGTGGGTGCTCAACTGCTTCACCGGCTTCGGCGAGGCGTCCCGCATGACCCAGTTCAAGGACAAGGCGTCCAGACAGGGGACCGACACCGCGAGCGTGGGCCTGTTCACCTACCCGATCCTGCAGGCCGCCGACATCCTGCTGTACCAGCCCGACGGCGTCCCGGTGGGCGAGGACCAGCGCCAGCACGTGGAGCTAAGCCGTGACCTGGCGCAGCGGTTCAACACGCGGTACGGCCGGACGTTCACGCTTCCGCAGCCCTTCATCCAGAAGGAGTCGGCGAAGATCTACGACCTGCAGAACCCGACGGCGAAGATGTCGAAGTCGGGCCCGTCGCCCGCGGGGCTGGTCAACCTGCTCGACGATCCGAAGACCACGGCCAAGCGGATCCGGTCCGCGGTCACGGACACGGGCACGGAGATCCGGTTCGACCCGGCGGAGAAGCCCGGTGTCTCGAACCTGCTCACCATCTACTCGGCGCTGTCCGGTAGGTCCATCGCGGACCTCGAGGCGGACTACGAGGGGCGGATGTACGGGCACCTGAAGGTGGACCTCGCCGACGTGGTGGTCGAGGCGCTGGCGCCCGTCCGGAACCGCGCCGAGGAGCTCCTGTCGGATCCCGCCGAGCTCGACCGCCTGCTGGCGAAGGGTGCGGCGAAGGCCCGCGACCTCGCGGCGCCGACGCTGGCCGACGTGTACGCCCGCGTGGGCTTCCTCCCCGGCGCGGGGGCCCTCTGATCCATGTGCGCCTCGGACGGTCAGCCCCACGGAGTGGTGACAGCCCTCGCCGGCCCGCGCCCGAACGGGAGCTGCGTCGGCGTCACCATCCCCATCCCCGAGCCGCTCGCCGGTGACCTCGAATCGTGGCGGGCGTCCTTCGGCGACCCCATGGCGGCGGTCGTGCCGCCCCACATCACCCTGATCACCACGACGCCCGCGACCGACTGGGACGAGACGATCGACCACGTGCGTTCCGTGGCCCGCCGGCAGCGACCGTTCACGGTGCGCCTGCACGGCACCGGCTCCTTCCGGCCCGTCTCGCCCGTCGTGTTCCTGAACCTCGTGGAGGGCTTCGACGAGTGCGTCGCCCTGCACACGAAGCTCCAGGCGGGGCCGCTCGACCGCGACCTCGAGTTCCCGTTCCACCCGCACGTCACGGTGGCCCACGACGTCTCCTCGGCAGGGCTCGACGCGGCCGCCGAGGTCCTCCACGCTTTCGAGGCATCCTTCGAGGTGCGGAGCATGGGACTCTATGAGCACGTGCCGTCCGGCCTGTGGAAACTGAGGGAGGAGCTGCACTTTGGCGAAGACGCTGACAGCTCCGAAGCCGCCGCGGGTTGACCAGCCGTCCCCGGCCAGCCTGCCCGATCTGCAGCGGAGGGTCATCGACGCGCAGGTCAAGGTCGGCCGGCTGACCCGTTCCGGTCGCGGGGGAGCGGAGCTCCTGCTCGCGCGGGTGGACCTGCTGCTGTGCAGGTTCTTCACGCTCCGCCCCGTGCGGGTGGTCGTGCTGTACAACGAGCGGCGCGGGCCCCTGATGGCGGCGGGACTGGCCTACCGCCTGTTCTTCGCGATCGCGGCGCTCCTGGTCGTCGCGTTCGCCGCCCTCGGCATCGTGATCGCGGGCGACGAGGACCTCCGGGCGATCTCGGTCGATGCGCTCGACCAGGCGGTCCCCGGACTCATCGGCGACCCGGGCGGCGAGAGCGGCCTGGTGACCGCGGACCGGCTCTTCGAGGTCACCAGCGGGCTCGGGTGGGCGATCGTGGTGTCCTCGGTGGTCATGCTCGTGACGGCCCTCGGCTGGATCGGGGGGATGCGGCAGGCGATGCGCGGCATCTTCGCCCTGCCGCCCGTCGCGGTCCACCCGGTGGTCCTCTGGGTGAAGGACCTCGGGACCCTCGCACTCCTCGGGGTGATCATGGTGGTGACCACCGGGCTCGGGGTGCTCGCGAACAACACCGTGGGTGCCCTGCTCACCGTCCTGCGCCTGAACGTCGTGGACCAGCTCATGACGCAGGCCGCGGGCTTCGCCGTGATGATCCTGCTGGACATCCTCGTGGCCGTGGTCCTGTTCCACTCCGCGTCGGCCATCGGGATGCCGCGGCGGGTCCTGATCCAGGGCGCACTGATCGCGGGGCTCGGCACCACCCTGCTGCGGACGTTCTCGGCGCAGATCCTCGGCGCCTTCGGCAACAACCCGCTGCTGCTGTCCTTCGCCGTGATCCTCGCCCTGTTCATCTGGTTCTTCCTGCTCAGCCAGGTGTACCTGCTGGCCACCGCCTGGTGCGCGATCGGCACGGCGGACGCGGGCGTGGCCTCCGACCGGGAGCACCACGCGAAGGCCGGGACCCTGTGGCAGCGCAGCCGCCGCAAGAGCCGCGGCGCACGCAGCAGCGACCCCTGACCGCGCGTTGGTCCGGCCCCCGGGAACACGAAAGGGCGGCCCCTGCACAGGGGCCGCCCTTTCGCGTGCCGGCATCGGCCGGCAGGGATCAGATCTTGCGGGTCAGGATCGCCTGCTTGACCTCGGAGATGGCCTTGGTGACCTGGATGCCGCGCGGGCACGCCTCCGAGCAGTTGAAGGTGGTGCGGCAGCGCCACACACCCTCCTTGTCGTTCAGGATCTCGAGGCGCATGTCCCCGGCGTCGTCGCGTGAGTCGAAGATGAAACGGTGCGCGTTGACGATCGCCGCGGGGCCGAAGTACTGGCCGTCGGTCCAGAACACGGGGCACGAGGACGTGCACGCCGCGCACAGGATGCACTTGGTGGTGTCGTCGTAGCGCTCGCGCTCCTCGGCGGACTGCAGGCGCTCCTTCGCGGGCTCGTGGCCCTTGCTGATCAGGAACGGCATGATCTCGCGGTAGGACTGGAAGAACGGCTCCATGTCCACGATCAGGTCCTTCTCCACGGGCAGGCCCTTGATGGGCTCCACCAGGATGGGCTTGGACGTGTCGAGGTCCTTCAGGAGGGTCTTGCAGGCCAGCCGGTTACGGCCGTTGATCCGCATGGCGTCCGATCCGCACACGCCGTGCGCGCAGGAGCGGCGGAACGACACCGAGCCGTCGTGCTCCCACTTGACCTTGTGCAGGGCGTCCAGCACGCGGTCCGTGCCGTACATGGTCAGCTTCCACTCGTCCCAGTGCGCCTCGTCCGAGACCTCCGGGTTGTAGCGGCGGACCTTCAGGGTGATGTCGAACGTGGGGATCTCTCCGCCTCCGCCGACACCGGGTGCGAGCTCGACCTTGGAGGCCGGCTCCTTCTCCATCGTTTCGGTGCTCATCAGTACTTACGCTCCATGGGCTGGTATCGGGTGAAGATAACCGGTTTGGTCTCAAGGCGGACGCCGCTGGTGGTAGTGGCGCTGGGGTCCTTGTAGGCCATGGAATGGGTCATGAAATTCTCGTCGTCACGCTCGGGGTAGTCCTCGCGGAAGTGTCCGCCGCGGGACTCCTTGCGGTGCAGCGCCGCCGCGGTCATGACCTTCGCCATGTCGAGGAGGAACCCGAGCTCCACGGCTTCGAGCAGGTCCAGGTTGAACCGCTTGCCCTTGTCCTGCACCGTGATGCGCGTGTACCGCTCCTCCAGCGTATCGATGACACGCAGTGCCTCGAGGAGGGTCTCCTCGGTGCGGAACACCTGGACGTTGGCGTCCATGATGTCCTGCAGCTCCTTGCGGATCAGCGCCACGCGCTCTCCGCCCTCGGAGCTGCGTGCCCGGTTGAGGAGTTCCTCGGTCTCGAGGGTCGGGTTCTCGGGGATCTCCACGAAGTCCGCGGTGAGTGCGTACTCCGCGGCGGCGAGGCCGGCGCGCTTGCCGAAGACGTTGATGTCGAGCAGCGAGTTGGTCCCGAGGCGGTTGGAGCCGTGGACCGATACGCAGGCCACCTCGCCGGCCGCGTACAGGCCCGGCACCACGGTGTCGTTGTCCGCCAGCACCTCGGCCTTGATGTTGGTCGGGATGCCGCCCATGGCGTAGTGGGCCGTGGGGAAGACCGGCACCGGCTCCGTGTAGGGCTCGACACCCAGGTAGGTGCGGGCGAACTCGGTGATGTCGGGCAGCTTCGCGTCGATGTGCGCGGGCTCCAGGTGCGTGAGGTCGAGGAGGACGTAGTCCTTGTTCGGGCCGGCTCCCCGTCCCTCGCGCACCTCGTTGGCCATGGACCGGGCGACGATGTCGCGCGGCGCGAGGTCCTTGATGGTCGGGGCGTAGCGCTCCATGAAGCGCTCACCCTCCGAGTTGCGGAGGATGGCGCCCTCGCCGCGGGCCGCCTCGGACAGGAGGATCCCGAGGCCGGCGAGGCCGGTCGGGTGGAACTGGAAGAACTCCATGTCCTCGAGGGGGATGCCGCGGCGGAACGCGATGCCCATGCCGTCGCCGGTCAGGGTGTGGGCGTTCGACGTGGTCTTGTAGACCTTGCCGACGCCGCCGGAGGCGAAGACGACCGACTTGGCCTGGAAGACGTGCAGCTCTCCCGAGGCGAGGTCGTAGGAGACGACGCCGGCCACGCGCTTCTCGATGCGGGTCTCGCCGTCGACCGTCACCTCCTGGTCGACCATCAGCAGGTCGAGCACGTAGTACTCGTTGTAGAACTCGACGTTGTGCTTGACGCAGTTCTGGTAGAGCGTCTGGAGGATCATGTGCCCGGTGCGGTCGGCCGCGTAGCAGGACCGGCGGACGGGAGCCTTGCCGTGGTCACGGGTGTGGCCGCCGAACCGGCGCTGGTCGATGCGGCCCTCCGGGGTGCGGTTGAAGGGCAGGCCCATCTTCTCGAGGTCGAGGACGGCCTCGATGGCCTCCTTCGCCATGACCTCGGCGGCGTCCTGGTCGACCAGGTAGTCGCCGCCCTTCACGGTGTCGAAGGTGTGCCACTCCCAGTTGTCCTCCTCGACGTTGGCGAGTGCCGCGCACATGCCGCCCTGCGCCGCACCCGTGTGGGAGCGGGTGGGGTAGAGCTTCGTCAGGACGGCGGTGTGGGCACGCTGGCCCGATTCGATGGCTGCGCGCATCCCTGCGCCACCTGCGCCGACGATGACGACGTCGTACTTGTGGACCTGCATGCTGGTCGCTCTTTCTGTTGAAACCGGTGGTTGTGCTCGGGGGCGCTGCGACGGGCCCGCCGTGCTGGTGCTGCCGGGGACCGGCAGCTACTGCTCGTCAGCGCTGGGGACCAGCGCTGTGGGTCGGTGCTGTGTGTCAGTACCGAGGGGCGCTGCTACGGAGCGGGGCAGTAGTCCGCGGCGTGGGCCACGCCGTCGATCACGGGGCAGGGATCGAAGGTGAAGATCACGAGGGTGCCGAGGACCACGATGACGACGGTCGCCGTGTACAGCACGCCCTTGAGCCACATGCGGGTGCTGTTCTTGTCCGCGTAGTCGTTGATGATCACGCGGATGCCGTTGGTGCCGTGCAGCATGGCGAGCCACAGCATCGTGAGGTCCCAGATCTGCCAGAAGGGGCTGGCCCACTTGCCGGCGACGAAGCCGAAGTCGATCCCGCTGATGCCGTCACCGGCGACGAGGTTGACGTACAGGTGGACGAAGATCAGCACCACGAGGATGGCGCCCGAGATCCGCATGAACAGCCACGCGACCATCTCGAAGTTGCTGCGGGAGCTGGTGGTGCGGGTGTAGCCCGGGGCGACGCGTCCGGAGCGGGGGCTTTCGATGATTGGGGTAGCCATGGGTACTAACCTCCGAAGACGTGCGAGAGATGGCGGATCGAGAAGGCGATCATGACGAGCGCCCAGAGGCCCACGACGCCCCAGAGCATCTGCCGGTGGTACTTGGGGCCCTTCTTCCAGAAGTCCACGAGGATCAGCCGGATGCCGTTGAAGGCGTGGAACACGATGGCCGCGACGAGGCCGAGCTCACCGAGGCCCATGATCGGGTTCTTGTAGGAGGCGATCACGGCGTCATACGCTTCGGGCGACACGCGGACGAGGGACGTGTCCAGCACGTGCACGAGGAGGAAGAAGAAAATCACGACCCCGGTGATGCGGTGAGCCACCCAGGACCATTGGCCCTCACGGCCGCGGTAAAGGGTGCCTGCTGGTGTCAGTGTCTTCGGCATTGAAATTACCTCCCTGCATCGCGAGGGCGTTAGCGCGATATACGCAGTGATTACGCCAGTGCGACAGCACTCTTCAGATAAGAATAATCTAGGCCGGTGACACTCCCCGTTCAATTTAGGGGGGCCTCACCTGTGACCTTGTTAACACCGGGGTCACCGCCGGGGCACCGCTTGTATCACCGCCGGTGTTCACCCGGTGTTAATCCCCGGGTCCATGCCGGGGGCGCGACTCACCGGTGCCCGGCGGCACGCGTCGGTTACCGTGGAAGCGATGAATACCGAGAGGGCCGCTGCCCAGACCCCCGACAACGTGCTGGACCGCTTCCACGGCGTCATCCCCGCGGGAGGCACGGGCACGCGCCTGTGGCCCCTCTCCCGGGCGGCCGCGCCGAAGTTCCTGCACGACCTCACCGGTTCCGGCAGCACGCTGATCCGGGCGACCTACGACCGGCTCCGGCCCCTGTGCGACGGCCGCACCATGGTGGTCACGGGGATCGTGCACCGCCGGGCCGTCCTCGCGCAGCTGCCGGAGATCGAGGACATGAACCTCATCCTGGAGTCGGAGCCGAAGGACTCCGGTGCCGCGATCGGCCTCGCCGCCGCCATCCTGCACCAGCGCGACCCGAGCATCATCATGGGGTCCTTCGCCGCGGACCAGGTGATCGCGCCCGTGGAGGTCTTCCAGGCCGCCGTCCGGGAGGCCATCCACACGGCCGCCCGCGGGTACATCGTCACGATCGGCATCAAGCCGACCCACGCCTCCACCGGCTTCGGGTACATCCGCGCCGGCGAGTCCCTCGCGGCCGAGGGCGCCCCCAGCGCCCGCGCCGTCATCGAGTTCGTGGAGAAGCCGTCGCAGGAGGTCGCCGACGGCTACATCGACAGCGGCAACTACTCGTGGAACGCCGGCATGTTCGTGGCGCCGGTGGACCTCATGCTCAAGCACCTCTCCGCCAACGAGCCCGAGCTCTACGCGGGCCTGATGGAGATCGCCGGCGCCTGGGACACCCCCCGGCGGGTCGAGGTGGCCCGCCGCGTGTGGCCCACCCTCCCGAAGATCGCCATCGACTACGCCGTGGCCGAGCCCGCGGCCGCCGCGGGCGACGTCGCCATGATCCCGGGCGAGTTCAACTGGGACGACGTCGGGGACTTCGCCGCGATCGGCCGCCTGAACCCGGCGGAGGAGAACAGCGAACTGACGGTGATGGGGGAGGGCGCGCGCGTGTTCTCCGAGAACGCCTCGGGCATCGTCGTGTCCGACACCAAGCGCGTGATCGCACTGATCGGCATCGACGACGTCGTCATCGTCGACACCCCCGACGCCCTGCTCGTGACGACCAAGGAGCACGCCCAGGAGGTCAAGAAGGCCGTGGAGCGCCTGCGTGCCAGCGGTGACACCGACGTGCTGTAGCGCCGACGCCCTGCAGGGGGCCGATCTGTCGAACACCGCGCCCGCGGTGACCCGGGTGGGGGTGCCCGCCCTGCGGTCGGTAGGCTGAGCGGGTGGAAACGTTCATCACGCAGACGCCGACCTCCCGGGTGGGAGCCGCCCTCGAGCAGCTCCACGACGAGCTGGTGCAGATCCGGCGCGACCTGCACCGCAACCCCGAACTGTCCTACAAGGAGCACCGCACCACGGATGTCCTCGTGGCCCGGCTCGAGCAGGCGGGGCTCTCCCCGCAGCGGCTCGAGGGGACGGGCGTGTTCGTCGACGTCGGCAGCGGACCGCTCCGGCTGGCGCTGCGCGCCGACATCGACGCGCTGCCGATCATCGAGGAGACGGGCCTTCCCTTCGAGTCCGCCACGACGGGCGTCACCCACGCGTGCGGGCACGACATCCACACCACCGTGATGCTCGGCGTCGCGCTCGTGCTCGCCGGGATCCACGCCGACGAGGGGCTGCCCGGCACGGTGAGGATCATCTTCCAGCCCGCGGAGGAGCTGATGCCCGGCGGTGCGCTCGACGTCATCGCGCAGGGCGTCCTCACCGGTGTCCCGCGGATCCTCGCGCTGCACTGCGACCCTCGGATCGACGTGGGCCTGGTGGGCACCCGCATCGGGGCCATCACCTCCGCGTCGGACACCATCCGCGTCGAGCTCAGCGGGCGCGGCGGCCACACCTCGCGCCCCCACCTGACCGAGGACCTCGTCTTCGCGCTCGCCTCCATCGCCGTGAACGTCCCGGCCGTCCTGTCGCGCCGGATCGACGTCCGCAGCGCCGTGTCCGTGGTGTGGGGCCAGATCCATGCCGGCTCCGCCCCCAACGCGATCCCCGCCCACGGGTTCATGTCCGGGACCCTCCGCTGCCTCGAGGGGGAGGCCTGGCACTCGGCCGGCGAGATGCTCGACCGCGCGGTGCGCGAGGTCGCGGCCCCGTTCGGCGTGGACGTCAGGCTCGAGCACATCCGCGGGGTGCCTCCCGTGGTGAACCAGGAGGCCGAGACCGGGCTCCTGGAGGCCGCCGCACGCGCGGAGCTCGGCTCGCACGCCGTCGTCCTGACGCCCCAGTCCATGGGCGGGGAGGACTTCGCCTGGATGACGCAGGAGGTGCCCGGCGCCATGATGAGGCTCGGCACGCGGACACCCGGCGGCGAGACGTTCGACCTGCACCGGGGCGACTACGCGCCGGACGAGCGGGCCATCGGCTGCGGCGTGCGCGTCATGGCCGCCGCCGCCCTCCAGGTCGTGTTCGGCGACGACGCCTGACGCCGGGGCCCCGGCCCCGGCCCCGCCCGCTGCCGTCCCGGAGGGCGCCGCGCATAACGAAACCCGAACGATCCTCCCCTCCGGGCGGGCCGTGTAGTGCTCCCCGTCACTTGGCCCTTAGGATGTTCGCATACGTGCTGCACCGACGGTGTCGCGGCGCCACGGTCTTCCAGTGACAACAGAGCCCCGGATCGCATGAGAACCGGGATGGTCACTCACTGGTACTCGTACCCGTGGCGCATTTCTTTCCTGGAGGCATTTTGAAGAACTCACTGCGCAAGTTTTCGCGCGGCACCGGCCTGTCCGCCGCCGTCCTCGGCGTATCGGCGCTCGTCCTCTCCGGCTGCGGTGCGCCGCCGGCCGAGGATTCGTCCGGCGGCGGCGCCGGCACCGAAGCCAGCTCCGACTACCTCGGCTGCATCGTCTCCGACTCGGGCGGATTCGACGACCGCTCCTTCAACCAGTCCAGCTACGAGGGACTGAAGAAGGCGGAGACGGACCTCGGCATCAAGATCAACCAGGCCGAGTCCCAGGCGGAGACCGACTTCGGCCCCAACGTCGACCAGATGGTCCAGGCCGGCTGCAACCTGACCGTCACCGTCGGCTTCCTGCTCGCCGACACCACGAAGGCCGCCGCCGAGGCGAACCCGGACGCGAACTTCGCGATCGTCGACGACAACTCGATCACGGCCGACAACGTCAAGCCGATCATCTACGACACGGCCCAGGCGGCGTTCCTCGCCGGCTACACGGCCGCGGCGACGAGCGAGACCGGCAAGGTCGCCACGTACGGCGGCATCAACATCCCCACCGTGACCATCTTCATGGACGGCTTCGCCGAGGGCGTCGCCTACTTCAACGAGGAGACGGGCGGCGACGTGCAGCTCCTCGGCTGGGACAAGGAGAGCCAGAACGGCACCTTCGTCGGCAACTTCGAGGACGCGGCCGCCGGCAAGACCAACACCCAGAACTTCATCAACGAGGGCGCCGACATCATCATGCCGGTCGCCGGCCCGGTGGGCTCCGGCACGCTCGACGCCGTCATCGAGGCCAACGGCGCCGGCAAGGACGTCAAGGCCATCTGGGTCGACTCCGACGGCTACGAGACCGCCGGCAAGGGCGAGGAGTTCATCCTCACCTCCGTCATGAAGCTCATGGGCGACGCCGTCGAGGACGTCATCAGCACGGACGTCGAGGGCAACTTCGACAACACCCCGTACGTGGGCACCCTCGAGAACGGTGGAGTGGCGCTCGCGCCGTTCCACGACCAGGAAGCCAACGTGCCGGCCGATCTGCAGACGAAGCTCGACGAGCTGAAGGACCAGATCATCGCGGGCGAGATCACGGTCGACTCGGCCGCCAGCCCCAAGTAGCACCGACCACCGCATCCACGCCGCCTTCCTCCCTGCGGATCCCCGCAGGGAGGAAGGCGGTTTGCGTTCGTCCCCGGTGCGTGGCACCGAGCCGCACCCGGTATCCTTTCCGGTGACTTCCGCACGGGTTCTCGCCTGACGAGAGACGTGAGAACAACAGAACAGGCTGAGCTGTGAAACTCGAACTGATCGGCATCACGAAGCGCTTCGGATCGCTCGTCGCCAACGACTCCATCGACCTCGTGGTGGAACCCGGACAGGTGCACAGCCTGCTCGGGGAGAACGGGGCCGGCAAGTCGACCCTCATGAACGTGCTGTACGGGCTCTACGACCCCACCGAGGGTGAGATCCGGGTCGACGACAGGCCCGTGACCTTCAAGGGCCCCGGGGACGCGATGGCCGCCGGGATCGGCATGGTGCACCAGCACTTCATGCTCGTGCCGGTCTTCACCGTCGCGGAGAACGTGGCCCTCGGCAACGAGGCCACGAAGGCCGGCGGCATGCTGAACCTGCAGGAGACGCGCACGCGGATCCGGAAGATCTCCGACCAATACGGGTTCGACGTCGATCCCGACGCCGTGGTCGAGGACCTCCCGGTCGGTGTCCAGCAGCGCGTCGAGATCATCAAGGCCCTCGTCCGCGACGCCGAGGTGCTGATCCTCGACGAGCCCACCGCCGTGCTGACGCCCAAGGAGACCGACGAGCTGCTCGGCATCATGGCGCAGCTGAAGGCGGACGGGAAGTCGATCGTGTTCATCTCGCACAAGCTGCGCGAGGTCAAGGCCGTCTCCGACGTCATCACCGTGGTCCGCCGCGGCAAGGTGGTCGGCACCGCCGACCCGAGCGCTCCCACCACGGAACTCGCGTCCCTCATGGTCGGTCGGTCCGTCAGCCTGACGCTCGACAAGAAGCCCGCCACGCTCGGCGAGGTGACCTTCAAGGTCCGGGACCTCACCGTGCAGGCCACGAACGGGCAGCGCGTGGTGGACGGCCTGAGCTTCGACGTCGCCGAGGGCGAGATCCTCGCCGTCGCCGGCGTGCAGGGCAACGGGCAGACCGAGCTCACCGAGGCCATCATGGGCCTGCAGGACCACGTCACGGGATCCATCACCCTCGGCGGCAACGAGCTCGTGGGCCGCAGCGTCAAGGACATCATCCGCGCCGGCGTCGGGTTCGTCCCCGAGGACCGCAGCGTCGAGGGCCTCGTGGGTACGTTCTCCGTGGCCGAGAACCTCATCCTCAACCGGTACGACGACGCCCCGTTCGCGAAGGGGCTGTCCATGTCGCCGTCGGCCATCGAGAAGAACGCCGACGAGAAGATCGCCGAGTACGACGTCCGCACGCAGTCGGCGTCCGCCGCGGCCGGCACCCTGTCCGGCGGCAACCAGCAGAAGGTCGTCATGGCCCGCGAGTTCTCGCGGCCGCTCAAACTGTTCATCGCCTCGCAGCCCACCCGCGGCGTCGACGTCGGGTCCATCGAGTTCCTGCACCGCCGCATCGTCGCCGAACGCGACGGCGGCACGCCCGTCATCATCGTCTCCACGGAGCTCGACGAGGTCCTGGAGCTCGCCGACCGCATCGCCGTGCTGTACCGCGGCCGCCTCATGGGGATCGTGCCCGGCGCGGTCTCGCGCGATGTCCTCGGCCTCATGATGGCCGGCATGCCCGCCGACGAAGCGCTGGCGCAGGCCCACGACGTTCAAGGAGGAAACCTGTGACCCCGCAGGAGGAACGGCCGGCAGTCCCGGCCACCGGCGAGGGTGCCCCGCACCCGCGCCGGGAAGCGAAAGACGCCGCCCGCCAGGACGAGGTGCGCCTCGAGAACGCCGTGGAGACCGCCGGAGGGGAGGTGCCGCCCCCGGCCGTGCCCGCGACGGCGGCCGGCCTCGGCGCCGGTCCCGGGCCGGACGCCACGCTGATGCAGCGCATCATGACGGGCAACGCGCTCGTCGCGTTCCTGTCCGTGGTGCTGTCCCTGGTCCTCGGCGGCCTGCTCATCGCGGTGACGGACCAGAACGTCGCCCGGGCGTCGTCGTACTTCTTCAGCCGCCCCCAGGACACCCTGGCCGCGGCGTGGACGGCCGCCTCGAGCGCGTACCTCGCCCTGTTCCAGGGCTCCGTGCTCAACTTCGAGGGGGACACCTTCACGCGGGTGGTCTACCCCCTGACGCAGACCCTGACCGTCGCGACGCCGCTCATCTGCGCCGGTCTCGGCGTGGCCCTCGCGTTCCGGGCGGGCCTGTTCAACATCGGCGCCCAGGGGCAGATCCTCATCGGCGCGACGTTCGCCGGCTGGATCGGCTTCACCCTGCACCTGCCGGCCGGGATCCACCTGCTGCTCGTGATCCTCGCCGGCATGGTCGGCGGCGCCGTCTGGGCCGGACTCGTGGGACTCCTCAAGGCCCGCACCGGCGCCCACGAGGTCATCCTCACCATCATGTTCAACTACATCGCGACGAACCTGGTGCTGTACTTCCTGAGCACCCCGGCGTTCCAGCGACCGGGGTCCACGAACCCCATCAGTCCCCAGCTCGACGCGACGGCGCTCTACCCGCCGCTGCTCGGACCGGCCTTCCGCCTCCACTGGGGCTTCGTGGTCGCCGTGCTCGCCACCGTCTTCGTCTGGTGGCTGCTGAACCGCTCGACCGTCGGCTTCGAACTCCGGGCCGTCGGCGCGAACCCGAGCGCCGCCCGCACGGCAGGCGTCAACGTCAGCAAGGGCTACATCCTGGCCATGGCCATCGCCGGAGCCCTCGCGGGCCTGGCCGGCGTGGCACAGGTGTCGGGCACCGAGAAGGTCCTGACCTCGGGCGTCGCCGCGAGCTTCGGCTTCGACGCGATCACCGTGGCGCTCCTCGGCCGCTCCTCGCCGTGGGGCACCTTCGCCGCCGGTATCCTCTTCGGGGCGTTCCGGGCCGGGGGAGTGGCCATGCAGGCCTCCACGGGCACCAGCATCGACATCGTCCTCGTGGTGCAGTCGCTCATCGTCCTCTTCATCGCAGCGCCGCCGCTCGTCCGCGCGCTGTTCCGCCTCCCCGCACCCGGAGCCTCCCGCGCCGGCAAGGGCGGCGCCTCGACCCGCACGCCAGCCTCGACCGGAGCAGCAGCATGAGCACAGCGATCGCACGCCATGAGAGCGACCAGAGCAAGAATCCCGCCCGCGGTACCGGCGACGCCGGCGTGCGCAGCTGGAAGAACCCCATCATCCTGTCCGTCGTCGCCCTCTTCGCGCTCCTGGTCTTCGCCCTGGGCGCGCCGGGCAACGACGTCACGTTCCGGCTGTCGGAGGACAACGACCCGATCGTGCTCCCCTCGATCGTCGTGTCCGCCCCCGTGATCGGCTGGATCGCGGCCCTCGCGATGCTCGCCCTCGCGGTCCTCGCGATCCTCCGCACCCGCTCCGGGCAGAAGGTCCCCACGTGGGTGCTCGCCGTGTTCGCGGTGCTGTTCCTCGTCGCCTTCCTGACGTGGGTGGTGGGCAGCGCCCGCACCCCGAACGTGGCCCTCTACGGGCTCCTCGCGGGGTCCGTGACCCTCGCGGTGCCGCTGATCTTCGGATCGCTCTCCGGCGTGCTCTGCGAGCGTTCGGGCGTCGTGAACATCGCCATCGAGGGGCAGCTGCTGTTCGGCGCGTTCGCAGCGGCCGTCGCGGCGTCGCTCTCCGGCAGCGCGTTCGTCGGCCTCCTCGCGGCGGCCGTCGCGGGCGTCCTCGTCTCGCTCGTCCTGGCCGTCTTCAGCATCCGCTACGTGGTCAACCAGGTCATCGTCGGCGTGGTGCTGAACGTGCTCGTCTCCGGCCTCACCGGGTTCCTGTTCTCCGCCGTCCTCAGCGAGGACTCGGAGCGGTGGAACTCCCCGCCGCGCCTGCCCGTCATCGAGATCCCGCTGCTCGCCGACATCCCCGTGATCGGCCCGATCCTCTTCCAGCAGACCATCGTGGGCTACCTCATGTACGTCGCGGTCGCCGTGGTCTACGTGGCCCTCTACCACTCCCGCTGGGGCCTGCGCACGCGCGCGGTCGGCGAGCACCCGAAGGCCGCCGACACCCTCGGCGTCAACGTCAACCGGATGCGCTTCATGAACGTCCTGCTCGCCGGTGTGGTGGCCGGGATCGGCGGGTCCTTCTTCACGCTCGTGGCCGTGTCGGGCTTCGGCCGCGACATGACGGCCGGCCAGGGCTACATCGCCCTGGCGGCGCTCATCTTCGGCCGCTGGAACCCGATCGGCGCGTTCTTCGCGGCGCTGCTGTTCGGCTTCGCGACCAACCTGTCCAACGTCCTGAGCCTGCTCGGCACCCCGGTGCCGGACCAGTTCCTGCGCATGCTGCCCTACGTGGTGACGGTCTTCGCCGTCGCCGGCCTCGTGGGCCGCTCGCGGGCACCGGGCGCCAGCGGCATCCCCTACATCAAGGGCTAGGAGCACCCGCCATGACCGACCAGCAGACTCCGGGGACCGAGATCCCCTGGGACACCCTCGCCGCCACGGCCACGGAGGCCATGCGCCGCGCCTACGTGCCGTACTCGAAGTTCCCCGTGGGGGCGGCTGCCCTCCTCGACGACGGCCGGATCATCTCCGGCTGCAACGTGGAGAACGCCTCCTACGGGCTGACGCTGTGCGCCGAGTGCGCCCTCGTCAGCGCGCTCGCCATGAGCGGCGGCGGCCGCATCCGCGCATTCAGCTGCGTGGACAGCGACGGCGCCACGCTCATGCCGTGCGGGCGCTGCCGCCAGCTGCTGTACGAATTCAGGGCACCCGACATGGTGCTCATGACCGTCAGCGGCATCCGCACCATGGACGAGGTCCTGCCGGACGCCTTCGGGCCGCAGCACCTCGCCTGAGCACCCTTCTCCACCAGTTCCCACCAGCTTCTGGCAGCTTCCACCAGCCGAACAACCCGAGGACCCTCCATGACCGAAGCCTTCGACGCCGTCGACATCATCCGCACCAAGCGCGACCGCGGCACCCTCACGCCCGAGCAGATCGACTGGACCATCGACGCCTACACGCGCGGCGCCATCGCCGACGAGCAGATGGCCGCCCTCAACATGGCGATCCTGCTCAACGGCATGGACCGGGCCGAGATCTCCCGCTGGACCGCCGCCATGATCGCCTCGGGCGAGCGCATGGACTTCTCCTCCCTCGGGCGCCCCACGAGCGACAAGCACTCGACCGGCGGCGTGGGGGACAAGATCACCCTGCCCCTGGCCCCGCTCGTCGCCGTGTTCGGCGTGGCCGTGCCCCAGCTCTCCGGCCGCGGCCTCGGCCACACCGGCGGCACGCTGGACAAGCTCGAGTCCATCCCCGGGTGGCGGGCGCACCTCAGCAACGAGGACATGCTGCGGCAGCTCGCCGACGTCGGCGCGGTCATCTGCGCCGCCGGCACGGGCCTCGCCCCCGCGGACAAGAAGCTCTACGCCCTGCGCGACGTCACCGGGACCGTCGAGGCGATCCCGCTCATCGCGTCCTCGATCATGAGCAAGAAGATCGCCGAGGGCACCGGCTCCCTGGTGCTCGACGTGAAGGTGGGCAGCGGCGCGTTCATGAAGGACGTCGGCCAGGCCCGCGAGCTCGCCGAGACCATGGTGGCGCTCGGCAAGGACGCCGGCGTGAACACCGTCGCGCTGCTGACCGACATGAGCACGCCCCTCGGCCTGACGGCCGGCAACGCCATCGAGGTCGAGGAGTCGGTGGAGGTGCTCGCCGGCGGCGGGCCGTCCGACGTCGTCGAGCTCACCGTCCGCCTCGCCGAGGAGATGCTCGCCTGCGCGGGCGTGCACGACGCCGACCCGGCCGCCGCCCTGAGGGACGGACGCGCCATGGACGTCTGGAACCGGATGATCGAGGCGCAGGGCGGCGACCCCCGGGCGGCCCTGCCGGTCGCGAAGGAGTCCGAGGTGATCCTCGCCCCGGCCGACGGCGTCCTCGTGGGCCTCGACGCGCTCTCCGTGGGCGTCGCCGCCTGGCGCCTCGGCGCCGGCCGTGCCCGCAAGGAGGACCAGGTGCAGGCCGGGGCGGGCGTCCGCCTGCACGCGAAGCCCGGTGCCACCGTCCGCGCGGGCGAGCCGCTCATGACGCTGCTCACCGACACCCCGGACAAGTTCGACCGTGCCCGCGAGGCACTGGCCGACGCCGTCGTGATCGCCCCCGAGGGCTCCGGACCCGCGCAGCAGCTCATCCTCGACCGCATCTCCTGACGCTCCTGCTCAGGGTCTCCCCGTAGGGGCTCCGGCGGCCGGCCTCATCCCTGAGGGTGAGCCGGCCGCCGGAGCATGTCGCCCGGAAGGGCGACGACCCGCCAGGGGTGCCACCGGTAGCGTCGGAGGCAGACGCGCGGCGACGCATGGTCCGGACGGGACCGGCCCCGCGCGTCGGGTCCCACGCCCGCCCCCACCTCCGGTTCCGGCGGGCCGACGCGGGACGGACGAGCGGGAGGAACCCGATGGATGCGATCACCAGTGCACTCGGCGGCATCAGCGACTTCGTGCTGGCGGCCGCCGAGCAGCCCTGGGTGTACGTCCTCGTGCTCGTGTGCTGCATCGTGGACGGCTTCTTCCCGCCGTTCCCCAGCGAGTCCGTCGTCGTGGGCCTCGCGTCCCTCGTCATCACGCAGGGTGTGCCCGACCCGTGGCTGCTCATCCTGGTCGCCGCTCTCGGTGCGTTCATCGGTGACAACATCGCCTATCTCATCGGCCGGGGGATCGGCACCACGCGCTTCCGCTGGATGCGCCGCCCGCGGATGCAGCGCTCGTTCACGTGGGCGGGCACGGAGCTGGCGAAGCGGGCCGCCTCGCTGATCCTCGTGGCCCGCTTCATCCCGATCGGCCGCGTGGCCGTGAATCTCACCGCCGGCGCCACGGGCTACTCGCACCGGCGCTTCGTGGCCCTCACCGCCCTCTCCGGAGTGGTCTGGGGAGGGTACTCCGTGGGGATCGGCGCGCTCGCCGGGACCTGGTTCCAGAACAACCACCTGCTCGGCGTGGCGGTGGCCATCGCGATCGCCGTCGTCATCGGGTTCGTCGTCGACCGCGTGATCGCCCTCGTCCGGGGCTCCACCCCGCTCCAGGCGTCCCTCGACGGATCGCCCGACGCAGCGCCCACCACGTCCTCCGCGCAGGCCCGGCACCAGCCGGAGCCGGCGTGCGAGACCAGCCCGCCGTGAGGGTGATCGCGTAGGCTTGGCAGCGTGACCCAGACCCAGAACGACGCCGTCCCCGACGCCGCCATCGACATCCAGACCCTGCCGAAGATCTCCCTCCACGACCACCTCGACGGCGGCCTGCGGCCGGCCACCATCCTCGAGCTCGCCGCCGAGATCGGCCACGAACTGCCTGCCTCCGACGCCGCGTCGCTCGGCACCTGGTTCAGGGAATCGGCGGACTCCGGCTCGCTCGAGCGGTACCTGGAGACCTTCGACCACACCATCGCCGTCATGCAGACCCGCGAGGGCCTCATCCGGGTGGCCCGCGAGTTCGTCGAGGACCTCGCGCTCGACGGCGTCGTCTACGGGGAGGTCCGCTGGGCCCCCGAGCAGCACACCCGGAAGGGCCTCTCGCTCGACGAGGCCGTCGAGGCCGTGCAGGAGGGCCTCGAGGCGGGTGCCGCCGCGGCCGTCGCCGCGGGCCGGGTCATCCAGGTCGGCCAGCTCATCACCGCGATGCGCCACGCCGACCGCGGTCAGGAGATCGCCGAGCTCGCCGTCCGCCACCGCGACCGCGGTGCCGTCGGCTTCGACATCGCCGGCGCCGAGAACGGCTTCCTGCCCTCGCGCTTCGCCGACGCGTTCACGTTCCTCGCCTCCGAGCAGTTCCCGGCCACCATCCACGCCGGCGAGGCGGCGGGCCTCGAGAGCATCCAGGACGCGCTCGTCGCAGGGCGCGCGCTGCGCCTCGGCCACGGCGTGCGCATCGCCGAGGACATCGAGATCGAGGAGTCCGAGGGCGAGGACGCCGCCGACGGCGAGGAGGTCGGCATCGCCAACCTCGGCCGTATCGCCTCCTGGGTCCGCGACCGCGGCATCCCGCTCGAGCTGTGCCCGTCCTCCAACCTGCAGACCGGCGCCATCGCGGCCTTCGGCGACACCATCGACGCGCACCCCTTCGACCTGCTCTACCAGCTCGGCTTCAAGGTCACCGTGAACACCGACAACCGCCTGATGAGCGGGGTCACCCTGACCGGCGAGTTCGAGCTGCTCGTCGACACCTTCGGCTACGACCTCGGCGACCTGCTCGAGCTCACGCTCAACGCCGTCGACGCCGCGTTCCTGCCCCTCGAGGACCGCGAGGCGCTGGCCTCGTTCGTCGCCGAGAGCTTCGACGCGGCCGCCCGGCAGGCCTCGGCCTGACCGACCCCGTGACGCACGCGGGGCCGGGCGCGGCGGTCGAACGGCTCGTGGAGGTCGTGGACCTGCTCCGCCGCCACTGCCCGTGGACCGCCGCACTGGACCACGTGTCGCTGCTCGAATACCTCGTGGAGGAGACGTACGAGCTCTACGAGGCCGTCGACGACGTCGCCCGCGCGCAGGCCCGGTCACCGGCGGTGCCGGCCGGGCTGCGGGACGAACTGCGCGGTGAGCTCGGCGACGTCCTGTTCCAGGTGGTCCTCCACGCTCAGCTGCAGGCCGAGGAGGGCGCCTTCGGGTTCGCGGAGGTGGCGGGCGGGCTGACGGCCAAGCTCGTGCGCCGGAACCCGCACGTCTTCGCGCCCGATGGTTCCCTGCGCGACAGCTTCCCGGCGACCGTGGACGAGATCGTGGCGACCTGGCAGTCCGTCAAGCAGCAGGAGCGGCCCGCGCGCACCTCGCCCTTCGACGGCATCCCGCGCCACCTCCCCGCCCTCGCCCTCGCGGCGAAGACCCTCCGGCGGGCGGGCGAGCCCGTCGGCACCGGTGACCGGGAGCCGGCCGGCACCGGTGGGAGCGCGACCGAGGAGGAGCTCGGCCGGGAACTGCTGGGCCTCACCCGGCGGGCGCTCGCGGCGGGCATCGACCCGGAGCGCGCCCTGCGGCGTGCCGTGCTGGACTACCAGCGGGACGCCGCCCGGGGACCGTGAGCGCGCAGGCGCTCCTCCGGCGGTGATCCAGCCCACGCCGGGACGCGCGTGAACTAGGCTGGGAGCACCACCTCCGTTGCTCTGACAAAGACGTCCCAACACGATGTGAACTTCTACACTCCAACGAAGAGGAGCAAATCCATGGCCATCATCGATGCCATCCACGCGAGGGAAATCCTCGATTCCCGCGGCAACCCGACCGTCGAGGTCGAGGTGCTGCTCGACGACGACACCTTCGGCCGCGCGGCCGTCCCCTCCGGCGCCTCCACCGGCGCGTTCGAGGCCAACGAGCGCCGCGACGGCGACAAGGACCGCTACCTCGGCAAGGGCGTCCTGCAGGCCGTGGAAGCCGTCATCGAGCAGATCCAGCCGGCTCTCCTCGGCTTCGACGCCGCGGACCAGCGCGCCATCGACCAGGCGATGATCGACCTCGACGGCACCGAGAACAAGTCCAGCCTGGGCGCCAACGCGATGCTCGGCGTCTCCCTCGCCATCGCCCGCGCCGCCGCCGAGTCCTCGGCCCTGCCCCTCTACCGCTACCTCGGCGGCCCGAACGCGCACGTGCTGCCCGTGCCCCTCATGAACATCCTCAACGGCGGCTCGCACGCCGACTCCGACGTCGACATCCAGGAGTTCATGATCGTGCCGCTCGGCGCGCAGTCCTACTCCGAGGGCCTCCGCTGGGGTGTCGAGGTGTACCACGAGCTCAAGGCCGTGCTGAAGGAGAAGGGCCTCGCGACGGGCCTCGGTGACGAGGGCGGCTTCGCGCCGAACCTGCCGTCCAACCGCGACGCACTCGACCTCATCACCACCGCCGTCGAGCGGGCCGGCTACACCCCGGGCACGGACATCGCGTTCGCCCTCGACGTCGCCGCCTCCGAGTTCTACAAGGACGGCACGTACCAGTTCGAGGGCAAGTCCCTCAGTACCGAGGAGATGAGCGCCTACTTCGTGGAGCTCGTCCGCGACTACCCGCTGGTGTCCATCGAGGACCCCCTCGACGAGGACGACTGGGAGGGCTGGAAGCACCTCACCGATGCCATCGGCGACAAGGTGCAGCTGGTCGGCGACGACCTCTTCGTCACCAACCCCGTCCGCCTGGCCAAGGGCATCCAGAACCAGACCGCCAACTCGCTGCTGGTGAAGGTCAACCAGATCGGCACGCTGACCGAGACGCTCGACGCGATCTCCATGGCGCAGCGCGCCGGTTACACGACGATCACCTCGCACCGTTCCGGCGAGACCGAGGACACCACGATCGCCGACATCTGCGTCGCGACGAACGCCGGCCAGATCAAGACCGGCGCGCCCGCCCGCAGCGAGCGCGTGGCCAAGTACAACCAGCTGCTGCGCATCGAGGAGGAGCTCGACGACGCCGCACGCTACGCCGGCCGCAGCGCCTTCCCGCGTTTCACCGCGTAGAAGCTCGGCAGTTGATCAGGAGGGCGGTTACCCTCGTTAAACGGGCCCCGCAAGGGACCCGACGCGACAATACGCGAAAGCGTCGACGAGGAGCTCCATGACTGCCCGCCGCCCTAACGTGCCGCGAGCCGGCCGTCCGACGCCTGTGGCGGAGGAACGGCCGGCCCCCGGCACGACCAAGGGCCCGACCATCGACCACGGGTCCCGTGGCGCCGGGCACGCCCCGGCGCGGCCCACCGGCGCCTCCCAGCGGAAGCCCGGCGCGCCCCGGGTCGTCGGTCCCTCCGCCACGAAGGACCCACGCGCGGCGGCGCCCCCCGCGACGGGCAGGTCACATCCTGCCGGAGCGGACGCGACGCCGGCCCGGACCGGGCGCCCCGACGCAGCACGGACCGCGGCGAGGCCGTCCTCCCCGTCCGAGGCACGCGCCGCCGAGCGCTCGCAGCTGGCGGGGAACATCCGCCGGGGCCAGCTCGGTTCGAAGCGGGTGGAATCGCCGATCCAGCCCGCCGAGGAAGCCACACCCATCCCGGCGAAGTCCTTCTCCGGGCGGCTGCTGGCCCTCGCCGTCGTCCTCGTCGCCGTGATCGTGCTCCTCGCGCCGTCCGTCAGCAGGTACCTGCAGCAGCAGAGCGAACTCGACGCCCTGCGTGCGGACATCGCCCGCCAGCAGCAGCAGCAGGCGGACTACCAGTCCGAACTCGCACGCTGGGACGATCCGGCGTTCGTCCGGCAGCAGGCGCGCGAGCGCATCTTCCTCGTCATGCCGGGGGAGACCCGTTACCTCGTGAAGGGTGGCGAGGGCATCGAGGAGGGCACGGGCGAGGGCTCGACCGCCGAACCCGCCGACCTGCCCTGGGTCGACTCCCTCTGGAGCTCGGTCGAGCGCGCGGCAACGGATTGAGCGAGCGGCGGCCGGCGCCCGAGACCGGCCGGCCGTCACCAGGACACCCGGACGCGGTGTCCCAGGAAGGAACAGCGTGACCCAGCAGGACCAGCACGACCGCCACGACCAGCACGGCGGGCACGACGACGAGCACCGGCAGCACGACCGGGCGGCGGATCCGCGGACCCCGAGCGCGCGGGACCTCGATGTCCTCAGCCGCCAGCTCGGCCGCCCCGTCCGGGACGTCGTGGAGATCGGAGCCCGGTGCGTCTGCGGCAACCCGCTCGTCGCCACCACCGCCCCGCGCCTGTCCAACGGCATCCCGTTCCCCACCACGTACTACCTCACCCACCCCGTCATCACGGCGGCGGTCTCACGGCTGGAGGCCGAGGGCGTCATGACGGAGATGAGCGAGCGGCTGGCCGACGATGTCGACCTCGCCGACCGGTACCGCGCCGCGCACGAGGCCTACCTGGCGGCCCGCGCGGCCGTCGGCGAACGCGCGGGCACGGGACCCGTGCCCGAGATCGACGGTGTGTCCGCCGGCGGGATGCCGACCCGCGTCAAGTGCCTCCACGTGCTCGTGGGCCACGCCCTGGCCGCCGGACCCGGCGTCAACCCGCTCGGCGACGAGGCCATCGCACGCATCGCCCCGTGGTGGACCCCCGGACACTGCTCCTGCGAGGGCGCCTGGGACACGACGGGCCAGGCGCCGCACGCCGATCTCAGCCGTCATACGCGGACGCAGGGCCTCAGCGCCGAGGAACTCGACGCCAAGCGCGAGGCACGCCGCAGGGCAGCCGAACCACCGGCGAGCCCCACCCCTTCCGCCGCACCCACCGAGGAGACCTGATGCGTACAGCCGCCATCGACTGCGGGACCAACTCCATCCGCCTGCTCATCGCCGACAGCGAGGACGGCGTCCTGACCGACGTCGTCCGCCTCATGCGCGTCGTGCGCCTGGGCGAAGGCGTGGACGCCACCGGCCGCCTGTCCGAGGCAGCGCTCGCCCGCACCTTCGCCGCCGCGGAGGAGTACGCGGCCCTCCTCCAGGAGCACGGCGCACCGCCCGTGCGGTTCGTCGCCACCTCCGCGTCCCGCGACGCCGAGAACCGCCAGGAGTTCGTCGACGGCATCCGGGAGCGCCTCGGCGTGGAACCCGAGGTCATCACCGGCGACGAGGAGGCCCGGCTCTCCTTCGACGGGGCCGTCAGCGTGCTCGCCACCGCTGCGGACGAGACCGTCCTGGTGATCGACGTCGGCGGCGGCAGCACCGAGTTCGTCGCGGGCACGGAGGCCGGCCTGGTCGCCTCGCTCAGCACGAACATGGGGTGCGTCCGGTACACCGAGCGCTTCCTGACCGACGACCCGCCCACCGAGGCGCAGATCACGGCGATGACGGCGGAGGTCGGGCGCCTCATCGACGCGGCGGCCGCCGAGGTGCCCCTCGACCGCGTGACGAGGATCGTCGGCGTGGCGGGCAGCGTCACGACGGTCACCGCCCACGCCCTCGGGCTGCCGGCCTACCAGCCCGAGCGCATCCACGGCGCAGAGCTCCCCGTCCCCGCGATCTCGGCGGCGGCGTCGGACCTCCTGCACATGCCCCGCGCGGCACGGGCCGCGCTGCCCTACATGCACCCCGGCCGCGTCGACGTCATCGGCGCGGGCGCGCTCATCTGGGCGACCGTCGTCGAGCGCGTCGCCTCGGCGGCCGGCGGGCGCGTCACGACCGCCGTCTCCAGCGAGCACGACATCCTGGACGGGATCGCCCTGAGCGTCGTGGACCGGGTCGGGTGAGCTGATGCGCACCCGGCAGCACGCCGGCCCCGGGCCGGTCCGGGCGGGCGCCTCCGTCGCCCTCGCCGCCGCCGTCCTGCTGCCGGGGGCGGTGCCTGCCGCCGCGGACGAGGTCCGCGACAAGGAGTACTGGCTCGAGGACTACGGCATCACGCAGGCGTGGGAGAGCACGCAGGGCGAGGGCGTCACGGTGGCCGTGATCGACAGCGGGATCGACGGCACGCACCCCGACCTCGTCGGGGCCGTGGTGGGCGGTACCGACGCCTCCGGCGCGGGCGACCCGGGCGGCCTGCGCGGCATCGGCGAGGTCGCGGGCCACGGCACCCTCGTGGGCACCCTCCTCGCCGGGCGCGGGCACACCGACGCCGCACCCGCTCCCGCGCCCGCGCAGCCCACACCCGCCCCCTCCAGAGGCACCGGCGGCACCGGCGGCACCGGCAGGGCCGAACCTCCCGCAGCCCCTCCTCCCGCCCTTCCTCCCGACCCGCCCGCCGGCCCGCTCGAGCAGTACGGCGAGGGCCCCGACGGCATCGTCGGCGTGGCGCCGAAGGCCGACCTGCTCGCCGTCTCCGTCTTCATCGAGGGCCAGAACAGCGGCCCCAACCCCGCGGGCGTCTCGGTGGACCAGCAGGTGCCCGACGCCGTCCGCTGGGCGGTGGACAACGGCGCCGACGTGATCAACATGTCGCTCGGCAGCACCAGCACCGCCTGGCCCGAGAGCTGGGACGAGGCCTTCCTCTACGCGGAGCAGAACGACGTCGTCGTCGTCGCGGCGGCCGGCAACCGCGCCGGCGGGCTCGCGCAGGTCGGCGCTCCCGCGACCATCCCCGGCGTCCTCGCCGTCGCAGGCCTGGACCGGTCCGGGGTCGCCAGCGACGAGGCCTCCAGCGAGGGCATCAGCATCGCCGTCGCCGCGCCGTCCGAGGACCTCGTCGGAGGACTGCCCGGTGGGTTCTACGCCGACTGGTCCGGGACATCGGGCGCCGCCCCCCTCGTCTCGGGCGTCGCCGCACTCATCCGTGCCCGGTACCCCGAGCTCTCCGCGGGCCAGGTGGTCAACCGGATCGTCGGCACGGCCAGGGACGCCGGGCCCCCCGGCTTCGACACCATCTACGGCTACGGGATCCTCGACGTCGCCTCCGCCGTCGACCGGGACGTGGCCGTACCCCAGGAGAACCGCCTCGGCAGCATGGCCGAGTGGATCGAGCTCTACCGGCGCGGTGGGCAGACGCCCGCCCCGCCACCGGCACCCGCGGAGGAGCCCCCCGCGGAGGTCCTCCCCGCACCCGCGGCCCCGCAGGCCGAGGATCCCCTCACCCCGGTGCACGACGTGCCCGCGCTCGTGGTGCTCGGCTTCGGCGGGCTCCTGCTCGCGGTGGTGCTCGGCGGGGCCGTGCACGTCACCCGCGTACACCGCCGGACCGCGGCGGACCGACGGCCGGCACCGGAGGGTCCGGGGCCGTCGGCCGCCTGAACGAGCGGGCCCCGGGGGAGGTTCCGAAGCGCTCCCGGAGCTAGTGAAGATTTTCACAAACTCCGGTAGCATCGGGGCATGGCATCGAACCCACACTTCTCCGACCGCCCGCGCATCCTCGTCGTCGGCGGCGGTTACGTCGGCCTGTACGTCGCGCACCGGCTGCAGAAACAGGTCAAGGACCGTGGCGGCATAGTCACGCTGGTCGACCCCCTGCCCTACATGACCTACCAGCCCTTCCTCCCCGAGGTGGCCGCCGGCAGCATCGAGCCGCGCCACGCGATCGTGTCCCACCGCAAGCACCTGCGGAAGACGGAACTGATCTCCGGCAAGGTCACCTCGATCAACCACGCCGGCCGCACGGCCACCATCGAGCCGACGGGCGGCGGTGAGTCCTTCGAGCTCGGCTACACCGACGTCGTCGTCGCCGCCGGCTCCATCACGCGGACCTTCCCGATCGACGGCCTGAAGGACCAGGGCATCGGCCTCAAGACCATCGAGGAGGCCGTCGCCCTGCGCGACAGGATGCTCGAGCGCATCGAGACCGGCTCCGTCATGCCCGCCGGTCCCGAGCGTGACCGCGCCCTGACCTTCGTCGTCGTCGGCGGCGGGTTCGCCGGTATCGAGGCCATCACGGAGATGGAGGACGCGGCCCGCGACGCCGTCAAGGCCAACGCCCGCCTCAGCCGCTCCGATCTCCGCTTCGTCCTCGTCGAGGCCATGGGACGCATCATGCCCGAGGTGACGGCCGAGCAGGCCGAGTGGGTCGTGGAGCACCTCCGCTCCCGCGAGATCGAGGTGCTGCTGAACACGTCGCTCTCCAGCGCCAAGGACGGCACCCTCAAGCTCATCAACATGCCGGACAAGAGCGCGGCCGACGAGTTCGAGACGGACACGCTCCTGTGGACCGCAGGCGTCCAGGCCAACCCGGTCGTCCGCTCCACCGACTTCCCGGTGGACGAGCGCGGCCGTGTCCGCGCCACCGCCGAACTCCGCATCACCGGCGACGACGGGCCCATCGCCCACGCGTGGACCGCCGGCGACGTCGCGGCCGTGCCCGACCTGACCGGTGGGGGAGTGGGAGGCTTCTGCGTCCCCAACGCCCAGCACGCCGTCCGCCAGGCCAAGCTGCTGGCCGCGAACATCCTCGCCGAGAACTACGGCGTGGGTGAGGTGAAGGAGTACCGCCACACCAACCTCGGCGCCGTGGCCGGCTTCGGCCAGTTCAAGGGCGTCGCGAACATCATGGGCTTCGGCATGAAGGGCTTCCCGGCCTGGCTGGCCCACCGCGGCTACCACGGCTTCGCGATGCCGATGTACGAGCGCAAGGCGCGCGTGATCATCAACTGGAGCATGAGCTTCCTGTTCGGTCGCGACCTCGCCCCGCTGTCCGACCTGCAGACCCCGCAGCGCCAGTTCCGCGAAGCAGCCACCCCGCCGCCGAAGAAGGACACGGCCCTGCAGAGCCAGCCGCCCACGCCGGCCGGCCAGGCCGCCTCCGCGAAGGCCTCCGCCTGACGCTCGGCACCACAGCATGACGGACGACGGCGACCCCTGCCCGGGGTCGCCGTCGTTCCTCGTTCCACCGCCGACCGTCGACCGCCGATCGTCCACCGCCCGCGGCAGGTGTCCCTGACGCGCGGGGTAGGCTGATCCGATCGCCCCAGTAGCCCAATGGCAGAGGCACCAGACTTAAAATCTGTTCAGTCAGGGTTCGAGTCCCTGCTGGGGCACATCTCCCACACACCCCGCCCGTCCGGGTGGAATAGGCAGTGGACTGTCCAGTGCCTGCTGTCAAGGGTCCGATGAGACGCCTGTGACGAGCGTTACAAGGATGTAACCCGATTCCCTTATCTCAGACACAAATTTGGATTAGCTTTTCCTACAAGCCAGGAACACCTGGCACCCAGCATCAAAGGCAGCAAGAGCCTTTCGGTCGAGGAGAATAATTCATGACTGCAACACGCAACTCGATGCGTTTCGGCATCGGGGAGAGTGCCCCGCGAGCGGCAAAGGTCGCCGCACTGGGCCTGGGCATCGCGCTCTTCGCCTCCGGCTGTGGCGGGTCCTCCGGTACCGAGGGTGGAAGCACCGAGACCGAGGCGGGAACCGAGACCAGCGCAGCTGCCGCGTCCGCACTGGCATGCCCCGAGAGCGAGGGAGGCGCCGGCGAGGAGCAGGGCGAGAAGGGCGACCCCGCCGCCGTCCCCGCCAGCAAGACCACCAGCCCGGAGCCCCTCAAGCTCGGCTCCATCCTCCCGACCACCGGAACCCTCGCGTTCCTCGGCCCCCCGGAGATCGCGGGCGTCAACCTCGCCGTCAACGAGGTCAACGCGGCCGGCGGCGTCCTCGGGCAGGACATCTCGATCACGCACCGCGACTCGGGCGACACCACCACCGACATCGCGACGCAGTCCGTGACGGATCTGCTGTCCCAGAACGTCAGCGCCATCATCGGCGCAGCGTCCTCGGGCGTCTCGAAGACCGTCATCAACCAGATCACCGGCGCCGGCGTGGTGCAGTTCTCGCCCGCCAACACCTCGCCGGAGTTCACCGACTGGGACGACAAGGGCCTGTACTTCCGCACCGCACCCTCCGATGTGCTGCAGGGCCGCACGCTCGGCAACTACATCATGGAGTGCGGCGCGCAGACCGTCGGCATGATCACGCTGAACGACTCCTACGGCACCGGCCTGCAGGGCAACATCCAGGAGACCGTCGAGGGCGCAGGCGGCCAGGTCGTCGCGAACGAGATGTTCAACACCGGTGACTCGCAGTTCTCCAGCCAGGTGGACGCCATCGCCGCCGCGAAGCCCGACGCGATCGTCCTCATCAGCTTCGACGAGGCCAAGAGCATCGTCCCGCTGCTCGTCGCCAAGGGCATCGAGGCCGCGTCCATCTTCATGGTCGACGGCAACACCTCCGACTACAGCAAGGACCTGGACCCGGGAACGCTCGAGGGCGCGCAGGGCACCATCCCCGGCCCCTTCACCGGCACCGGTTTCCAGGAAGCCCTCGCCACGGTCGATCCCGCGCTCACCAGCTACGCGTACGCCGGTGAGAGCTACGACGCCGTGAACCTCGTCTCGCTCGCCTCCGAGGCGGCAGGCAGCGTCGAGGGCTCCGCCATCGCGGCGCAGCTCGAGTCGGTGTCCAAGGAGGGCACCAAGTGCTTCGACTTCGCCGGCTGCGTGACCCTGCTGCGCAACGGTGAGGACATCGACTACGACGGCATCTCCGGTCCCGTCTCCTTCGACGCGAAGGGCGATCCCACCGAGGCTGCCATCGGCATCTACAAGTACGACGCCGACAACAAGCCGCAGCCGAGCCGTTCCGAGGTCGGCAAGCTCTAGGGCCGGCCCTGCCGGACCTGCAGTAGCGACACAGAAGGCCCCGTCCGCCCTCCCTCCGGGAGGCGCGGGCGGGGCCTTCTGCTGCCGCCGGTCAGGAGTCGCCCGGTGCGCGCCGGGAGACGGCGTAGGAGGGCTCGCGCACCTTCCGCGCCCAGTCGTACGTCCCGGCGCCCGCGAGCGGGTGGAGGACCGCGTCGAACCGCAGGTCCTTCTCCTCGGCGTCGGGGTCCAGCTGCAGCGTGAGCGTGCCGAAGTGCTGCCATGCACCGCCCGGCGTCGCGAAATAGAGCCCGAGCTGCCAGGGGGAGGGGCCGAGCGACCGTGCGAAGCCGCGCAGCGACGACGGGAGGCCTGCAGGGCCGAGCGTACGGGCGCCGAGGAGCACGGGCCCGGCCTCCCCCCGGTAGGGCATCATGGTGCCCAGGGGGGCCTTCGAGACGTTGAGCCTGGGGATCAGCACGAAGCGGCCGGGGACGGACCAGCCCGTCGAGGACAGCAGGATGTCGGAGAACGTGGACGGGGTGGGACCTGCGCCCTCGTGGTGGAACCGCACGGCGAGCCCGACGACGTCGGGCAGTCCGTCCGGCGTCCCCACGGACCGGGAGATCCGCGCCGTGGCGGCGCCCTCGCCCGGACGGTCGATCCAGGAGATCCCGCTGGACAGGCCGTGGCGGTGCACCACCACGGTCCCGTCGAGCCTCAGGCCGCGCGAGTGGATGGGGCGGTGCCGGCGGACGTGCTTGATGCCGCGGAACAGCACCTCGAAGCCCTTCCCGATCGCGCTGCTGACCAGTCCTGCCATGGGTCGTCCTTCCTCGGAGCACGCGTCCGGCGCCCCTCCAGCCAACGTAGCGGCCCCGACACGGTGATGGGCGGGACCGTTGCCGGTCCCGCCCATCACTTGCACTTCACAGCCCTGTGCGCTGGGCCTCAGGCGGTGTCCGCCAGCGTGCCGAGGTAGAGCTGGATCACCTTCGGGTCCTTCATCAGCTCACGGCCCGTCCCCGTGTAGGCGTCCCTGCCCTGGTCCAGCACGTACGCGCGGTCGCAGATCTGCAGGCAGCGGCGGGCGTTCTGCTCCACCATGATCACCGACACGCCGGCCCGGTTGATCTCGTGCACGCGCAGGAACGTCTCGTCCTGCTTCACGGGGGAGAGGCCGGCCGACGGCTCGTCGAGGAGCAGCACCGCGGGATCCATCATGAGTGCCCGGCCCATGGCGACCATCTGCCGCTCGCCGCCCGAGAGCGACCCGGCGCGCTGCGCCTTCCGCTTGCCCAGTTCGGGGAAGAGGCTCGCCACGAAGTCGAAGCGCTCCTTGAAGTCCTTGGGCCGCTGGTACATGCCCATCTGGAGGTTCTCCTCGATGGTCAGGGTGCCGAAGACGTTGTTGTTCTGCGGCACGAAGCCGACGCCCCGGCTGACCAGCTTGTTGGCCTTCAGCCCCGTGAGGTCCTGCCCGCGCACCACGACGGTGCCCGAGTGGACCTTCACCAGGCCGAACATCGCCTTCAGGAGCGTGGACTTGCCCGCCCCGTTGGGTCCGATGATGCCGATCAGCTCACCGCGGCGCGCCTCGATGCTGCAGCCGTTCAGGATGTTCACGCCCGGCAGGTAGCCGGCGACGAGGTCCGTGACCTTGACGACGGAGTCGCCCTCGAACTCATCCATTACTTCGTCTCCTCGTCCTTGTGCGCGGTGCCGGCGGCGTAGGCCCCGCCCCCGACCTCGGTGACGCCGTGCCCGAGGATGCCCTCGTTCTCCGTGCCGACCACCGATTCCTCGTCGTGGGCCAGTTCCTCCTCGAGGCGCTCGATGCCCGTGGAGTCGCCGAGGTCGACGTCGTGGTGCGCGCCCAGGTAGGCGTCGATGACGGCCTGGTCCTTCATCACGATGTCCGGCGGTCCTTCGGCCACGACCTTGCCCTCGGCCATGACCACCACCCAGTCGGCGATGTGCCGGACCATGTGCATGTCGTGCTCGACGAACAGCACGGTCATGCCCTCGGCCTTCAGGTTCTTGATGTGGTCGAGGAGCGACTGCGTGAGCGCCGGGTTGACGCCCGCCATGGGCTCGTCGAGCATCACCAGGCGCGGCCGCACCATGAGGGCGCGCGCCATCTCGAGGAGCTTGCGCTGGCCGCCGGAGAGCGACGCCGCATAGTCGTCGCGCTTCGTGTCGAGCTTGAACTTCGCCAGCAGCACCTCCGCCTGCTGCGTGATCTCGCGCTCACGGCCGCCCCAGATGCCCTTGAACAGCGCCCGCGCGAGACTCTCGCCCGGCTGGTCCGTCGCCCCGAGGCGCATGTTCTCCATGACGGTGAGCTTGCCCATGACCTTGGTCAGCTGGAACGTCCGCACCATGCCCATGCGGGCCACCTTGTGCGAGGCGACCTTGGCCAGGGGCTTGCCGTCGAACTCCCAGTCGCCGCTGTTCGGGGTGTCGAAGCCCGTCAGCAGGTTGAACAGGGTCGTCTTGCCGGCACCGTTGGGGCCGATCAGCGCGGTGATCTTGTGCCGGGGGATCTCGAGGTGCTCGACGTCCACGGCGTTGATGCCGCCGAAGGTGCGCGTCACGTTCTGGGCGATCACGATGGGATCCCGCTTGCGGCACCCCGGCCCCGTCTCGCCGGTGGTGATCGGCGTGGTGTCGGTCATGTGGTCGTGCCCGGACGCGGTGCCGCCGGCCGTGTGCGAGCCGCTGGTCGTGACGTCGTCGCCGTGTACCGCCGCGGCGTCGTCGGGATTGCTGATGCTGTGGCTGCCGGTCATGCGAACGCCAACTCCTTCTTGTTACCCAGGACGCCCTGCGGCCTGAAGACCATGAGCAGCATCAGGGCCACACCCACGAGGATGTAGCGGAGCTGACCCGCCTGTGAGTTGGACAGGAACGTGATGGCGCCGACCTCGATCAGGCCGTACAGGAGTCCCTGCGTCAACGAGAGCACTACCCAGAAGATCATCGCCCCGATCACCGGTCCGAGGACAGTGGCCATCCCTCCGAGGAGGAGGCAGGTGTAGAGGAAGAAGGTCAGCTCGGTCGCGTAGTTCGCGGGCTGCACGGCGCCGCGGGGGAGGGTGAAGATGATGCCCGCGAGCGAACCGAGGACACCGCCGATCACGAGGGCCTGCATCTTGTAGGCGTAGACGTTCTTGCCGAGCGAGCGCACGGCGTTCTCGTCCTCCCGGATGCCCTTCAGCACGCGGCCCCAGGGGCTGCGCATGAGGAGCCAGACCACGAGGCAGGCGATGATGACGACGGCCCAGCCGACGATGCGGATCCAGAAGTCGCGCTCGTTCATGCCGAGCGGGCCGATGTTGTAGGTGCCGGGCGGGAACGGGTTGAGGGAGTAGAAGCCGCCCTCGAACGCCGCGAGTCCGTTGGCGGATCCCGTGATGTCCGTGAGCCCGTTCGTGGTCACGATGTAGCGGATGATCTCCGCCGCGGCGATCGTCACGATGGCGAGGTAGTCGGCCCGGAGCCGCAGCGTCGGGATGCCGAGCACGATCGCGAAGATCACCGAGGCCAGGAGCGCCACGAGGACCGCCACCGGCAGCGGGGCGTTGAAGCTGAGCGTGGAGATGGCGTACCCGTAGGCGCCGACCGCCATGAAGCCGGCCTGGCCGAAGTTCAGGAGGCCGGAGTAGCCGAAGTGGACGGCGAGGCCGAGCGCGGCGAGCGCGTAGGCCGCGGTCGTCGGGCTGATCAGCTCACCGAAGGCGTTGACGAGGATGTTTCCGAAGTCCATGGGGGCCCCTAACCTATGCGCTCACGGCGGCCGAGGATACCCTGCGGCCGGAACAGGAGCACGAGAATCATGATCAGCAGCGCTCCCACGTATTTGAGGTCTGCCTCGAGCCAGATCGTGGAGATCTCCACGAACAGCCCGACGATGATGGAACCGACGAGGGCGCCGAACACGGTGCCGAGCCCGCCGAGGGTGACGCCGGCGAAGATGAGCAGCAGGATCTGCTGGCCCATGTTGTAGGAGACGCCGGGACGGTAGTAGGCCCACAGGATGCCGCCGAGGGCCGCGAGCATGCCGCCGATGACCCAGACGATCCGGATGACGCGGTCCACGTCGATGCCGGAGGCCGCTGCCAGTGCAGGGTTGTCGGCGACGGCGCGGGTGGCCTTGCCGATGCGCGTGCGCAGGAGCAGGAAGGCGACCAGGAGGATGACCACGAGGCTCACGATGAGCGAGGTCAGGTTGTTGCGCGAGATGGACACCGACCCGAGGTCGATGATCTCGCCCTGCGAGCCCGGCAGCTGCTGGGTCGCGCCGCCGAAGAAGAGCTGGATGATGTAGCGCAGGGCGAGGGCGAGGCCGATGCTGACGATCATCATGGGCACGAGGCCCGTGCCGCGCTGGCGCAGGGGCTTCCACAGCCCGGCGTCCTGCACGTAGCCGAGGAGCCCGCCGCCGATGACGGCGAGGACGATCGCGACGGCGATCGGGAGCCCCGCGGCGGAGAAGGCGAACGCGAGGACGGCGCCCAGCGTGACCATCTCGCCGTGGGCGAAGTTGGTGAGGCCCGTGGTGCCGAAGATCAGTGAGAGCCCGACGGCGCTGAGCGCGAGCAGGAGCCCGAAGCTGAAGCCTGCGAGGGCCCGCTCGGCGAAGGTCTCCAGGAACGGCGTCTGCTGCGTGACGATGCCCTCGCCGAACAGGAACAGCGTCGTGGCGCTGGAGGTGTTGGCGAAGGTGACCTGGCGGGGGTTCTCCTGCCCCTCGGCGAGTGCGATGCCCTCGGGGAGGGTGTCCTCGTCGATCTCCACCTCGTAGGTGCCCTGCTCGGGCACCCCGATGCTCCAGGCGCCGTTGGGTCCGGACGTGGCCTCGCCCTCGAAGCCGTTGCCCGTCGCGGTGACCGTGACGTCGGCGATCGGACCGTCGGCCCCGCGGAGGACGCCGCCGATCCGGTTGTCGAACTCGGCGGCCTGGACGGTTCCGGCCGTCTGGGCCTGGGCCACGGTGCGGTGCTGGGGCGGGTCGGGCAGCTCGGGGGACGCCTGCGCCGCAGGGGCGCCGAGCAGCACGAGCGCCAGGAGGCCGAGCACCAGAAGGAGCGACCTCCTGATCCGTGCAGGCGTCGATAAGGTGATCAAGATGGGAACCTCCACGGTGGGGGCAGGCCCGGCGGCGACCGCCGGGATCAAGAGTTGTGACGAGTGTCACTGGCGTGGGGATCATGTTACTAGCGGCATGTTTCCGCTTTTCACAAAAGCATCCCGACAAGGTAGCGATTCGGTAACGAATGTTTCACTAAGGGCCCTTCCCAGTTGAATTTCCGGGTCCGGGACCCCCTGCGGCTCGCCATCCGTCCGGGAACAAAGGGACGCCGAAAACGTTGCAATTGGTAGGGTTGGACGAACACGCAGCCCCCTACTGGAGGACTAACTCACAATGGCACTTGGCGGTAATCCGGTCTTCAACGGGAAGAACTTCCGTTCCGCGACCCGAGGCAACGGAAGCGCCGGCCTCGGCACCATGACGTACGGCGGTACGGCCATGGCGAACCAGCAGCAGCTGGAGCACATGTACAACCAGCCGTCGGCCGGTCCGGCGCAGACCGGACGCATGACCTTCGACGACGTCATCGTCAAGACGCTGCTCTGCCTGGGCTTCGTGCTCGTCGGTGCCGCCATCCCCGCGTTCGTGGTGCCGGGCCTCGCGGTCCCGCTGATGATCGTCGGTGCTCTCGGTGGCTTCGTCCTCGGCCTCGTCAACTCGTTCAAGCGCGAGCCCTCGCCCGCGCTGATCCTCGCCTACGCGGGGCTCGAGGGCCTGTTCCTCGGCGGACTCACCATGTTCCTCGAGGCGATGTTCCCGGGCATCGCCATGCAGGCCGTGCTGGGCACCCTCGTGGTCTTCGGCGTGACCCTCGCCCTCTTCAAGAGCGGCAAGGTCCGCGCGACCCCGAAGGCCATGAAGTTCTTCATGATCGCGCTCATCAGCTACGCGGTCTTCTCGCTCGTCAACCTCGGGCTCATGGTCTTCGGCCTGACGAGCGATCCCTGGGGTCTTCGGGGAATGGAGATCTTCGGCATCCCGCTGGGCGTCGTGATCGGCCTCCTGGCCATCGGCCTCGCCGCGTTCTCCCTGATCGTCGACTTCACCTCGATCAGCGAGGGCGTCCGCCAGGGCGCGCCCCAGCGCTACTCGTGGACCGCGGCCTTCGGCCTGACGGTCACCCTCGTGTGGCTGTACGTCGAGATCCTGCGCCTCCTCGCGATCCTGCGCGGCGACGACTAGCAGTCCGGTAGCAGTCCCGGGCGCCTCGGCGCCGCGACCACAAGGAGAGGCCCGCACCCGTCAGGGTGCGGGCCTCTCCTGTCGTCGGGCTCGTGTCAGGCGTCGGGCCCCTGTCAGGCCACGCGCGCCGCTCCGGCACCCGGCAGGACGCTGAAGATCACCGGCGCGCGGAAGTCCGCCGCGGCGAAGGCCCGCTCCACGGCCGTGCGGATGGCCGGGACGTCGTCGACCCGGGCGAGGGCGATCGCCGCGCCGCCGAAGCCGCCCCCGGTCATGCGGGCACCGAGGGCACCGGCCTCGAGGGAGGCGTCCACCGCGGTGTCGAGTTCGGCGCAGGAGATCTCGAAGTCGTCGCGCATCGAGGCGTGGCTGGCGACGAGCAGCGGGCCGAGCTCCGTCGGTCCGGTACCGGTGAGGACCTTCACGGCGTCCTCCACCCGCGCGTTCTCCGTGACGATGTGCCGCACCCGCCGGAAGGTCTCCTCGTCGAGCACGCCCGCCGCCTCCGCGAGGTCCTTCACGGAGAGGTCCCGGAGGGCCGGGACGCCCATCAGCTCGGCGCCGAGTTCGCACGAGCGGCGCCGTGCGGCGTAGCCGCCGGTGGAGTGCGAGTGGCTGACCCGGGTGTCGATGACCATGAGCTCGAGTCCGGCACCCTCGAGGTCGAGGGGGACGAGCCGGGAGTCGCCGGAGCGGCAGTCGAGGAAGACGGCGTGGCCCACCTCGCCCAGCAGGGACGCGGACTGGTCCATGATGCCCGTGGGGGCGCCGACCATCCGGTTCTCGGCGAGCTGGCCGATCGCGGCCAGCTCGCGCCGGGAGACGCCGGCCTGCGAGAGGTCGTTGGCCGCGACGGCCACGGAGCACTCCAGGGCCGCGGAGGACGACAGTCCCGCGCCGACGGGGACGGAGGAGTCGACGAGCAGGTCCATGCCCGGGCAGCGGTGGCCCGACTGCTCCATGGCCCACAGGACGCCGAGCGGGTACGCCGCCCACCCCTCCACGCCGCCCTCCTCGAGGGCGTCGAGGTCGACCGTCACCGGGGCCTCGTCGGGCGCGAAGGTGGACGCGACCCGGACGACGCGGTCCGGGCGGACGGCGGCCGCGACCGTCGTCGAGTGCTTGATGGCGAAGGGCAGCACGAAGCCGTCGTTGTAGTCGGTGTGCTCGCCGATCACGTTGACGCGCCCCGGGGCCGACCAGAGGCCGTCCGGTTCCGTGCCGAAGCGCTCGGTGAAGGCCGCCGCGAGATCGAGGGGTGTGGAGTTCATGCCTGGTCCTTACGTGCTGGAGCGGGAGTGGCGCTGCGGAGTGCCTCAGCGACCTTCTCCGGGGTGGTGTCGTTGATGAAGGCGCCCATCGCGGCCTCCGAGCCGGCCAGGAACTTCAGCTTGTCGGCGGCGCGGCGGGGGGAGGTCAGCTGGAGGTGCAGGTATCCGGCGGGCCGGAGGACGTCGTCGATCGGGGCCTGCTGCCAGGCGGCGATGTACGGGGTGGGCGTCGGGTACAGGGCGTCGAGCCTGCCGAGGAGGTCGAGGTAGACCGTGGTCAGCTCGTCCCGCTCCTCACCGGTGAGAACCGTGAAGTCGGCGACCTGGCGGTGGGGGACCAGATGCACCTCGAGGGGCCAGCGGGCGGCGAAGGGCACGAACGCGCTGAAGTGCTCGCCCTCGAGCACCATGCGGTCCCCGGACGCACGCTCGGAGGCGAGCGCGTGCCCCATGAGGGTCTGCGTGCCACCGGAGGCCTCGAAGAACTCGGCCGCCCGGGCGGCCAGCGTCGCGGCGCGCGGCGGGATGAACGGGTAGGCGTAGATCTGCCCGTGCGGGTGCAGCAGGGTCACGCCGATGTCCGCTCCGCGGTTCTCGAAGCAGAACACCTGCTTGATGCCGGGCATCGCGGACAGGGCCTCCGTGCGCTGCGCCCACGCGTCGATGACGGTCCGGGCGCGCTCGGGGCTCAGCGAGCCGAAGGACCCCTCGTGCGCCGAGTCGAACGCCACCACCTCGCATCGCCCGTACGCCGTCGCCGTCGTACCCCACTCCGGGGCGGCCGGGAGGTCGCCGAGGTCAGGGCCGAAGGACGAGAAGCGGTTCTCGAAGACGACGACCTCGTAGTCGGCGGGGACCTCCGAGAGGTTCGCGGCGGTCGTGGGGCACAGGGGGCACTGGTCGGCGGGCGGCAGGTGCGTCCGCGACTGGCGGTGCGCGGCCACCGCGATCCACTCGCCGGTCAGGGCGTCGTAGCGGGCCGTGCCGGCCGGACCGCGCGGGGGCAGGCCGCGGGCGTCATGGGTCGCGGTGGGGTCCCGGTGCAGCGCGGCGCTCTCCTCGCGGGCGTCGAAGTAGATCAGCTCGCGCCCGTCGGACAGGCGCGTGGGGGTGATGTGGGTCATGGTCGCTCTTCCAGGAGGGGGTCGGGAACGGGGTCGCAGAGGATCCGGGTGCGGGCGGCGTACTCGTCGCCCGGCCGGAGATCGGTCACCAGGGTGCCGGCGCTGTCGAGGGGGGCCACGCGGGCGAGGCTCACGACGCCGATCTTGCTCGCGTCGGCGAGGACGACGAGCCGGCCGCAGGTCCGGGCGAACGCCTGGTTCGTCTCGGCCTCGGCCAGGTTGGGGGTGGTGATGCCGGCGTCCGCGTCCACGCCGTGCGCTCCCATGAAGCACAGGTCGGCGCGGAGCGAGGCGATGGTGCCGGTGGCCAGCGGGCCGACGAGGGCCTTCGACGGCGTCAGCTGGCCGCCCGAGAGGAGGACCTGCGGTGCGGCGTCACCCGGGGACACGGCGTGGAGCCGGTGCAGCTCGTCCGCGAGGGGCAGCGAGTTGGTGATGATGGTCAGTCCCTGGATGCGCGCGAGGAGGGGGGCCAGGGCGTAGGTGGTGGTGCCGCCGGTGATGGACACCGTCATGCCCGGTGCGAGGAGGGAGACGGCGGCGGCCGCGATCCTCCGCTTCGCCTCGCCGCCGCGTGTCCTGTTGGCGTCGAAACCGGCCTCCACCGAGCTGAGGCTGCCGGGGCGGACGGCGCCGCCGTGCACCCTGACGAGCGCGCCCCTGGCCTCGAGCACGTCGATGTCGCGGCGGACGGTCATCTCGGAGACGCCGAGCGCCACGGCGAGGCCGCTCACGCGCACCGCGGGCTGGTGGGTGAGGCGGTCGATGATCGCTGCATGGCGTTCGGCTGCGAGCATGATCCTCCTGTCGGCGCCGGGGGTGGGGGTGGGGGTGGCGAAGCACAGCACGGAATCCGAACTGGACCGCACCAAAACGAACAAAACCTATCATAGGCGCCCGTGCCACCGCCGGTGCGGGAAACCGGTGCGTGACAGGGCGGCGGTAGCATCGCACCATGACTTCGGGAACCCGGCCGGCCAGCGGCACCAACTACACGCTGACGGCGGGCCCCGCGACCGTCGTCGTCGCGAGTCTCGCCGCCGCGCTCAGGTCCTACCGGTACGACGGCGTGGCGCTGACCGAGACCTGGGCGGACGACGCCATCCCGGCGGGCGGCGGCGGCATCCTGCTGGCGCCCTGGCCCAACCGGGTGGCCGACGGCCGCTGGACACTGCACGGCGAGGAACAGCGCCTCGATATCACGGAGCCGTCGAAGGGCAACGCCATCCACGGACTGCTGCGCAACACCGGCTACCAGGCCGTGGAGGTCGGCGACGCCCGGCTGGTCCTCGAGGCCGAGATCTTCCCGCAGCACGGCTACCCCTTCCACCTGATGCACCGGGCCACGTACGAGCTCACGGAGGAGCAGCTGACGGTGACACAGGAGCTCTCGAACCTCTCGGCGTCGCCCGCGCCCTTCGCCCTGGGCGCGCACCCCTACCTGAAGATCTCGGACGTCCCCACCGAGGAGCTCGTCCTCACCCTGCACGCGGAGGAGATGTTCGAGGCCGACGACCGGTCCATCCCGACCGGCCGGGCACCCGTGTCGGGGCAGCGCGACCTGCGGCAGGGGCAGCGGATCGGGGACATCGTGTTCGATACCGCCTTCACGGGCCTCGCTCTCGTGGACGGACGCCACGAGCACGTGCTGTCCGCCCCGGACGGACGGCGCGTCACGCTGTGGGCCGACGCCTCCTTCGCCTACGCCCACGTGTTCATCAGCACGATCTACCCCGGCGTCAGCAAGGCGGTGGCGATCGAGCCGATGACCGCGCCCGCCGACGCGTTCAACTCGGGGGAGGGCCTGGCCTGGCTCGAGCCGGGTGCGTCCTTCGCCGCGAAATGGGGCATACTCCCGGGTCTCGGATAGCGGACGCCCGGACCTTCTATGGAAGGATTGGGCCATGCAGCGTCTCCCCGGAGCGAAACCCCAGCGCGCCCTCCAGCGCGCGGTGAGCCGCGGCGCAGCCGCGCTGCCCGATCCGCTGCCCCGGCAGCCCGCCGCCACACGGGATCCCGCACCCAGGGACGAGCTCCACGACCGCAGCGCCGACCGCTCGGACGTCCCCGTCGCCCTCCGGATCGCGGCATCCTGGTCCTGGCGGCTCGCGCTCGTCATCCTCATCAGCGGCGTGCTGGTCTACCTGCTCAGCCGTATCTCGCTCCTCGTCATCCCGCTCATGATCGCGGGCCTGGTGGCCGCGCTGCTCATGCCGCTGAAGAACGCCCTCAGGCGACGCAGGGTCCCCAACGGGGCGGCCGTCGCCATCACGCTCGTCGGCTTCTTCGGTCTCATCACGGGCGCGCTGCTCCTCGTCGGCCGCCAGCTCGCCCTCGGCATCCGGAGCCTCGGAGGCGAGGCGCAGGACGGCGTCCAGCAGGTGCTGGCCTGGCTGTCGCAGGGCCCCCTCCAGCTCACGACGTCGCAGATCGACCAGTACCTCACCGACATCGGCAACGCCGTCCAGAACAACAGCGCCTCGATCCTCAGCGGGGCGCTCTCCTTCGGCACGACGGCGGGCCACGTGGCCGCGGGCACGCTCCTGACGGTGTTCGCCCTGATCTTCTTCCTGCTCGACGGCGGCCGGATCTGGCACTTCCTCGTGGGCCTCACGCCCCGTCGGGCCCGCGCGGCGGTCGACGGCGCGGGGCGGCGCGGCTGGATGTCCATGGCCAGCTACGTGCGGGTGCAGATGGTCGTCGCGGGCGTCGACGCCGTGGGTATCGGCGTGGGTGCCGCCGTCATCGGTGTGCCCCTGGCCCTGCCGCTCGGCGTGCTCGTGTTCCTCGGGTCCTTCATCCCCATCGTCGGAGCCCTCGCCACGGGCTGCGTCGCCGTGCTGCTGGCCCTCGTGGCCAACGGGTGGGTCAACGCCCTGGTGATGCTCGCGATCGTGCTGCTGGTGCAGCAGGTGGAGGGACACATCCTCCAGCCGCTCATCATGGGCCCTGCCGTCGCGCTCCACCCGCTCGCCGTCGTGCTCGCGGTGGCGGGCGGCACCCTGCTCGCCGGGATCCCGGGCGCCCTGTTCTCCGTCCCGCTCCTGGCGGTCCTCAACACCTCCGTGCGCTACATCGCCCAGCGGGCCTGGGAGTACGACCCGGTCGTGGCCCGGGAGGGCTGGCCCGGAGGGGCTGTCATTAGCGGGCCGGCGGAGGAGCGAGGAGCTCCGGCGCCGGCCAGCACCCCGGGACCTCCCGCCGCAGCAGCGGCGCCAGCCCTCCAGAGAGAGACCTCCCAGTGACCGAGCAGACCGTGACGAACACCCGCACCACCGGCAGTGACAGCACCGGCCCGACGGCGGTGCTCGACGTCCCCGCCGGCACCGATCTCCCGGTGACCCTCGCCGACATCGAAGCCGCCCACCGCACCCTCGAGGGCGTGATCGCCCGCACGCCGATCGAACAGTCCCGGGCCCTCGGCCGGCTCACCGGCTCGACCGTGTCCTTCAAGTGCGAGAACCTCCAGCGCGCCGGCTCCTTCAAGGTGCGCGGCGCCTACAACCGCATGGCGAAGCTCAGCGAGGCCGAGCGTGCCCGCGGCGTGGTCGCGGCGTCGGCCGGCAACCACGCGCAGGGCGTCGCCGTCGCCGCGGCCCGCCTCGGGATCGCGGCCCGCATCTACATGCCCCTCGGCGTGGCCCTGCCGAAGCTGGCCGCGACCCGCGGCCACGGCGCCGAGGTGGTCCTCCACGGCCACAACGTGGACGAGGCGCTCACGGAGGCCCGGAAGTACGCCGACGAGACCGGCGCCGTGTTCGTCCACCCGTTCGACAACGTGGACGTGGTCGCGGGCCAGGGCACGCTCGGCCTCGAGATCCTCGAACAGGTGCCCGACGTCGACACGATCCTCATGGGCGTCGGCGGCGGCGGACTCCTCGCCGGCGTGGCCGTCGCCGTCAAGGCGCGCGCGAAGGAGCTCGGCCGCACCATCCGGATCATCGGGGTCCAGGCCGAGAACGCCGCCGCCTACCCGCCGTCCCTCGCCGCGGACGCCCTGGTGCCCCTGACGAAGGTCTCGACCATCGCCGACGGCATCGCCGTCGGACGCCCCGGCCAGCTGCCCTTCTCGATCATCCGCGAACTCGTCGACGACGTCGTGACCGTCAGCGAGGACTCCCTCGCCCGCGCGCTCATCTTCCTGCTGGAACGCTCGAAGATGGTGGTCGAGCCTGCCGGTGCGGTGGGCGTGGCGGCCCTCCTGGACGGGAAGCTCACGGAGAACGGGGCGCAGCCGGGCAACACCGTCGTGGTCCTCTCGGGCGGCAACATCGATCCCATGCTCATGCTGAAGGTCATCCAGCGCGGCCTGGCCGCCGCGGGCCGCTACCTCGTGGTACGCATGCTGCTCGACGACCGGCCCGGCTCGCTGGCCACCATCTCGCGCATCATCGCCGAGTCGGACGCCAACGTGACCGGCGTCGACCACACGCGTGTGGGCGGGTCGATCAGCATGGGCGACGTCGCCATCACCATCAACATGGAGACCAAGGGCGAGGAGCACTGCGAGCAGGTCCTCAGCAACCTGCGCGCCGAGGGCTTCCAGCCCGTCGTCCTCAAGGGCTGAGGGCCCGTGCATCCACTCGCTCACCGGGCCCAGGCGGGCCTCGTCACGGTCGGTGGCCTCGTGGCCGTGATGTGGGTGGTGTTCGTGCTGAACCTGCTCCTGGGGAACCTGCTGGTCCGGACCCTCGGGATCGCGCCCCGGCGCCTCGACGGGCTCGACGGCGTGGTGTTCGCGCCGCTGCTGCACGGCGGGGTGGAGCACCTGGCCGGCAACAGCCTGCCCCTGCTGGTGCTCGGGTTCCTGGCCTTCCTCGAGGGTGCGCGGCGCTTCGCCGTCGCCGTGGCCGCCAGCTGGCTGGCCTCCGGCCTCGGCACCTGGCTCTTCGGCGGCGGACTGACGATCGGCGCCTCCGGTGTCGTGTTCGGCCTGTTCGCCTACCTGATCACCCGCGGGTTCTACAACCGCGACTGGAAGCAGATCCTCCTCGCCGGGGTGCTGTTCCTGGTCTACGGGTCCATCCTGTGGGGCGTGCTGCCGCGGCTGGGCTCCAACATCTCCTGGCAGGCCCACCTCTTCGGGGTGCTCGGCGGCATCCTCGCGGCCTACCTGCTCAAACGGAAGCGGCCCGCCCCCGGGGGGACGGACCGCTTCGGCGCCTAGTGGTGCTGCGCGGCCGGACCTCTCGATCCGGCTGAGGGGGCGTCGTCAGCCGACGTACGGCGTGGCCGAGAGGATCTCGACGGTGATCTGCTTGCCGTTGGGGGCGGCGTACGTGACAGTGTCCCCGGCCTTCTTGCCCTGGATCGCGGCGCCGAGGGGCGACTTCTCGCTGTAGACGTCGACGTCCGTGTCGCCGGCGACCTCGCGGCTGCCGAGCAGGAAGTTCTCCACGTCACCGGCGATCCGCGCGGACACCATCTTGCCCGGTTCCACGACGCCGTCATCGGCGGCGGCCTCGCCGACGTGCGCGTTCTCGAGCAGCTGGGTGAGCTGCCGGATGCGTGCCTCGGCCTTGCCCTGCTCCTCCTTGGCGGCGTGGTAGCCGCCGTTCTCCTTCAGGTCACCCTCCGAGCGGGCCTGCTCGATGCGGGCGACGATCTCCGTGCGACCGGGACCGGAGAGGTGCTCGAGCTCGCTCTTGAGTCGATCGTAGGACTCCTGCGTGAGCCAGGCGACGGAGGCGCTGTTAGTGGACACGGGATTACTCCTTCGGTACGGCCGCCTCCGCGGACGGAGGGGCTTGTGATCGGACGGACGGTCGTGGAGCCACCGTCCGCGGCAAACAAACACCCCGCCTCGTGGTACCGGGGGACCGGTACGCCGGTGAGGCGGGGCGCTAGGTTTCCATCCAGTCTAGAGGGGTGCGGGCTAGAACCCAAGAGATGCCGGCGGAACCGCTCAGTCCTCGACGATCCAGCAGGCGTTGACCCCGCCGGAGACGCCCGGCGAATCGGTCCGGACATCCGTGCGGTGCGCCGTCGTCCCGCCGCCGTTCGCGCCGTCCTCGGCGCTGTTGGGCCCGATGGTGACCACCGTCCAGCCGACCACCGCGTAGTTCTCACTGAGCACCTGCACGGCGCACTGCGCCGTGGCCGAGCGGTCCTTCGACACCTCGAAATCGACGCTCGCACGCCCGTCCGACGCCAGGGCGAAGCCCACGTCCTTCGACGAGACGTCGGGACTGCCGGAGGTCAGGGCCACCAGGCCCACCATCGCCACGGCGGCGGCGAGCACCGCGAGCAGCAGGGTCCGCGCACGGCCCATGCGCCTGGTCGGCTTGGGGGTGCCGTAGCGATTGGCTACTCTTGAGGGCGTAGGGGCGGAGCTCACCGTCCCATTTTACCGCCCGCCGGCCGTCCCCCTCGCGGACGTCCGTGCCCGCAGAGCCAGGAGCTCGTGTTGCCAAGCCAGGATCTTCCCCGCGCGTCCGCTGCGGGCCTCCGCCTCCTCGCGGTCCACGCCCACCCCGACGACGAGTCGAGCAAGGGTGCGGCCACCATGGCCGCCTACGTCGCAGCGGGTGCCGAGGTCATGGTGGCCACCTGCACGGGCGGCGAACGCGGCGACATCCTCAACGCGGCCATGGAGGGTGACGCGCATGCCGGCCGTGACCTGCCGGGCCTGCGGCGCGTCGAGATGGCACGCGCCGTCGCCGAGCTCGGCGTGCAGCAGCGGTGGCTGGGCTTCACCGACTCCGGCCTGCCCGAGGGCGATCCGCTCCCGGACCTGCCCTTCGGCTGCTTCGCGCTCCAGCCTCTCGAGCGGGCGGCCGCACCCCTCGTGAAGCTCGTGCGCGAGTTCCGCCCGCACGTGATCCTCAGCTACGACGAGAACGGCGGCTACCCCCACCCCGACCACATCATGGCGCACCGTGTCGCGGTGGAGGCGTTCGAGGCGGCGGCCGACCCGGAGCGCTACCCGGGCACGGGTGAGGCCTGGAGCGTCGCCAAGCTCTACTACGACCGCGCGTTCAACCCGGAGCGCTTCCGCGCCCTGCACGCGGCGCTCGAGGAGGCCGGCCTCCAGTCGCCCTACGCGGAGCGCATCGCGCAGTGGCTCGAGGCGGACGCGGAGGGACACCAGCCACCGGCCCCGGCGCACCCCACCACCACGCAGATCCGCTGCGCCGACTTCTTCGGGCACCGGGAGCGGGCGCTGCTCGCGCACCGCACGCAGGTGGACCCGGAGGGATTCTTCTTCGCCGTGTCGGTGGAACTGCAGCAGGAGGTGTGGCCGTGGGAGGACTACTCCCTCATCACCTCGCGCGTGGAGTCCTCCGTGCCCGAGGACGACTTCTTCGCCGGGATCACGCCGGGACGCTAGGTCCGCGCCGCATTTCTATCCCGCGTAGAATTATGGCTGGCGGGCACCCCGGACCCGCCGCGAGCTTCGAAAGTGGTGCCTGCGTGTTCCTTCCCCTCAGCCTGGCTGCGACCGTGACGCCGTCGGGGGACCCGACGCTCAAACCGGGCCTCGACCCGGCGTCGGTCACGCCCGGGACGCTCGGCTTCCTGGCGACGCTCTTCGTCGTCGTGCTCGTCATCTTCCTGATCCGCGACATGGTCAAGCGCATCCGGCGCGTCCGATACACCGCCGAGGTGGAGCAGGCGCGGGCCCAGCGTGCCGACGGCGCGGCGACGGCGGGAGGGGACGACGTGCCGGGCCTGTCCCGCGGCGGGGACGGCACGGCCGACGGCGGTCGCCCCCGGCCGGGCGGGAAGCACGGCCCGGACAACCGCTGACCACACGGTCCGTCCCGTACCCGGGTCGGTATCCGGGCCGGGTCAGGCCCCGACCGGGTGCAGGACGGCGAGCATGATCGCGACGAAGTGCGCCGCGAAGGCCGCCACCGTGAACGCGTGGAAGAGCTCGTGGAAGCCGAACACGCGCGGTGAGAAGTTGGGCCGCTTGATGCCGTAGAACACGGCGCCTGCGATGTACAGCACGCCGCCCACGCAGATCAGCAGCGCGGCGGGCACATTGGCCGCGAAGAAGTCCGGCATGTAGAACACGGAGCCCAGGCCGAGCGCCACGTAGATGGGCACGTACAGCCACCGCGGTGCGTCCACCCACAGGTTGCGGAAGAGCACGCCGGCGACGGCGCCGCCCCAGATGATCCACAGGAGCGTCTCCGCCCTGCCCCGGTCCAGCAGGGCCCAGGCGAGCGGCGTATAGGATCCGGCGATGACCAGCATGATGTTGGTGTGGTCCAGGCGCTTCAGGACCACCTTCACGCCCGGACTCCAGTCGCCCCGGTGGTACACCGCGCTCACGCCGAACAGCAGCACGCCCGTCAGGGCGTAGATGGCGGAGGCGACCCGGAGCCCCGGCGTCGGGGCCAGCGCCACGAGGACGACACCCGCGGCGACGGCCAGGGGCGTGGCGACCGCGTGGATCCACCCCCGCCACAGCGGCTTGGCCGCCATCGCGTCCGCGAGCGGTCCCGCCACCGAGGACACCGCGTCCTCGAACGGGCTGTCGCGGCCGGCCGCGGGATCCGAAGGGCCCGGGACAGGGGCCGGATAGCGCGGGGTCATGCCGGAATTCTAGCCCAGGCCGCCGCCCGCCCCTCCGACGGCCGCCTGTCGAGGAGATGGTCGCCGCAGACGGTTCCGCACTGCCTGCAGGCCTTTGCCGGGCAACTGCCGGTACGGTAGAAGCAGGTATCCGGGGTCAGGCGCCCCGTGTCGAGCATGCCTCCGGCCCCGGCCGGAGCGGGAACCAGGGGAGGGCGGCCGGGCGTGAGCTTGAAGTTCCCCGGAGTCGGCTACAGCTTCTACGAGCGCAGGCTGCAGCGGAACCTCGCGCCCGAACGCATCCCGCACCACATCGGCGTCATGGTGGACGGCAACCGGCGGTGGGCGAAGCTCGCGGGCGCGCCCACGAGCCACGGGCACCAGGCGGGCGCGGACAAGATCCACGAGTTCCTCGGCTGGTGCGAGGAACTCGGCGTCGACGTCGTGACCCTCTACATGCTGTCCACCGACAACATGGGCCGGCCCCAGGAGGAGATCGACCAGCTCCTCGACATCATCGCCAACACCCTCGACCGCCTCGGGGAGAGCAACCGCGTGCGGGTCCAGCCCGTCGGCGCCCTCGACCTCCTGCCCGACGACCTGGCCGGCAAGCTCGTGGAGCTCGCGGCGTCCACCGAGCGCATCGACGGGCTGCACGTGAACGTGGCCGTGGGGTACGGGGGACGGCGCGAGATCGTCGACGCCGTCAAGGAACTGATGCGGGACGCCGCAGCCCGCGGGATGTCCCTCGAGACCCTCGCCGAGGAGCTGACGGACCAGCACATCTCCTCCTTCCTCTACACGCGCGGGCAGCAGGACCCGGACCTCGTCATCCGCACCTCGGGGGAGCAGCGGCTCTCCGGGTTCCTCATGTGGCAGAGCGCCTACAGCGAGTTCTACTTCTGCGAGGCGCTGTGGCCCGATTTCCGGCGCGTGGACTTCCTCCGCGCCCTCCGCGACTACGGCCGCAGGCAGCGCCGCTTCGGGTCCTGAGCGTCCGTCCCGAGTGTTCACCGGCGCTTCACGGACGACACGGCGGGCGGCGCTGCGCTGCGGGGATCGACGGCGTAGGGTCTACCCATCGACGGACATCGGATCCGCCGACGGAAGGCCCACCCCACCCCTACGAATTCGGGGCGACCGCCCCGGAGCGGAGTCCATGTGGCTACAACCAACACCCCGGAGCAGGACGCGGTCGATCCGCGGCGCAGCTACGTCATCGACACCTCGGTGCTCCTGTCCGATCCCCGCGCCATCCTGCGGTTCGCGGAACACGAGGTGATCCTGCCCATCGTCGTCATCACCGAGCTCGAGGGCAAGCGGCACGACCCGGAGCTGGGGTACTTCGCCCGGAAGGCCCTGAGGCTGCTGGACGACCTGCGGGTGGACAACGGCGGGCTCGACACCGACGTCCCGCTCGGGGACGAGGGCGGCACGCTGCGGGTGGAACTGAACCACGTCTCGCCCGAGGTGCTGCCGGTCGGGTTCCGCAGCGGTGACAACGACTCCCGGGTCCTCGCCGTCGCGAAGAACCTCGCCGTCGCCGGGCGCGACGTGGTCGTGGTGTCCAAGGACCTGCCGATGCGCGTGAAGGCGTCCGCGATGGGCCTGCAGGCCGACGAGTACCGCAACGAGTTCGTGAAGGACTCCGGCTGGACGGGCGTGGCCGAGCTCGACGCCACGGTCGAGGAGGTCAACGCCCTCTACGACCACGAGGCCGTCCTGACGGCCGGCGGTGCGGAGCAGCCGGTGAACACGGGCGTCATCCTGCTCTCGCCGCGCGGTTCGGCGCTCGGGCGCGTCGGGGCGGACAAGCACATCCGGCTGGTCCGCGGCGACCGCGACGTGTTCGGCCTGCACGGGCGGTCCGCGGAGCAGCGCCTGGCGATCGACCTCCTGCTGGACCCCGAGGTGGGCATCGTCTCCCTCGGCGGGCGCGCGGGGACGGGCAAGTCGGCCCTCGCGCTCTGCGCGGGCCTCGAGGCGGTCCTGGAGCGGCGCGAGCACCGCAAGGTGGTCGTGTTCCGGCCCCTGTATGCGGTGGGCGGGCAGGAGCTCGGCTACCTGCCCGGGAGCGAGAACGACAAGATGAACCCGTGGGCGCAGGCCGTCTTCGACACCCTCGGCGCGATCGTCTCGCCCGAGGTCGTCGAGGAGGTGCTGGACCGCGGCATGCTCGAGGTCCTGCCGCTCACCCACATCCGCGGCCGCAGCCTGCACGACTCGTTCGTGATCGTCGACGAGGCGCAGTCGCTCGAGAAGAACGTGCTCCTCACGGTGATGAGCCGCATCGGGCAGAACTCGAAGATCGTCCTCACGCACGACGTCGCGCAGCGCGACAACCTCCGGGTGGGCCGGTACGACGGCATCGCGGCCGTCGTCGAGACCCTCAAGGGCCACCCGCTGTTCGGCCACGTCACGCTCACGCGGTCGGAGCGCTCGCCGATCGCGGCCCTCGTCACCGAGCTGCTGGAGGGGTCGGACGGCTAGGGATGCTGGCTAGCCCACGATCCAGGGGACGTGCCGGCTGACGTCGCTGAGCTCCGGGGGAGCGGCACGGAAGTAGTCGTCGGTCAGGTACTCGTCGACGCCGAGGATCGCGAGGTCGTGGCCGGCCCCGCGGGTGGCGCCGTCGAGGGCCGTCGTGGACACGCAGACCGCGGTGCCGATGTCCACGAGCACGCGCGTCCGGCCCTCGCCGATCAGCGGACGGCCGGGCGCGGCGGGCTCGTAGGAGGCGTTCGAGGTGACCGTGGCGGCGAGGACCGGGCGGCCCGCGAACGACTCCTCCGCGATGTCCCGGACCTCCACGCGGTCGGCGCCCGGGGCCATGGCCACCGGCGCGTTGCCCGCCAGCTCGACCGGATCCAGCATGGACGACCAGCGCGGATCGCCGAAGACGGCCTCGCCGTAGGCGGCCTCGGGCCGGCGGCGCACGAGCCCGGCGCCGTCGTACACGGGCGTGACGAGGCGGGGCGCCACGAGCCACGACTTCCGCGTGGCGCTGACGTACAGCGCGTCGCGGGAGCGTTCGTTGCCCGTGGTGGAGTGCAGCAGCGTGCCGTCCGCGGCCTCGACGCGCAGCGCCGCCGGGCGGCGGAGCCAGGCACTCAGGGGCGGGGCGGTGTCGAGGCCCTGGTCGGACGGCGCCCGCCAGGCGATGGTGAAGCGCAGGGTCTCCCAGCGCCAGGGGGAGGAGCGGCAGAGGGAACGGAAGGTCTCCTCCGGCGTGGACGCGGAACTGGTGCTGCGCTGGCCCGACATTTCCACAGTGTAACCGGCACCCTTGCGGCCGGTCAGGGCCCCGGGCGTAGCGTGGGGGCGTGACCGCCGTGCTCGCCGACTACCAGGCGCAGGAGCCCCTCGCCTTCGCCCTGCTCGCGGCCGCCCTGCTGGGGTTCGTCGCGGTCGGCGGCCGGCTCGGCGTGGTCGACTGGCGCACGCACCGGCTGCCCGACCGGATCGTCCTGCCCGCCTATCCGGCCGCCGTGCTCCTGCTCGGGCTCGCGGCCGGCGCCGCGGGCGAGTGGCACCGGATCCTCGGGATGCTCGCCGGCGGGGCCGTGCTCTGGCTGGGGTTCGGGGCGCTGCACCTGCTGTCCCGGCGGGGGCTCGGCTTCGGGGACGTCAAGCTCGCGGGACTCCTCGGGCTCTACCTGGGCTTCGCGGGAGGCGCCGCGCTGTGGTGGGGTCCCTTCTTCGCCGTCGTGCTCGGTGGGCTGTGGAGCCTCGCGCTCGTCCTGGCCGGCCGGGCCACGCCCGGATCCTCGGTGGCATTCGGGCCGTTCCTCATCGGCGGGGCCGCGCTCGCGCTCGCTGTACTAGCCTGAAGAGCGTGCCTACTCCCGAATTCGTCGTCGCGCTGCGCGAGAAGATCGGCCACGACCCGCTGTGGCTGCCCGGCGTCGGGGGCGTGGTCCTCGACGACGACGGGCGCGTGCTCCTCGGGCAGCGGGCGGACAACGGCCGCTGGGCAATCATCACCGGCATGGTCGATCCGGGCGAGCAGCCGGCCGTCGCCCTGCGCCGGGAGGTGGAGGAGGAGACCGGCGTCGTCGTCGAGGTGGAGAGCCTGCTCGCCACCGGCGTCGACGGTCCCATCACCTTCCCCAACGGCGACGTGTGCACCTTCCTGACCCTCGAGTTCCGGTGCCGGTGGGTGAGCGGCACCGCGCGCGTCAACGACGACGAGTCCCTCGACGTCCGCTGGTTCCCGCCGAACGCGCTGCCGCCCCTCAAGCCGCGGCACCTCGCGCTGATCCGGCAGGCGGAGGCGTTCGACGGCGTGACCCGCTTCATCCGCTGACGCCGCCGGCCCGGCAGCCCTCCGTCCGAGGGGCTGCCGGGCCGGCGATGGGCTCGGGTGCGTGCGCGGGGTCAGGACCCGGGACGCTCCGAGGACGAGCGTGCGGCGGACGCAGCCTCGGCACGCTCCCGCTCCAGACGGTCCGCCTCCTCGCCGCCGATCGCCTCGCCCCGCGCCACCATGCCCGAGGTGTCGGACAGCGGGATCTCCCGCAGCAGGAGCGCGAGGACCAGGGCGATCACGAGGAACGGCACGAGGTAGAGGAACACGGGGGCCAGCGACTCCGCGTAGTCGCTCACGACGGCCTCCCGCAGCTGGTCGGGCAGTGCGTTCAGGGCTGCCGGGTCGAGGGTCGAAGTCGCCTCGCCGGCGGCCTCGGGGCTCGCACCGGACGCCGCGAACGTCTCCCGCAACCGTTCGGAGAGGCGGCTAGTGAAGATCGCCCCGAAGACGGCGACGCCGAGCGACGCACCCACCTCGCGGAAGTAGTTGTTGGTACTCGTTGCGACACCGACCATGGTCGGCGCCACCGAGTTCTGCACCACGAGGACGATGACCTGCATGATGAGGCCGAGCCCCGCGCCGAAGAAGAACAGCATGGTGCAGATGACCCAGATGGGGGTGTCGGCCGTGAGCGTGGACATCCAGAGCAGCGTGGCCAGGGTCAGCGAGACACCGATGATCGGGTACTTCCGGTACCGGCCCGTGCGGGAGATCGCGAGGCCGGAGAAGATCGACGTGCCCATGAGCCCCACGATCATCGGGACGAGCAGCAGTCCGGAGACGGCCGCCGAGGTGCCGGAGGCCATCTGGAGGAAGGTCGGCATGAACGCGAGCGCGGCGAACATGCCGAGGCCGAGTGTCAGGCCGATGCCGGTGCTGGTGACGAACGTGCGGTTGCGGAAGAGCCCGAGCGGGATGATGGGATCCTCCGCGCGGCGCTCCACCAGGACGAAGCCGACCGCCGCGAGGATCATGCCGGCGCCGAAGCTCCAGGTGAGCGGTGAGGTCCAGCCCTCGGCGGCGTCACCGCCGAAGTCCGTGAGGAAGATGAGGCAGGTCGTGGCGACCGACAGCAGGACGACGCCCGCGATGTCGATCCGTCCGGTCGCCTTCTTCGACGGCAGCCGCAGGGTGAACCAGGCGATGGCGAACGCGGCGATGCCGACCGGGATGTTGATGTAGAACGCCCAGTTCCAGGTCAGGTGGTCCACGAAGTAGCCGCCGAGCAGCGGACCCGCGACGGCGCTGAGGCCGAAGATGCCGCCGAGGGGGCCCATGTACTTGCCGCGCTCGTTGGCGGGCACGATGTCCGCGATGATCGCCTGGGACAGGATCATCAGGCCGCCGCCGCCGAGCCCCTGGATGGCACGGAACACCACGAAGGCCCAGAAGTCGGTGGCGAAGGCACAGCCGATGGACGCCACGGTGAACAGTGCGATGGCGAAGAGGAAGAGGTTGCGGCGGCCGAGCACGTCACCGAACTTGCCGTAGATCGGCATCACGATGGTGGTGGCGAGCAGGTACGCCGTGGTGATCCACGTCTGGTGCTCGACGCCGCCGAGCTGGCCCACGATGGTGGGCATGGCCGTCGAGACGATGGTCTGGTCGAGGCTGGAGAGCAGCATCCCGGCGATGAGCGCCGAGAAGATGATCCAGATGCGCTTCTGGGTCAGGAGGAGCGGGCCCTCCGGCGCCGTCGTTGTACTCATGCGGGTTCCTGGTTCTGGGATACGGGGAGGTCGCGGGCGACTCCCGGGGGCGGGGGGAAGAGAAGGCGGAGCGCGTCGATGTTGCGGCGGATGACCTCGGGGTAGCTCAGTGCGTTCCCCTCGGCGAAGAACTCGTCGAGGGAACGGCGGGCGAGACCGCCCAGCACGAACGTGGCCACGCGGGGCAGGGGATGGTCCGCGGGCAGGCCCTCCCTCGCGATGATGAGGTCGACCAGCAGCTGCGACTTCGCCTCGGCGCGGGCGAAGAGGCGGGGCATGAGCTGCGGTTCCCGGTGCAGGACGGCGGACATCAGCTCGTACTCCTCGCGGGAGATGGTGAGCCGGTCGCCGAACTCCGCGAAGAGGTCGGCCAGCGCGTCGATCAGCGGGGTGGGGGGATCGGTGCGTCCCGACAGGAGGAAGGCGTCGAGGATCGGCTGCGGCAGTTCCTCGTCGGTGGAGCCGAGGACGGCGTCCTCCTTGGAGGGGAAGTAGTTGAAGAACGTGCGGCGGGAGATACCGATCTCATCGCAGAGCTGCTCGACGGTGAAGCCGCCGATGCCGTGCGCGAGCGTCAGCCGGCGGGCCGCCGCCACGAGGGACGAACGTGTCCGGCGGCGCTTGCGCTCCCGCAGACCGAGCTCCTCCGAATGTGCACTATCAGGCATGGAGTACATATTTGCACTCTGAGCACCTCAGTGCAAATTCCGCGGAAGACACAGGAGGGGTGCACCCGGGACGAACCGGGTGCACCCCTCCTGGGACAGGTCCTGCGGGCGCGTCAGGCCTGCGGCGGGCGCGTCATCGAGAGCACGTCGAGGGCGGAGTCCAGCTGCTCCTCGGTCAGTTCGCCACGCTCCACGAAGCCGAGCGCGATCACGGCCTCACGCACCGTGAGCCCCTCGGCGACGGCCTTCTTCGCGATCTTGGCCGCGTTCTCGTAGCCGATGTGCTTGTTGAGCGGCGTGACGATCGAGGGGGAGGCCTCGGCGAGGAAGCGTGCGCGCTCGACGTTGGCGGTGATGCCGTCGATCATGCGGTCGGCGGAGACGCGCGTCGAGTTGCTGAGCAGGCGGATGGATTCGAGGACGTTGCGGGCGATCACGGGGATGCCGACGTTGAGCTCGAACGCGCCGTTGGTGCCGGACCAGGCCACGGTGGCGTCGTTGCCGACCACCTGGGCGCAGACCATGATGACGGCCTCGGCGATGACGGGGTTGACCTTGCCCGGCATGATCGAGGACCCGGGCTGCAGGTCGGGGAGGGCGATCTCGCCCAGGCCCGTGTTGGGGCCGGAGCCGAGCCAGCGCAGGTCGTTGTGGATCTTGGTGAGCGAGACGGCGATGGTGCGGAGCATCCCGGAGACCTCCACGAGGGAGTCGCGGTTCGCCTGGGCCTCGAAGTGGTCCCGTGCCTCCGTGAGGGGCAGTCCCGTGTCCTCGGCGAGGAGCTCGATGACGCGGGCGGAGAAGCCGGCCGGGGTGTTGATGCCGGTCCCCACGGCGGTGCCGCCGAGGGGCACCTCCGCCACGCGCGCGAGGGATGCCTCGATGCGCTCGATCCCGTAGCGGACCTGGGCCGCGTAGCCGCCGAACTCCTGGCCGAGGGTCACCGGCGTGGCGTCCATGAGGTGGGTCCGGCCGGACTTCACCACGGTGCTGAACTCCTCGGCCTTGCGCTCGAGCGCCTCGGCGAGGTGCGCCAGCGACGGGATGAGGTCCTTCACGAGGGCGGAGGTCGCCGCGACGTGGACGGAGGTCGGGAAGACGTCGTTGGAGGACTGCGACGCGTTGACGTGGTCGTTGGGGTGCACCGTGGTGGTGCTGCCGGCCGCCTCGAGCGCCCTGCTCGCGAGGGTCGCGATGACCTCGTTGGCGTTCATGTTGGAGGACGTGCCGGATCCGGTCTGGTAGATGTCGACGGGGAAGTCGCCGTCGTACCGTCCCGACGCGACGTCCTCGGCCGCCGCCTCGATCGCCCGGGCACGCTCCGCGTCGAGCACGCCGAGTTCCGCGTTGGCCGTGGCAGCGGCCTTCTTGATGCGGGCGAGCGCCTCGATGTGCGCGCGCTCCAGGGTGGTGCCGGAGATCGGGAAGTTCTCGACGGCGCGCTGCGTCTGCGCACGGTACAGGGCGTCGACGGGGACCCGCACCTCGCCCATGGTGTCGTGTTCGATGCGGTATTCAGGGCCGGCTGCAGGCGTGGAAGTCATGCGGCAATTCTCGCCTTCAGTCCTTCGGCGTGCCAAATCCCGACACGAGCACGGCCCTGCCCTCGTCCAGGCGGTAGGAGACGCCGATGACGGCGGTGTGCCCGGCGGCCACCGCGTCCGCGATGACGCGGGAACTGTCCACCAGCCGGTGCGCCGTCTGCCGGGTGTGCTCGACGACGGTCGCGTTCACCTCGGTGACGCCGGCCCGGCGTGCCGTGAGGACCGACGGCGTGATGCGCTCCACGAGGTCGCGGATGAACCCGACCGGCATGTCCCCGGTCTCGACGGCGTTCATGGTCGCCGTGACCGCGCCGCAGCTGTCATGACCGAGCACCACGATCAGCGGCACGCCCAGGACGCTGACGCTGTACTCGAGCGAGCCGAGGACGGCGTCGTCGATCACCTGGCCGGCGGTCCGCACCACGAAGACGTCCCCGAGGCCGAGGTCGAAGATGATCTCCGCCGCCAGGCGCGAGTCCGAGCAGCCGAAGATGACGGCGAACGGGTGCTGGTCGTTCACGAGGGCGGTGCGGCGGGAGGCGTCCTGGTTGGGGTGGGAGACGTCGGAGGCGACGAACCGCGCGTTGCCCTCCTGGAGGCGGAGCCACGCGTCGGCCGGGGTCAGTTGCTGGGTCACGCCGCCCACTGTACTGGTCCGGCCGGCCCTGCGGTGGACCTCAGGCGCCGTCGGTGCCGGCCGATGCGAGGCGCTCGGCCTCCTCCGCCGCGTTCTGCCGGACGTCCTCGACGACGGCGGTCCCCGCGGTGTCGAACTCGGAGAGCGTCGCCTCCCCGTTCAGGATCACCGTGGCGCCGTCGACGTCGGCGGTGAGCACGGTGTCGCCGTCCGGCGCGTCGAGCAGCTCCCACTCGAGGCCGCCGATGGTGCGGGTGCCGGAGACCTGCGCGTCACCGATCCGCTGGGCCACCCAGGTGGGGTTGGCGTCGTCAGTCTGGGTGAGCTGGATGAAACCGGTGTCCGCGGTCAGGAACCCGACCTCCCAGAAGTCCACGCCGTCGCTGCGGCCGGTCACCCAGCGCGCGTAGTTCGAGGACCAGCCCTCGGGCAGGGTCGGTGAGGCGGGGAGGTAGCCGGCGTCGCCGGCCGCCTGGCGTGCGACGGTCGAGACGTCGATGTCCCGCCGGTACGTCTCGGCCGTGTACGTGGGGTTCAGGAAGTAGACGGGGAGCACGACGGCGATCGTCGCGCCCGTGGCGATGAGCATGCCGCGCGCTGTCGCGCTGGCACGCTTCGCCTGGTTGGGGGTGAGGCTGATGGGGGGCGCGTCGTCGTCCGGCTCAGCCTCGGGGCCGGGGGTCCGCTCGTCGCTCTGATCGCTCACCCCTCCATTTTCGCTGATGCGGGCCGTGCCGCCTAACCGGAGCGGCCCCTGCTGACCGGGACGTCGGCAGCATCACAGGAACCGCGGGGCGCGGCGCGCCTATGATGGCAGCACGGCACCATCGGGCCCGCGGGGGACCCGACCACCTTCGACGATGAGGATCGACGTGTCCCAGAACGCCAGCAACGCCCAGTACTCCACCCTCTCACCGGCGCTCGCCGTCGGGGACGACGAACCGGACCGGAACCTCGCCCTCGAACTCGTCCGCGTCACGGAGGCCGCGGCGATCGCCGGCGGCCACTGGGTGGGCTTCGGCGACAAGAACCTGGCCGACGGCGCCGCCGTGGACGCCATGCGCTCACTCCTGCAGACCGTCCACTTCAACGGCGTGGTGGTGATCGGCGAGGGCGAGAAGGACGAGGCGCCCATGCTCTTCAACGGCGAGCATGTGGGCGACGGCAGCGGCCCCGAGTGCGACGTCGCCGTCGACCCCATCGACGGCACCCGCCTGACGGCCCTGGGCATCAACAACGCCCTCGCCGTGCTCGCCGTCGCCGAGCGCGGCTCGATGTTCGACCCGTCCGCCGTCTTCTACATGGAGAAGCTCGTGACCGGCCCCGAGGCGGCGGACATGGTGGACCTGCGCCTGCCCGTGAAGCAGAACCTGCACCTCATCGCGAAGGCCAACGGCAAGAAGGTCAGCCAGCTCAACGTCATGATCCTCGACCGCGACCGGCACAAGCCCCTCGTCGAGGAGATCCGTGCCGCCGGGGCGCGCACCAAGTTCATCATGGACGGCGACGTCGCCGGGGCGATCGCCGCGGCCCGCGAGGGCACCGACGTCGACGCCCTCATGGGGATCGGCGGGACCCCCGAGGGCATCGTGGCGGCCTGCGCCATCAAGTCCCTCGGCGGTGTCATCCAGGGCCGCCTGTGGCCCACGAGCGACGAGGAGAAGCAGAAGGCCCTCGACGCCGGCCACGACCTCGACCGCGTGCTCTCGACCAACGACCTCGTCACGAGCGACAACTGCTACTTCGCGGCCACCGGCATCACCGACGGCGACCTGCTGCGCGGCGTGCGGTACAGCAAGGACAAGGTCCTCACGCAGTCCATGGTCATGCGCTCCAAGTCGGGCACCATCCGCGTGGTCGACGGCGAGCACCAGGCCCACAAGTGGGAGACCTACGCCCGCGTCAAGGACTAGGGCGCCGGCCCCTATAGGGTGGTCGGATGAGTCTTTCCGTGTCGCCCTGTTCCGACCGCGCCCGGTGGGACACCACCGTCGACGAGCTGGGCGGGCATCCCCAGCAGCTGTGGGGGTGGGGGCAGACGAAGGCGGCGCACGGCTGGAGCGCCGACCGCGTGCTCGTCGCCGAGGACGGCGTCGTGGTGGGCGCGGCCCAGCTCGTGGTGCGGTCCCTCCCGCTGCCGCTGCGGAGCCTCGCGTACATCCCGCGCGGACCCCAGGCCGCGAAGGGCCGGGAGATCGAGGTCCTCGCGGCGATCGCCGGGTACGTCCGCGAGGCCCACGGCTCGGTGGCGCTCTCGATCGAACCCGACTGGGACGACGCCGACGACGCCGTGGCCGCGCTGCCGGCCGCGGGCTGGAGGCGGAGCACCAACACCATCCTCATCGGGCGGACCCTCATCCTGGACCTGCGCCGCACGGAGGAGGAGCTGCTCGCCGACATGACGAAGAAGCACCGCCAGTACATCCGGAAGTCCGGCCGGGAGGATCTCTCGATCCGCCGCGTGCTGCGGAGCGAGATCCCCTCCTGCCTCGACGTGTACCGGCTGACCGCCGAGCGCGCCGGGTTCGGGATCCACGAGGATTCCTACTACCTCGACATCTTCGACAACCTCGGCGACGCCTCGCCCGTCTACGCGGCGTTCCAGGGCGACGACGTGGTCGCCTTCCTGTGGATCTCCGCGACGGCCACGACCTCCTTCGAGCTCTACGGCGGCATGACCGAGGAGGGCGAACGGCTCCGCGCCAACTACGCGCTCAAGTGGTTCGCCATCCAGGAGATGAAGGCGCGCGGGGTGGCCCGCTACGACTTCAACGGCCTCCTCAACGACGGCGTCTCCCGGTTCAAGATGGGCTGGGCACAGCACGAGGACCAGCTCGCCGGCACCTGGGACCTGCCGCTGTCCCCGTTCTACCCGGTGTTCAGCCGCGCCCTGCCCCTCGCCAAGCGCGGCATGCAGCTCGCGCGGCGGCAGGCCGGGCGAGCGGTCGGCGCGGTGCGGCGGGTGCGCGGCTAGCACCGCGCACCGGAGGCGCCGGCGCCTCCGGCGCCCGCTCCTAGAGCGACGGCATCGCCCCGCCGACCGTGACGGCGAACGCCAGCACGGGGCCGTCCGTCGCCCCGTGCCCGTCGGCTGCCGGGCGGACGACGAGCGGGGCCTCCGAGGCGGCCACGAAGGCGCTGCCGCCGCGCGGCACCAGAAGCGTGGAGTTCGGGGTGTCGAGCAGGATCGGTCCGCTGACGGCCAGGACCACCACGGGCCCGTTCTGCACCACCGGGACGTGTGCCGGTGTGAGGCTCTCGCGCGCGGGCAGGGGCCCGCGCGGGTCGTCGTCCCCGCCGGCGCTCTCGCCCGGCTCGCCCGCGGGACCCGCCGCGGGGTCGGCGAGCTCGATGCGCTGGAGCTGGAACTCGTCGAACGGCGGCCGGTAGAGCTCCTGGTCGAGGAGCGTGGCGTCGGGCGTCAGTGCCGGGGGAGCGAGTGGTTCGAAGACCACGGTGGCGAGCAGCTCCGCGGTGTCCACGTGCTTGGGCGTGAGGCCTCCCCGCAGGACGTTGTCGGAGGACGCCATGACCTCGATGCCGAGCCCGCTCAGGTAGGCGTGGATGTTCCCGGCCGGCAGGTACAGGGCCTCCCCGGGGCGCAGCGACACACGGTTGAGCAGCAGGGCCACGAGGACGCCGGGATCTCCGGGGTACTGGCCCGCGAGCTCGGCGATGGTGGCGAGGTCGCCGGCGACGGCGTCGCCGGATCCCGTCCCGGCGCGCCGCGCTGAGGCCTCGACCTCGTCGACGACCTCGCGCGGGGCCTCGAGCAGCAGCGTGAACGACGACCGCAGGGCCGTGTCGTCCCCCGAGGCGAGGTGCGCCGCGACGTCCTCGAGCAGGGCGTGGGCCGGGGAGCCGGGCGGCACGGCGGCGGCGAGCACCGTGAAGACCCCGGCGGCCTCGGGCAGGGGCCGGAAGCCGCAGAGGGCCTCGAACGGCGTCAGGGCGTAGATCATCTCCGGCTTGTGGTTCCGGTCCCGGTAGTTGCGGTGCGCTGCGTCCCCGGGCACTCCGGCGGCCTCCTCGGCGTCGAAGCCCGCGGCCGCCTGCTCCAGGCTCGGGTGCACCTGCAGGGACAGGGCGGAGCCGGCGGCGAGCACCTTCAGCAGGAACGGCAGGCGGTTCCCGAACCGCTCCGCCACGGGCTCGCCCAGCAGGCTCGCCGGGTCCCGCCCGATGAGCTCGTGCAGGCTGTCCCGGGCGCCGTCGGGGTGGATAACGTACGACGGCGAGTCGGGGTGGGCCCCGATCCACAGTTCGGCCTCCGGGCCGCCGGAGGGCTCCCGGCCGAGCAGATCGGCGATGGCGCGTTCCGATCCCCACGCGTAGGGGCGGAGGGTGTTCTCGAGGAGGTACATCGTTCTCGGTCCTTCGGCTGGTCGGGGTGGTTCGGCCGCGGAGCGGGTCAGGCGGGGGAGCACTGCCCGTTGTCGGCCAGCAGATCGCCGAGGGTCGCGTCGTCGCCGATGGTGGCGAGCTCCTGCAGGTACTCCTCGGTGATGCCGTCGTCCGTGGTCTGGGCCGGGACCTGGGCCGGGACCTGCACGGGGGAGACCATGCCCGCGCGTTCGAGCTGCAGCGGGGCGTCGGCCGCGGGAGCGGCACCGTCCGCGAACATGCCCTGCACGCGCTCGTGGATGAGGTCGAAGTCCGGGTAGGTCGCGAAGTTCTCCGCGGGGGTGCCGAAGTCCGGGGGGCCGATGGTCAGGCGGCGGGTCTCCTGTCCCTTCGCCTTGAGGCCGAGGTCCACGAAGCCGGCCAGCTGGTCCTGGGAGATGTCCGTCTCGACGATCTGCGTGCCCGCGGCGGCGATCGACTGGAAGCGCGTGAGCACGGTGGCGGGGTCGAGCTGCGCGATCATGGCCTGCTGGACGCACTGCTGGCGGGAGATGCGGTCATAATCCGTCACGAACTCCCGCGACCTCGCGTACCAGAGGGCGTGGTACCCGTCGAGCGTCTGCACGCCCGGCTTGATCCAGCCGTCGGGCGGGTAGTGGCGGATCGGGTCGGTGCCGGGGATCTCCGCGGCGGTGATCGGCACCCAGCCGCCGGCGTCGATCCTGATGCCGCCCATGGCGTCCACGAGCTGCTCGAAGCCGTTCATGTCGACGAGGAGGTAGGACTGCACCTCGATGCCGAGCACGCCGCTCGCGGCGTCCATCATGGCCTCGGCCCCGGGGTCCGCGGCGCCCGGGTACAGGTCCGGGTAGCTCTGCGTGACGTCCGTGTAGAGGCTGTTGATGATGCAGGGATCGCCGCAGTTGTAGCCGTCGGGGTAGACCTCCCAGAGCGGGGAGTCCTCGGAGAACTGGGCGTTCTGGAAGTTGCGGGGGATGCTGAACGTCACGGTGGCGCCGGTCTCGGCGTCCACGCTGATCACGGAGATGCTGTCCGGGCGCCGGCCCGTGCGGTCCTCGCCCGCGTCGCCGCCCATGAGCAGGAAGTTGTACCGGCCGTCCACGGGGTCGAACGCGGGGCCGGACTGGAAGATCGACCCCACCGTCGACCGGCCGACGCCGAGCACGTAGGCGCCGTAGGCGAGCGACCCGCTGGTGAGGACCATGAGGAGCGCCAGGGCGCCGGCCACGAGGGGCCGCACGCGGCGCTCGAGCAGGGGCATCCGGATGAGCCGCAGCGTGTTGACGAACAGCAGCGCCCAGCCGAGGGCGACCGCCAGGAGCGCGACGATCAACGCGAGGGACCACCAGCGGTGGGTGACGAGGCCCACCGCGAGGGTGCGGTCCGTGAGGGTGAGGACGAGTCCGAGGACGATCAGCGCCCAGCACGTGAACGTGGCCCTGAGGGCCCGGCGGCCCAGCCGCCGGTCGCCGGCGACGACCTGCGCGGAACCGGGCAGCACGAGGGTCAGGGCGAGCAGGACGAACGCACGCTTCGTGCGGACCTCGGGCGGCGCCCCCTCCGGGTAGCGGACGGGATTGGTGAGTCCGGCGGAGCCGGTGGTGTCCGTGCTGCTCACGCGGGTGCCGGTGATCACTCGTCGTCCGCCGTGGAGGCCGCGATGCGGGAGCGCAGGGCGGCGCCCTTCTCCTCCGCGGTCGTCCGCAGGGCGCCGGCGAACTCGACGAGCTGCGCGCGGAGCGCCGCGGCGTGGTCGCCGGACCCGGCGGCCAGGATGCGGACGGCGAGCAGCCCGGCGTTGCGGGCGCCCCCGATCGACACCGTGGCCACGGGCACGCCGGCGGGCATCTGGACGATCGACAGCAGGGAGTCCATGCCGTCGAGGTAGCGCAGGGGCACGGGCACACCGATCACGGGCAGCGGCGTCACGGAGGCGAGCATCCCGGGGAGGTGCGCCGCACCGCCGGCGCCGGCGATGAGGACGCGCAGGCCCCGGTCGGCAGCCGTCCGCCCGTACTCGATCATGGCGTCGGGCATGCGGTGGGCGGAGACGACGTCGGCCTCGTAGGGGATCGAGAACTCGGCCAGCGCGGCCGCTGCGGCCTCCATCACGGGCCAGTCCGAGTCCGACCCCATCACGAGGCCTACCTGGGCGTTCGTCACTGCATTCCCTTCGGTGGAGTGTTCTCGGAGGAGGGCGGCTCCGTGCCGTCGCGGAGGATCGCGGCAACCCTCGAGGCCCTCGCGCGCACGGCGTCGAGCGGCTCCCCGGGAGCCGCCAGCGCGTTCACATGACCGATCTTGCGGCCGGGACGTACGCCCTTGCCGTAGAAGTGCACCTTAGCGGACGGACCTGAGGACAGGGCCGACGGGTAGGCCGAGTAGATGTCGGTGTTGGAACCGCCGAGCACGTTCTTCATGACCGCGTGCTCGGCGAGGGCGTGCGTGGCACCGAGCGGGAGGTCGAGCACCGCCCGCAGGTGCTGCTCGAACTGGCCCGTGGCGGCGCCGTCCATGGTCCAGTGCCCCGAGTTGTGCGGGCGCATGGCGAGCTCGTTGATCAGGTAGCCGGCTCCGGTGCCGGGGGTCTCGAAGAGCTCCACCGCCATCACGCCCGTGGCTCCCAGGCGTTCGGCGAGACGCAGCGCGGCTGCCGTGACGGCGTCGGCGACTGCGCGGGGGAGCTCGGGGGCGGGCGCGAGGACCTCGTCGCACACGCTGTCCACCTGGATGGATTCGACGACCGGCCACGTCACGGCGTCGCCGGACGGGCGCCGCGCCACGAGCACGGAGAGTTCACGGCTGAAGGGCACGAACTGCTCGACGAGGAGCTCGCCGCCGGTGAACCACGACGCGGCGGCCGCGAGGCTCCCGGCGTCGCGCACCACGAGCACGCCCTTGCCGTCGTACCCGCCGCGCGGCGTCTTCAGGACCACGGGCCACCCCGCCGCAGCCGCGAAGGCCTCGACGTCGCCGGCCGTTCGGACGGCCCGCCAGGCGGGGTTCGGCAGGCCGAGGTCCTCGACCGCCTGCCGCATCACGAGTTTGTCCTGGGCATGGCGGAGGGCGGACGGCGCCGGGTGGAGGGCGACGCCGTCGCGGGCGAGTTCCTCCAGCAGTTCGCCGGGCACGTGCTCGTGGTCGAAGGTCACCACGTCCACGCCCGCGGCGAAGGCGCGCAGCGTGCCGAGGTTCCGGTAGTCGCCGACCTCGGCGTGGGCCACGGCGGCCACCGCGGAGACGTCCGGCCCCTCGGCCAGGACACGGAGTTGGAGGCCGAGCTCGACGGCGGGACCGGCCATCATCCGGGCCAGCTGGCCGCCGCCGATCACGCCTATCACGGGAAAAGTCACCGTTACAGCGTACCCACGGCGCCGTCCGGGCCTGCCATCCGCCGGGCGTGGCCCCGCCCTTCCGGCCGTATTTCCGGCAACCTCCCAGGGTGCCGGCGGGGGATCGGCGACACGGCAGCGGGCCCGACACCGTAAAATGGGGTCGAAACACGCCATGCAAAGGTCAGCCGGGGTGGCTTGCTCTGCCGGCTCCTCCCGCGGTTCGTCCTGCAGTCGCCGGGAGACATGTGCCCTGCGGCGGCGTCCGGACCGACCGCGGAGGTAAGCAGTGGCAGGACTCATGGACAGGATCAGGGGCCTCGCATCCCTCTTCTGGCGCGAGGTGGCGAAGTTCGGCGCCGTCGGAGGCGTGGCCTTCGTGATCGACAACGGGCTGTACTGGTACCTGATCCACGGGCCCATGAGCGGCAGCGAGGTCAAGGCGCGCTTCGTCTCGGCGGGCGTCGCGACGATCTTCGCGTGGGTGGCGAACCGCTACTGGACGTTCCGCCACCGCCGCCAGCCCAACGCCGCCCGCGAGCTCGCCATGTTCGTGTTCATCAACGTCATCGGCATGGGGATCGCCGCCGGGTGCGTGGCGGTCGCGAAGTACGGCTTCGCCGTCGAGGCGCCGCGTGCCCTGTTCTTCGTCGGGATCTTCGGCACGGTACTCGCCACGCTGGTGCGCTTCGTCGCCTACCGCTTCTGGGTCTTCAACGCCGAGCTCGACGCCGAGCCCGAGTTCAGCCACGACAAGGAGCTCCTCCACCCGCGGACCGGCGCGCTGCACCAGCAGGAAGCGGTCCCCGCGGAGGGGGAGCGGACGCCCGCCCCGGGGTCGCCGGCGGCACCGGGCGCACCGGGAGAACCGGTCAGGCAGTCCCCAGCCGGCCCGTGACGCGCTCGCCGGTCAGCAGGCGATCGGTAACTGGCAGGCCGTCCTCGACGAGCACGAGCACGCCGCCCTGAGCCCAGACGGCCAGCGCCGCGGCGAGGGCCCGCTCGAGGCCGGCGCCGGGCTCCAGCAGCAGGGTGCGCCCGTCGGTGTCGCCCGGGTCCGCCGGCAGGGTGACGCTGTCCAGCAGGTCCCGCGCCAGCAGGGTCCGGCCGCCCGCCCGCAGCAGGGGGGCGTCGCCGTCGACGGACCGCCCCTGGTAGACGTCGCCGTGCGACCTCACCTCCGCGGCGAAGTCCACGGCCCCCCGCGGTAGCGGGCCGTCCCAGCCCAGGGCGAGCGAGCCGAGCGCCACGCAGACCAGCTGGCCCGACGGCGCGGTCCCGGGATCGGGGCGCGAGGACAGGACGATGTCCGCATCGGGCGGGGACCCCGCCTCCTCCGGCAGGACCACGAGTGCGCCGACCTGCCAGCAGGCGAACGCGAGGGCGAGGGACTTCCAGTGCGGGGGCAGGTCGAGGGCGATCCGGCTGGTCTCCGTCGCGTCGAGCTCGTCGACGAGGAGGTTGCTGCTCTTGGCCACCCAGTTGTCGAAGACGCGTCCCGACAGCTCGATCCGGCCGTCCTGTCCGTGCCAGACGAGGCGGGGCGAGGAGGGGCTGACGGACCTCATGGTGGACAGGATGCCTGCGGGTGTCTGTGGCATGATGGGCTTCCGGTTCGATCGGAGACTACTTGGACGCGCCGACGAAGACAGGTAGTGGAGTCGGCGTGGCGCTCGTGATTCTGCGGTAGCGAATCTATATCATCCGCCCGACCGCTTGACGAAAATCGACTTACACCCGTGTAATTAGACATCGGATTGGTTCCAGCAGCGGGGCGCGAGGGTCGACCCATGCTGATGTTGGAACGGAAACACCGGAAGGGCTTATTCATGGGGCAGGCAGAACGCACTCACGCACGACCAGATATCGCGGCGCAGGCATCAGCGCGCTACGGATCGAGGGGCGTTCCTGCCGACTGGTTCCTGGACCCGGCCGATCCCCTGGCGGGCGAGCGCTACCGGGACGCCCGGTCCCCGCTCGAGGACCAGGCCACCGCCTTCCTCGCCGCCCACGAGGCTCTCGCAGCACTTCCCGAGGTGGGCGGCCCCAGCAGCCTCCTCGTCCTCCCGACCGTGGCCCCCGGGTCCTTCGGCATCCTGCCCGGCGTGCACGAGGATGCCCGCCCGGCTCCCGCCGGCCGTCCCGGCTGGCCCGGCCAGCCCATGGCTCCCGGGAACGTCGACGACGACGGCGAACTCTCCTGGCAGGCCGACGCCCTGTGCGCGCAGACCGACCCCGAGGCCTTCTTCCCCGAGAAGGGCGGGTCCACCCGCGACGCCAAGAAGGTCTGCGGCTCGTGCATGGTGAGATCCGAGTGCCTCGAGTATGCGCTCGAGAACGACGAGCGCTTCGGCATCTGGGGCGGACTCTCGGAGCGCGAGCGGCGCAGGTTGCGGAAGCGAGCGGTCTGATTCCGCTGCCCCTCCGCGTCACCGCCGTTGTCGTAGCCCACAACGGCGCCGAGTACCTTCCGACCGCCCTGGAAGCACTGGAGCGCCAGACCCGCCGGGCCGACTTCTGCGTCGGCGTCGACACCGGGTCCACCGACGCCTCAGCCTCCATCCTCCAGCTCGGGCTGCCCACGGGCAGCCCGGTGGTCGGGGCTCCCGCCCGGGCCGGGTTCGGCACCGCGGTGCGGACCGCCGTCGCCGAGATCCCCGGTCGGGGCACCGGTGACACGACGGACTGGCTCTGGCTCCTCCACGACGACTCCGCGCCCGAGCCCGCGGCGCTCGCCGAACTCCTCCTCGCCGTCGAGCGTGCGCCCTCCGTGACCATCGCCGGGGCCAAGCAGGTGGGCTGGGACGACCGGCGTGCGCTGGTGGACGTGGGCCTGTCCATCAGCAGGTGGGCCGAGCGGCTCACGCTCATCGACGTCGACGAGCACGACCAGGGGCAGTACGAGGCCCGCAGCGACGTGTTCGCCGTGAACTCCGCCGGCATGCTCGTGCGCCGCGACGTCTTCGACGCCCTCGACGGGTTCGACCCCGCCCTGCACGGGGTGGGCGACGACGTGGACCTGTGCTGGCGCAACCGCCTCGCCGGGAACCGGGTCGTGGTGGTGCCCGCCGCCGTCCTGCGCCACGCCACCGCCAGACCCCATCCCGTCTCCACGCCGCATGCCGCGCGCGCCGCCGAGGTGTACCTCCGGCTCAAGCACGCCGCGCCCCTCGGCGTCCCGTTCCTCGCGCTCGGCGCCGTCCTCGGAGGGCTGGGCCGGCTGCTCCTCGGGCTGCTGGCCAAGGACCCGGCACACGGCACGGGCCAGCTGCTCGGCAGCCTCGCCGGGGTCTGCCGCCCGCTGCAGCTCTGGCGCTCGCGCCGCTCCGCCGCGCGGACCCGTCAGCTGCCGCGCTCGATCGTCCGCTCCCTGGTCACGTCACGGCGTGAGGTCTGGTCCCATCGCAGGTCCGTCCTGGACGCCTTCACCTCACGCGGCGCACAGGCCGGCACCGACGGGCTGCAGGACGCGGAGGAGTACGTCCCGTCCGGGGACAGCCACGACGACTTCACCGCCCTCGCCACACCCGCACGCCTGTGGGTCGGCGCCGGGGCGGTGCTCGCCGCCGTCGTGCTCCTCGCGGCCGCCCTCACGGGCCTGCACCGGCTCGTCGGGGCCGGCGCCCTGGCGGGCGGCGCGCTGCTGCCGGCCTCGGGGACCCCGGAGGCGATCTGGGCGAACGCGACCACCTGGTGGACGGGCCTCGGCACCGGCTCCGCCGCCCACGGCTCCCCGTTCTCCTACGTCCTCTGGCTCCTGTCCCTCCTCGGGTTCGGCTCGGCGAACACGATGATCGTGCTCACCGTCGTCTGCGCGCTGCCGCTGGCGGGACTGTCCGCGTGGATCGCCGCCGGCGCGCTGACGCGCTCCCGCGGCCTCCGGCTCTGGGCCGCCTTCTTCTGGGGCGCGGCCCCCGCCCTCCAGGTGGCCCTCGGCAGCGGTCGCCTGGGAGCGCTGATCGCCCACCTCCTGCTGCCCCTGGCACTGCTCGGGGTGGTGCGCGCGGTCGGCGCCGCCCTGCCGTCGCGGACACTGCCCGACGGCGTGCTCACGCCCGGCGTCGGCGGCACCCGCAGCTGGACCGCGGGCGCCTCCGCAGGCCTCGTCCTCGCGATCGTCACGGCCTGCGCCCCGTCCCTGCTCGTGGTGGTCGTCGCAGCGCTCGCTGGCGCGCTGATCGTCGGCGGGCGCCGGGCCCGCACACTCTGGTGGACGCTCCTGCCCGTCGTCGCCCTCCACCTGCCGTACGCCCTGTCCGCAGTGCGCGCACCCCGCGGCATCCTCGGCGATCCGGGGGTGCCCACGCCCTTCGAGCCCGGAGACCCCTGGCAGCACCTCCTCGGGTTCCCCGTGTCCTTCGACCCCCTCCTCGCGCCCGCGGCGGCCGGCTTCCTGGCTGCCGGGCCGTGGTCGCTCGTCGCCGCAATCCTCATCGGCGGCCCCGTCGTCGTGCTCGCCGCCGCAGCCCTCTTCTCCCGCCGCAGCCGCGGGCGAGTGGTGCGCAGGTCCTGGCTGCTCGCCGTCCTGGCACTCGCCGTGGCGGCCGTGGCGCCCGTGCTGCCCGTGGCGCTCGGCACCGGATCGTTCATCCCGGTCTTCCCCGGCCCGCTGGTGTCCGTGGTCGCCCTCTGCCTCCTGACCGCTGCGCTGTCGGGTCTGCCGGGGCGTGACGCCACGGCACCCGCCCCGCGCCCGCGGGCCGGCCGCAGCTCCCTCCGCCTCGCCGGCGGACTGGTCCTCGCCGTCGGCCCGCTGCTGAGCCTCGGCCTGTGGATCGCCCCCGAGGTGACGGCCCCGCCCGCGGCGGTCGCCGAACCCGTGGTCATCCCCGGCACCCCCGTCGAGGAGGCGTCCGACGCCGGACAGGGCACCACCGACTTCGGCACGGCCGTCGGACTCGACCCGGTGGCCGAACGGCCGCTGCCGGCCACGGCCGCTGATCGCGGCAACGGTGCGGACCGGACGCGCACGCTCGTCATCTCGGTCGACGACGACGACGCCGTGGCGGCCTCCCTCATGCGAGGATCCGGGACCACCCTCGACGCGCTGAACCCGCTCCACGCCGCGCGGACCCTCCGGGGCGGGCAGGATGTCACGCCCGCGGACGACAGCGCGTCCGCCCGGACCCTGCGGACCACCGTCGCGGTGATCGTCGGCGCGAGCGGTGCCGATCCGCGCAGCGACCTCCGCGATCTCGGCGTCGGGTTCGTGGTCCTGCAGCAGTCCGGTACCGCCGGTGATTTCCTCGGCAGCCGGATCGACTCCGTGCCGGGCCTCACCGCCGTGGGCGACACCGACGCCGGGCGCCTGTGGCGCGTGGCCGCGCCCACCCTCGAGGACGGGACGGAGGACGCGGCTGCTCGCACCGCACGCGTGCGGGTGGTCGACGCCGACGGCCGGACCGAGGCGATCGTCCCCTCGTCCGCGGTCCTCGCCGAGGGCGCCGTCCCTCCCGGGGCGGAGGGCAGGAAGCTCGTCCTGGCGGAGGAGGCCGACCCCGGGTGGCAGGCGAGCCTCGGTGGTGAACGGCTCGACCCGGCGTCGGACGGCTGGCAGCAGGCGTTCGACCTGCCGGCGGCCGGCGGCGAGGTCACGGTGTCCTTCGTCAGCCCGTTCCAGCCGTGGGCCGAGGCCGTCCAGGCAGTGCTCCTCGCGCTCACGCTCCTGCTGGCCATCCCGCTGCCGTCGCGTCCGCGCGTCGCGCGGCCCACGGGCGGCCGGCGTTCCCCGGCGGGCCGGCCGGAACCGTCGCAGTACGCCACGACGCGGGCCGACGACGGTGCCGACAGTGCCGACGATGTCGACGATGTCGACGGTGCCGACGGCGACACCCGCGACGACGACCTGCAGCCCGTGACCAGTGGAAGTAGCCCGATGTGATGTGGGGACGCAAGCGGAAGCCGCTGCAGCACGAGGCGGGGACACCGCCGGAGACTGCCGGGCAGGAGATCGATGGGGCCGCCGTCGGGCCGGCACCCGAGGGCGCGGCCGACGCTGCCGGCGCTGCCGTCGGGCCGGCACCCGAGGGCGTTGCCGACGCTGCCGTCGGGCCGGCACCCCAGGGCGCTGCCGACGCTGCCGACGCTGCCGTCGCCGCTCGCGCCGTCGCCCGTGACCGGGCCGCGACCGGCGGCACCCGCCGTGCGCGGCTGGGCGGTGCCGTCGGTGCCGCGACCGGGGTGGTGCTCCTCGTGGCGACGGCCGCCATCTCCTCCGGGACCGTGACGGACGCCCTGGTCCGGTCGGCGGCGACCGACCTCCCCGTCCCGTCCGCCGCCGTGCCGGCCGGCGACTACACGGCCGTCTGCCCCGCCCCGCCCCGCCTGCTCGAGGCGGCGGCCGAGGGTGCCGACCCCCAGTTCGGCCCCGCGTCCGCGACGGCCAGGACCACGGTCGCCGCGCTCGTGCTGAGCGACCTCAGCGCCACGCTGACCGGCAGCGGGCTGCTGCCCGTGGGTGCCGGCGGGCCGCTGTCGATGATCCAGGACTTTGCACCCGAGACGTCCCTCTCCGCGGAGGGTCCGGCCAGTAGCGGTGCGGACGGGCTGACCGCCCGCGTGGCCGGGGTCACCCGGAACGTCGCCGTGGACGCCCCGTCGCTCTTCCGTGCGCAGCCGCAGGGCGGACTCACCCCGGTGGCCGCGGCGACGTCCACGTACACCGCCACCGACGGCGACCTCCGGGGGCTCGCCGCCTCCGGCTGCCAGGCGCCGTCGAACGACTTCTGGCTCCTCGGCGCCTCCACCACGGTGGGGTCCTCCGCCGTCCTCATGCTGACCAACCCGACCGGGACGCCCGCCGCCGTGACCCTGGAGCTGTTCGGCCAGGACGGCCCCCTCGAGGCGGCCGGGACCCGGGGCCAGCTCGTCGCGCCGGGCGAGACCCGGCGGATCGTCCTCGCGGGCCTCGCCGGCAACCAGGACCAGGTGGCGGTGCGCGTCCGCAGCGACGGCGGCCGCGTCACGGGCGTCATCCAGCAGAGCCTGCTGCGCGGCCTCACCCCGGGCGGTGTGGAACTGCTCTCCCCGACGGCGCCCGCCGGCATCACGCAGGTGGTGCCCGGCGTCGTCGTGCAGAACGCGGAGACCGCACGGCGCATCCGGGAGCAGGAGGGCTACGGCACCGCGGCCCCCGCGCTGCAGGTGCTCGTCCCCGGGTCCAGCGACGCCGTGCTGGACATCAAGGTCTACGGTCCCGACGGCGTCGTGGACCTGCCCGGCGGAGGAGTGGCGACCGCCGCGGCAGGCTCCGTGATGACCGTCCCCCTCACCGACCTGCCGGAGGGCACCTACACGGTCGCCGTGACCTCGGACGTCGCCGTGGTGGCGTCGGCGCGCGTCACCCGCGGCATCGAGGCCGGAGGGAAACCCGTGGACTTCGGCGGGGCGCCGTCCGCCGTCCGTCTCGGCACCGACCGAGCGATGGCCCTGGCAGAAGGCGTGGACGCCGCCCTCGTGCTGGGCGCGCCGAGCGGCAGGGGAGAGGTCACTCTGACCCCCGTTGCCGCGGACGGCGCGCTCGGTGCCCCGGTGGTCATCGGTATCGCGGGCGGCACCTCGGTCACCGTGCCGGCGTCGTCCCTCGGCAGCGCTCCCGCCGGTGTCCTCATCGATGCGACGGGGGACCCCGTCTACGGAGCGCAGGTCATGACGCTCCCCGGCGCGGTCGCGGGCATCTCGGTGGCGAGCGTCCCCGCCGGTGCCACGGGCCCGCAGAGCATCCCGGTGGAACTCCGGTACTGACCCCGGTCAGGCCTGGGAGCGCCCGTAGGCCGGGTCGACGGCCTCCGGGGCGAGACCCATCAGCTCGGCGGTCTGCTCCACCACGACGTCGTGCACCAGTTCGTTGACGGGGAGCACGCCCCGCGCGGCCATGAGCACCGGGTGGCGGTAGACGGTGATGACGCCTGGCCTGCCCGGCGCGGCGGGGGAGCAGGATCCGAGGAGGCCGCGGAGCGTCTCGGGTGTCATGTCCTCGAGGCCGTCGGGGATCTCCTGCACCACGATCTGGAGGTCCTGGATGCGCTCGCCCCAGAGGCGCTCGAGCCGCTGCGCGGACTCCATCACCCAGTCGTCGAACTGCTCGGACCGGGACCGGGATCCCGGCAGGTGCTGCGGGAGGAGCTCGCCGCGCATGCCACGACCGCGGCGGTTGCGCCGGCGTTCGTAGAATGACCGTGCCGGACGTCCTTCCGTGGACGAGGGATCGGTCAGCTCGACCGAAAAAGTGGAAGCATCCTGCATGTAAAGACTGTAAGCCTTGCGCCTCTTTGCCGCACGCCCGAAAGGGAGGCCGCCGGCCGGTGCGCGTCCTGCGGGTGGCCGGGGCCGAAGCCCGGTAGGCTTGCCGATCGTGGGATCACTCCGTCAATGCTCCAGATCCGCCTGCCAGCGGCCGGCCGTGGCAACCCTCACCTATGTCTACGCGGATTCGACGGCGGTCCTCGGCCCTCTCGCGACGTACGCGGAACCCCACACCTACGACCTGTGCGCGCTGCACGCGGAGCGCCTGACCGTGCCGCGCGGCTGGGAGGTGCTCCGCCTGACGCTCCCGGAAACGGTTCCCGAGCACAACTCCGACGACCTGCTGGCACTCGCCGACGCCGTCCGGGAAGCGGCGGCGGAACCGGTCGTGGAGCAGCCCACGGGCAAGCGCGGCAGCAAGGCCCCCATGGAACCGCCGGCCGGCGTCACGGGCCCCCGGCGCGGGCACCTGCGCATCCTCCGCGAACCCTGATGCACCCGGCCGGGTCGGGCCCGGCAGTGCGCCCGCGGTAGACTTGGGGTGCACAATTCCCGTCCCTCCCGAGCGAAAGCGTCCCATGGCCAACCTCCCAGCACGGCTGCTCGACGTCCTCCGCTGCCCGGTCACCGGGTCGAAGCTCGTACAGGAGGGCGCCGTCCTCCGCGCCACGGCTGCCGGGCCGGACGGCGCGACACCCACCTACGGACTCGACGAAGGCATCCCGGTGCTCCTCCGCGCCGAACTGCTCGACGGCGCGGCCCCCACCCGATAGGGCCGCTCCCCGCGCCCCGACCTACAGGCAGGTACAGCACCATGTTCGACTACAAAGTCGCCGACCTCTCCCTCGCCGAGGCGGGGCGCCACCAGATCCGCCTCGCGGAGCACGAGATGCCCGGGCTGATGGCCCTGCGCCGCGAGTACGCCGAGGCCCAGCCCCTGGCGGGGGCCCGGATCGCCGGATCCCTGCACATGACCGTGCAGACGGCCGTCCTCATCGAGACGCTCACCGCGCTCGGCGCCGAGGTCCGCTGGGCGTCGTGCAACATCTTCTCCACCCAGGACGAGGCCGCGGCCGCCGTCGTCGTCGGCAACGGCACCGTCGACGAGCCCGCCGGCGTCCCCGTGTTCGCCTGGAAGAACGAGACGCTCGAGGACTACTGGTGGACCGCCACGCAGATCCTCACCTGGCCCGGCCAGGCCGAGGGCCTCGGTCCGAACATGATCCTGGACGACGGCGGGGACGCCACCATGCTCGTGCACAAGGGTGCCGAGTTCGAGGCGCTCGGCGCGGTGCCGGCCAACCCGCAGGAGGGCGACGCCGACTACTCGCACGAGTACACGGTGTTCCTCGACACGCTGCGCGCAACCATCGAGTCCGAGCCGCAGAAGTGGACCGCCGTCGCCGCCGGGATCCGGGGCGTCACCGAGGAGACCACCACGGGCGTGCACCGCCTGTACCAGCTCGCCGCCCAGGGCAAGCTCCTCTTCCCGGCGATCAACGTCAACGACTCCGTCACGAAGTCGAAGTTCGACAACAAGTACGGCATCCGCCACTCCCTGCCCGATGGCCTGAACCGCGCCACGGACGTCCTGATCGGCGGCAAGGTGGCCGTGGTGTGCGGCTACGGCGACGTCGGCAAGGGCGCGGCCGAGGCCCTCCGCGGCCAGGGCGCCCGCGTGATCGTCACCGAGATCGACCCGATCTGCGCCCTCCAGGCCGCCATGGACGGGTACCAGGTCGCTCGGCTCGAGACCGTCCTCGCCCAGGGTGACATCTTCATCACCACCACCGGCAACAAGGACGTCATCATGGCCCGCCACATGGCCGGCATGAAGCACCAGGCGATCGTCGGGAACATCGGCCACTTCGACAACGAGATCGACATCGCCGGGCTGGCCCGCATCCCCGGGGTCGAGAAGATCGAGATCAAGCCGCAGGTCCACGAGTGGGTCATCCCCGCCGACGAGGCCGCGGGAGTCGCGGAGCACTCGATCATCATGCTCTCCGAAGGCCGCCTGCTGAACCTCGGCAACGCCACCGGCCACCCGTCCTTCGTCATGAGCAACTCGTTCGCGAACCAGACCATCGCGCAGATCGAGCTCTACACGAAGTTCGAGCAGGAGGACGCGGAGGGCGACCGCGAGTACGAGAACGAGGTCTACGTGCTGCCGAAGATGCTCGACGAGAAGGTGGCGCGCCTGCACCTCGACGCCCTCGGCGTGGAGCTCACGGAACTCACCAAGAGCCAGGCGGAGTACCTCGACCTCGACGTCGCCGGGCCGTACAAGCCCGAGCAGTACCGCTACTAGGAGGCTCGTCCCGGTCCTCCCCGGCCGCTGCCGGTTCCCGCCGGCAGCGGGAATCGGCAGCGGCCGGATCGTCGCCGAAACAGCCCGCTGCCTGCGCTGCGACGTCGGACCCGTCGCGTAGCATCGCACGGAAGAAGCCACATCGAAGGGCAGATGCATGCGCATGAAGCAGGAGTCGGGCAATGACGCGGCGCGCCGCAGGGGCTGGAAGATCGCGGCCGTCGGCGCGGCTGCGGTCGTCGTCGTCGGAGGCGGCGTGGGGATCGCCACCGCGTCACCCTGGAACGATGCAGCGCCTCTGTCATCCCCGTCGTCCGCGCCGGCGCCCGCGGCGACCCAGGAGCCGAAGGCGGCCCCGGCGCCCGTGGCTCCCGGCACCCCGGCCGGCGAGTACACCGTGGGCCTGACCCCCACCGACAGGGCCTACGCCGTCAACCCGGCCACCGCGGCCGCCATCACGGTCGAGGGCGCCACGCTCGACGCCGTCGAACTGGCCCCGCGCGCCGGCGGCACACCCGTGCCCGGCACGCTCTCGGAGGACGGCACCCGCTGGACCGCCACGGAACGGCTCGCGTTCGACACCGAGTACACGTTCTCCTACACCGTCCTCGATTCCGCCGGCCGGCCCCAGCGGGAGACCGCCGGCTTCACGACCGTCGAACCCGCGAACGAGGCCGACGCCTCGATGTTCCCGCGCAACGGGAGCACCGTGGGCACCGGGCAGCCCCTCGAGTTCACCTTCAGCGAGCCCGTCACCAACCGGGACGCGGTGGAGAAGGCCATCACGGTGACGAGCACCAGCGGCCAGGCGGGTGCCTTCTACTGGCTGTCGGACACGAAGGTCCGGTACCGTCCCGAGACGTTCTGGGCCCCGAACAGCACCATCACCGTGGCCTCGAACCTCTTCGGCGTCGATTTCGGCAACGGCATGATCGGCAACGCCGACACCGCGATGACCGTGAAGACGCACAACACGCGCCTCGCCGTCGTCGACAACATCACCAAGACGATGAACGTGTACCTGGACGGCAAGCTCGACAGGACGTTCCCCATCACCCTCGGCACGGAGGAATGGCCGTCCACCGAGGGGTACATGGTGGTGATGGAGCACTACGAGACCACCGAGTTCAAGGCGGAGTCCATCGGGCTGGAGCCCGGCGACCCGGCCTACTACCCGCCCACCGTCGTGAACCACGCGAGCCGGCTGAGCAACGGCGGGGCGTTCGTCCACGAGGCGCTGCCGGCGGCGCAGGTGGCGCTGGGCAACATCAACGTCTCCCACGGCTGCATCGGGATGTCTCCCGAGGGCGCGGAGTACTTCTACAACACCTTCGGCCCGGGCGACGTGGTGCAGATCCTCAACACCGGCTACGGCCCCATGTACGTCTGGGACGGCTTCGGCGACTGGAACGTGCCCTGGAGCGAATGGGTCGGCCAGCCCTAGGGCTGCCTGGGAGCTTCGACGCCCGAGGGCTCCGTACGCCTGCCGAAGGGCAGCGTGTGGAGCCTTCTCGCTGTCGCCTCGGTGCGCTCGCGCTGCCGCATCATCGCCGTGTAGTCGCGTTCGCGCCGGGCTGCGATGACGGCGTGGAGGAACTCCTCGGGGTGCGTGGTGACCGGCGGCGGCGGAGAGACGTGGTCGCTCGCCTCGGCGGCCAGGTCCAGGGACAGTGCCTGCCGTGCCTGCGGGGTCAGCCGCGGCGCCTGGGCGAGGAACTGCGACATGCGCCGGGCGAGGGCGTCGGGCAGGCGGCCGAAGTCCGCCGTCGCGGCCCACTGCTGCAGTGACGGCGGCATGACGGCGAGCGCGCGCGGCCTGGCGACCACGCGCTCCCGCATCGCGTAGGTGCCCGCGAGCAGGTCGCCGAGGCGCTTGGACCGCTCGTTGAACAGGGACACGAGGAACGCCAGCGACCCGCCGAGCATGTAGATCTCGAAGACCGCGAGCATCCCGCGGATGAAGGCGTGGCGGAAGCGGATGGCGCCGCCGTCGTCGCGCACGATCCGCAGCCCCATGACGAAGCGGCCGAGCGACTTGCCCCGCGTGAGCGTCTCCACGGTCACCGGGACGACGACGAGGAGGAGGACCACCATCACGAGCAGGAGAGCCGTGGTGAGCGCCTGGTCGAGGACCCCGCCGAAGACCCTCCCGACCACCAGCACGAGCAGCACCGCGACGATGACCTGCGCGGTGATGTCGATCAGGACGCTCAGCCCGCGGGCGGCGAATCCCGCCGGCTTGAGTTCGAGGACGACGGCCTCGCCGGTGACGACTGAACTCATGGGTTCCCCTGGATCGGCTGGATGCGACGGGGCCAGCCTATCGCCGGCACGGCCGTGAGCGCGGTCAGGGCCACCCCGTGCTTCCCGCGCCGGAACCGGCCGGAACTATAGGGTGGGCCCATGGACGTGGACGCATTCATCGCCGTGCACCGCAGCGACTGGCAACGACTGGACGAGCTCGTCGGCCGGCGCAGGCTCCGCGGCGAGGAGGCGGACGAACTGCTGGTGCTCTATCAGCGCGTGTCCACCCACCTGTCCATCATCCGCTCCGTCGACCCCGAGAGTGCCCTCTCCGGCTCGCTGTCCACGCGCCTGTCCCGTGCTCGCACCCGCTTCACGGGGGCACGGTCCCACTTCATGGAGGACGTGGCGCAGTTCTTCGTGGCGTCACTGCCCGCCGCCTTCTACCGCATCCGGTGGCTCACGGTCGTGGTCGGCGCGGCGTTCGTGGTGGTCGCCGCGCTCTACGCGGTCTGGGTGGCCGCGACGCCCGGAGTCATTGGGGCCCTCGGCTCGGACGAGGCGCTGCGCCAGTACGTGGAGGAGGACTTCACCGACTACTACTCCGAGAACCCCGCTGCGTCCTTCGCGGGGCTGGTGTGGACCAACAACGCCTGGATCGCGCTGCAGGCCGTCGCCTTCGGGGTCACCGGCATCTGGCCCGCCTTCATCCTGTACCAGAATGCGCAGGGCGTCGGCATGGCTGCGGGCACGATGGCGGCCTACGACCGGCTCGACGTGTTCTTCCTCTACATCCTCCCGCACGGCTTCATGGAGCTCACCGCGATCTTCGTCGCCACGGCCGCCGGGCTGCGCATCTTCTGGGCCTGGGCGGCGCCGGGGCGCAGGCTGCGGTCAGTGGCCCTCGCGGAGGAGGGGCGGTCGCTGATCACGGTGGCGCTCGGCCTGGTGCTGGTGCTGTTCGTCTCCGGGCTCGTGGAGGGCTTCGTCACGCCGAGCGGACTGCCGCCGTGGCTCCGCCTGACCATCGGCGTCCTGGTGCTGGCGGCCTACTGGACCTACACCCTCGTCCTCGGACGGCGGGCGTTCGCGGCCGGGAACCGCGGGGACCTCGGCGCCGTCGACCGCGGCGAGGCCGTCATCACCGCCTGAGCGCCGGCGACGGCCGCCGGCTCACTGCGGCGCGGGGAGTCTCCCGTCGGCTCGCACGAATGCCCGGTAGTGTCGATGGACGTCGGACGTAGCGCCGGCGGGCACCGATCGAGGAGACGCAGTGGCACAGATGGACAGCACCCGTTCGACCGATCCCGGCGCACGGGACCCGGAGCAGGGCGCGTCGGCCGCACCGGCCGACCAGGCCGGCAGTGCGGCCCCGGACGACCAGGCCGCGCGCGGCATCGCCCAGCGCCACGACCTGCCACGGCGGAAGGCCGGCATGATGCCCGATCTGTCGGGCATCGCGGACGACGACGCCGTGGAGACCCGCCGCTCCACCGCCAATGCGCATCCCGCCGGGTCGCCCGCGGACCCGGTCGAGGACGACGCGCCCGGTGAGGCTGCGGCGGAGCACGCCACCCCTGCCGAGGACGGCGGGACCGCGACGCGCATGATGCCCGTCGTCGCCGGCTCCACAGCGGCGACGGCGTCAGATGCCGCGGACAGCGACGACCGCGCCGACGGCTACGACCGCACGGACAGCGTCGACCGCACGGACAGCGTCGACCGCACGGACAGCGTCGACCGCACGGACAGCGTCGACCGCACGGATGGCTACGACCGCGAGGACGGCGACGACCAAGAGGACGGCGACGACCACGAGGACGTAGTCGACCACACGGACCGCGTCGACAGTCACGACCCCACGGACCAGGGGCGGTCCGCGGCGAGCCCGGACACCGATGAGGTCGCCGGCGACCCGGCGCCGGCGCCCGCCGCCGTGGCCGCTGCCGGCGTCGGCAGCCACGCGTCCTCCGGCTCCGGATCGCGGGAACCGTCCACCGACACGGCGGCGCTCTCGATCCGGCCCCCGGACAAGGAGGCCGCGCGGCGTGCGGCCGTCCGCGATCAGGCCGTGGCCGCCAAGCCCGTCCTCGCGCGCTTCCTCCAGGTCGTCGTCGCGCTGTTCTTCCCCGTCGTCGTGGTCGCAGCGGCCGTCCGGGCGGTGGCCACGTCGTCGTTCCTCTGGCTGGAGTACCACCGGCCCGGCTTCCCCGCCGACCAGTACGGTTTCTCGCTGGACGACCGCATGACCTACGGGTCCTACGCGCTCGACTACGTGGTGAACCTCGCGCCCCCGCGGTACCTGGGTGGGCTGGTGACGCCGGAGGGCGAGCCGCTGTTCCTCGAGTCGGAGGTCGGGCACATGGCGGACGTGAAGGGCGTGTTGGGCCTGTCCTTCTTCATCGCCCTGGTGCTCCTCGTGCTGTCGGTGCTCGCCTGCGTCTACCTCGCGCGGCGCTACAAGGGCGGCATCCGGCGGGCGCTGTTCGCGGGAGCGGTCCTGACCCTCGTGGGCATCGCCGCCCTGACGGTGCTCGCCGTGCTGGCCTGGCAGACCTTCTTCACGCAGGTCCATGCCCTCTTCTTCGCGGACGGGACCTGGACGTTCCGGGTGGACGACACACTGATCCGGCTGTTCCCCGAGCAGTTCTGGACCGACTCGGCCATCACCGTCGCGGTGCTGGTCCTCGGCGCGACGCTCCTCACGCTGATCCTCACGTGGCCCACGAAGGCCCGCCGGGAGCGTTCGATGCTGGCCCAGGACGCAGCGCAGGCCCGCTACCGTGAGGCGCTGGACGCCTCGTGACCCCGCCCGGGCCGGGTGCCCGGGTCTAGCGCGCCGCTCCGTACAGCTCCGTTAGTGCGTCCGCATGGTCGGCGACGACGGCGGCGCGCTTCAGCTTCAGCGTGGGGGTCAGGTGCCCGGACTCCACGGTGAACTCGACATCCAGCACCGTGAAGCGCCGGATCTGCTCGGCCCGCGAGACGGTCGCGTTCGCGGCGTCGACGGCGGTCTGCAAGTCCGCCAGGACCTCGGGGTCGCGGGCGGCGTCGGCGGAGGCCAGCCCCTGCTTCCCGTGAGCCGCGGCCCACGGCTCCAGCGCCTCCCGGTCCAGGCTGATGAGCGCGCCAATGAACGGCCTGCCCTCGCCGACCACGACGGCCTGCGCCACGAGCGGGTGCTCCCGGAGCTTCTCCTCGAGCGGACCCGGCGCCACGTTCTTGCCGCCGGCCGTCACGAGCAGATCCTTCTTGCGGCCCGTGATGGTCAGGAAGCCGTCCTCGTCGAGGGACCCGAGATCGCCCGTGCGGAAGTACCCGTCGTCGGTGAAGGCCGCGGCGGTCGCCTCGTCGTTGCGGTGGTACCCGGCGAAGATGGCCGCCCCCTTCACCTGCACCTCGCCGTCGTCGTCGAGCCGGACGCTCATGCCCGGCATGGGGATGCCCACGGACCCCACGCGCGTGAGCGGCACGGTGTTCACGGTGCAGGGTGCGGTGCTCTCGGTCAGCCCGTAGCCCTCCTGCACCAGGATGCCCGCGCCCCGGAAGAAGTGCGCGAGGTGTTCGCTGAGCGGGCTGGCGCCGGACACGGTGTAGGTCACCTCACCGCCGAAGACGCCGCGCAGCCGGGGGTAGACGAGGCGGTCGAACAGGGCATGGGATGCACGCAGCACGGGGGAGGGGCCGCGGCCGCCGCGCCCACGGGCGTCCACGGCCCGGGAGTAGGCGACGGCGGTCCGCTCGGCCGCCGCGAACAGGCGTCCCTTGCCCGCCTCTGCGGCCCTCTGCCCGGCCGACGCGTGGATCTTCTCGAAGATGCGCGGGACGGCGAGGAGGAACGTGGGCCGGAACGTCGTCAGGTCCTCGAGCAGCTGCGCCGCGGACCCGGAGTGGGCGAGCTTGATGCCGCCGGTGAAGCAGACCACCTGCACGGCCCGCGCCAGCACGTGCGCGAGGGGGAGGAACATGAGCGTGCGCGCGTTCTCCTGCTTCAGGAACTCGGGCAGGAACTCCAGGGTGTTCACGGCGAAGAGCGCGAAGTTGCCGTGGGTGATGACGCAGCCCTTCGGCCGGCCCGTGGTGCCCGAGGTGTAGACGATGGACGCCGGGTCGGCGAGCCCGCGCGAGCTCCGGGCGGCATCGAGTGCCGCGTCGGTCACCCCGGTGCCACCCCCGATGAGGGTGGGGAGCGTCGTCGCCGCAGCGGGGGTCCCGGGTGTGCTGTCGGCTCCACCGGCCAGGTACACGACGGTGGTCGTGTCCGCGCGCTTGGACCGAGCGGCGGCGTCGAGCACGATCCCGGCCTTCCCCTCGTCCTCCACGAACACGACGGCGGGCCGGGCGTCCTCGAGGATCCACGCCACCTGGTGGGCGGAGGAGGTCTCGTAGATGGGCACGGTCACCGCGCCGGCGAACCAGATCGCGACGTCGGCGAGCGTCCACTCGTACCGCGTCCTCGACATGACCGCGACACTGTCGCCGGGCCGCACGCCGAGCGCCATCAGGCCCTTGGCCACGCCGCGCACCTGCTGCAGGAACTCCGCCGCCGAGACGTCCCGCCACCGGCCCTCGGACCGCAGCGCGTACAGGGCGTGCCCGGGGTCGGCGTCGTGGGTCCGCAGGAGGAGGTCCGTGGTGTTGTCGGTCGCCGGGAGGTCGACCAGGAGTTCCGTGATGGCTTCGCGCACCATTGCTCGCTTTCGTTCCGGTGGGTGGGGCCGCGCCCTAGATCCAGCTCCGCAGCCACATGCGCATGCGCCACTGGTCGTACGGGATGACCTCGGCCGTCCAGATGGGCAGGAAGTAGGCGGACAGCGCGACGGCGGCCGCCAGGAAGACCCCCACCAGCACGATACCCCGCCGACGGCGGGCGCCGTCCGCGTCCGGTCCGCCGAGCAGGAGTCCCAGGCAGTACACGAGGGCCAGTACGAGGAACGGTTCGAAGGACACGGCGTAGAAGTAGAAGGTGGTGCGCTCCGGGTAGAGGAACCACGGCAGGTAGCCCGCGGCGACGCCGGTCAGGATCGCTGCGGCACGCCAATCGCGGCGGCCCAGCCAGCAGAAGAGCAGCACGAGCAGCGACAGCGCCGCACCCCACCAGATGAGCGGGTTCCCGAGCACCGTCACGGCCTGGGAGCAGGCGTCGGCACCGCAGCCCGAGGGCTTCTCGTAGAAGAACGACGTCGGCCGCCCCATGACCAGCCACGTCCAGGCGCTGGCCTCGTAGGGGTGGTCCGTGCCGAGCCCCTGGTGGAAGGAGAAGGCACTCCGGTGGTACTCGGCCAGCGAGCGAAGCCCGTCCGGGAGCCAGCCCCACTGCTCCGACGGGTTGCGCTCCGCCCAGGTGCGGTCGTACGCGTCCCTGGAGAGGAACCAGCCCGTCCAGGTGGCGAGGTAGGTCAGCAGGGCCACGGGGACGATGCAGGCGAAGGCGAGAGGACCGTCCTTCAGCACCCCGGCACGGAACCAGTGGTGCACCCCCGCGATGCGGCGTGAGCTCAGGTCCCAGGCGACCGTGAGCAGGCCGAACGCGGCGATGAACGGGAGGGCCGACCACTTGGTCCCGAGGGCGAGGCCGAGGCAGAGCCCGGCCACCAGTCGCCAGGCACGGAACCCGAGGAAGGGCCCGTAGGCCAGCCGGGCCGGCGGGGGGATGCCGTCGTCGCCCGCCGTCGCGGAGAGCCGTGCCGCCAGCCGGCGCCTGCCGTCGTCGCGGTCCAGGAGCAGGGCCGCGAAGGCCGCCAGCAGCCAGAAGCTGAGGAAGATGTCCAGCAGCGACGTCCGAGACTCCACGAGGTGGTGCCCGTCGACGGCGAGCAGCAGCCCCGCGGCGGCGCCGAGCAGGGCGGACCCGAACATGCGCTGGGCCACGAGCGCCAGCAGGAGGACCGAGAGCGTGCCGATCGCCGCCGCCGAGAAGCGCCAGCCGAAGGCGTTGTCGGAGCCGAACAGCAGCATGCCGGCGGCGATCATCCACTTGCCGAGCGGCGGATGCACCACGTAGTCGGGGGAGTCGAGGAGCACGCCGGGGTTGCCCGCGTTGAAGGAGTCGTTGGCGTCCTCCGGCCATTCGCGCTCGTAGCCCGACTGCAGCATCGAGTAGGCGTCCTTGACGTAGTACGTCTCGTCGAACACGAGCGACCCGGGTTCGTCGAGCCGCACGAAGCGCAGGATCCCCGCGAGCACCGCCATGGCGAGCGGCAGGATCCAGCGGAGCGCTCCGCCGGGCCCCGCGGCGCCGAGGAGACGGGCGGTGAGGTCGGCGCGCGTGTAGGCGCGCAGCGGAGCGACGATCCAGGAGCCGCCCGGCGGGGGACTGTCCGGTCGGGGCTGGACGGCGGTGTGGCTCACCCTGTCATGCTACCGGCGGACCCTGCGCCCGCCCCGCACGCCGGGACGGGTGGCCGCCGCCGCGGCCCACAGGCCCCTAAGGGTGGTGGCCGGGGCGGCTAGGCTGGTCCGGTGAACCAGCCACGCAACGCCGCGACCCCTGACACGCGCAGTGAGACCTCCCGGGAGGACAGGGACTGGAACGACGACGGCCCCGACGATCCCGCGGACCCCGCTACCGGGCTCGACGAGCAGGACGCCGACGCCGCGGAGCAGGACGCCCGTGTCCCGGGGACGGCCTATCGCGGCACCGCGGGCGACGGCAGCGGCCGGGGACGGATCGTCCTGGCGGCGACACCGATCGGCAACATGGGCGACGCGACCGAGCGGCTGATCGGCCTGCTCCGCACCGCGGACGTCGTCGCGGCCGAGGACACACGCCGACTGCACCGGCTCGTCCAGGCGCTCGGCGTCACGGTCTCGGGCCGCGTGATCAGCTACCACGAGCACAACGAGACCGAACGGACGCCCGAACTCCTGGACCTGGTGCGCGACGGTGCCACGCTGCTCATGGTGACCGACGCCGGCATGCCGTCGGTGTCGGACCCGGGCTACCGCCTGGTGGAGGCGGCGGTCGCGGAGGGTATCGACCTGACGGCGGTGCCGGGCGCCTCGGCCGTCCTCGCCGCGCTCGCGCTGTCCGGCCTCCCCACCGACCGGTTCTGCTTCGAGGGGTTCCTGCCGCGGAAGCCGGGACTCAGGACGGCGCGCCTGATCGACCTCGCGGCGGAGCGCCGCACCATGGTGTTCTTCGAGGCCCCCCACCGCCTCGAAGCGATGCTGCGCTCGCTGCAGCAGACCTTCGGCTCCGAGCGGCCGGCCGCTGTGGCGCGGGAGCTCACGAAGGTGTACGAGCAGGTCATCCGCGGATCGCTCCTCGAACTCCTCCAGTGGGCCCAGGAGGGTGAGGTCCGGGGTGAGATCGCCGTCGTCGTCGCCGGTGCGCCGGAGGCCGCGCCGTCCCGGCCGGAGGACCACGTGGTCGATGTCAACGCCCTGATCGCCGGCGGGATGCGGCTCAAGGACGCCGTGGCGGCCGTGGCCGCGGAGAGCCGGGTCAGCAAGCGGGAACTGTATGCGGCGGTCATCGCCGCGCGCTGATCCGCCCGCGGCGACGCGCGACCGGCCTGTGCAGTCGCCCAATGCGCGAGCACTTCCGGAGTGCAGCCTTCACTGGACACCCCTTCTCCGCCGGGTCTAGCGTGAGCGGGATGCCCCCGCGCGGGGCGACCGGCACGCCGGCCCCGCATCCCGGGACCGGACCACCCGGTAACAACACCCAGTAACGACCCCCAGTACCGAACCCGCAGGATCTTCGCGAAGGAGCTCACAATGGCCGTCACCGCCGACCAGGAGAAGGCAGTACTCGACAAGGTGCCCACCGGGCTCTTCATCGGCGGGCAGTGGCGGGCGTCGTCCTCCGGTGCCACGTTCGACGTCGAGGACCCCGCGACCGGCAGCACCCTGCGGACGCTCGCCGACGCCACCCCCGAGGACGGCATGGCCGCACTGGACGCCGCGGTCGCCGCGCAGGCCGACTGGGCGCGGACCGCTCCGCGCGAGCGGGGCGAGATCCTGCGGCGTGCCTTCGACCTGGTCACGGCCCGCGCCGACGAGTTCGCACTCCTCATGACGCTCGAGATGGGCAAGCCGCTCGCGGAGGCGCGCGGCGAGGTCACGTACGGCGCCGAGTTCCTGCGGTGGTTCTCGGAGGAGTCGGTGCGCGCGTCGGGCCGCTACTCCACGTCCCCCGACGGGAAGTCCCGCCTGCTCGTCAGCAAGAAGCCCGTGGGCCCGTGCCTGCTCATCACGCCGTGGAACTTCCCGCTGGCGATGGCCACCCGCAAGATCGCCCCCGCGATCGCCGCGGGCTGCACCATGGTGCTCAAGCCCGCCAATCTCACGCCGCTGACGTCCTCGCTGTTCGCGACCGTCCTGCAGGAGGCGGGCCTGCCGGCCGGCGTCCTCAACATCGTGAACACGACGACGGCGGGTGACGTCACCGGGCCGCTCATCGAGGACCCGCGCCTGCGCAAGCTCTCCTTCACGGGCTCCACCCCCGTGGGCCGCAGCCTCCTGGCCGCGGCCTCCAAGAACGTCCTGAGGACCAGCATGGAGCTCGGCGGCAACGCCCCGTTCATCGTCTTCGAGGACGCCGACCTCGACGCCGCCGTCGAGGGCGCGATGCTCGCGAAGCTGCGCAACATGGGCGAGGCCTGCACGGCCGCCAACCGGTTCATCGTGCACGCCTCCGTGGCCGACCGCTTCGCCGCGGCGCTCGCGGAGCGCATGCAGGGCATGACGCCGGCCCGCGGTACCGAGGACGCCTCGAAGCTCGGCCCCCTGATCGACCGGAAGAGCCGCGACAAGGTGCACGAGCTCGTGACCTCCGCCGTCGGCGACGGCGCGCAGACGCTCACCGGCGGGGCCCCCGTGACGGGGGACGGCTACTTCTACCAGGCCACCGTGCTGACGGGCGTCCCGCGGACCGCACGCATCATGCGCGAGGAGATCTTCGGGCCCGTGGCCCCGATCATCACGTTCGACACCGAGGACGAGGCCGTGGACCTGGCCAACGACACCGAGTACGGCCTCGTGGCGTACGTCTTCACCCGCGACCTCAACCGCGGGCTCCGCATCGGCGAGCGCCTCGACACCGGCATGATGGGACTCAATGCGGGCGTGGTGTCCAACGCGGCCGCACCCTTCGGCGGGGTCAAGCAGTCCGGCCTCGGCCGTGAGGGCGGCGCCGAGGGCATCGAGGAGTACCTGTACACGCAGTACGTCGGCATCGCCGATCCGTACGCCTCCTAGGCGGCTCAGCCGGCCCAGGCAGCACGAGCAGAAGGCCGGCACCCGATCGGGTGCCGGCCTTCGGTGTCCCTGTTGGCCCTGCACGTGCCCGGCGGTACGAGCCCGGTCAGCGGCGGATGCCGCTCCGGAACCCGTTGAGCAGCGACTGCGGGAACAGGCGGGCCCTGACCCGCCGGCCCCACGGACTGCCGCGCCGGAGCGCTCGCGTCACGGTGTCGACGTCGTCCCAGCGGGGCACTGCCGCGGGCCGTGCGAGCGTCGCCACGGGCGACGCCCCCGGACCGCCCGCGGTGGCTGCGGGATCGTGGTCCGCATACTCCTCGTGCTCGTAGGCCGACTGCAGCCGGCCGAGCGAGGCGACCGGTTCGCCGGCCAGCCCGGCGTCCCGGGCGAGGCGACCGGCGAAGGTGCGGGGGGTGTCGGTGGGTCCGAGCCGGTAGCCGTAGTCGCCGGCGATCTCCGTCGTCTCGGCCCAGGCGGCGGTGGCGGCCCCGGCCGCACCCGGCGAGAGCTCGCCGACCGTCACGGCGCGGCGCCGGGACCGGGTCCTCGAGCTCCGGAGCAGCAGCGGCAGGAGCGCCAGCAGGCCGATGCCCGCCAGGGCGAGCGCGCCGGTGGCCGGCGTCGCCTCGTCCTGCGGTCCGGTACCCGACCCGTCGGCGGAGCCGGACGGCTCGGCCGACGACGACGTCTGCTCGCCCGGGTCGGTGCGGGCGCCGGGGTTCAGGGCGTCGATGTCGTCCGCACGCGGCCCCACCGGCGTGGAGGACTGCTGGGCGTAGCTGGGCACCACGCCGCGTGAGGGCGTCGGTTCGAACTGCACCCACCCCACACCCTCGAAGTACAGCTCGGGCCAGGCGTGGGCGTTGCGGGAGTCGACGACGAACTCGCGCAGCTCGGTGCCGCCCGGACCCTCCGTGGTGTCGCCCGTGGGGCTGCCCGGCGTGTAGCCGATGGCCACGCGGCTGGGGATGCCCGCCGCCCGGGCCATGACGGCCATGGTGCCGGCGTAGTGGACGCAGTACCCGGACTTCGCATCGAGGAACCGCGCCATGACGTCCATGCCGCTGCCGTCGTACCCGCCGTCCACCGGTGCCTCCACCGAGTAGGTGAAGTCGGGGCCGCGGAGGTAGTTCTGGATGGCGATGGCCTTGTCGTACGGGTTCACGAACTCGTCCGTGACCTCGCTGGTCCGGGTGCGGACCACCTCGGGCGTGTCCTGCGGGAGCTGCGTGAAGACCTCCGGGACGGCCTCGTCGTCCGACGGACCGATGGCCCCGAGGCCTTCCCGCGTGAGCTCGGCGGCCCTGCTCTGCACGAGGTAGTCCTGGCGCGCCGTGGATCCGCCGTCGGTCGCGAGGACGGACAGGTTCGCCGGGTCCCACGACCAGTTGCCCACGAGGTTGGAGATGCCCACCGGCGCGTAGGGCGAGAGCAGCCAGGGGCTCGCGTAGCTCTGCGTCCTGACGCGCGTGAACACGGTGGAACCGTCGGGCGCCGAGGCGGGGGAGCCGTCCTCGCTGCCGATCTCGGCGACGCCGTCCTGGCGGTCGTCGAGCCGCTGGTCGGGTTCCCAGCGGCGGCCGTCGAAGTTCTCCAGGGTGACGGCCCGCAGGTACAGCGGGGCGTCCGAGTTGGTGGAGTACGCGATCCTGCCGAAGCCCGTGGGGTTGCGGAGGTCGTTGCCGAGCGTCACGGCCGGGTTCAGGCCGGTGGCATTGCCCCACACGTTGAGGCGGGCGCCCTGCGGGAAGGCGCCGGAATTGAAGCCGGGCACGAACATCGGCAGGATCACGGTCACGGCGAGGGCCGCCGAACCGATGATGGCGCTGCGTCCGGCGAAGCCCGACGACGCCCTGGCCCCACCGGACGCGAGGCGGTTCTCCCGCCACTGCGCCACGGCGAGGAGCAGCAGGAACGCCAGCACCGTGGCGATGAAGGCGGCCATCCCCACGCCGTTGGGCTTCACGACGGCCGGGGTGATCAGGATCGCGAAGAGCCCGAGCCCGCCGGCCGCGGGCATGCGCATGGTGGTGGAGAGGATGTCCACGATGATGGCCACGAGCCCCAGTGCTGCGCACACGATCAGGACGATGCCGGCACCTGGCAGCACGGGGGCCACCTGCGACACGACCGTCTCCTCCGCCTGCGCGAGGAGGCGCCGGAGCTCGAGCGAGGTACCCGGCCCGGGCACGATGCCGAGGATGCTCTGCCGGGGGACGAACTGCGCCGTCAGGGCACCGATCAGGGCGAGCACACCCACGAGGGCCGTGAGGACGCCGTTCAGGCGCAGCGTCCGGCTCAGCGCCATGGCCAGGAGCACCGGGACGAGGGTGCCGAGGACGGGCAGCAGCCACGTCCAGGGTTCGAGGACGCCGTTGAGGCCGGTCCCGGCAGCGAGGACGGCGAGCAGCGACGCCCCGGTGACGAACCAGTGCCAGGGGTCGGCGGACGGCGCGCGCCGGGCCGCCGGGGATCCGGCGGCCGGGGCGGGCGCGGGGCGGGCGAGTGTCGTGGTCATGCCGATCCTGGAGTGTGTCGTGGTGTGCGGGCGGACCCGGGGGAGGTCGGGACGGCTCCGGCGGGGGCGGCGCCGGTGGTCCCGAGGCCCGCCCAGACCGTGGGCAGGTGGGCCGCGGGCGAGGCCGCCGTCGCCTGCCATCCCGCGTCGCGGAGGATGTCGAGCTGCCGCTGGGCGTCGGCCGGCCGCTCCGTCACGATCAGCGCGTAGGACGCCGACCCGTAGTCCGCGGCGGACCCGAGGGCCCGTGCCTCCTCCGCGGTGACCGTACCGAGGACGGCGATCAGCGGACCGCGGTGGCGTGTGGCCGCGAGCCTGTCCAGCAGATCGTCCCCGAACGCGGCGTGCGGCGTGTGCTGGGGGCCGTCCGTGGCCGCGCTGCGGAGCCGGCGTGCGGCGCCGCGCACCGCGTCGCCCGTCCGCGCCGTCACGCCGGGGGCCTCCTCGGGGTGGGCACGCCGCCCGCCCTCGGGACCCAGTTCGAGCGCCGCGAGGCCCTCGGCGATGCCGTTGACGGCCCCCTGGCCGTGGTGTTCCTCGTCGGTCGGGAACGGTGCCGACGGGGAGTGCAGCAGTGCCGGGGCGCCCTGGTGGTCGAGGAACCGCAGGGCGTAGTTGCGCTCCAGCAGGTGGGCGCTGACGGACATCACGGCCGTGACCGCCCACTCGAACGTGGGCGAGGTGGAGAGTCCATTGCCTGTGGCGTCGCCCGCGAAGGCCGCGGTGAACCCGCCGCTGAAGCTCGCGTGCCGCTGGTCCATCAGCAGGGTGGCCTGCGGCGTGGTCACCGACTCCTCCTGGCGCACCATGAGTTCGCTGTGCCGGGCGGTCGCCGCCCAGTGGACCCGCCGCATGGAGTCGCCGTGCCGGTACTCGCGCGTCATGACGTCGTCGTCGCTCGGGTTCGCCTGGCGGTGCGTCGCGGCCAGGCCGTCGTTGCCGCGGGAGCCCGACAGGGTCGAGGCGAGCAGCTCGAGCGGGGCGGGGGTGACCACCAGGCCGTCGGCGCCGCCGAGGACGTGCCGCGACTTCGCGAGACCGAACGGGTCCGTGAACTCGGCGGTGACGGGGCCGATGAAGTAGACGCCGCGCGACGTGGAGCGGAGCCGGTACTCGTAGAGGGACGTGCCGTCCGGCGCCGGGTTGCGCGAGGGGAAGGTGAACTGCGGTGCCTGCCCGAAACGCGCGGGCAGCTGCTCCTCCATGGCGATGCTCGCCCCTCCCGCCACGGAGGCCGTGAGGGAGAGCGTGACGGTCGTCGTCGAGCCGATCTCCATGGACTGCGGCTGGAACCGGCGGCCCACCGTGAAGCGGGGCTTGACGAGCCTCAGGACGACGATCGAGGCGACAGGCAGCGCGGCGAGCAGGATCCCCACGTACAGCAGGTCACGGCGGCCGAGCACCTGGGCGGACAGGAGCGCGACGACCGCGGTGAGGACGAAGCCCCATCCGCGTACCGTCAGGACGCGCGAGGGGAGCCGGTCGAGAAGGGCCATCAGCTGCCCGCCCGGGCCGTCATCGCCGCTGGATCTCGCGCGCCACCGGGACCCGCGACAGGATCTCCTGCACGATGCTCGACGCCGTCTCGCCCGCGCTCGTGGCCTTGCGGTCCAGCAGGAGGCGGTGCGCGAGCACCGCGTCGGCGACGGCGGCGACGTCGTCGGGCAGCACGAAGTCGCGGCCCTCGAGCGCCGCGCCCGCCTTCGCCGCACGGAGGAGCTGCAGCAGGGACCGGGGGCTCGCACCGAGACGCAGCCGCGGGTGCTGGCGTGTGGCGTGCCCGACGGCGACGGTGTACTCCTTGACGGCGGGCGAGACGTAGACACCGCGCACCTCGCGCATCATGGCGGCGATGTCCGCCACGCTCGCCACGGGACGGATCCCCTCGAGCGGGGACACGGACTGGTGCGTCTCGAGCATGTCCACCTCGGCGCGGGAATCCGGGTAGCCCAGGGAGATCCGGGCCATGAAGCGGTCGCGCTGCGCCTCGGGGAGGGGGTAGGTGCCCTCCATCTCGATGGGGTTCTGCGTGGCGACCACCATGAAGGGGTCCCCGAGCGCGTGCGTGGTGCCGTCCACGGTGACCTGGTGCTCCTCCATGCACTCGAGGAGGGAGGACTGCGTCTTGGCCGAGGCCCTGTTGATCTCGTCACCGATGACGATGTTCGCGAACACCGGCCCGGGCCGGAACTCGAAGCGCCGGGTGTCCTGGCTGAAGATGGACACCCCGGTGACGTCGGACGGCAGCAGGTCCGGGGTGAATTGGATACGGTTCACGGTGCAGTCGATGGTCCTGGCGAGGGTCTTCGCGAGCAGCGTCTTGCCGACGCCGGGGACGTCCTCGAGGAGCAGGTGGCCCTGGGCCAGCAGGACGGTGAGGGCGAGGCGCGCAGCCTCGGGCTTGCCGTCGATGACCGTGTTGATCGAGCCGAGGATGCGCGAGCTGATGTCGTGGAAACGGGCACCGGGGACGTCCGGCCCCGCCGGCACCACCCTGAGCGGTTCCGCTGCGGCCTCGGCGATGTTGTGCTGGACGTCCATGGGTACCTTCCATGCGTGCGGCTGCGGGAGCAGGCGTCGGCCGGTCGGCCGTGCAGGCGACACGCAGGGAACGGCCACGGCCTCTCCGGCACGGGGCAGGGCGGCCTGGCTGATTCAACAGATTACTAGGTGAACTTGCTCGCCGACAGATAAGTTCCGGGCCGTCGATAGGCTTGCCCCATGTGTAACAGTGCAGCCTCGGTCCGCCATCCCTACGCGGTGGGGGAGACGCCGCCGGCGTACCGGGAACCGGAGTCCGGCACCGGCGACGGCGGTGCGGACGCCGGTACGGACGCCGGTACGGACGGTGGCGCGGAGGCGGCCCGACGGCGGCGCAAGGGCGGGTACCCGCCCCTGCCGGAGCCGCTGGCCGTCCCCGTGATCGACAACCACACGCACTTCGACTTCCGGGAGGGCCCGGAGGTGTCCATCGCGGACGCCCTGGACGCGGCCGAGGCGGCGGGGGTGCGGGGCGCGGTCCAGGTGGGCACCGACCTCGCGTCGTCGCGCTTCACGGCCGAGATCGTGGAGCAGGACCACCGGCTGCTCGGCGCCGTGGCGCTGCACCCCAACGACGCTCCGCTGCTCGCGGGGGCAGGCACGCTCGACGCCGCCCTCGAGGAGATCGAACGCCTCGCCGCGGGTCCCCGCATCCGGGCGCTCGGGGAGACGGGGCTCGACTACTTCCGCACCGGGGAGGACGGCCGGGGGAGCCAGCTCGCCTCCTTCCGCCGCCACATCGACATCGCGAAGCGGCTCGGCAAGGCGCTGCAGATCCACGACCGGGAGGCGCACGACGACGTGGTGGCCACCCTCCTGGCCGACGGAGCCCCCGACCGCGTGGTGCTGCACTGCTTCTCGGGCGACGCCGGCCTGGCCAGGATCTGCAACGAGCACGGGTGGTACATGTCCTTCGCGGGGACCGTGACGTTCCGCAACGCGGAGAACCTGCGCGAGGCCCTGCTCGTGGCCGATCCCGCCCTGGTGCTGACCGAGACGGACGCACCCTTCCTCACGCCGCACCCCTTCCGCGGCAGGCCCAATGCCGCCTACCTGGTCCCGTACACGGTGCGCGCCATGGCGGGGATCCTGGACACGGACCTCGACGCCCTGTGCGCCCGGCTGACGGAGAACACGGAGGCCGTGTACGGCGCGTGGATCTGATCCGGCCGGCCCCGGACGAGGCCGCGGACAAGGCCCCGGACAAGACCCGGTTCAGGCCCCGGACGGGGCCTGAACCGGCGCCCGCGGGCCTGCGGCGAGGGTGTCCCCGGTCACACGTAGCTCCGGACCGGTGTTCGAGTACCGGTCGACCGGATTCGGGTAGGGGGCACTCGTGCCCTCTCCTTTCTTCCTCCGTACTGTTTCTCGAAGAGAGGCACTGCCGGCGAGTCATCGCGCCGAAGCCGGCGGCCCTCCCAGCACCGTCCTTCTCGTGAGACCGGAAGTCGACGGTGCGACCGGCAGCTTCCTTTCCCAGCAGGGAGCTGCCCCGATCGGGTCGGCGGCGCCGGGGGCTCTCCTGAGACCAGGGCTCCCACCAGGCGTCGCCGACTCCCGATCCGCCCCCTGCCCGTACGCGCAGCACGCGGAGTGCCGCCTGCTGCGACGCGGATACCATGGCAGGGTGACTACGCCCCCCGCCGCCGGCACGCCCGCACCCCTCCTCGGCGCCGCCGACATCCGGCGCCTCGCGGCCGACGTCGACATCCGGCCCACCAAGACCCTCGGGCAGAACTTCGTGATCGACGGCAACACCATCCGCAGGATCGTCGCCGCGGCGAACCTCGGCCCCGACGAGACCGTCCTCGAGGTCGGCCCCGGCCTCGGGTCCCTCACGCTCGGCCTGCTCGACGCCGCCGAGCGCGTGGTCGCCGTCGAGATCGACCCGGTCCTCGCGGGGAGGCTGCCGGCCACCGTCGCGCAGTGGCGGCCCGAGCGCACCGCCGCCCTCGACGTCGTCCTCGAGGACGCGCTGCGCGTGACGGAGCTGCCGCACCCGCCCACCGCCCTCGTGGCCAACCTGCCCTACAACGTCGCCGTGCCCGTGGTCCTCAACCTCCTCGAGCGCTTCGGCTCCCTGCGGCACGGGCTCGTCATGGTGCAGGACGAGGTGGCGGACCGCCTCGCCGCCCCTCCCGGGTCGAAGACCTACGGCGTCCCGTCCGTGAAGGCCGCCTGGTACTCCAGCATGACCAAGGCCGGCGTGGTGGGCATGAACGTCTTCTGGCCGGCCCCGAAGATCGCCTCCGGCCTCGTCCGCTTCACGCGCCGCGAACCTCCGGCCACGACCGCCACACGCGAACAGGTGTTCGCCGTCATCGATGCCGCGTTCGCGCAGCGCCGGAAGACCCTGCGCGCCGCGCTCGCGGGTTGGGCTGGCAGCCCCGTCCTGGCGGAGCAGGCGCTCCGGGACGCGGGCGTCGATCCCACGGCGCGGGGCGAGGTGCTCGACATCGCGGCCTTCGCCCGCATCGCCGAGGCACGGCGGGACGCCCCGGCGCCGACCCGGCCGGTGGGCTAGGTTGGTGGGTATGGTCCCGGGCAGAACAGTCGACATGCGCGCCGGCACACGCTCCGTCCGCGTCCGGGCCCCCGGGAAGATCAACGTCTCCCTCAAGGTGGGACCGCCGCGCGAGGACGGGTACCACGGCATCGCCAGCGTGTTCCTGGCCGTGTCCCTGTACGAGGAGGTCACGGCCACGCTGGCCCCCGGGGACGCCATCACCGTGACCGTCAACGGCCAGGGCACCCTGAACCTCCCGCACGACTCCATCCCGCTGGACCGCACCAATCTCGCGGTCCGGGCCGCCGAACTCCTTGCGGAGGTCAGCCCCGGCCGCACGGGCGTGCACCTCGACATCACCAAGCGGGTGCCCATCTCCGGCGGCATGGGCGGCGGATCGGCCGACGCCGCTGCGGCCCTGCTGGCCTGCGACGCCCTGTGGGGCAGCGGCTTCTCCCGCGACGAACTGGCGAAGATCGCCGTGGACCTCGGCGCTGACGTGCCCTTCGCGCTCGTCGGGGGCACGGCCGTCGGACTCGGGGTGGGCGACCAGCTGACGCCTGCCATCTCGAAGACACCCCTGCACTGGGTCCTCGTCACCTCCGACTACGGCCTCTCCACCCCCGAGGTCTACCGCCGCCTCGACGAGATCCGCCTGCGCGACGGCGTGGAACCGGACCCGCAGCCGCAGATCGACCCGGCCATCCTCGGTGCCATGCGCGCCGGCGATGCCCAGCGCCTCGCCCCGCTGCTGCACAACGACCTGCAGCAGGCCTCGCTGGAACTCGCCCCCGCACTGGGCGATATCCTTGAGACGGGCAAGGCGGCGGGTGCGCTGGCCGGGATCATCTCCGGGTCCGGTCCCACCATCGCCTTCCTCACCTCGAGCTCGGGCCACGCGGCCGAACTCGAGTCCCTCCTCGGCACGGAGGGGCTGCAGGCGTCGTCCGTCCGCGGCCCGGCACACGGGGCCCGCATCGCCGCCTGACCGGACACTCCAGCTCCAACCGAAAGCAGCATCTCCTTGGCACACCTCCTCGGCGCGGAAAACCTCAGCGTCGCCTATGTCACCCGCACCATCCTCGACAACGTGTCCCTCGGTCTCGAGGACGGCGACCGCATCGGCATGGTGGGCCGCAACGGCGACGGCAAGTCCACGCTCATGCGCCTCCTCGCGCAGCGCAGCACCCCCGACTCCGGCCGCGTGACGAAGCGGCGCGACGTCACCGTGGGCTACCTCGACCAGTCGGACGTGCTCGACGGCGACCTCGAGGTGGGGCGCGCCATCGTGGGCGACCAGGCCGACCACGAGTGGGCGTCCAACCCGAAGATCCGCGACGTCATGGGCGGTCTCGTCTCCGAGGTGGACTGGCACGCGAAGGTGTCCTCCCTCTCCGGCGGGCAGAAGCGGCGCGTGGCCCTGGCCAAGCTGCTCATCGGCGACGACGATGTCATCATGCTCGACGAGCCCACCAACCACCTCGACGTCGAGGGCGTCGCGTGGCTCGCGCGCCACCTGCAGCAGCGCTGGCGCGCGACCGAGGGCGGGATGCTCGTGGTCACCCACGACCGCTGGTTCCTCGACGAGGTCTGCAACCACACGTGGGAGGTCCACGACGCCATGGTGGAGGACTTCGACGGCGGGTATGCCGCCTACGTCCTCGCCCGCGCCGAGCGGGACCGCATGAACGCCGTGGTCGAGTCCAAGCGCGTGCAGCTCGTCAAGAAGGAGCTGGCCTGGCTGCGGCGCGGCGCCCCCGCACGCACGGCCAAGCCGAAGTTCCGCATCGAGGCCGCGAACGAGCTGATCGCCGACGTCCCCGAGCCGCGGGACTCGCTCGCGCTCAGCAAGATGGCCATGTCGCGTCTCGGCAAGGACGTGCTCGACCTCGAGGACGTCAGCCTGAGGATCGACGACGGCGAGGGCTCGGACCGGCAGCTGTTCGACCGGATCACGCTCCGGCTCGCGCCGGGCCAGCGCCTGGGCCTCGTGGGGGTCAACGGGTCCGGCAAGACCACGCTGCTGCGCCTGCTCAACGGCGAGCTCCAGCCGGATGCCGGCAAGGTCAAGAAGGGCAAGACCGTCCAGACGGCCGTGCTGTCCCAGGAGGTCCGGGAGCTCGACGACGTCCGCGACAGCCGGGTCATCGAGGTCATCGAGTCCGAGAAGCGGGTCTTCGCGGTCGGCGGCAAGGAGGTCTCGGCCAGCCAGCTGGTGGAGCAGCTCGGCTTCACCAACGAGAAGCAGTGGACGCGCGTCAGCGAGCTCTCCGGCGGTGAGCGCCGACGCCTCCAGCTGCTCCGCCTGCTGGTCGGCGAGCCGAACGTCCTGATGCTCGACGAGCCCACCAACGACCTCGACACCGACACCCTGTCCGCCATCGAGGACGTGCTCGACGGCTGGCCGGGCACGCTCGTGGTCGTCTCGCACGACCGCTACCTGCTGGAGCGGGTGACCGACAGCCAGATGGCGCTGCTCGGCGACGGCAGGCTCCGGGACCTGCCCGGCGGCGTGGACCAGTACCTCGAGCTGCGCAACGCCGCGGGGCCCATGACGGCCACCGGCAGCGCGGCGTCCCCGGCGATCAGCGGCGGTTCCACGGGCGGCTCCTCCGAGGCCGAGCTGCGGCAGGCGCGCAAGGACCTCGCGCGCATCGAACGGCAGATCAGCAAGGTGGATGCGCAGAAGGGCAAGCTCCAGCAGCAGATGAACGACGCCGGCGCCAAGGCCGACGCCGACTTCGAGCACATCGCGGGTCTCAATGCGCGCCTGCAGGAGCTGCAGACGGAGATCGAGGACCTCGAGCTGCAGTGGATGGACACCGCCGAGGTGCTCGGGGAGTAAATTCTGCATTTCCCCGCGTTTCCGGCGCCTGTCAAGCATGTTTAAGCTCACAGTAGGCCGGACCGGGGATGGTCGACACCGGGCTCCGTAGGGCTGCCGGATCCGTCGCGGGCGCGGGAGCCGAGGCGGCTCCGGGCGGCACCGCGAGCGCGTCCGGCCGCCCGTGCCGCCGCGCCCGCCGTCGTCCCGCAACAGCGGCGAAAGCGCAGGTCAGCGGCCGGTCGACGGCTTCCGGAGACCGCTCCACGGGAAGCCAGCCGATGCTTCGCCCGTGCCTCCCGCAGTCGCTCCACGCCCGGCCGTGACCGGCCGTCCGCCTGTCACGGGGCGGGTTCCCGCCCGCTGGAAACCTTGAGTAGGGACAAGTAGTAGCGGCGCTTTTTCGAGTAGGACATGAACTGGCGCGTCCCCCTAGTCTCAAAAAGGGAAGGGTCCTGATCGTCGCATCGGACCTCCTGCCAGGGACCGGCCGCAGCACAGCTGCGGCGGTGACCGGCGCCCCACGCCCGCTGACGTGCATCCCTACAGCCGTTTCATCTTCCAAGGACATCGATGCATTCAATTGCGCTCGCCGCCAGCCCAGCCCCCGCCGTCGACCTCGGCGTGCGGGTCCTGGGCGACCGGTGGTCCGCCTGGACCGCCTCCCTCGACTGGACCGACGTCAGTGCGTTCTGGGCGGAGATCTCGCCCTACTTCCCGATCGCGGTCGCCGGTGCCATCGTCTGGGGCCTCTGGCTCTACCGCTTCATCCTCTCCCACCGTGCCAAGCCGATCGTGACGGACTACCGCACCACCACATCGGTGGTGGTGCCGTCCTTCCACGAGGATCCGGACATCCTCATGAGCGCGCTCGAGTCGTGGCGCTCCCAGGGCCCCGACGAGATCATCATCGTCCTCGACGTCGAGGATCTCGACGCCTACGCCCGCATCGAGGCACTCGGGGATCCGACGATCAAGCCGATCCTGTTCCACCACGTGGGCAAGCGCTCGGCACTCGGCGCCGGCATCCGGCTCGCGCAGTACGACATCCTCGTGCTCACGGACTCCGACACGTGGTGGCAGCCGGAGCTGCTGAAGAACGTCCAGATGCCGTTCATCGACCCGCTCGTCGGCGCGGTGGGCACCCACCAGAACGTCTACCAGCGCGACACCAGCGTGTGGCGCCGAGTCGCCGACTGGCTCGTGAACCTCCGCTACCTCGACTACGTCCCGGCCATGGGCGCCGCCGGCGCCGTCCCGTGCGTGTCCGGACGGACCGCCGTCTACCGCCGCTCCGCCGTGCTGCCCGTGCTCGAGCACCTCGAGAACGAGTACTTCCTCGGCAAGCGCTGCATCTCCGGCGACGACGGCCGGCTGACCTGGCTGGTCCTCGCCTCGGGCTACAAGACCGTCCACCAGTCGACGGCCCGGGCCCTGTCGATGTTCCCCGCCAGCTTCCGCGCCTTCGTCAAGCAGCGCGTGCGCTGGAGCCGCAACTCCTACCGCTGCTACCTGACGGCCATCGGCACGGGCTGGCTGTGGCGGGTCCCCTTCATCACCAAGGTCACCGTCCTGCAGATCCTGCTGACGCCCGTCACCATGGGCCTGACCATGTTCTACCTGCTCTTCAACCGCCTGGACTTCACCGTCCTGGGCGTGGCCGCCGCCCTGTGCTGGCTGCTGCTCGGCCGCGGCGTCCGCGGTGCCTCCCACCTCCGCCGCCACCCCAAGGACATCCTGATCCTGCCCGTCCTCGCCTTCGCCGTCATCCTCGTGGCCCTGCCCATCAAGCTCTACGCCTTCGCCACCATGAACAAGCAGGGCTGGCTGACCCGGCACGCCGACCAGATCGGCGGTGACGGCCAGAACGCCGGCAGCCTCGACACCACGACCACCGCCGGTGCGCTCCCGGGCCAGGACACCCGGGAGGCCGTCGCATGACCAGCCGCAAACCGATCCTGTTCGGCGTCCTCGCCCTCGTCTTCATCGCGCTCGTCGGAGCGGGCTTCCTCGCGGCCGGCAATGCGTGGAAGAAGTCCGAGGCCGACGCCGTGGGGCGCAACGAGATCGCCGCCAACGGCAACGTCCAGGGCGAGCTCTACACCGGCGACCCGCGCAGCGAGGCCCGCATCGTGCAGAGCGAGGAGGAGCGGCTCGTCTACGTACGGACCATCGCCTCCGCGGCCCGCTGGCGCGTGGACGGCCTCGAAGGCCCCTACCGCCTCCACACGGGCGCCACGAACACGCTCGTGCTGCCGGCCCGCACGGAGCCGTACACCACCGCCGACCTCCTCCAGCTCGCACCGGACACCTTCCGGCAGGTGGCATCCTCGACGTTCCTGCTGAGCGAGAACGTCGTGGTGCTGCCCGGCGCCACCCTGTCCCTGAACGGGGCGGAGGGCGTCACGGTCCGCATGCAGAGCGACGAGAACGCCTTCGTCTCGATCGTGGCCCTCGGCGGCTCGCTCGCCATGGCCGGCACGCCGGAGAACGCCGTCGCGCTCAGCAGCTGGAACGGCACGGGCGTCGACACCGACACCTCCGACGGGCGCGCCTACGTGCGGATGATCGGCGGCCACGCTGCGTTCTCGCACACCGCCGTCACGTCCCTGGGCTTCTGGAGCGGCAACACCGGGGGCCTCGCCCTCACGGGCACGGACACGGCGGGCACGTTCCGGGACCCCACCGCCACGCCCGAACCCGTGGCCCCGGCGGGCGCCCGCCTGCTGCCCGACGCCGACCTGCAGTCCATCGCGGACCAGTCGGAGATCGACTACAGCGTGGTCACCGCGGGCATCGACAACCTCACGGTGCAGGACAACGCCTTCGGCCTGTTCATCACCAACGCCCGCGACGTGGCCATCCGCGACACCACCATCAGGGGCAGCCTCGTGGACGGACTGGTGCTGCACCGCTCCGTCACCGACGCCACCATCGCCGGCACCACCTCGTCGGACAACGCGGTGGACGGCATCACCGTCGGACGTTCCAGCATGCGCGTGCAGCTGCAGGACGTCACGGCGCGGGGCAACGGACGCAACGGGATCTCCCTCGACGGGCAGCCCCTCGCGGACGGCCCGAACGCCGTCGGCACGGCCGTGGTCACCTACGGGGCCAACCGCGTGGTCAGGAGCACGGTCAGCGACAACGGCCGCTACGGCGTGGAGGTCAGCGGCGGTGAGAACCTCCGCCTGACGGGCAACACCATCCGCGGCAACGAGGTCGGCGTCGTCGTGAACTACGGAGCCAAGGGAGTCACCATCGTCGACAACGAGATCCGCGACCAGCACCAGCAGGGCGTCGCCGTACGCGACACCGGTGCGCAGGCGGACATCCGCAGGAACGCCATCTCCGGCGGCGACACGGGGGTGTACGTCCGGGACGCGACCGCGGCGATCACCGGCAACACCATGTCCTCCCTCTCCGGGCACGGCGTCTCCCTCCGCGGGAACGTCCCCGACACGCGGGTCACCGGCAACGACGTGGGCGGCTACGGCACCACCGCCATCTGGGACGAGACGTCCACCGGCGCGCTGGTCGAGGAGAACGAGCTGCTGGACTGGCACCCCGCCCCGACCGTGCACAGCGTCGTGAACTCCGTGTTCCAGCCGCTCACGTTCGTCTGGCTCCTGCTGGGTGCGCTGCTCGTCGCGACGGCCTTCACGCGCAAGCGCCACCTGCGGGTGCGGACCATCCGCAACCCCTACGAGGAGCGCGTCCCGCTGACGGCCCTCAGCCGCGGGATCGTCCGCATCGACGACGTCCGGGGTGCCCGATGACGCGCCGGGGCGGCCTGATCGCCCTCATCCTCGCCGTGGCCGCTCTCGCCGTGGCCGCCGTCATCGTGGTGGTGGGCCTCAACGGGACCAACGGCAAGGGATCCGCGGAGGAGGAACGCAGCCCCCAGCCCGGCACCACGCAGGACGCCGCCCCGTTGCCCGCACCCATCGAGACACCCGCCGAGTGCCCCGAGGCGACGGCGACGGTGAGCAACCCGAACGACCTCATGACCGCGCTCGACGCCGCCAAGCCGGGCGACGTCATCGGCCTCACACCCGGCGTGTACACGGGGAACTTCACCGCGTCGGCCGAGGGGACGGCGGAGCAGCCCATCACGCTCTGCGGGACCGCGGAGAGCATCCTCGACGGCGGCACCACCGACGACGGCTACGTGTTCCACCTGGAGGACTCCTCGTACTGGGTGCTGCAGGGGTTCACCGTCCGCAACGGCCAGAAGGGCGTCATGGTGGACCAGACCACGAACACCGTGATCCAGGGCCTGACCGTGACCACCACCGGTGACGAGGCCATCCACCTGCGGAAGTTCAGCACCGACAACCGGGTGTTCGCCAACACCATCAGCGACACAGGCCTGCGGAAGCCCAAGTTCGGCGAGGGCATCTACATCGGCACGGCCGAGAGCAACTGGTGCGACATCAGCAACTGCGAACCGGACCGCAGCGACCGCAACGAGATCGCCGGGAACACCATCTCCGGCACCACCTCGGAGAACGTGGACATCAAGGAGGGCACCTCCGACGGCATCCTGCGGGCCAACAGCTTCGACGGATCCGGGATCGTGGAGGCCGACTCCTGGGTGGACGTGAAGGGCCGCGGCTGGGTCATCGCCGAGAACACCGGCGCCAACTCGCCCCAGGACGGCTTCCAGACCCACGAGATCGTGGACGGCTGGGGGACCGAGAACGTCTTCCGAGACAACGTCGCGGAGGTCAACGGGCCCGGCCTCGGCTACTCCCTGAAACCGGTCCGCGGCAACGTCGTCGAATGCAGCAACACGGCCTCCGACGCCGGCGAAGGCCTGTCCAACGAACCCTGCGCCTCCGGCTGACCCGAGCCCTGCCCCAGACCCCCTACTACCTGCCAGCACCACCCCTTATGACAATCCGTGCTACCCCCTACCCAAAAGAGGACCCATGAGCATCCCCCCTCGTAACGACCAGCCAGCACCCCGGGTGACCGTCATCGGCACCGGCTACCTCGGGGCCACCCACGCCGTCTGCATGGCCATCATGGGCTTCGACGTCCTCGGCGTCGACGTGGACCAGCGCAAGATCGACATGCTGTCGGCCGGCAAGGTGCCGTTCTTCGAGCCGGGCCTGCCCGAGAAGCTCGAGGAGGCCCTCGCCTCCGGCCGCCTCCGCTTCAGCACCGACTTCGACGAGGCCGCCGCCTTCGGCGACGTGCACTTCGTCTGCGTCGGCACGCCGCAGGCAGCCGACTCCTCGGCCGCGGACATGCGCTACGTCGACGCCGCCTTCACGGCGCTGGCCACCCGGATCGACCGGAAGGCCCTGCTCGTCGGCAAGTCGACCGTGCCCATCGGCACCGCGGCGCGCCTCACCACGATGGTGCAGTCGGTGTCACCCCTCGGCGCCGAGCTCGAGCTCGCCTGGAACCCCGAGTTCCTCCGCGAGGGGTTCGCCGTCCAGGACACGCTGTTCCCCGACCGCCTCGTGTTCGGCGTCGGCTCCGCGTGGGCCGAGGAGCAGCTGCGCCGGGTCTTCGCGCCGATCCTCGACCTCGACACCCCCGTGATCGTCGCCGACCTCGCCACCTCCGAGCTCGTGAAGGTGGCAGCGAACTCCTTCCTCGCCACGAAGATCTCGTTCATCAACGCGATGGCGGAGATCTGCGAGGCGACGGGCGCGGACGTCAACCACCTCGCCCAGGCGCTCAGCCTGGACGACCGCATCGGCGGCCGGTTCCTCAAGCCGGGTCTCGGCTTCGGCGGCGGCTGCCTGCCCAAGGACATCCGCGCGTTCAAGTACCGCGCCGAGGAGCTCGGTGTCGGGCAGGCCGTGAGCTTCCTCGGCGAGGTCGATTCGATCAACAACCGCCGCCGCGTGCGCACCGTCGACCTCATCCGCGAGCTCGCCGGCGGGAACCTGGAGGGCCAGCGCGTGGCCGCCCTGGGCGCCGCCTTCAAGCCGAACTCCGACGACGTCCGGGACGCCCCGGCGCTCGACGTCGCCCGGCTGCTCTACCTCGAGGGCGCCATCGTCACGGTCTACGATCCCGAGGCCAACGCCAACGCGCACCGCGCCTACCCGGACCTCAACTACGTGGGGTCCATGGCCGAGGCCGTGGAAGGGGCCGACGTCGTGGCCCTGCTCACCGAGTGGTCCGAGTTCCGCGACGCGGACCCCGAGGAGCTCGGCTCCCTCGTGGCGCACAAGCGGATCCTCGACGGCCGCCACGCACTGAACGCCAACGACTACACGGCGAAGGGCTGGCAGTACCGGGCCCTCGGCCGGCCCGCACAGGCGGCCACCGTGGAGCTCGCGAGCGACGTGCGCGACGAGACGCCGACGCTCGCGCTCTAGCCTTTCCGGGCCGACGCACGGCACATGCAGTAGATGCAGTAGACACGGCAGGGGCCGGGTGGGATTCCCACCCGGCCCCTGCCGTGTCCGGTCGGACTAGCGGCAGGCGATGTTGCTCAGCCCGCGGACGGCGCCGCTGGGCTTGCAGGAGACGGTGTTCCCGAGGCTCGCGGACTGGACCCAGACCTCGTAGCCGGGGACGCCGCCCTGCACGGAGTTGCCCGTCACCACGTTGCCCGTGCCCCAGCCGGCGAGGACCGAGTGCACCTGGATGGCGTCGAGCCTGGTGCCGGAGCCGGAGTTGCCCTCGATCCGGTAGCCGTTGCCTTTCACGTCGATCCAGGAGTCGGCGTCGTTGGCGCCGGAGAACCCCGCGTTGGTGAACACGTTGCCGGCGACCACGCCGCCCGTGGTGCCCTCCTTGATGTCCACACCCTCGGCGGCCGTGTTGCTGATGCGGTTCCCGCGGATGGTAACGCGGTCCGACCGGTCCGGCACGCCGCCGGTCCAGTTGCTCTTGGCGCTGCCCACGTAGACCCCCTCGCCGTACCCGGGCTGCTTCAGCCCGGTGTCGTGGATGGAGGAGCCGAGGAGCGCGCCGTCCGTGCTGCCGGTCCTGAAGTGGACGGCCTCAGCGCCGATGCTGCCGACGTCGACGCCGCTGATGACGGTGTTCTTCGAGCCGTCGAGGACGATCCCCTTCGCGGCCGTCGTGACCGAGAGGCCCTCGACGCGCCAGTAGGAGCCCGTCACGTGCAGGCCGTAGCCGGAGGACGTGGAGCCGGAGGAGAGGACGGCGTTGCGCGAGCCGCGCAGGGTGATCGGGGCTGCGGCGGTTCCCTGGGCCGAGGCCACGAAGGACCCGACGTACCGGCCGTCGGCGAGCTGGATGACAGATCCCGGGCGCGCCGTCCTGAGCGCCGACTTGAGCCCGGCGGTCGTGGAGACCTGCACGACGCCGGTGGGTGCGGGTGTGGCTGCGGGCGCGGGCGCGGCTGCGGGAGCAGGCGTGACGGCGGGTGCAGGTGCAGGTGCGGGTGCAGGTGCGGGGACAGCGGCTGGGACCGGAGCCGGGGCCGGGGCGGGAGCGGGAGCGGGAGCCGGTGCGGGTGCCGGTGTCGGTGCGGGGGAGGCTACCGGGGCGGGTGCGGGCTCTGCGACCGAGAAGACCACGGTGCTCTCCTCCCGTCCGGCGGGCGTCTCCCATCGGACATTGAGCTTATGCGAGCCCGCTCCCGCGGTCACGGGCCATGAGTAGGGGGCGGTGGCGTCCTGGCCCAGGTAGGTGCCGTCCAGCTTGAACTTCACCTTGGCGCCGGCCGGTGCGTCGACGCTCACGGTGAGGGCGCCGTCGGACTGCACGGTGCCGGCGAGGGGGGAACCGTCGCCGAGGACGGTCGGGGTGGCGGCCGATGCCGGGAGGGCGATGGAGGATGTCGCAACTGCGGTGACAGCGGCGACCATCGCGAGCCTGCCGCCGGCGCGCAGGGAGAAGTACGGGTTCATCTGCTTCTTTCCATGTGAGACCTACCGCAAGCGCGGTTCGCACCGAGGCTACGAAGGGCCCGGCCGGGACACCACGGCGTAGACCCGGCTTTGCGAGAAAAAGGGGAAGGTCTGCGGGAACACCGGCAAGGTCTGCGGGAACACTGGAGCTTCCTTGCGCCAACCAGCACCGCCGGACCGAGTAGTACGCCGGTGAAGACGGGTACCGGGGCAGGTAAATCACTCTCGTAATCCGGCTGGGCGCCCTGTTAGCTGAGGGCCACATGGTCAAGGACGAGCGTCACGTGGGGAAGCTATGAGTTACGGTCTCAGCATCGATGTAGGCACCAGCTTCACCGCAGCAGCGGTGCTGCGGACCGACGGGCAGGGGCCCGAGGAACCGAGGATCCTGCCGCTGGGCGGCCGTGGCACCAGCATCCCGACGGTCGTCTTCGTGGGCTCCGACGGCACGCGCCTCGTCGGCGAGATCGCCGAACGCCGAGGGCTCGCGGAGCCGGCGAACGTGGCCAGGGAGTTCAAGCGACGCATGGGCGATTCCGTGCCCCTCGTCCTCGGCGGCACCGCGATCCTCCCGGAGGAGCTCTTCGCCGTGATCGTCACCTGGGTGGTGGGTGTCGCCACCGAGAGGGAAGGTGAACCCCCGGCCTCGATCACCCTCACGCACCCCGTCGGGTGGGGGGAGCACCGCACCTCGCTGCTGAGGGGCGCGCTCGCAGCCGCTGGTCACGACGACGTCGTCCTCATGTCCGAGCCGGAGGCCGCCGCGCTGTCCTACGCCGCGCGGGAGCGCGTGAGCCAGGGCAGCACCCTCGCCGTCTACGACCTCGGCGGCGGGACGTTCGACGCGACCGTGGTCCGCAAGGCCGACGCCGACACGTTCACCATCCTCGGGACGCCCCAGGGCATGGAACGCCTCGGCGGCGCCGACTTCGACCAGGACGTCTTCAACCGGGTGCTCGACGACTCCGACGTGTCCTTCGGGGAGCTGGAGCACTCGTCCCCCGAGGTGCTGGTCGCGCTGAACCGGCTGCGCCGCGAGTGCGCCGAGGCCAAGGAGGCGCTGTCCTCCGACTCGGAGGTGACGGTGTCCGTCATGGTGCCCGGATTCCACTCCCAGGTGCGCCTGGTGCGGTCGGAGTTCGAACTCATGGTGGAACCCGCCCTGCAGGAGACCGTCGAGACCATGCGCTCGGCGCTCGAGAGCGCGGGCGTCAGGGCCGAGGACCTCACCGCGATCCTGCTGATCGGCGGATCCTCGCGCATCCCGCTGGTGGCGCAGCTGCTGTCCGCGGAGTTCAACCGGCCCCTCGCCATCGACGTGGATCCGAAGGCGTCCGTCGCCCTCGGGGCCGCGTTCGCGACGGCCGCCCTCGAGGACACCGACGACGAGCACGCGGCGCAGGCCGTCCCCGCGGCGGGCTCCGGCGAGGGGGCAGGGGCGACCGACCGGCGCAGGACCGGCGTCAACGCCGCCGGGTTCTCCGTACCGTCCAGGGCGGGGGCCGCAACGCCGCACCACGGGCCCGCGGGCCGGCCGACCACGCGGCGGCTGGGCTTCCGCGTCGGGGCGATCGCCTCCGCGGTGGCGCTGCTGGGGGTCGCGACGGCGACGGCGACGAATGCCCCCAATCTGACCAACGTGATCTCCGACTGGGCCGGTGACCCGCGGGCCGATGCGGCCGAGCAGCCGAACGCCGCACCGACCGCACAGGAGCCCGTGGCTGCGCCGGACGCAGCGGGGCTCGGCGTCGGCCCTCTCGCCGATGCGGGGGCACCCACCCTGCAGGACAAGCTCTTCGGCGTCGGCGCGGACGCCGCAGCGGACGCGGCACCGCGTCCAGGGGCGACGCCGTCACCTGCCGGCACGAAGCGCGACACCGACAGGGCCTCCGACGGAGCCGCCAAGGAATCGACCGCCCCGGGATCGGCCGATCCCCGGGCCGGGTCGGGCGCCACGCCCGCCCCGGCGCCTTCGGCGGGAACGCCGGGCGGGAATCCCGGGACGACCCCGGTGGACCCACCGGCATCTCCGTCGCCGTCGAACCCGGCGCCCTCCCCGGTAGATCCCACCACGCCGGCCCCGACTCCTGCACCGGAACCGACCGTCCCGCCGACGGTGCCCCCGACCGTCCCGCCGACGACGCCTCCGACCGTCCCGCCGACAGTGCCCCCGACGACGCCGCCGACGACGCCGGCCCCCGACCCGACAGTGCCCCCGACCACGGCGCCTCCGACGGTTCCGCCGACGACTCCGGCCCCCGAACCGTCCGTCGCGCCGTCGACGGCACCGGTGCTTCCGCCGCCGACCGCTCCGGCCCCTCCGCCGGGGACCGAACCGCCGGCTCCCGGTGAGAGCGTCCTGGCCCTGTCCGTCGCCCTGGGCCTCTGATCGTGGTGGGCTTCCTCGATGCCGGTGTGCGCCCGGCCGCCGCGAACCACGTGCCGGAGCTCGACGCAGCCACCCACGAGGTGGTCCTCGCCCTGTGCATCGGATTCTCGATCCCGGGCCTGCTCCCTCCACTGCTGCACAACGACGGCGTCCCCGCCGAGCAGCTCATGGCACGCGCCAGGACGGCAGGCCTCGTGCAGGCCGACGGCCGCCCCTCGGAGGAGCTGCGCGCGGCCCTGCTGAAGGACGCCGAGGTGTACCAGGTGCGGCGGCTGCAGCGCGCCCTCGTGGACCTGTACTGCGAGGAGTCCCTGCCTCTCGGCCGTCTCGCCCGTCAGCTCGCGACCGACGGCTTCGCCGACGAGCGGCTGGCCGGCGTCCTGGAGAGCGAGGGTGCGGCGCTCCTCAGCGCCGATCCGGGCAGCGCCCTGGAACTGCTCGAGCTGGCCGTCGCCGCCGGCGCCGACGCCTCGCGGACGGCTCCGCAGAGGGCGGAGGCGGCCCTGTCCGTCGGTGATCTCGACACCGCCTCGCGCATCCTCGAGGGCTACTTCGCGCACCATTCGCCGGAGGCCCGGAAGTCGCTGCCCGACCTGCCCCGGGCGCTCCGCGTGTCCTGTGCACTCTGGGCGCATCGCGGCATGATGTCGCGCGCCGCGGACGTGCAGCGGTGGGCCGCGACGCTCCGGCCCCCGGAGATCGAACCCCTGGGAGCCCTCGCACTGCTCGCCGCCGGTGACGCCGCCGGCGCCCGGCGCCTCCTCGAGCTGGGCGGTCATGCCCCCAGTCCGTCGCTGCAGGAGGCCGCGGACACGCTGCTCATGGAGGGGGCCCTGCTGTCCCTGGACGCCAACCCCGCCGGTACGCTCCCCACGCTCATCCGCGCCTCCGACACCCTCGACGCCGCGGGAAGGGTCTCGCCGTCGCCGGAACTGCCGGCCGGGTTCGCGGCGAACGTCGCGCTCCTCGCCGGCAGTCCACAGACAGCGCTGTCCCTCCTCCAGGCCGCACTCGCGAGCGGGCAGGGCGGGCAGGGGATGCGCCCGCGCCTGTGCCTGCTCGGCGGCTGGGCCGCGATGCTCCTCGACCAGTCCGCCGCGGCGCGCAGCTTCATCACCGAGGCAGCGCGCACCGGGGTACGGCTCGGCCCGCGCGACGAGCTGCTGCTCGCATCCCTCGAGGTGGGTCTCGCCCGGAGGGCGGGGGAGGCCTCCGCCCTCGTCCGGACCTGGCAGAAGGCCCGCGAGGCCCTGCTGCACGTCTCCGTGGACCTGCTCACCGTCCTGCCCCTGACCGAACTGGTCATCGCCGCGGCCCGGCTGCGGGACGCCGAGGCCCTCACGCCGCACCTCGACGACGCGTGGAAGCTGCTGACGAACCTGGGCGGCCCGCCGCTCTGGTCGGTGCCGCTCCACTGGTCGGCCGTGCAGGCCGCCCTGCTCCTCGAACGCCCGGACGATCTCGCCCCGCACGCGGCGGCACTGGCGAGCCGCACCGGGACCTACCCGCTGGCGGCCACCTTCGCGACGGCGGGTAAGGCCTGGGTCTCGGTCCTCGCCGAACACTTCGACACCGACGCCGTCGAGGCGGCGGCGCGGGGCCTGGCAGCAGCCGGGTTCTCCTGGGAGGGCGCGCGGCTCGCCGGACATGCATCGGCCCGGGCCGCGGAGCGCAGGGACATGACGCGCCTGCTCTCCTGCGCCCGCGACCTCCGCCCCGCCCGCGACCGCACCGCCAGGCCCGACGTCCGACCGGAGCCCCGGCCGGAGCCGCGCCAGGGGGGACCGGACCTGCCGGCCGACGCACGGCCCCACCGTGACGTGCCTGCCCGCCCGGCGGTCGGCAGTGCGCGCACGGTCGTCTCCCCGCCCCGCGCCGTCCCGGGCAGCGGTCCCCACCGGACAGGAGGGCCCGCGCTCAGCGGACGCGAGCGCGAGATCGCGCAGCTGGTCCTGCTCGGCCGGACCTACCGGGAGATCAGCGAGGAGATCTTCATCTCGCCCCGCACGGTGGAGCACCACATTGCCAGGATCCGGCGCCGCTTCGGGGCGTCGTCGCGCTCCGACCTGCTGGCACGCCTCCGCCTCTCCCTCGAACCCGCCGGCGGCAGCACCGCCCCGGGCCCGGCGGGGGAATCCCCTAACGGCCGCAGGCTAATCCCCTAATGGTTGCCGGGGGCTAGGGGTACAACTACCGATGCCCCGGTACGGCCCCCACTCCTACGTTTGAAACAAGCCGGCAGTGTCGCCGGCGAAACCCGCCCAGTCACTCACGAAGGAACACCTCATGGCTACTCTCGCTTCAGACCTCCTCGACTTCCTCATGGGTCTCTTCAACGACCAGCAGGCCGCCTCCGACTTCATCAGCGATCCCGAAGCAGTGCTGGCCGAAGCCGGCCTCTCCAACGTCTGCGGGGACGACGTCGACGCCGTCATGCCCGTGATCCTCGACTACGCACCGGTCAGCTTCGGCGGCCGGAACGAGAGCTCGTTCGACCGCTCCTACGACACCGGCGGGAACTCCGCCACCGCCGGCGGCGGAGCCATCACCGCTCCCGTCATCCAGGGTGTTCCGGGCGCTCCCGGTGCTCCTGGTGCTCCTGGTGCTCCTGGTGCTCCGGGCGCTCCGGGCCGCGACGGCGAGGACGGCGATGACAGCGACCACGGCAACGCCGTGCAGCAGCTCATGCACATCGTGAACAACTACTCCTACACCTCCACCGTCGACGACCGCGACACCATCACGGACCAGTCCGTGAACCAGAACATCTGGGCCGACGGCGACGTCAGCCAGTGGTTCGACAACGACGCCGTCGTCGCCTCCGGTGACCGTGCGGTGGCAGCGGGCGACGACGTGGACGACGTCGACAACTCGATCGACAACTCCGTGGACAACTCGGAGGACAACTCGACCAACGTCGAGGCCGGCGGCTCGGCGAGCGTGGACATCGGCACCGTCGAGGACTCGTACAACGACAACTCGGAGACCTCCATCGAGGACTCGTACAACGACAACTCCGACAACTCGGTGGACACCGACACGGACATCGACGTCGTCATCGAGGACTCCCTGAACACGGACAACTCCGACAACTCCGACAACTCGGACAACTCGGTCAACACCGACGTCGAGATCTCGGACTCCTTCACCTCGGACAGCTCCACCACGGTGACGGACAACTCGGACAACTCCATCAACACCGACGTCGACATCTCCGACTCCTTCACGGTGGAGGAGACCACGACGAACACCACCACGACGACGGACAACTCCGACAGCTCCATCAACACCGACGTCGTCATCGAGGACTCGTTCACCTCGGACAGCTCGGTGAACACCGACGTCGTCATCGAGGACTCGTTCACCTCGGACAGCTCGGTCAACACCGACGTCTCCTTCGACGACTTCACCTCCATCGACGAGTCCGCGTTCTTCGTGGACAACGAGGTCGAGGTCGCCACGGAGCTCACCGTCGAGGACTCCTCGCTCTAACCGCAGTTCAGCGTTACCCTCAGGCCCAACGGGAGTCCGCTCCCGTTGGGCCTGAGTCACGGTCTCATTCGCAGCACACGGAGGAGTGTTCCATGGACGATCTCGTCCCCCTGGTGAAAAGCGGTCTCGGCCTGGTCGCGGAGGGCGACCGCGCGGATCTCCGGCAGCGGCTGGAGCAGACGCTGGGCCGGCTCGCCAACCCGGATGTGCGGGTGATCGTGGTGGGCGAGTTCAAGCAGGGCAAGAGCAAGCTGATCAACGCGCTCGTCAACGCGCCGGTATGCCCGGTGGACGACGACATCGCCACCTCCGTGCCCACCGTGGTGCGGTTCGGGGAGCCCGCCTCCGCGGCCGTGCTGGTGCCGCGCACCGGCGGCGCCGACCAGGACGGCTCGGCGTTCGAGCGGCGCCCCGTGGCGCTGAAGGACATCGCCTCGTTCGTCTCGGAGCGGGGGAACCCCTCCAACCAGCAGGGCCTCGCGTCGGCGGAGGTGCTGCTGCCCCGCCGGGTGCTGGCCGACGGCCTGTCGGTGATCGACTCGCCGGGCGTGGGCGGGCTCGAGTCGGCGCACGCGCTGACCACCCTGACGGCGCTGCCCACGGCGGACGCCATGATCCTCGTGTCCGACGCCTCCCAGGAGTACACCGAACCGGAACTGCGGTTCCTGAAGCAGGCGCAGCGGATCGTGCCGAACGTCGGGTGCGTGCTGTCCAAGACGGACCTGTACCCGCAGTGGCGGCTCGTGGCCGACCTCGATCGCGCGCACCTCGCGTCGGCGGGCATCGGAACCATCCCGCTGATCCCCGTGTCCTCGGACCTCCGCCTCGCCGCGGCGAAGGCCAACGACGCCGAGCTCAACCAGGAATCGGGCTTCCCGGACCTCGTCGCGTACCTCCGGCGCGACGTCGTCGGGAAGGCCCAGGCGCTGCGCCGGCGGTCCGTCGCCCACGACCTGCTCTCCGTCACCGACCACCTGCGCCTGTCCGTCACCACCGAGCTCTCCGCGCTGCAGAACCCCGAGGGCGTCCCGGTCCTCCTGGCCGAGCTGGAGGAGGCCAAGGAGAAGGCCGACCAGCAGCGCAAGCGGTCCTCGCGCTGGCAGACGACGCTCAACGACGGCGCGTCGGATCTCATCGCCGACATGGAGCATGATCTCCGCGACCGCTTGCGGTCGATCCAGCGCGAGGCGGAGGTCGCCATCGACGCCGGCGATCCCGGGCCCGTGTGGGACCAGTTCGCGGAGTGGATCGAGCAGCGCGTCGCGTCGGCGGTGTCCGACACCTTCGTGTGGACCAACGAGCGCTCGCAGTGGCTCGCCGAGCAGGTGGCCGAACTGTTCGCGCTCGACGAGGTGCCCCTGCCCCTGCTGGAGGTCGCCGGCACCGACGGCGTCCTGGCGCCCGTCGAGGAGATCCCGTATCTGGACCCGGGACGGGTCAGCGCCGCGGGCAAGGTGCTGATCGGCATGCGCGGGTCCTACGGCGGCGTGCTCATGTTCGGTCTGCTGACCGGCATCATCGGCATGTCCCTCATCAACCCCCTTTCGGTGGGTGCCGGTCTCCTGCTGGGGCGGAAGGCGTACCGCGAGGACAAGGATGCCCGGCTCAAGCGCCGGCAGGCCGACGCGAAGAACCTCGTGCGGCGGCAGATGGACGACGTCGTCTTCCAGGTGGGCAAGCAGCTCAAGGACCGGCTCCGCCAGGTCCAGCGCGAGATCCGCGACCACTTCGGCAACATCGCCGAGGAGCACCACCGGTCGCTGGCCGACTCGGTGACCGCCGCCCAGCGGATCGCCGCGACGTACCGGCAGGAACGCGACGGACGCGTGACGGAACTGAAGGCACAGCTCACCCGCATCGACCAGCTCTCCGCCCGGGCGAAACGCCTCGTCCCCCGGGAACCGGTGCCCGCGCAGCAGCCCGTCGAAGCGATGGCAGCGGGATCATGACGGACAGCGGCGCCGTCGAGAGCCTCCTCCAGGAGGCCCTCGGGATCTACGAGCACGAGCCGACCATGCGGACCGAACTCGAGGGCTACGTGCGGCGCCTCCGGGAGCCGCTGCGCGTGGCCGTCGCCGGCATGGTCAAGGCCGGCAAGTCCACGCTCCTCAACGCGGTGATCGGTGAGGAGATCGCGCCCACGGGCACCGGGGAGTGCACCCGCATCATCACGTGGTACCGCTACGCCCCGACACCGCGCATCACGGCGTACCCCGTGGAGGGGGAGCCGTCCCTGCTCCCGCTCACGCGGGTGGACGGGCGGCTCGTGTTCGATCTCGGCGGACGCCAGGCGTCCGAGGTGGAGCGGATCGTCGTCGAATGGCCCGCGGAGAACCTGCGCCGCATGACCCTGATCGACACCCCGGGCATCGCCTCGCTCTCGGAGGGGGTCTCGGAGCTGAGCACGCGGTTCCTCACGCCGCAGGACGCCCCGTCCGAGGCGGACGCCGTCATCTACCTGATGCGCCACCTGCACGCCTCGGACGTCACGTTCCTCGAGGCCTTCCGCGACACGAGCGCCGCGAGGACCGGGACGGTCAACGCGTTGGCGGTGCTCTCCCGGGCCGACGAGGTGGGTGCGGGGCGCATCGACTCGCTCATCTCCGCCTCCCGCGTGGCCGACCGCTACCGCACCGATCCGTCCCTCCGGGCCCTGGTGCTGGACGTCCTGCCCATGGCGGGCCTGCTCGCGCAGAGCTCACGCACCCTGCGGCAGACGGAGTACGACGCCTTCGTGGCGCTGGGCGCCCTGGAGCGGACGCAGCGCGAACGCATGCTGCTCTCCGCCGACCGCTTCGTCACCGGGTGCGTGGAGTTCGGCATCCCCGAGGGCGACGCCCGGGCGCTGCTCGACCGCTTCGGGCTCTTCGGCGTCCGGCTGGCATCGGCCCTGGTGCGCGGCGGGGCCGACAGCGCCACGGCACTGGCGCACGAGCTCGCCCGGCGCAGCGGCCTCGACCTGCTGCTCGCCCTCGTCACCCGCCAGTTCGACGCGCGGTCCTCGACCCTGCGCGCCCGGACGGCGCTCGCGGGACTCGAGGCACTGGTGCGCACCCATCCGCGGGCGGGGAGCGCCGCGCTGAGAACCGGCATCGAGAAGATCAAGGCCAACGCCCACGAGATCCGCGAACTGCAGCTGCTCTCGGCGCTGCGTTCCGGTCAGGTGCCGCTGCCGTCGGCCGTGACGGCCGACGCCGAGCGGCTCATCGGGGGATCCGGCGTCGCCCCGGCGGAACGCCTCGCGCTGGCCCCCGAGGTCTCCCGCGAGGACATCCGCTCCGCGTCGCTGGCGGAACTCGAGCGGTGGCGTGCGCTCGCCGAGAACCCGCTCGTGGCCCGCGGAGCGCTGGAGGCCTGCCAGGTGGTGATGCGCTCCTGCGAGGAGCTCGTGGCGCGTGCGTCTCAGGTCGGCCGCCATACGCGCGAGGCCGTCACCGCCGCGGGTGGGCACTCCTGAACCAGCGCGAGACCGGCGGCAGGAGCGTGACCGCGAGCGCGACGACGGCGAGCGCCAGCTGCGCGATCGCGAGGTGCGGCACGGGCTGGAAACCCGCGGCGTCCGTGCCCAGGAACGCCTGGACCAGCAGCACGGCGCCGGCGTCGAGCACGAGCACGGGGAGCAGCGCCCACCGCGCCCACCCCCGCCCGGCCAGGAGCAGCCGCACGAGGAGCCCCGTGACCAGCAGCACCGCCGCGAGGGCGCCGAGGCTCCCCCAGAAGGCGATCGTGGCGGCCATCTCGGCATCCTCGGGTGCCACCCCCGAGTCGAGACCGACCGCGGTGTCCTGCAGGTCGGTCAGGTAGCCCTCCCGGTCGAGGAACGCGATGACGAGCGCCGCGACGCCGGCGGCCAGCGAGGCGAACCACAGTCCTCGCGCCACCCGCAGCAGCGACGGCGGCTGGGGTGCCGCGGTGATGGGCGGGGGGACGGCGTTGGACATCTCTGGCCGGGGAGGACGCATCCTCGTAATGTAACCGGGCCTCGCGCGGGCCACAACGGGTGAGGCCCGGCGCGTCCTCCCGGCAGGCTCCGGCCTCCCGCCTTAGCCCGTCCACTTTCCTCCGCGCGCCGGCCTCCCGCCCGGCGTCGTTCCTCCGTCTGGCCGCCGTCGTTCCTGCCTTATGGCCCTGGACAGTGTGTCAAACCCCGACACGCCGCCGCGGAGGCCGGTTCACGTCGAAAGGTGGGAACGACGGACGGCGTTCAGCGGATCGGTCTGCGCCCGAGGGCCTGGAGGACCACCGCGAGGAGCTGCTCCGGATGCCCCATCACGTCCTCGAACGTGAACCGGAGCACGGTGTACCCGGCGATCACGGCCGCGTTGTCGCGCAGCCTGTCGCGGCGGAAGGACTGCCGGTCCGAGTGGTAGGCCGCACCGTCGATCTCGACGACCAGGAAGCCCTCGACGAGGAAGTCGACGCGCCCGACACCCGGGATCCGCACCTGCGGCCGGACGTCGAGGCCGGCTCCCCGCAGCAGCAGGCGGGCCACCACCTCGATCGCCGAATCGGCCGTGCACTCGACCCTCGCGAGCGCGGTGCGGGCCTTCCCGTTGCGTCGGCCCTGCAGGCGGGCGTCGAGGGGTGCCCGGGTGGCGGCGCCGCGGCGGAGGGCGCACTCGACGACGGCGACCGACTCCTCCTCCGGCCGGCACTGGAGCACGTGGACCAGCACGTCCATGAGTCCGACCAGAGGCAGGTGCGCATGGACCGCGACCGACCGCCTCCGGTGGTTCACGCAGTCGGAGGAGGTGGCGTCCGGCCGGCTGAGGTGGATCTGCTCCGGATCGTGGACGCGCCACAACCCGTAGTGCGCCGCGGCGGAGACGCAGGTCAGCCGCGCATGCTCGTCGACCGCCTTGACGAAGTCGGCCGGTGCATCCGGCAGCGCCAGGACTCCCCGGCGGATGCGCAGGGCGCGGCCCTCGTCGACACCGCGGTCGATCTGCCACTGACTGATGCCCCGCGCGCGGAGCACATGGGTGGGCGCCACGCCTCCGACGAACGACAGCACGGTCTCCAGGCTCATCCCTGCAGTGAAGGCCGTCCTGACGAGGGGGAGGGGTGGCCCGTGCGGTATGTGCACAGCGGCAGTGGCCCGGGCGGCGCCGGGGAGATCGGCACAGCCGTCGTTCACTGTTCTCGGCCACGGAGTGCGTGTCGGGCGGGGGACACACCGGGTCGCGGGCCGGCCGGGCGCAGAAAGCAGGAACGACGGCCGGCGGCGACCGGAACGACGGCGGGGGCGGCGGGCGGCGGGCGGTTAGCCGGCGGTGGGCAGTGACGGTGGGCGACCCGGGCGGCGGCGGGCGGCCGGGGCGGGTCGCCCCCTCTGCCGGGACATGGCAAACTGGTACACCGTGCGCACATGCTCCGGCACCGGTCGGGCGTGGACGCGGTCCGCCCTGGTGTAACGGCAGCACCCCAGCCTTTGGAGCTGTGGAGTATAGGTTCGAATCCTATGGGCGGAACGGGGAGAGTCCTCGGCCGGTCGGGCCAGGACGCCGCCGGTCAGCTACAGCATTAGGAGCGCTTCTTCATGAGCAACCATGACGGTTCCATCATCGCTGCACGCACGGACGAGACTCAGGAAGCACCGGCCGCGGTGATCGTCCTCGCCGCCGGCGCCGGCACCCGCATGAAGTCCCGGACCCCGAAGATCCTGCACCCCATCGGCGGCCTGTCCATGATCGGGCACGCCCTCGGGGCCGCCCGCGGCGTGCAGCCCCGCGAGCTCGCCGTCGTCGTCCGGCACGAGCGCGACCGCGTGGCCGAGCACGTCACGCAGCTGGACACCACCGCGGTGCTCGTCGACCAGGACGACGTCCCCGGCACCGGCCGCGCCGTGCAGGTGGCGCTCGAGGCCCTCGACGCGCGCTCCGGACAGCTCACCGGCACCGTCGTGGTTACCTACGGCGACGTGCCCCTGCTCACCCCCGAGACCCTCCGCGAACTCGTCGCCGTCCACCAGGGCGACGGCAACGCCGTCACCGTCCTCACCGCGCTCCTCGAGGACCCCACCGGCTACGGGCGCATCCAGCGGCACGACGACGGCACCGTGGTCGCGATCGTGGAGCACAAGGACGCCTCGCCCGAGCAGCGCGCCATCCGCGAGGTCAACTCCGGCATCTACGCATTCGACGCCGCCGTCCTCCGGGACGCGCTGACCCGCGTGGACACCGCCAACGCGCAGGGCGAGATGTACCTGACGGACGTCCTCGCGATCGCCCGTACCGCCGGCGGGCGCGTGGCCGCCGTCGTCCTCGCCGACCGCTGGCAGGTGGAGGGCGCGAACGACCGCGTGCAGCTCGCCGCGCTCGGCGCCGAACTCAACCGCCGCATCGTGGAGCGGTGGATGCTCGCCGGCGTGAGCGTCGTGGATCCGGCCTCCACGTGGATCGACACCACCGTGGTCCTCGACGAGGACGTCACCCTGCTGCCCGGCACCGCCCTCCACGGCCGGACCGTCGTGGCGCGCGACGCCGTCGTCGGCCCGGACACGAGCCTCACCGACGTCGTGATCGGCGAGGGCGCGCACGTGGTGCGCACGCACGGCAGCGGAGCGCGCATCGGCGCCGGCGCCAGCGTGGGGCCGTTCACCTACCTGCGCCCGGGCACCGTCCTCGGCGAGGAGGGCAAGATCGGCGCGTTCTACGAGACGAAGAACGTGACGATCGGCCGCGGCTCCAAGCTCTCCCACCTCGGCTACGCAGGCGACGCCGAGATCGGCGAGTACACGAACATCGGCTGCGGCAACATCACCGCCAACTACGACGGCGTCAACAAGCACCGCACGGTCATCGGCTCGCACGTCCGCACCAGCTCCAACACCGTGTTCGTGGCCCCGGTGTCGGTGGGCGACGGCGCGTACACCGGCGCAGGCGCCGTGGTCCGCAAGGACGTCCCCGCCGGCGCGCTCGCCCTGAGCGTCGCACCCCAGCGGAACATCGCCGACTGGGTGGCGGGCAAGCGCCCGGGCACGGCGGCCGCCACCGCAGCAGCCGACGCCGGCACCGATACAGGCACCACCCAGACCCCCACAGGCACCACCTCGAGCACAACCACAGAAGAGAGCACCAACGCATGAGTGAGATCACGGCACGCGGCGAGAAGAAGCTCGTCCTCGCCTCGGGACGCGCCCACCCCGAACTGGCCGAAGAGATCGCGTCGTGGCTCGGCACGGAGCTCCTTCCGGTGTCTGCCTACGACTTCGCCAACGGTGAGATCTACGTCCGCTCGGGGGAGAGCGTGCGTGGAACGGATGTCTTCGTCATCCAGGCGCACCCGGCGCCGCTGAACAACTGGCTCATGGAGCAGCTGATCATGGTCGACTCGCTCAAGCGCGCCTCGGCCAAGCGCATCACCGTCGTCTCGCCGTTCTACCCCTACGCACGCCAGGACAAGAAGGGCCGCGGCCGCGAGCCCATCTCCGCGCGCCTCGTCGCCGACCTCTACAAGACCGCCGGCGCCAACCGGCTCATGTCCGTGGACCTCCACACCTCGCAGATCCAGGGCTTCTTCGACGGACCCGTGGACCACCTCATGGCCATCCCGCTCCTGGCCGACTACATCCGGTCACGGGTCGACGCCGACAACGTCACCGTGGTGTCGCCGGACACCGGCCGCGTCCGCGTGGCCGAGCAGTGGGCCGAGCGCCTCGGCGGCGCACCGCTCGCCTTCGTGCACAAGAGCCGGGACCTCACGGTGCCGAACCAGGCCGTGTCCAAGCAGGTCGTCGGGCAGATCGAGGGACGCACCTGCGTGCTCATCGACGACATGATCGACACCGGCGGAACCATCTCCGGTGCCGTGCAGGTGCTGAAGAACGCCGGCGCGAAGGACGTCATCATCGCCGCCACCCACGCGGTGTTCTCCGACCCCGCCGCTCGCCGCCTGGCGGAGTCGGGTGCGCGCGAGGTGGTCGTCACCAACACGCTGCCCATCCCGTCCGAGAAGCGGTTCCCGCAGCTCACGGTGCTCTCCATCGCGCCGCTGATCGCCCGCGCCATCCGCGAGGTGTTCGACGACGGATCGGTCACCAGCCTGTTCGACGGCAACGCCTGACAGGAGTTCCACGCATACTGGCACGCAATCAAACACTCGTATCCCACGTATTAATTGCGGGGTTTGCAAGTAGTCTTATGGTTACTACGTGGGTGCAAAGCGAGTAGGTGGCGTGCAACTCCAGTAAGTGCTACTCGTGTAGACGTATGGAAGGCTTTCTAGGCTCGGGGGAACCGCACATTCTTTGAATCCAGGAAGTGTTCCCATGGATGCTCGAACCGCTGGCGCAAGTGTCAAACCCTCGTTATTCTCCATCTGCCGCAAGGCGGTGGCGAGATGAGCAGACTGGCCGAGGCCCCCTTCTTCGTGGGGCGGGCGGACATCGTGGCGTCGGTCGAGGAGGCACTCCTCTCGACCGGGTCCGTGGGTGCGGTCCTGGTGGGTGAGGCCGGCGTCGGCAAGACCGCCGTCATGCAGCAGGCCCTCACCGCACGGGCCGCGGACCTGCTGATCGTCCGCATCCGCGGCTCCAAGGGCTCCTACCACCAGGCATTCCGGCCGGTGAACTTCCTGCTCTCGGAACTCGACACGGACGTCGTCGACCACCCGGTCACCGTCCTGCGGGCCGTGTCCGAGCTGCTGAACTTCCAGGCCCGGGGGCGCCGCGTGGTGCTCGCGGTGGACAACATCGAGTACCTCGACCCGTCCTCCTCCTCGCTCATCACGCAGCTCGTCCTCAACGGGACCGCGAGCGTGCTGCTGACCACGCAGGACTTCACCGCCGCGGATCCCATGTTCGCCTCGCTGTGGCGGGAGGGCTCCCTCAAGCGGTTCGACCTCTCGCCCTTCACCGCCGCGGAGGCGCGGGCCTTCCTCGAAGCCGAACTCGAGGGGCCGGTCAGCGTCGAGTGCGTGCACCTGCTCCTGAGGATGAGCGGGGGCAACGCCCGCTTCCTGCAGGCCTCCACGCGGGCCCTGCGCGGACGCCGGATCGTCCGGCAGGACGGCACCTGGGTGCTCCTGCCCGGAGGCACCCCCGTCCCTGCCGAGGTCACCGAGGCCGCGATCGGCGTATTCGAGGAACTGCCCTCCGGCCAGCGCGACGTCGCCCACCTCCTGGCCCTCGCCGGCCGGCTGCCCGTCTCCGCGATGCACGGGCTCGCGGGCAGCACCGACGTCGACGCCCTCCAGTCCGCAGGCCTCGTGGTGGTCCGCCACGGCAAGCAGGAGGAGGTGGAGCTCGCCGATCCCGTGCTGGGCGCCGGCGCCGTCGAGTCCATCGCCGCGCACCGCGCCCAGGAACTGTACGGGCGGCTGGCCGAGGACACCACCCTGATCGCGGCACTCGACCCGGAGCGCCACGCCCGCTGGCTGCTGCGCTGCCACCATTCGGTGCCCGCGGGCCTGTGCCTGGCCGCCGCACAGTCGGCGAGCGACGACGGCCGCTACTGCGACGCCGTCGAGTTCACCGAGATCCAGGACCTCCACCGGTCGGACGTGGCCCTCGCGGGCGAGCGCGTCCGGGCGCTCATCGACGACGGCCGCTTCGAGGACGCAGCGAACGCCCTCTCCCTCGCTGCCCCGCTCCTGGCGGAGGCCGCGCCGGCCGACGCCGTGCGGATGCTCCTCGCCGACGCCGTCCTGCGGAACTTCCTGGGCCTGCGCGGTGCGGGGGACCCCGTCGCCGATGCGGAGGCCCGCGTCGACGCAGCCGGAGACGCAGCCGGAGACCCTGCCGGGGACACTGCAGGGGATACTGCCGGGGACACGGACGCGCTGCGCGCCGAGATCATCATCACCCGGGCCGAGCTCGCCTCCCTCGACGGCGAGTACCCGCGCTCCCGCGAACTCATGCAGTCCCTCCGGGCGGCGGCCTACCCGCTCAGCCCCGAGCAGAAGATCCGCAGCGACGCCCTCCTGTGCGAGGCGTGGGCGATGATGGAGAGCCAGCTCGAGGCCCTCCAGCTCGCGGACGACCTCGCCGACCGCCTGCAGCACGGCGGCGTGAGCCACCGGACGCGGGAGATCGCCTACCTCCGCCTCATCGCCGTGTACAGCGCGTCGGGCAGCTGGGGTTCCGGTGCCCGGCGGCTCGGCCTGGACGTCGACCACGGGGAGGCCGCGCACCGCGGGTCCTCCGTGCAGCTCGCCCTGGGACTCGTCCTGGCCCGCTACGGCCAGCCCGAGGACGCCCTGGGGCTGCTGAAGCCGGCGTTCGACCAGTTGCGGGGACGCGATCCGCACCGCCTCCTGCCCATCGCCGCGGCGTCGATCGCCTACTGCCACACCATGAACCGCAACATCCAGGACGCCATCCCGTTCCTCGTCCACGCTGAGCCCTCCGCGGGCGTGCCGTGGATGGTGCGGCGGCTCACCTCCCAGCTGCAGCTCTCCAGCCTCGGTCTGCGGGAATCGAAGACGGAGGCCGCGCAGCAGCTGCAGGCACTGGGCCAGCGGGACAGGGAGCGCGGGGCGTCGCTCTTCGAGCTCTCCGCCTTCACCACCGCCGTGCGGCTCGGCAACACCGAGGCGCTGGCCGAGCTGTCCGATGTCGCCGCCCGCGTCCAGGGGCCGTTCGCCCGGCTCAGCGAGATGTTCGCGAAGGGTGTGGGTCACCGCGATGCCGAGGTGCTCCTGCAGGCCATGGAACTCGCGGCCGCGGCCGGCGACCAGAACTTCGGCCGCGACGCCGCCCGGTCCGCGCTGAGCGCGGCGCAGGCCCTGGGCAACAAGTCCACGGTGCGCGAGGTGCAGCAGCGGGCGCGGCAGGTCCTCGTGAACGAGACCTCCGGCGGCCCGATGTCGCAGCTCGAGTCGCTCACCCCGAGGGAGAGCGAGATCGCCCAGCTCGCGGCGGGCGGCTACGCCAACCGGGAGATCGCCGATGTGATGTGCGTGTCCGTGCGGACCATCGAGGGCCACCTGTACCAGATCTACTCCAAGCTACACGTCTCTTCCCGCCTCCAGCTCGCAGAGCTGCTGCCCACCCCACTGCAGTGACGCTCCGGGAAGACGGTTCGGTCCCCCTCGTCGGGACCGAGCGCATCCTGGGTGCGATCGTCCACACACTGTCCCACCCCGATCTCCACGGGGCACTCGTCATCGGCGAGACCGGCATGGGCAAGAGCGCCATCGCGCGCCGCCTCGTGCCGATCATCGACGGCCAGCACAAGCGGTGCTTCGTGATCCGGGCGACGTCGAACCTCGCCGACGTGCCCTACGGCTCGCTCGGCGCCTACCTCTCGGACGCCGCGCCGCAGGCACTGCGCTCGTCCCTGTCCGCCCTCCGGGCGCTCGTCGCCTACCTGAGGGAGGCCTCGCAGGGCCGGGACGCCGTGGTCATCATCGACGATGCCCAGTACCTCGACGATGACAGCAGCCACATCCTCACTCAGCTCGTGGTCTCGCGGACCATCAAGGTGGTGCTCTTCTCCAACGGCATCCCGCCGCGCTCGGGCGAGCTGTTCTCCCTGTACACGGACGGGTTCATCAGCCGCGTGGACCTCACCGGGCTGTCCGACGCCGACGCCGGCAAGTTCTGCGAGAGCGTTCTCGGCGGCCCCGTGACCCGGGGGGCCGAGGCCTACTTCGCCCGCCAGAGCGCAGGGAACCCGCTGATGCTGCGCGCCCTGCTTGACCACGCCTCGGCCACGGGGGAGCTGGTGCTCCGCGACGGCGTGTGGTGCCTCACCGGACGCTTCCACCCGCCCGGCCCGCCGCTCACGGACCTCGCGAAGACCCTGCTGCAGGGGCTCAGCGAGCAGGAGCGGACGGCGTACGAGGCCGTGTCCCTCAGCGGCGGCCTGACCGCGGCACGCCTGGCGCGCCTCGTGGAGGATGCCGTGGCGCAGCAGCTGCTGCGGCGCGGGCTCCTGCGCAGCCCCGGCTCGCCCACCGGACTGCTCCGGGTGGCGCACCCCATGATGACGCGCGTGATGCGGGCGCTCGTCCCGGCCGGCCGGAGCGCCGAGCTGCGCCGGCAGGTGTTCGACGACGATGTCACGCTGCCTGCCCTGCAGGACGGGCGGATCGAGTACCTGAACTGGGCCCTCGACGCCAACGTGCCGGTCCCGGCCACGATCCTCCTCGAGGCTGCCCGGACGGCGGCCCACGTCTCCCGGCCCGAATCGGCCCTCCGGTTCGCCGGCGCCGCGAAGGCCGGGGGAGGAGACGCCGCATCGGCCGTCGAGGAGGCCCGCGTCCGGGTGACCCTGGGCGAGTATGCGGTCGCCGTCGCGATGCTCGACCAGGTGCTGGCCGGTCCGGCGCGGCCGGGCACGCTGGCCGACGCCGCGACGCTCAAGGCCCTGGCCTGTGTGCGGCGCGGTGACGATCCGGACACCCTCCACCGCATCGCGGAAGCGTGCGCGGCGCGGCTCGAGGCCGCCGGAGCGGGGAGTGCCGGCGCACCACCGCCGGAAGGCTCCATCGACGAAGCTGGCTCGGCGCCCGAGGACCTGACGCTGCTCCACCTGCTCGGCTGGGTCCTCGAAGGGCAGTTCGACACGGCCCGCACGCACCTGGAGGCCCTGGACACCTCGCTCTCCTCGCAGCAGGCCGGCCCGCCGGCCCACGTGCCGGTGCTGGTGCTCACGCTGCGCGGCATGATCGACGGCGCCCTCGGCCTCTCCGACGCGGCGCACGCCGAACTGCGGGCGGCCCTCGAGAACGTGGACAGGTCCCAGGGGCGGCTGGAGCATCTTCGGGCGCCCATCGTGGCCCAGTACGTCTCCGCCCTCATGGGGTCGGGCGACTTCTCGACCGCCACCGAGGCGATCGACGAGTACCGCCGGCAGCCGCTGGTGGATTTGAGCTACGTCAGCGGTGCCCTCCCGGTGCTGCAGGCCGTCCTGGAGGTCCGCCGCGGCAAGTACCGCGCGGCGCTGCGCATCCTCGTGCCGGCCCTGGTGTCGCTGCGGCAGGCGGACAGCGAGATGCTGCTGCCCTACGCGCTCGGTGTCGCCGCCTGGTGTGCGCATTCGCTGGGGGAGAAGGACGCCGCGGACGCCTTCGAGCAGGAGTTCAACCAGGTGCCGGGCACCGGTAGCCGCCCCATGCTGCTCGTGGCCCGCGCCTACCTCGCCGCCGCGAACTCCGGCAGCTCCGAGGACGGGCACGATCTCGATGCGCTGCGGGACCTGGCCGAGGCGGCAGGGTCGGCGCCGTTCCCGGCCTGCGAGAAGGACACCCTCGAACTACTACTGGCCCTCGGGGACACAGCACGGGCCTGGCGCCTCGCGGAGCTCGCGGACAGCTTCGAAGGGTCGGAGGCGCAGGTCCTCTCGCAGTACGCCCACGCGCTCACCGCCGCGGATCCCGACGCCCTGCTGCTGGCCGCCGATAAGGCGGAGAGCATCCAGAAGGTCCCGCTCGCCGCGGATGCCTCGGCCCGGGCCATGCGCCTGTATGCGGACAAGGGCGATGTGAGGGCACGCCGGCTCGCCCTGCGGGCCATGCGCCGGCGCCAGTCATTGCTCGAGGGCGTGCTGCCGCATGAGGAGGGCGATACGCGTACCTCCCACGAGCTGACGTCGAGGGAGCGGGAGATCGCGAAGCTCGCGGCCGAGGGTGCGACGAACCGAGCCATCGCGAGGATCCTCGTGCTGTCTACTCGCACGGTGGAGGGGCATCTCTACCGGATCTACGGGAAACTCGGCATCACCACCCGCGAGGAACTGACCGCCGAGTTCACGAACGACCAGGATCAGCGGTGAAAGCCGGCATGACCACGTAGTTTCGAGCTGTGAGTAGGTAGTGGAACAGGTATCTCCGGGTACCCGCGGGAAAAAGACAAGCCCCTCGTACTCGTGAGAGGTATGCAAGCGGTACGTAATGTTGCATGTGTTGGAGCAAGGGTGGTCCAGCAGCAGGGCTCATGCCCTCACCCGAGTGAAGGCGGGTCCCGGACTGGGGCCAGCGGCATAGGAGTCTTCTTGAGACCGAGACTTCGTCCCCAGCTGTCGCTGGCCCCTTCCTCCGGATTCAGGGCAACCTGACCAGGGCGGTACGAACGCAGAAGAAGGGCCGGAGCGAATGCTCCGGCCCTTCTTCTGCGTTCCAGGTGGTGCGAGGTGCTACTGGTTGTTACGCCTCGACGGCGCGACGGCGGGCAACAACGATGCTGCCGGCACCCAGGCCGAGTGCACCGATGCCGGCGGCGCCCCAGAGGACCATCGCGGAATCGATACCGGTGTTGGCGAGGCCGCCCTTGCCGGTGGCCGAGGTGGTGCCGGAAGTGGTCCCACCCGTCGTACCGCCGGTGGTGCCACCGACAGCGTTCGCGGTGTCGACGACGACGGTAGCCGTGATCGGAGCGGCAGGCGTTCCGTCAGCTGCAGCGGCGGACAGCGTGTAGGTGCCTTCCTCGGTCAGCTTCACCGAGTAGGAGAATCCGCCCTTGGCGTCAGCAGTGGTGGTGTCGGTGAGGACGATCTGGTTGAGGACGATCAGACCGCCGCGAGCCGAAGCCGCTCCACCGGCGCCGAAGCCGGCAGCTGCAGGGGTTCCAGCGGTGCGGTCGACGGAGATGTTGAGCAGCTCACCGGGGGTGAAGTAGCCAGCGGGGCCTGAGAAGACGATGGTCTCGCCCGGAGCGGCAGCGGGATCGCTGACGGTGCCGGTAGGAGCGGTGAGGTAGTTGGTGTTCGGAGCGGCCTGTGCCGCACCTGCTCCGAGAAGTGCGAATGTACCGGCGATGGCCAGGACGGAGGCGGTCTTGCGCATGATGGCTCCCCAAAAGGCTGAAAGTGAGACGGGTGAAAAACTGTGAAGTGACCGGGCTTTCGTTCCCCAAGAGCCCTGAGCCGACTTTCCAGACCCTATAGCAATCGCGCCGATTACTCGAACCGGCGCTCATGTTACTTGGACTTGGAAAAGCTACTACTTGAAACCTACCAAGAAAGAGCAGGTAGTGGAAGATTCAAGACTGTCCTGCTCGAGATGTAACGCAGTGTTCATCTGGGCGGTTCGCGAAGCTTGAGCCCCGGCCCTCAGTCGCAAGACTGCAGGCCTTCTGCCGGCAGGATCACGTCAGCGGGGTCCTGCACCGTGGGGGTCACATCGAGGACTGGCTCTGTCTCCTGGACCACCTTCGAGAAGTCCATTTCGAGGGTCGTAGTCTCGCCTGGGCCGAGCTCGGTGGTAAGGATGCCTACTGGCCTGTTCCCATGGAGGAAGGAGCCGATGGGTGTATCCGTTCCGTTGATCCGCGCCCGCTGTAGTACCGACTGGGCAGGGCCGTAGCTCACCGTATTGGTCCTCACCCGTCCTGGGTCGATACCGAACACTCCAGCGCCGGTCACATACTCGGGCAGGCTCGTCGCCGCGTCCGCCGGCGCGGTATTCGCCAGGCTGATTCGGACGGTGTACTGCGAGTACCCGTCACCAACGCAGCTCTTCACGAGCTGGACGGTGCGGCGCACGTAGTAGTCCATCTTCGCGCCAGTGCCGTCATTGAAATACACACCGAAGGCAGCTCCGCCTACCGCGGGCCCGAGCGCGGCTCCGGCGAGGTCGGTCTGGCCAAGAAGCTCCTGCTCCTCGGACGAAGCGGACCACAGGTAGAGCCGCCCCTGGTCGGCGCTCGTCACCAGAGCTTCGATGAGTTGCGTGCCATCTCCCTGGGAGTTGGTCAGAGCACCGAACACCTTCCCCGCGACAGCTGCGAAGTACGCGTCCTGCAAAGCCGGTTCCTTGATCTGCGCGTAGACGTCCGAGAGGAGGGTGGGCACCACGTTGGTGGAATCAAGCGAGGTGGGTAGTTGCGTCTCGGAAAGCAGGGAACCGATCGTTGCATCACCGAAAGTGCCGAGTTCCACCGGTCCGGTGGCCCACAGGATATTGGCCAATACCACCGGGTCCAGTGCAATGACGCCGTCAATACGCGAGTCCGGATGGCGGTCCTGCCACATCCTTTGTGCGGTGGAGGCGGCGGTTGGGAAATCGGGGGTGAGGTTGACGCTCTGCATGAACGTGGCCATCCGATTTGAATAGATCTTCTCCTGCTCGGGGTCCACGTCGAGTGGGGGGTTGAACCGACCCAGTTCCCCGGCACTGCCCTGGTCAGTGAGGGAGATTCGACCGTCCTCGACAGTTAGGACGGCCAATGCTCCGGAGATGCCGCCCGTCGCACGAACTTCGGCGCTGTTCTGCACCAGCACCAAATAGTTGCGGGGGCTGTCCGCACCAAGCATGGCGGGCAGAAGCTGACCGGCGCGGGAAGAGTCGTTTAGAGGCCCTCGCACGTCATCGAGCCGCTCAACTGCGTCCTGAATCGGCCCGGCGATTTGCGGTAGAAGCGCCGATCGGTCGATTCCATTGAGGCGACCGTAGGACAGGTCGACCGTGGTAGCAGCGGCGGAAAGCGTGGGGGCAATTTCAGCCAAGGGAGCGGTATCGATGCGCCCCTCGACGGGGGTGAGCGCGTCCCAATCCAGAGCGGCGATTTTATCCACCATGGGCGCGATCGCCCGGTTGACGATGTCGTCAGCCGAAGCTGTTACTTCGGAGACAGCGCTGAAATTCTGGCCGACAAATGGGAGGATGCCAGCGGCTTTCCACACCGGGTCGGTACCGGCTGCACGAGCTGCATTGGTGTGCTCTGTCAGTTCAGCCGACACGGCTTTGGCTCGGCCGGTGTCACGAGCAACGACAGCCTCCTGCAGATCGGGCAGTAGGGACATACTGCTCTCGAGATGACTGCGCACTTGCTGCGCACGGTGCGCCAGCCACCCACCGGCAGCCACAAGCAGTACCAGCACAATGATGGCGCTCGCCACGAGCGCACGGGAGCCCTTGCGGCGAACGCCCTCTTGCGCTCGCGCGATCCTTGGAGGTTGCGTCGACGCCTCGGAGCTCGCGGACCCAGCGTTGATGGAGTATCCGTCAGTCATGCAAAAGTCCTTCGTGCAGTGGGCGTGAGACCAGGGGAATGTAATGGCAGGTCAGAAGGCGCCGTGGCGGCCAATGACGGCTTTGAAGGTGCGCAACAGGATGGCCAGGTCACCGAGGAACGACCAGTTCTCTACGTAGTACAGGTCGAGCCGAACGGTCTCGTCCCAGGAAAGAAGTGATCGTCCACTGACCTGCCACAGTCCGGTCATTCCAGGACGCACCAGGAGTCGTCGATGTGCGCGAATGTCATAACGCTCCACTTCGGCTGCCAAGGGAGGACGCGGACCCACGAGGGACATGGAGCCACCGAGAACATTGAACAGCTGTGGCAGTTCGTCGAGGCTGAACTTGCGCAGGACTCGACCAACGCGAGTGACACGGGGGTCGTTCTTCAGCTTGAACAGCACCGCGTTGCCCTCGTGGTTCTCCCTGAGCTGCTCAAGCTTCGCCTCCGCGTCCACCTCCATGGAGCGAAACTTGTACATCTCGAAGCGCTCACCTGCAGTTCCTACACGTTCCTGACGAAACAGGACGGGCCCCGGAGAATCGAACCTCACGATCAGGGCGATAGCGGCAAGAAGCGGAGAGGCCGCGAGGATGATCAGGGCGGCGCCGATGATGTCGGTCGTCCGCTTGACGAAGCGCTGACCTTTTTCCAGATTCGGTGTGGAAACGTGGATCAAGGGGAGGCCGGCAACCGGCCGGGTATGTATACGTGGTCCTGCGACATCGGTAAGCGCAGGCGCCATGATGAGGCGGATGTTGAGGTCTGCGAGCGCCCAGCCGAGCGCCCGGATCGTTTCGGGGGCCAATTGCATACTGCTCGAGAGCGCTACGGCATCAGGCCCGAACGATTTAATGTCGGACATGATGTCATCGGCCTCGACGGCCCTACCAACAACTTGCAGATCCAGGTGCTCAGCAGTGCTCGCGCCTGGTTCGACTCCCGGAAGGTAGGCCCCCACTGGGAGATAGCCGGCCATCGGTTGCGCTCGGAGTGAGTTCGCCAGGTGCTGCGCCCCGCTGGAGCTACCGACAACCAGAACGCGCAGAGAACTGTTGCCCCGCTCGCGTTCGATATGAAGGAAGCGACGGACGATGACGCGTGACAGCAGGAGCATGATGAGGCCGGCTGGCAAAGCGACGCCGACATACCCGCGCGCGGTGTCGAACTGCAGCGCATAGCTGACGATGGCTACGAGCCCGAAAAGAATCAGTGAGGCACTGACGACCCGCTTGTACTCCTCCGTGCCGTGTCCGAGTACGGTAGGCTCCCTGCTGCCGCGGAGCGACAACATTACCCACCAGCCGGCTGCGAGCACGAGGGACAAGATCACGTAGGGCTGTTCACGTGCGCTCAGTCGCTCAGCTTCTGGAACCCCAAAACGGATCACGAGCGCTCCGACCGTTGCCCACAGCACGACAGCGGCATCCACAACGGCCAGACGCCTGCCATAGCGCTGAGTCCACCCAGCATTCTGTTTGATCTCCGACACAGTTCCCCGTACCCGTACCTGTACCCCGGAGCACGTCGCCTACAAGCGACATGCTGATTATTTGGTTTGAGACGGAACCCCGAAGATCCGCTCATCGAAGTCAGAGGGAGCATCCTTATTGGATCGTCGGGTGACTGGTGAAGCATCGTCCATAGTGGACGGTTTCACCGAATCGTACGAATAGTAGCTGTATGCGTAAGCATCAGGCCCCTTGCTAGGAAGGAGGTTGATGACGACGCCGAGCAGGTCAGCGCTCACCATGTCCAGGTTCCCAAGTGACTTCTGCAGGTCCGGCAGCCTCACCTTGGACGAGCCGATGACCAACACGACTCCACCTACCTGCTGCGCAAGTACTGCTGCATCGGTGACTGGAAGGAGGGGAGGAGCATCGATGATGACCGCGTCGAACTTCTGCTCAAGCCGAGTAATAAGCTGCTTCATGGCGTCAGATCCCAGCAATTCACTGGGATTCGGTGGGATCTGCCCAGCTGTCAGGATGTACAGCTCGTCCGCCCCCCAAGGCTGAAGCAGATCCTCAACGTCGGCTCGGCCAATCAAAGCTGTGGTAAGTCCTGCATTCCGCTCGAGCCCCAGGTATTCATCCACGCGAGGGCGCCGCAAGTCAGCATCTACGAGTACTACTGACTGGCCGCCCTGAGCGATCGCGATCGCAAGGTTTGTGGCAGTCGTGCTTTTGCCTTCCCCAGGCAATGAAGACGTGACCAGGACCGCTTTGGACTTGTGGCTTACATGCGCAAACTGCAGGTTGGTGCGAATCTGTCGGAACGACTCGGCGCGAGGGCTCTGGGCCGGGGCCTGCGTCAACAGCGGTTTTTTCTGTGCGTCGCTGTCGAAAGAGATGCCACCAAGAAGCGGAGCGTCACTGACCCGGCGAAGGTCAGATTCACCTCGCACCCTGGTATCGAGCATCGTCCGCAACACCGCGACGCCCACGCCCACGGCAAGCCCTACAAGGAGCCCTAGCACGATGTTCAAACGTGTGTTTGGCGCTGAGGACTCAGAGGGCGCAGTCGCGGGTGTAATCACAGTTAGATTGACGGGTGAAGTTCCACCCTCGGCGGGGCTCTCGAGCCCTCCTACCGACTCTACGAGGCTGTCCGCAGTCGCCTGCGCAATAGCGGCCGCCTGCACAGGCGACGTATCATCCACAGAGATCGTGATAATGACGGTGTTGAGGTCAGCGGTGGCAGTCACCTTACGCGCCAGTTCAGCCGCCGTGATGTCCAGGCCCAACGACTCAACGACCGGCTGAAGTACGAGCGGCTCAGCCACCGTTTCTACGTAGGACTGCACACGTGCTTGCGTGAAGGTGTTGCCCTGTTGCAGATCTTGTACGCTTCCCGAACTTTGAATCGCTACGAACAGCTTTGTCTCAGCGGTGTAGGTCGGACGGATGGCGAAGGAAGCAACGGCTCCAACGATTAGGCCGACGACGGCACAGACGAGGATCAGCAGCCAGTTGCGACGCAGGATCCGAAGATAGTCGTTCAGCTCCAAAGGAGACCTCTCTAGATGCTTGTTGTGCTACGAAGCCAACAGGCAACGCAACCGAAGTGCCACTGAGGCAGGGTTATTGGAAGTTTTCAGCCGCGCAGGCTGGACTGGTTTGAGCGATACCAGTCGACTGTATTCTTCACGCCGTCCTCGAGATTAATCTTTGCGGTCCATCCCGCCTCGGCCAGTTTGGACACATCGAGCAACTTCTGGGGCGTTCCGTCCGGCTTGCTGGTATCCCACTTCATGCTGCCCTCGTAGCCCACCGCCGAAGCCACAGTCTCCGCTAGTTCCCTGATAGTCACGTCGCTTCCGGTTCCCACGTTGACCTGGGCGGGACCGTCGTAATGCTCCAAGAGGTGAAGGCAGGCAGCGGCCATGTCGTCGACGTGAAGGAATTCGCGTCGAGGAGACCCTGTGCCCCAGTTCGTGACAGTCTCGCTACCACTTCGCGCTGCTTCGTCATACCGACGGATGAGCGCAGGTAAGACGTGTGATCCTTCCGGCGAGAAGTTGTCGCCAGGTCCGTACAGGTTGGTAGGCATTGCCGAAATCCATGGGAGTCCATACTGACGACGGACAGCCTGAACGTGCATGATTCCAGCAATTTTGGCAATCGCATAGGCATCGTTGGTCGGTTCAAGGTGCCCAGTGAGCAAAGAGTCTTCCCGAATGGGCTGCGGCGCAAGCTTGGGGTAGATGCAAGAGGACCCGAGGAAGAGAACCCGCTCCACATTGTGCTCACGGGCCGCGTCGAGCACGTTCACCTGGATTTGGAGGTTCTCCGTGAGGAAGTCCACCGGGAAAGTGTTGTTGGCCATGATGCCGCCGACCTTTGCGGCAGCCAGTACCAGATAGCGGGGCTGCACATCCGCAATGTAGTCGAAGACCGCCGTGCGATCTTTCAGATCCAAATCGGAGGACGTCTGTCCGTGAAGGGCAGTGAACCCCTCCGACTCAAGCCTGCGCCAAATCGCGGACCCGACAAGCCCTCGGTGACCTGCGACGTAGAAGGGAGCGTCTCGATCGAGAGGCCCAGGTTGGAAATCTGTCATGCTATTTCTCCCAGCTCTCCAGGTCGACCGTGTCGATCCAGTTCCGACCTGCGTGATTGAGGGCTTCAATGTCTGCATCCACCATGAGCCGCGCCAGGTCAGGCGTATGAATGGTCGCCTTCCACCCCAGCTTGTCCTGCGCCTTCGATGCGTCCCCCACCAGAGCGTCGACCTCGGTGGGACGTAGGTATCGCTCGTCGAACTTGACGTGCTCCTCCCAGTTCAGCCCAGCGTGCTCGAATGCGATGCGCAGGAAGTCCTTTACCGTGTAGTTGCCGCCGGTAGCGAGAACAAAGTCGTCCGGCTCATCGGCCTGGAGCATGCGCCACATGCCCTCTACATACTCTGCCGCGTAACCCCAGTCACGCACGGCGTCCAGATTGCCCATGTACACATGCTCTTGCTTTCCAGCCTTAATGGCGGCAACTGCACGCGTGATCTTTCGCGTCACGAAGGTTTCGCCTCGACGAGGAGACTCGTGATTGAAGAGGATGCCGTTCACGGCGTACATGCCGTACGCCTCCCGGTAATTCTTCGTGATCCAGTAGCTGTAGACCTTGGCGGCACCGTAGGGCGAGCGGGGGTAGAACGGAGTCTCTTCATTCTGAGGGGGAGGAGTTGCACCAAACATCTCCGAGGATGACGCCTGATAGAACCTTGTGTCGATGCCGGCGAGTCTTACTGCCTCAAGGAGACGGACAGTTCCCATGCCGGTCGTGTCTGCGGTGTGTTCCGGCTCGTCGAAGGAGACCCGAACGTGTGACTGCGCTGCGAGGTTGTAGACCTCGTCGGGCTTGATATCGGCAAGGAGCGTCACCAGACGAGATCCATCACTGAGGTCCCCGTAGTGAAGGAAAAGCTTTGCCGCCGGGTCGTGAGGATCCACGTACAAGTGATCCACGCGCGTGGTGTTGAAAGTTGAAGCTCGTCGAATCAAACCGTGAACTTCGTAGCCCTTCTTTAGGAGGAGCTCCGCGAGGTAAGAGCCATCCTGACCGGTGATACCGGTAATCAGTGCCTTCTTCATCAATCCACTACTTCCTGTCTGCGGCCACCTGCGCCCAAGCGCCGTCACCGTGATTCGCACTGTTTGAGGTAACCAGCCCAAGCTGCCGCTCCGGCGCTGACTGTTCGATTCTTGCGGAAAAAATGCTGCCCGGATGCTCCCATGGCTCCTGCAAGCGTCGAGTCAGATGCGATCCTCTCGATCACTCCCCTCAGGGAGGTTACATCAGTTGGATCGGCGACAAGGCCCGCACACGCGGACGCGATGTCCAGTGCCGCCTGGGAATCGGCGGAACCCAGAAACAGTATCGGCCTACCCACCGACATGGAGGCGTACACCTTTGACGGTACGCAGGTGCCCGTGGCCTCGACCGCCAAAGAAGCTACGTGCCAGTCCGCGGCTCGCAAAAGCTTACCCATGTCCCCAAACGGAACAGGCGGAAGAAAATGACAGTTCTTCAATGCGAGATCTTGAGCAAGTTGGCTGGCCTCATCAAATTTCGCGCCCTGACCCACAACGACGAGATCGATGTCCGCGTTCTGCGCTTCTGCGAATGACTGAACCAGTCCTGCCAATGGATGATTCTGACCTGCACGCCCGCTGTATAGCATCATGAGCTTCGAAGTCAGTCCGAGATCCGCTCGAAACAGATCGATTTCGCTCTTGGTTGATGCAGTGACATCGGCGTGCCAAATCGGGATGATCTGCGAATTTCTCTTGGCTATCGATCGAACTTCCTCCTGCATGCAGGAGCCAATGACAACTACCTCGTGCGCAGACTTCAATGAAGCGACTTCCATGAACCGTCGTAAGTTTCGCTTTGGCGTGGATCCATTCATTGCCAAGTCTTGGGACCGATACAAGTCTAATGCCCAATTGACAATCTTTGGCGCCGTCGGCCGGAGAATCGAAACAACGCGAAGGAGTAACGTCAGCCCGGTGGGTATGTCCACTAGGATGAGAAACTTGGCGGGTTGGCGCCGAAGCAATATATGACAAGCGAGTTCTAGTGAAAATAGAATTTGCTGGAGTGGACGTGCATTAGATGGCGCCACTTTGGACACGGTAGGACGCACAACCCGCGCATCCAGCCCTTCGGCAATCAAACCGCCCTTCAATTCTTCGAGGGCGCGGGCTACTGCGTCCTTATGATTGTCCGCATAGGCGTATGCTAAATCAACGCGCAAGGAACTCATGAGGGTTTGCCCTTTCCGGCTGGCGAATTTTGATTTGTGTCCATGTGCATAAGTAGCGGCATTGCAAATTGACCTACGATGAAGCTGATGAGTCGGATCCCACTTCAGCGAAATCGTTGGCACGGCTTCGAGCCTGCCGAGCGAGGACAGCAGCAGTTAAAGCAATGACAAGCGCCTGCAAACCTTGCATGACGAAAAACACGACGGGAAGCTGCTGGAGCGTCGACAGGGCGGCGAGGGCCGACACGAGCACAACCGACGACCCGAACCGCATCCATCCGATCGACGCGTATTTGCCGGTCACTCTAACTTGAGCCAGCCACGGAGACCCTAGGGCGAACAGCACCGCGGACAGTACGGCAATGATTAGCGCGAGTCTCGTTGGGGTCGCGTCGAGACCGAAGACCATAGCGATGATTGTCTGTCCGACCGAAAGCGCGAGCGCGCCGCCGGTGATCGACACTCCAAGTATCGCCACCCAAAATACTCTTATGGCGCTTTTTGCCTGCTCCGCCTTCGTGCTCAACAGAGGAGTGAGACTCAGTGTTAATCCGGTAAACACCAGGGAGAGCGGCGAGAGGATCGCGGACAGTGCCCGGATCGCCGCAACGTCGCTGGGGACGCCGAAATGACTGATGATATACAGGGAAACGTGAGCTATTAATACAATACCCACCGCATCAATCAGGAGACTTTTTGCGTTCTTCCAAATCTTTGTTTTGTACCACCCCTTGGCGGTCAGGCTCGGGGGGGTGTTCTTTCTGGTCAGAGCTAAGCACACCAATGCCGACACTAATCCTGCAACGGCCCAGAGGACGAGGAGGCGTTGCCAGCGGTTGGGGTCGTATAGATGATCGGATAAGCCTCCGATGAACAGGATGCAGACCGAGACTGTGGTCGCCGCTAGAGCGGCGGTTGGTCTTTCCAGTGCGTATGCTCTGATCCTGACGAATTCCGCGCCGAGCATCACTCCGATGACTACTCCAATGACGAAGTAATTCCCTTCGAAGGGTAACGCCACTGCAGTACAGAGCATTGCGAGTGCTCCGCCAGCAATTGAAAGGGAAAATGCTATGCGAAGGTATGGCCCTCCGCGGTCTCCCAAAGGTAGCGCCAGGAGAGGCTCTGCGAGCACAGCCCGGCCAAGCGTGAGCAGCCCGAAATACACGGCAGTCACCAGAGCGAATGCTGCGATGCTCTGCGTACCACCCTGAGCAGCGAAGACAACTAGCGCAAGATTGACGACCGCGATGAGGCCTTGATCGGCGATGCCGAACAAGCTGGTACTTCGTGCACGTCGAACGTTCATCAATTGTTATCCTTGGAGGCGAGAGTGGATCTCACACTTGCGCTATGCATCGCGTCGTTCGCCGGCCGGAAACACAATGGCCGCCGGTCCTTTGACTGAGGCAAGATCTGGCACCGACGTAAGGACTACGGCTCCAGCGCCGATCCGGGCCCCCCTTCCAACGGTTATCCCACCCAAAATAATTGCCCCAGCGCCGATTTCTACATCTTCGGATATAACAGGACAAGGTCCTCCATCAACCCGGCTGCCGATGGTGACTCCATGTCGCAGTGTGACATTCTTTCCGAGGACCGCCTGATCGTTAATCACAATTCCGACTCCGTGATAGATCGTCAGTCCAGGACCAACCCTAGTTCGAGGTCGGATCTCGATTCCCATAATCCACTCGACAACCAAGCGGTAGGCGACCACAATTGGCAGGGTCAGCGGCGATCCTTGATCTACCCTTGCCCAATGAGCAAGGCGGAAAAAGCAGCACACGAATCTTGCTTTGCTGTCTCCGGGGTTGGACCGGAAGTCGCTCTTAATCAGATCAATTAAGGAACTGTGATGCTCAGGAGAACTCATTAACAAGTTCCTTCCATGAATCGTCGAATGCTTGACGTGAGAAGCGCGCAGCGAATTTCTCACGGGATGCTCGGGACATTTCTTCCCACAGTACGTCGTCGTTTGCCAGTTTTTCGACAGCTAGTCGTAATGCGTGTCGGTCGCCCTGGCATACAACAAAGCCTTCGCGACCATTCTCAATGATATCGGCAACCCCTCCAGTGTCGTACGCGACGACTGGAATGCCATTTCTCAAAGCTTCTATGAGTGTAAGAGGTTGCGCTTCCAGCTTGTATGTGCTTGGAAATACGAGGATCTTTGAGCGACGCAGAATCAACTGCTTTTCCTCACCAAACACGGCGCCGTGAAGTACTACAGTCTGCTCGTGAATCTGGGAGATTTTCGCCTCCAGCGCAGCCTTATACGCCCTATCAGCATCGGCCCCAACGATCTCAAATGAGAAGTTCGATGCTGATTCCCAGCCGGCTGCAACGTGGACAAAGTCAAGGGCCCCTTTAGAAGGAATCAAGTTCGATATGAAAGTGATGCTCTTGCGTCCTGTGATTGGTTCGTCGGCGGATCCATCATGGCGGTCGGAGAGGCAGTTCTCAATTACGGCGACTGCGTTGGACCTGGCGAACGATTCCACGTCAGCAGTTAGTTTCTCGGATAAACAAACGACTCGGGCCGCCTTGGCAAACATTCGTTTGACCAAGAGTCGCCAAATCATACCCGCCTTAGCTAGTTCAGAAAATCCTACGGTGTGGATATAGAGGATCGTGGGAATGCGGTGATGGCGGATTATTTCGTGAAGCAGGGTGTCCACCAAGAAGGAACCTCGACGCGTCGTTGCGAAGAGGATGATAACGTTCGGTTTCCTTGCGCACGCTTTCTGGACGTCTTTGGCGAGCCCAACAACGAGAAGTAGTTTCCTCAAGCTGAAGCCCCCCACTTCTTCGATAGATCGACTGAACTTCTTGTTGACAAACTGAATGTCGTGCTCGTGTTCTTTGAGCGAATCCAGCAGAGTTGCGGTCATCACGGTTGACCCGTGGACGGGTGGTGGGAGTTGGCTAATTACAGCTACATTACGCGCCACTAAGGCTTTACGCTTCATCCTTAGTTCTTTCCTCGGGCCCCGAGGCGGAACTGCTCGAGGCAGGCCAAAATGAAGCCGACATTTCCGAAAAGGTACCGGCGCCAAAGTCTCCGGGGTTCCGTGATAAGCCTGAATGTCCATTCGAGGCCGAGAGGGGAAAGCCAGGCCGGAGCCTCCCTCTTGGTGCCGGCGCTGAAATCGAAAGCTGCTCCAATAGCTACGGCGACAATGGGTAGTGACTTGGCAAGTCTTGAGACTTCAAGGTCTTGTTTCGGTGTGCCGAGTCCGACCCACACAATGTCGGCTCCACTGCTCTGAATCGCGTCGTCTTGCACGGCCAGTTCTTCATCGGTCAAGGGTCGAAATGGGGGGCTATTCTGACCAACGATAGTGGCGCCTGGATAGTCTCGAGTGAGGTTCGATGCGAGCTTCTCAATCACCTCAGGTGTCGAGCCAAGTAGGTAATGACGGATAGTCCCGTGCTGGGAGGCCGCGAAAACGTCCTTGAAGAGTTGTGGTCCCCGGACCTGCCGGAGTTGCGGCGACCGGTGCATGAGCCGAGACATCCATGCGACTGGCCGGCCGTCGGGAAAGACGAAGGTCGCTGCATTGAGAAGCTGACGGTAGGCGCGATCTTTGCGAGCAAGTGCGACGGTATAGGCATTTGCAAAGTGGACAGCAATGCCCTCGCTTCGCGATGCTGCCGCGACCCCCAAAAGGTCCTGGATCGCGTCGCTCGGCGTGCTTATTGTGAACTTCACTGAACCGAGGAGTAGTTTTCCTGACATTCCGAACCTTATCGATTAGTCGGCCGACTTACGCTTCTTCTCATCGCCCATGAGATGCGACGGTGTGAGCGTGCGTGAACGTGGATGTGCAATATGTTGACGTAGGAGGTCGCAGGGTGCGCTGTTGAGGAGTGGACGGCACCGCGCGGGGGGTGTGGCTAGAGTTAAAGATGGTTCCGCTTGATGGTAACTCGGATGATTTCTTATAGCGGAACCGTCGTGTCGCACCGAGCGAACAAGTAGAGATCCTTGGGCTGTGGGCTCGTCGATCTGCTGACTCCTAATACTGTTTCGTCCTGCACCAACACGGCGATGGCCAGGGCTCGAGCACCGAACTGTCTTCAAGTTGCTGTTTGGAGTACGGTCTCCTGCTGATTTCAGTCGTTACGTGGCGACCGATGTTCGAGCTCCCAAGCAACGATTGATTGCACTGAGGGCACTAGTTCGCGCACCATCTGTTGGTAGACCTCGTCCGGGCGGCGATATGGGTCAACAACATCATCGTGAGAGGGGTCTGAGGGGTGCGCGCTGCGTGCGCGAACGACCTTTGGCAGTAGTGCGCGCCACCGACGTGGGCCGTCGAGCGACTGGTCGCCGTCCACCGTGGCGAGGACGCGCGCGAACTCACGCAAGGTGAAGGTCTTTCGTAGAAGCGACGGAGACATCTCGATCGCTCGGCTCCGGTGCTCCCGGGTGAGGGTCAGGATGAGGTCTTGGTTGCTCAGAATGCCCTCGCTGAGTTGCCTGGCCCGGAACCCCTCAGGGTTCCCATTGAAGACGCGGACAAGGCCGGCTACCTGTGCGTCGATTGGTGCACCAACCAATGCACCGGTGCCTGCGCTGGACAACTCGAACTCACCGGGTGCGATGGTCGCAAAGGAGCTTTGTAGCAGTCGCTCCACCATGGGTGAGCGGCAGATGTTGCCCGTGCATACGGCGAGAATGCGAAACGGAGTATCCATGGTCATGCCCCCAACCGTCAAAGAGTTTGCCCCGCGCAGTGGTTGCCAGCAGCAGTGCGAGAGGCTGCCTCTTGAGCCTACCGTCCGTGCGCCGCCGACCGGGCTAGGCGCGTGAGCCTACACCGCTGAAGTTCAGGATTTGGCAATCGGTCAGGGTCTGCCAATTCCCTTGTAGTTCCAACCCGCGGCTCGCCACTTTAAACTGTCCAGCGTGTTGCGCCCGTCCAATACATTCTTTGCCCGAACCAACTGTGCTGCATGCTGCGGCGCGAGAGACCTGTACTGATCCCACTCCGTCAGCAGCAGCACAGCGTCTGCGTCATAAATCGCGCAGTCCAAATCATGCTCGTATGTGAGCTCCGGGAAGCGGCGCCGCGCGCCGTCAATGGCTTGAGGGTCGGTAACGGTGACCTCGGCTCCTTGTAACTGCAGCTGTGCGGCGATGTTCAAGGCAGGGGAGTCGCGCACGTCGTCGCTGTTGGGTTTGAACGCTGCACCGAGAACGGTGATGTGCTTACCCAGTAACGAGCCGCCGAGGAGCCCGCGAGTGAGCTCGACAGCCCGCATGCGGCGGCGCACATTGATGTCGTCGACTTCGCGCAGGAAGGTGAGCGCTTGATCTGCGCCCAGCTCACCCGCACGCGCCATGAACGCTCGAATGTCTTTCGGCAGGCACCCACCGCCGAAACCGATACCCGCGTTCAGGAACTTGCGGCCGATTCGCTCGTCCATGCCGATGGCGTCGGCGAGCACTGTGACGTCTGCACCGGTCACCTCGCAGACCTCCGCCATGGCGTTGATAAAAGAGATTTTCGTGGCCAGAAAGGAGTTCGCGGCGGACTTCACGAGTTCAGCGGTGGCATAGTCAGCCACGAGGCGCTGCGTGCCGAGGGAGAGCGAGGTGCTGTAGACCTCGTCGAGGGCAGCGGTGGCACGCACACCCGGCTCGCCGTCAGGTATCCCATAGACGAATCGATCCGGTGAGAGCGTGTCCTTGACGGCGAAGCCCTCGCGGAGGAACTCCGGATTCCAGGCAAGCACGGCATCGGGGTGGCGCTCGGCAAGGTTCTCGGCAAGGCGGGCCGCGGTGCCTACCGGGACCGTGGACTTGCCGACTACTACGTTGCCTGGTTCGAGGGAGTCCAGCAGGGAGGCGAAGGCGGTGTCGACGTGGCGCAGGTCCGCTGCGTACTCGCCCTTCCGCTGAGGGGTTCCGACGCACAAGAAGTGGACCTGTGCTCCTTTGGCGTCGGCAATGTCGGGGCTGAACTTCAGCCGGCCAGAGGCCAGGACGTCATTGAGGAGTTCGGGCAGTCCCGGCTCGAAGAAGGGCACGCGTCCTGCCTGCAGCTCACCAATCTTCCAGGTGTCGGCGTCGATGCCGACGACGTCATGCCCCAGCTTCGCCATGCATGCAGCGTGAACCGCACCCAGGTAACCGCAGCCGATGATGGAAATGCGCATGCCGGTGCTCCTCGCGGAAGGGACTGATCCGAGGATGACGCTAGCGAGACCCGGAAGACTCCCAGTGAGCGCAGGCTGGGACTAACTGAACAGTCGGTGAACCTATGACGTCCGCCGGCGGTGGCGCGCCGAGACCAGCATCCATGCCACCAGAGTGCCGCACACCGCCCCGATGGTGTTGGCAAGCACGTCGTCCGGCGTCGCGACCCGTTGCGGCAACAGGAGCGCCTGTGTTCCCTCGATGAGCAGCGAGAGCACCATTCCTGCCAGCGGTCCGGCCCACCGCCAGCCCCGCGGAATGAGGATGAACCAGAACAGGCCCAGGGGCGCGAACATCAGCACATTGGACAGGAATTCCACCGAGGAGTAGGTCACGAATGCGGGTAGCCCATGGGTGTACAGATACGCCAGTGCCCGCTGAAGGAGCGGTCCGCCTGCACGGTCTACCGGTGTCGGCCACAGGACGATCAGCGCCACTGCCACCAGCCATGCCGCACACAAGCCCGCGGTCACAGTCCTGTACCGGGTCGAGGGGAGCGGCGCTGTGCTCACGGGAAGTCCTTCGAGAAAGAAGACTGATGGGCGGTAGGGGAGTAGCGCTTTATTATGGCCGCAAGAACCTGAGGAACAGCCGACCCTCCACCTTCCTGTACGATTGAACGCGATGCCTAGGCGAGGGAGCGGGCCGGAGGAAGAATTATCCGGCCGTACTCCGTGATCGACGGTGGCTAGCGACTCTACTGGTTTCTAGACGACTGCCCCACGCGTGTTCCTTCCGCCCCGGTGACGTCCCAGTGCTCCCGCCTACCGTGGAGAGCCGCAACCGTTCAGGAGAAACCATGTCCGAGCAGAAGCTCGCAGCACACGTCCGCACCGAATTCGGCAAGGGCTCGGCCCGCCAGGCCCGCCGCGCCAACATGATCCCCGCGGTCATCTACGGCCACGGCGCGGACCCCATCCACATCCTGCTGCCCGCGAAGGCGACCACGCTGGCCGTGCGCACCCCCAACGCCCTGCTGACGCTGGACATCAACGGCGAGGACCACCTCGCCCTGGTCAAGGACATCCAGCGCAACCAGCTCAAGCGCATCGTCGAGCACCTCGACCTGCTGACCGTCCGCCGTGGCGAGAAGGTCCAGGTCGACGTCGCGATCCACGTCGAGGGCGAGCCCGCCGCGGACGTCACCTTCAACCTCGAGGCCAACACGGTCCTCGTCGAGGCCGACGCCACCCACCTGCCCGAGACCCTCACGGTCAACATCGAAGGCCGCGGGGTCGGAGAGCACATCCACGCCTCCGACATCGAGCTGCCCCAGAATGTCACCCTCCTCACCGAGGCCGAGACGCTCATCGTCAACCTCATGGCACCGACGGTCCAGGACCTCGGCGAGACCCCGGAGACCGACGCTGACGTCGAAGGCACCTCCGAAGGCGCGACCGCCGGCAACGCCGACGCTGACGCCGTCATCACCGACGCCGACGAGCAGTAGGCAAGCAACCGGTGTCCACTGACACCTGGCTCGTAGTCGGGCTCGGCAACCCCGGGCCCGGCTACGCCGGCAACCGCCACAACGTGGGCCAGATGGTCCTCGACCTCCTCGCTGCCCGGATGGGCGGCCGCTTCACCTCCTCGAAGGCGCAGGCCGTCACACTCGAGGGGCGGATGGGCATCGGCGGACCGCGCCTGGTCCTGGCGAAGCCACTTACCTACATGAACATCACCGGCGGCCCGGTCTCGGCGCTCTCCCGCTTCCACGACGTCGCGCCTGACCACGTCATCGCCGTACACGATGAAATCGATATCCCCTTCAACACCCTCAAGCTCAAGCTCGGCGGGGGTGAAGGCGGACACAACGGCCTGCGCGACATCAGCAAGGCCCTCGGCGCCAAGGACTACTACCGCGTGCGGGTCGGGGTCGGACGCCCGCCGGGGCGCCAGGACCCGGCGGACTTCGTGCTCAAGGACTTCGGCACTGTGGAGAAGAAGGAGCTGCCTTTCCTGCTCGACGACGCCGCGGATGCGGTCGAGCTCCTCATTCGCGACGGACTCACGGCCGCCCAGCAGAAATTTCACGCCCCCGCGTAGGCGAATCAGGCGAGGGCGCGTCCCACCTACCCTTCAGGTGACGCGCAAGCTGCGAATAGCTAGCGACCACCCACGGCAGATGACGGCTCGAAGTTGATTGCGCTAAGTGCCACCTTTGCGGACCTCGGGTCGATGGCCAAGAATGGCGCGTTCGACGGGCAGACAGACGATACAGCCCCTCTTCGTGCCGCACTGCAGGCGGCCACTCACGCCCTAGAACTTGGCGGGCGGACGACGCTAGTGTCCGGGCTCTCGTTCCCACGGGGAAATCTGACTGTCCGCAACGCGACCATCATCGTCGGCGCGCAGACGGCGAACGCCAGCTTTGGGGCGGGCATCACGCACGACTCTCTCGACGGAGTCACCTACGAGAACGTGACCTTCACGCTCGCGGCCGGCGCTAACCCGTCAGCGATGGTGAGGGCGCTGGCATTCGTGAACTGCCGGAACGTGAGTTTCAAGTCGTGCCGATTTAGGGGCTTCACGGGCAACGCCATGTACTCCTCAGGCACGCAAATCGTCCTCGTGGATGACTGCGGCTTTTGAAGCAACAACACCATGAGCACCGGAATCGCCGACCCCGGCGACGACTACGGGGACCTCGCCTTCTTCGGCGGGACTGACGTTACGGTCCAGCGCAGCAGGTTCAATGCGGGAGGCGCTTCCGTCTCCATCTCCGGCGTCAAGCACGCAGTCATCGCCAATAACGAACTCCGGGGAGACCCTGCCAACGTGTGGGCGATGGGTGTCTACATCATGCGCGACGCCGAAGACGTTGTTGTCCTCGAGAACGACGTCTCAGGCTTCGCCAACGAGGCCGTCGTCGTGACCAACATCGGCAACACCGGCGACCCTACCGCTGTATCCCGCAACATCCGGGGTGCGCGACAACAAGATCCGCAAATGCGCGTTCGCAGGCATTGCAGCGGCAGTCGGCGTCGAGGACGTCATCATCCAAGGCAACGACATCGGCAACACCACCATTCCGCTACAGCACGGAATCACGGCTACAGGAGTGCGGACGCTGAAAGTGCTGGACAACAAGGTGCACGGGCAGTCGGGCGCGTACGCCGTCGACCTGAACGCCTGCACGGACTACGAGGTGGGCGGCAACACGCTCTCCGGCTCGTTCGACAACGCTCAACTGTCTCTCACCAGAACAGCCACGACACCGTCGACAAGAACAACCTGACAGTTCCGGCCGCCAAGGTAGGCACCTTGATTTACCCCAAAGCGAGCGATGACCACCTCGACCTCGCAGCTAACAGGATCATCGGACTCATCGCTTCCGCTCAGCTCTTCAACTGCACGACATCAAACAACCTGACCCGCTCTACGATCAGCCGGAACAAGCTCACCCTCGGGTCGGTCTCGCTGCCCTTCAACAAGGTCGTTGTCGTGACAGAGAACATCTTCACGACCGTAACGGGGGCGATCGTAGACAACGGTGGGTGCGTCATCGCGAACAACCCAGGATTGCCTGCTTAGACAGCGGCCAGGTTGCAGTCTGCGGCGAGCTTCAGCGTGGTGGTGCTATCCCGGTAGTTCTTCGGAGATAGGCGCCGGAGGTTGCCGCTGGGTCGCCCTGCGCGAGCCAGATGTACAGCCCAAGGACAAGGATGAGCGCGAGAATGATCGCAACGTTTCGCTGGAGTTGCCGCGTCGCCCAACTCAGTGCTGGGACGTCTGCTCAATCTGAGGCCATGCTGTCAGAATAGCCGGCGGCCCTCATCTAGGATTGCCGAATGCGGGGAACACTCACAGTACAAGGTGCGAAGAAGCCGGTTACAGCCATTACGGGGACGCTAGCAGTTGCCTTGCTACTTGCGGGAACCAGGTGGGGATCGTACATCGGCTACGCTCCACTGTTCCTCACCGACGTGCTCATTGCGCTGGCCGTCATCCACGCCGCACTGGGGCACGCCACGCGTGGCACGAAGGCGCTCAGCGCTGGTCGCCGCAGGCATCCTCCCTTGATGTTCATCGCGTTCTTTGCCTACCTGGTCCTGCGCGCCCTCCTGTCCGTCGAATACGCCTTCACGATGGACTGGGTGCGAGATTTCGTTCCCTTCGCGTATGGAGTTCTCGCCTTTATCTCGGCAGCGAGCTTTGCCGTTGCGAGCAAGGAGGACCAGGCGCGAACAATGAAGTGGATTTGGGGGGCGTTGATCTTTCACCTGCTCTGGACTGCGGGGATAGTTCTCAGTGGGGTGAACACCGAAGCATTCCCTCGGATGCCAGCCTCCGAAGTCCCTGTCTTTTCAGCGCGCCCGGACACCGATATGGCCATACTGGGCATCACGGCAGCGTTGATGCTCAGGCGAGTCCTTCTGAAGCAGAACAGATTCTGGGCAACTATCGGCATGCTTCTGGCGATCGTGACCGCAACCGGAATGCACTCGCGGGCTGGCCTGCTTTCCATGGCCCTGAGCCTGACAACCGCCTATGTCATCACATATGCAGCCGTACCCAAGTCCGACAGAAACCGGCGGACGCTTATGACTCTGGCTGTGCCCGTGTTGCTGTCAGTAGCAGCAGCTGGGGTGGCCCAAACTAACCCAGGCCAGCGCCTGATCGCCTCCGTCTTTCAGACCAGCACCGGAGCCGAGTACGAGCTGAACGCACAAGGAACAGAGCGGGCTCGGGAGATGGCATGGGAAGGCGTCACCGACTGGACTCTCTCAGACCCGAGCAGGTTCTTCTTCGGTGGCGGCTTCGGGAATGACTTCCTCTCGGAATCCGGAGTTCTCGACTACCTGCAAGGAACCGAGTACGTGAATGTCAGAAGCCCTCACAACTGGCTTGTAGGGGTACTTGCCCGCACCGGGATCGTGGGTGTCGGGCTAGCAGTGCTCATTCTCGGCGCGCTGGTAGTTCAAGTTGGCCGGACGCGTGCGCGCTTGGGGCAGGACGAATTACCTGCCGCAGCTGCACTCATCGTCCTTGGCATTATCCCGGTCGCACTCCTTGGAGTTGTACTCGAATCACCGTTCGGCGCAGTGCCCTTCTGGTGGGCGGCCGGCATCCTATTCGCCCTTCGAGCCGAGGAAGTCGAGAGTGCCGGTTGTCCCAAAAACGACACGGCCCGCAAGGAGTCTTCACCTCAGCTATACAGAGTGCGGCAAGCTCAGTTCTGAAGCTCCTGAATCGCAGCTATCAGCCGCTGCGACGTGTACTGGTGGCCAGCGTCGTTTACGTGAGCACCATCTCCAGGGACGAGGAATTGAGCCGAATTCTCCTCCGTAAACCAACCACGGAGCACGGGCTGAATCGTGAAAGCCCCTGCGTCCAAAGCCCCTGACCGAATCGGCTCAGCCATCCGCTGCAGCATCGCGCCCAAAGGCTGAGGCGCTGCCGGCCCCATTACAAGCACAGAGGTGTCAGGCCAAGCCTCCTTGGCTCTGGTCGCTACGTCCTTCACTGCAGCCCGAAGGTCCGCGGGTTCGGCTTTGTCGTCATTCAGCCCGCCTTCAATGACGACCAGGTCCGGGGTCATGTCGGGATCTTCAATCCAGAAGTTCAAGCGGTTGATGTACTGATTGTTGTCGTTCCCAATCGCTCCTTCTTGGGAGCCACCGCCCCGAACGAAGCCCGTGCCACCAATGCCGTCGATAGTTCGCTCCCACCCGAAGTAATCAGCCGTCAGTGCAGCCCAGTTGCCGTCAGCCTTATCAGATGCGCCTACGCCCTCGGCCCACGAGTCACCGATGAACAGCGCTTGCGATCCCGCAGGAAGCGCCGGCATGGTCTGGCCATTATCACGGGAGATGCCGGTTGGGGTGTAGGTCTCAGCTAGCCGAGCGTTAGCTTGCAGCACCTCTTGCTGCCTTAAGTACAAGCCGCTGAGCAGCAGGACAGCTGCAACGGCAGCGCATGCGATTGCCGCGATGCTTGCGCGCCTCGAGATGGACGGGCGGCGTTTGAATTTCCGAACTGACTGCACAACTTCCCCAATGCTCGAGACCTAGAAGGATTATGCCCCGCCGGGAGCCTTGCCATAAATCCGGTTTGTGTGACAGCGATTGGAAACGAGGTAGAGGCTTAGCTGAACGGTGCCCTTGCCCTGAGCCTCACGCTGAGCGCTTCGGACGTCACCCTTTTCGGCACCGCTACGCTCGCAGTATTCTGTCGGGCGCACCGTTTTCCGGCTCTTGGGACAACAGGACGATCGGCGCGGTCTTGATATCGTCCGCTTGCGCGTCGGCTTCAGGCCCTAACTAGTCGTTTCGGCATGGAGAAAAGCCAGCCGAGGCCGGCCCCCCTGAGAAGAATGCACAGCCCAAGGGCGGCCGCAACTAGGGCTACTACCGTGATCGCGGGGTACACGGCGGCGGCAATGGTCGAAACCAATCCGCCGTCGAACGCGGGGGTGTACAGCCGGCTGAGTAGTGCGAGCAGAGGCAGGTGGAGAACGTATACCGGCAGGGTGTGTCTGCCAATGTACTGCCCGAGCCTCTCGAACGGGCTGAATCGTGCGAGTACAGAAAGGACCGTGAGACCGGCCCAGATTGCCACGGCGGAGGCCGCAGGCCTGACGCCAGGAAAGCGGTCAGCGTCCACGACATAGATCAACACAACGCCTAGGTACAAGCCGGAACCTAGAAGGGCGCGGGTGGGGGTCGCCCGTTCTGCTACAGCCTGCACCACATGCGGGAAGTACGCTCCGGCCATGAAGAACACGAGATTGGCGGGCACGCCAAGTTGGACAGTAAGAGGCCATGCCGACACCACAACCGCTAGGCAAACTGCGATCGCCAGACTTACCGGGCGGGGTAGCCCACACAGCCCCTTCGCGATGAGGAAGTAAGCGGCTAGGGCGTATAGGTACCAGAGGCTCGATGCGGGGTATAGGAAGGCTTCAGCTACCCCTCGGGCGCTGGCCGCGTTCGTGCCGTCAATGGGAGTCGCGAGTGCGATGTAGATTGCCGCCGACACCACCAGCCAGATGACGTAGAGGTAGTAGGGCTGGACCACCCTCGGCAGCAGTGTCCTTCCCCAGGGGCGGCCTATTGACCTTGCGGCCAGGAACCCGGAGATAAGGAAGAAGAGTGGCATTCTGAGGGGGTTGAGACCGCGCCCGAAAACCTCCCAAGCGACTCGAAAAGGCTCGGGGCCGGGTAGGAACACGAAGTACTTGTTCGTGACGTGGACGAGCACGACCAAGACGATGCACGTCCCTTTGATCACGTCCGCCCAGGCGAAGTGATCGTTGGGAGCTGCCTTGCTTGCGCCGGTCAGCATCGCGCTACTGTTTGAGAGACCATTTGCGGCGACAGTACGCGGATGGCCGCCTGACCGTGGCGTCTTGCGGATTCCTTATGTCAGCATTTCGCCTCTACCCACCATGAAACTGGTTCAGCTCATTGTTCGACTCGCGTAGTCATCGAATACGGCTTCGCACTCGTTGGAACACCAGGACTTGCCGGGACTTGCGGCGTTGCACCAGCCGCATATCTTGGAAGGCGGCGGCTCGCTGGCCCACCAGTATTTGATGCTTTGCATGAGACCCATGGACGGCATCACACCCGCCATAAATCCGGCTTGCTTATATCGGCACGCAGCTCAGACGCGGACCGCTAGTGGTTCGAATCGATTTCCTGGTATCCCGAACTTGCTTCAGGACTCCGAAACATCAGCGTTCTGGCAGACGCTATAAAGAGTGAGGCCGATGGGCACGCTGTTCTCGTTGCCCCGCCTGTCTTCATGGAACCTGCAGGTTCGTGATCGCCAATCGCCTCGTGCTCCGAGACGCGTGAGGTACTCCATGTTATCCGTAATGACACCGCCCGCCCGCTGGCATTGGAGCCTGCAGCGGAGAAATAGGCGGCGACGAAGCCGGCCTAGGGGCACCTAGCACATCTGCCCTGCCCGCCTTCTCCGCGCGCCGGTACTCGCTCCGGGGCGAGGACTACTTGCGTCAGCGAGCGCTCCCACCGCGATAACGGCGCACAATCAAATGGGATTCGGCGAAACGACCTGGTCGACGAAGCAACGGTCGGGGCGGTCGCCCGCGCAGGGCGGCCGGCGGGGGATTGGTTATGGCCCTGCTGATGGACGGAGGGGACCCGCCGTCATGACCGGCGACTACATGGGTGCCTGGCCGCTACTCGAGCGGCCGGGTGAGGTTCTATCGATCATGACGACTCTCGCCGCCTCCAGCTCGGCCGGCGTGCTGATCGTTGGCGCACCCGGCAGGCAAGGTCGAGATACGGCGTCGGCATCGTGCTCTTCTGCGGGCTGGTCGATGGAAACGCGTTTCACATTGTCTCGTCCGGTTCGGCTGGAATTCGTGAGGCCGCCCCTACACTGAGCCCATGAAGCGCTCGGTCTCAGGCGTAATAGGTCTCATTCTCGCCACAAGTCTTTTCGGAGGGCCCGCCCAGGCCCAAACTCCTCCTGCCGTCGAAGGGAGCAAGACCATCACGTGCACAGCGACGGGGAGCACGGCCACCGCGGTCCGGAAGGTGGCGGCTCCCGCGGCCGGTTCCACCGCGGACTGGGCAGGCACCATCCAGTCGGCCATCGACACGGCCTCGCGGCGCGGCGGGGAGGTGGTGCAGCTCGCCGCCGGCACGTACCCGCTCTCCAAACCGCTCGTCCTCCGCAGCGGCGTCACCCTCAAGGGCGCCGGGGCGGCCACGCGGCTGAAGGCCGGCCCGCAGTTCCTCACCCGGAAGGGACCGTTCGGCGGACACCCCCTGATCACCACCAACGGCGCCACGAAGGTGACCATCTCGGACCTCACCGCGGATCAGAGCGGCAACACCCTCAACGGCAACACGCCGAACCGGCTCAACGAGTACCTGATCGACGTCCGCTACTCCACCAACGCCGTCGTGCAGCGCATCACCACGGTCAACCCCTTCACCTACTCCATCGCCGTGGTGGCCAGCACCGACTTCTGCGTCCGGTACAACACCACGTCCGTGGCCACCAACGGCAAGTACGACCAGCTCGACGGCATCCACATCCTCGACTCCAGCTTCGGCGTGGTGCAGGGCAACACGGTGGACCAGGGCTCGGGAACCGACGGCGACGACGGCCTCGTGGCGCACAGCATGGGCGAGCCGATCCACGACGTCGCCTACCTCGACAACACGGTGCGTGGCGGCCGCCACGGATCCGCGATGCAGATCGCGGTGGCGGACGCCGGGGCCTACAACCTCACGATCGCCGGCAACCGTTTCTGGGGCTCCACGGGCGGGCTCGTCACCGGCTACTACGGCGGCACCGGGCCGGTCACCAACGTGTCGGTCCGGGACAACACCTTCACGGACATCCCCGGACCCTCCGTCGACATCTACGGCGCCATCTCCGGGATCGTGCTCAGCGGCAACACGGCCGTGCGCAGCGGAGCCTTCCAGGTGGTCAGCGGCTTCGGCACCCGTATCGACGTCTGGGGCAACAGCTACTGAGGAACCGGACCTACACGGACGTGGCGTAGTAGGTCTCCGGCTCGAGGGGGATCTGCCCGTCGGGGAACAGGGCATCGGCCTGGGTGCCGTAGCCCCGGATCATGGCCTCCTTCGCGGCGAGGTGCCGGTCCCAGCCGCCCCGCTGCAACCGGTGCGCGGACACGAACTTCTCCTCCACGGGGTAGGACAGGCTGTACGGGAAGTCGGAGTAGTACACCACCTTGTCCGGGAAGAACGTTCCCACCAGGCGGGTGATCAGGTGATCCACGTGGCGGCCGATGCCGATGGGGCAGAACAGCAGTTCGGCGTCGGTCTTCTCCAGGAGTCCCTCCACCTGCGTCCGGAGGTCCTCGATCAGGGCGCGGTCGCCGCGCGAGATGCGTCCCAGCGCGATGTCGTACCGGTAGGTGGGATACCGGTGGACGAGTTCGGGGAGCACCCTCCTCACCAGGGCGGCGACGGGCGACGCGTGCCGCCGGCGGAACAGGGCGTCCTCGAGGCCCAGGTGCACGTGGCGCACCCCCAGCTGCTCCAGCACCTGGCGGTCCTCGGCCTGCCGCTCCTTGAAGAGCGACCGGGCGTCGGTGGCCGAGCACTGGCTGATGAAGGTCTTCGCCGCATGGGTGTGCGGGGGGCTCGACGGCTCGGTGAAGAGCGTCGCCACGGTGATGTCCCGCACCTGGGCGCTCTCGTGCAGCAGCGCACCGCAGGACAGCACGGCGTCGTCGAGGTGCGGTGAGAGCACCAGCCACGGGTTGTTGCTCTGCAGGGACTGCTGGAGGCGGGGCAGGACGGAGATCACGGGGAGCCTTTCGGAAGCGGGACGGAGGGGCCGGGTCATCGGGGCGTCATTGCCCCGCATGCACGGACAGCGCGCTGCGGTAGATGGCGGCCTGACGGTCCGCCTGGGTGTCCCAGTCGAACCGCCGGGCGAAGGAACGGCCCTGCAGCCCGGCGGCGAGCAGGTCGGGCTCGGCGGGGTAGCGCTGCACGAGCTCGGCTGCGAGGGCCTCCGCGTCGAACGGCGCGACCTTCCAGCCGCAGCCCTCCGGGACCACCTCGCGCAGGCTCGGGATGTCGAAGATCACCACGGGCGTGCCGCTCGCGAGGGCCTCCACGGCCACGAGGCCGAACGTCTCATGGCGGGAGGGGACGACGACGAGGCGGGCGGAGCGCATCAGGTCCAGCTTGGCCTGCCCCGAGACCCAGCCCACCAGCTCCACCGAGTCCGACACCCCGAGGGAGTCGATCAGCCGCTCCACCCGCTCCTGGTCCGGTCCGGTGCCGGCGATGACGAGCTTCGCGCCGAGCTGCGGCGCCGCCGTCGCCCAGGCCGCGAGCAGGACGTCGAGGCCCTTGAGGTGCAGTTCCAGCCGCCCCACGAAGAGCACGTCCCGGCCGAGGGTGAGATCGCCGTCGAGCGCCTCGCGGTCGATCCCGTTGCCCACCACCTCCACGGTCGCGGCCGGATTCAGCGAGACCAGCTTGTCCGCCGTGCCCTGCGACACCGCGATCAGCCGCGAGTGGCTGCGGACCCCGAAGCGCTCCAGCCAGTGCAGGGGCAGCCTGTACTGCCTGGCCTTGTCCCGGGCGTGGAGCCACTGGACCACACCGATGGTCGGCCTGCCCGTCCACCGTGGCGCGGCCATGGTGGAGAACGGCGCGAAGAAGTCCTCGACCACGAGATCGGCGCCGTGGCGCCGCCGCCGGGTCTCGAGCGGCAGCCGTGCGATGTACCCGAGGAGGCGCGTCAGCCGGTTGCGCCCCTGCCCGAAACCGATCGGCACGTAGTGCACGCCGTCCTGCAGGCGCTCCTGCGCCCCTGGATAGGTGGTGGTCAGCACGGTCACCTGGAGACCGGCCGCGGCCAGGCGCCGGTTGATCTGGTGGGTACGGACGGAGCCTCCGCCGGCACCCGGCATGAGGGGATCCTCGAACCCCAGGTGCAGCACGCGGAGAGGGCCCTCCTGCGGCGCGGCGCCCGCCGTGGCGCGGTCCAGGTCGGCAGGGCTCGGGGGAGTGCTCATGGCCTTCACCCTTTCAGATCGCGGATGGTCTCCGCGTAGACGGAGAGGGGGACATCTGTTGCCGGGTCGAAGAGATCGTCCTCGAACGCGAAGAGGAAGGTCTCCAGTCCGCAGTCCGCGGCGTACCGGGACGCCGAGCCGAGCTGCTCCCGGAGGGAGTCCGAGTTGGGCGCGCTGCCGGTCCCGGGGAGGGAGGGAGGCCCGGGGTTCTCGCCCATCACCGGGTACCCGGCGCTCCGGGCGACGGCGATCGTCCAGCGGGACGCCGACCACTCGGCCACGCCCGGGGTGTCCTCGAGCGGCAGTCCGGCGTCCTCCGCCTGGCACGTATCGGCGGGCGGGGATTCGTCGCGGGCCAGGACCGCCGTGGCGTCACCGAGTCCCGTGATGTCGGCGACGACGTCGGCCTCCGGGAGCGCAGCCCTGATGGACGGCAGCTGCTCCGGGTAGTAGAGCCCGCGTTCGAGGCTCGCGTCGCGGTCTCCCGTGCCGTCGAGGAATGCCCGGACGGCACTCTCGCGGTCCTCGGGCAGCGTGCCCCGGCCGGCCAGGGGCAGGTGGAACTCCCCGGCGAACCCGAGGCCCTGCAGGAGGCCGATCTGCCAGGCGACGGTCCGCGAGACGGAATCCGTGTACCAGTCGAGCCAGGTGCCGACGTCGTCCGCCGTGACGTCCGACCCGGACCACTCCGTGGCCCCGGGGACCCAGCCGGGCATCGGTGTGGTCTCCATGCCGTCGGGAAGGCCCTCGCCCGTCTGGGCGGCGTCGTTGTAGGCCCAGAAGCTGTTGCGGCCGGACCTGCTCTCCAGCGGGTCGGCGGGGAAGCCCAGCTCGCCGGCCTCGCTGGTGCCCAGCCGGATCGCCGAGACGCTGCCCTCGGGCACCAGCTGCACCACCTCGGAGGCGTAGCGCTCGAAGGCCCGGCGCACGTCGGCGCTGAACATCAGGTTCGGCGCGGCGGCCTCGCTGCGGGTGCCGGTCTGGTCGATGAACTCACCGTCGGGCAGGGCCCGCACCCAGTCCGGGGCGTACTGCGTGCCCAGCCCCAGGACGACGTCGAGCCCGGCGTCCCGGCAGACCTCCAGCATCGAGAAGACCTGCTGGGTGTACGCCGGCGCCGCCGCCGCGGAGTCCGGGTGGTACAGGTCCCAGCGCAGGTCCACGTGCACCACGCTCACCCCGGCCTGCTGGAGCTCCCGGGACCGGACGGAATCGCACTGCGACGCGAGCACGCCGAAGCGGGTGCCGCCGTCCGCCGCGCCGGCGTCGTCGTCGTCCTGGACCGCGACGACCGCGCTCCCGGCCGCTACGGCCGCCAGGGCCGCGATCACACCGAGCTGCCGGCGTGCCCGCCTCCTGCGCCCCTGCGGGGGTTCACCCACGGCGCTACCGCTCGGTCTCGTAGGTCGCGGACGGGAAGCCGATGTTGGCCGCCGCTCCGCTGCGCAGCGTCTCGTCGTCGACCTGCCAGATCACGGTGTCTCCGTTGGTGGGCCCCTCCGCCTCGAACACGGGCTCCGCGTTGGCCTCGAGCCACTCCAGCATGGCCGGCTGGGCGTAGCCGTACCCCATGGAGGTGGGGTGGTCCTGGGTCAGGATGTACTCCACGTCGTTCGCCTCCATGAGCGGTGCGGAGGGCCAGACGCCGAAGCGGGGATCGCCCTCGAAGGCCAGTTCGCCGGTGCTGTTGGAGACACTGACGCGGGCGTCCGCCGGGATGTTCGTGGCCGCCCAGTCGCGTGCCTGGACGAATCCGTTGTCCACGGTGGTGACGGCCCGCACCCCGAACACCGCGGTGAGCGCGGTGAAGGCCACGGCGGCCACGATGACGGGGGTCCGCCAGCGCGGGCGCTTCCCGGCCAGTTCCAGTGCGTACACCGCGGAACTGAGGACGCCGGCGAACAGGACGGGGTAGCCGTACTGCTCCTCGAGGGTGCCGAAGGCTGCACTGTAGAGGCCGAAGAGCCCGAACAGGACAGCTACGAGGCCCACCAGGCGGCGTGCGGCGTGCGCGCTGAAGCACAGCAGGAGCCCGGTCACGGGGGTGAGGGCCAGGAGCAGGTAGGAGGAACCGAACTGGCCGAGCTGGTCGATAACCCGGCTGATCAGGCTCGGCGCACCCTCGGCGTTGAACCCCGTGGTCTGCTCCAGCCCGATCATGCGGCGCACGCCACTGGTCTTGGCCCAGATCCAGGTGTCCAGCAGGTTGTTGGACGCGAGCACCACGAGGTAGATCGCGTAGGGGAGAGCCGAGGCGCCCAGGACGGTCAGGCCGTCCCGCATCGCCAGGGTCTTCCGCCAGAACAGTGCGAGGACGATCGGAGCCACGGCACCGAGGACGAAGACGTCCTTCGTGAGGACCGCGTAGCCCAGCAGGAGTCCGGCGGCCACGAGCTGCAGCGTCCGGTACCTGGTGGAGGGCCGCAGCATCACGGACACGAGGATCAGCAGTCCGCCGAGCATCGCGGCCATGCCGAGGGTCTCCAGGAACACGCGGCTGTTGTTGCGCAGCACGAACGGCTCGAGCGTCAGCACGGCCGCCGTGACCCAGGCGGCGGGGGTGTTGGCCACCTTGCGGACCAGGAGGAAGGCGAGGCCCACGCTGAGGGCGCCCAGCGCCGCATTGAGCCAGCGCAGCTGCAGCACCAGGTCCAGGTTGTCCCCGGTGATGCCGAAGGCGCTGATCACGGCGCCCTCGAGCAGGAAGTAGCCCGGCGGGTGGAGCATGAACGGTCCGTCCGGCAGGTTGGGGATCTGGCCAAGGCTCACGGAGTAGCCGAGGCGGGCGTACAGCATCTCGTCCACCCACAGCTCGAAGCCGCGGGTCAGGCCCACCGCGCGTGTGCCGAAGGCCACGGCGAGCACCACGACGAGACCGAGGAGACCGCTGCGGGTGGGCCGGAAACGCTCCGAGGGGCGGAAGCGGCGCCCGGCCCGGTGGGCCGGCGCCTGCCCGGACGCGTCGTCCGGCGCATGGTCCGGTTCGGCGTCGGGGAGCTGAGTGCGCCGCTGGAAAGCGAGAATGCCGAGACCTGTCATGAGGACCACCAGAAGCCATATCAGTGGCACGGAACCGGCCACGAGGAGGAGGAGGGTCAGCACTGCACCGGCGAGGAGACCCCGGAGTGCCATGCGCCCTGTGGAGGAGGGAAGGAGGGGGATCGCGATGACGGCGAGGATCGCCGCGGAGGCGAGTGCTGCCCCGGCCGTGCCGATGGCCACACCGTGGACACCGTCGAGGGTCCAGCCCAGGGCCATCCCGGCGGGCAGGAGCACCGTCGCCGCGATCAGGCCGAGCTGGCAGCGACGGTAGGCCCGCAGGGCCAGGAGGATGGTGGCGAGGACCGTGAGGATCGCGTACCCGAGGCCGGCACCCGCCAGCCAAGGCAGCAGGGCGATCGACGCGTGGTACTTCTCCGGGAGGAACATCGCCACGAGCGACGCCGGCACGGTGGCGATGACCACGCAGGCGGCGACGGCCAGCAGGCCGAAGGAGCGCAGGGCGGACACCAGGATGGGGCCGCGGTCCGCACCGGCCCGGCGGAGCAGGGGGAAGGCGACGAGCACGGTGCCCGCGGCGACGTAGATGGGTCCCTTGGCGATGGTGGACAGGGCCTGGAAACCGGCCCCCGCGTCCGAGCCGCCGTCGAGGAAGGACATCACCACCACGTCGGCGCCGGTCAGCGCCGTCACGATGCACAGGGTCAGCGCGATGTCGCCGGTCTCCGACCAGCGCCGCCGGTCGCGGATGATCTGCGGACGCCAGGAGAGGTCACGGTAGAAGGAGCGGGGCACGGCGAGTATCACCAGGGCACCGATCGCGAAGCCGAGCACCGCGCCCGTGGCACCCCAGGCCAGGGCGACCACGAGCACGCTGAAGCCGAGCCTGACCAGCACCTCGGCGAGGGATGCCGTCGCGTACCGGAGGAACCTCAGCTCGCCCTGCAGCCAGCCCAGGGGAGCGGCCACCACGAACAGCACGAACGCCGTCAGGGCCGAGACCAGTGCCAGCACGGGGGAGCCGAAGGCCGAGACGATCGCGCCCGTGGCGCCGGCGGCCACCACGCCGGCGATCACCGACACCATCATGGCGAACGCCATGCCGTCCCGGCGGCCGGCGGTACCGGCGCCGTGCGTGGCCACCGCGTGGGACAGGGGCAGCGGCACGAGGGCGGAGGACACGATGCCCACGATGCCGAGCAGCATCTGCGCGGCGGCCAGGTTGCTGTACTCCTGCGAGCTGAGGGCGTTGGCCATCAGGAGGGTGCAGGCGTAGCTGATGACTCCCACGAGGCCGGCGGACACGGAGAGCAGTCCGCTGCTCTGGGCCACCTCGGCGGCCGCGGAGCGTGCCGGCGTGCGCGGCAGGTGCTCGGGTTCGGCGGGGAGCGTCGGGGCTGCCGACGCGCTCACGGGCTGCTGTTCCGGGAGGAACCCGGAACATCCTGCGCAGCGAGGATCCCTGCACCGGGTGCCCCTGCGGGACCTGCGAGGACGCCGTTGCGGTCGGCGAGGCTGATGTCCGCCTCGAAGATGCCGAGCCGGTGCAGCACGCCCAACGCATCGGTCTCGTCGCACCCGTTGAGGAGCACGGCCGTTTCGTCGCCGTCCTGCGTGATCTCGTCCGTGGCCCTCAGGGACGCCGTCGGGCCGAAGCCCACGGGGGTGGGGAAGCGGGCGAAGGCGGACATGTCCGAGCGGGCGTTACGCCGCTGGGCACGGACACCCCGGACGGCGCCGGTCTCCTCGACCAGGACCCCCGCCAGGAGGGCGGCGCTCCTGTCCCAGGTGAAGCGGCCCGCCCAGTCGCGGCAGGCAGCCGTGATGGACCGCGCCGAGCCGGTGTCCCCGATGTCCTTCAGGGCCTCGATGAGGGTGGCGCCGAAGTCGCGTGGTTCGTCGACCAGCCAGCCGGTCTTCCCGTCCACCACGGAGTCCCGGATGCCGGGGACCCTGAGGGCGATGCAGGGCACGCCCCACGCATTGGCCTCGATGACCGAGCAGCCCCAGCCCTCCGCAGCGGAGGTGGATGCCGTGAGCCAGGCACGGCGGAGGAGCCCGTCGCGCACCTCGTTCGACTGGTACCCGTGGAAGGTGACGTTGGAGAGCAGATTGAGGTCCGCGGTGATCTTCTGGAGGCGGTCCTTCTCCGGACCATCGCCCACGATGTCGACGCGGAGGTTCGGGACGGCCTCCACCACCACGGCGATCTGGCCGAGCAGCAGGTCCAGGCGCTTGTGCGGCACGAGCCGGCTGACCACGGTGATCGTGGGATCCGGGTCGCGGGGACCCACATTCAGGGGCAGGTCCATGGTGCCGTTGGGCACCACGAAGATGGGGCTGGTGTAGCCGAGGCGCCGCCGCAGTTCCAGGCGGGTGGACGGTGAGACGGCCGCGATGGACCGCTGGCCGTAGATCACCCGGGCCACGTCCTTCTCGAGGAAGCGTCCCACGGCCGCGAGGGGTTCCGAGAAGCGGGTGGCGAACTGGTCCTGGTGCACGTGGTGCACCACCTGCACGATCGGCGTGGACTGCGGCAGGAAGAGCGGGGAGAAGAACGGGATGCCGTTCTGGCAGTCGATCACGCCGTCGAACTTCTTGCCGTGACGCATCAGCCAGAGCGCTGCGCGGGGGTAGAGCCCGAGGGCCCCGCCGGCCCGGATGACGGTGATGCCGTCGATGACGTCCTCCGGGGCCTGGTTGCTGCCGCGCCCGGTGACCCAGGTGACCTTCGCGCCCGCCTTCACCCAGCGGACCGCGATCTGGTGCATGTACTGCTCCGCGCCGCCGGACTGGGGGTGCTTGACGTCGCGCCAGTTGAGCACGAGCAGGTTCTTGCCGGCCAGACGGTCCAGCGGGGACGTGAGGAGATTCTCCATCAGAACACCCGCGCCATCTGCCGGACGGCGTTGAAGCTCTCCAGGCCGTCGCGGACGGGCCGGAAGGTCGAGGCAGGACCATCGGTCCAGGCGACGGGGAGTTCGAGGATCTGCCCGCCCTGGTGCTGCATGCGCTGGAGCAGCTCGACGTCGAAGGCGAAGCCCGTGGTGCGGCACTCGACGAGCGCCCGCTTGGCGGCAGCGAGATCGAAGAACTTGAACCCGCACTGCGTGTCCGCGATGCCCTGCACCATGCGGCGCGTCAGGAAGCGGAAGGCGCCTCCGCCGAGCCGCCGGCCCAGCCCCTGGGGCTGGACGAACTGGGCTCCCGGTGCGTGACGCGACGCGATGACGGCCGTGGCGCCCGCCTCCAGGAGCGGCATGGCGTTGGTGAGCGTGGAGATCGGGGTGGCGAGGTCGGCGTCGATGAAGCCGGCGTAGCGGGCGCGGCTGCTCAGCAGGCCGCGGCGCACCGCCGCGCCCTTCCCGGGCTGGGCGCAGCCGAGGAGGGTGACGTCCACCGAGTCGGCCGTGCGGGAGAACCTCCGCACCACGGCGCTCGTCTCGTCGACGCTCCCGTTGTCCACCACGACGATCCGCGAGCTCCACGTCTGCGCCTCGAGGTACTCGAGCGTGGCGTCCAAGGTGCCCGGGAGGCGCTCCGCCTCGTTGTAGGCAGGGATGACGACCTCGAGATCGACAGCGGTCCGCGCCGTCGAGCACGCGGCCCCCCGTCCGGTCCGGTACTGGCCGGCAGGGCGGGGCTCCGGTACCCGGTGGTCAGCGGGCATGCGGAAAAAGGCAGTGTCTGTCCCCAAGAGGTGCTCCTCATTGATTGAAATCCCCAGGATGGGCGCCCGGATCATCCACGGGCTTCCAATCAATGACGCTACTTATCCGCGACCGGCGGCACACGAGTAACTGTTACCCGACGTACCCGGCAGGGTACTTACCACGTAGCAGTGGGCTACTGGTGCGCGGTCAGAAGTCGATGATCCCCTGGTCCACCAGTTCAGCCCTCAGCGCGGGGGCGACCTTCAGCTGGTAGGCCGGTGTCATGTGGACGAGATCGCGCTTCGTGGGGGTGGTCCCCACGAAGCTGGGGCACCAGTCTTCCGCGCAGAACCAGAGTTCCGAGTCGATGAAGGAGGCGCCGACGGTGTCCGCGAGCTCCCGCTCGGCGGTGGCGAAGGTGCGCCACTGGGGATCGATCGTGCCCGCGCAGTAGGACGGTTCGGCGATCTTCGAGTAGCAGTCGGTGATGTCCGTGAACAACGGCGGCGGTGTGAGGAACACCACACGGTCCACGGAATCGCTGAACCGCGCCAGGATGGCCTGCATGCTCTCCTGCCACTCCTGCGGGGTCATCGGCTGGTCCCAGGACGCGGGGAAGCGCGGCTCGTAGGTATTGGCGATGAAGACCACGTCCGGTTCCAGCTCGTTGATGGCGTCGACGGCCTGGGACTTGCGGTCCTCGCAGGCCTCGACCACCTCGGGCTCGGGGTTCTCGATCAGCAGGTCCGTGAACGTGCAGCCGAACGTGCCGAGGCTGGTCACGTCCCAGCCCTGGTCCGTACCGAGCGCCTCCCGCAGCGGGGAGACCCAGGTCATGGCGATCGAGTCGCCGACCACGACGGCGTGGCGGTCGGCCGCCGGGTCGCCCCAGGTGCAGTCCTCGACCACGAGGGGTCCGATACCGCCGCACTCCGTGACCTCCGGCGGGGCCTCGGCTCCCGCCATGGCCTCGTCGATGGTGGGCGTCAGGTCCGGCCACTCGGTGCTGCCCAGGGCGGTGCGGATCTGCTCCTGCAGGTCCGCGGTCTCCGGCGACACGTCCTCCGGGAGTGCGCCCACGAGCTGGATGTCCTTCTGCTGCGCGGGGACGAACGGCAGCGCGGCCGCCGTCACCAGGACCGTGGCCGCTGCGCCGACCGCCGCCCGCTTGAAGCCGGCGCCGAACGCCGTCGTCCCGGTGGTCCGGCCACGGCCGGACAGCCACGCGGACCGGCGGACGGGGTCCTCGACGAGGTGGAACGAGAAGACGGCCGCCAGGAGCATCGCCGCCGTGCAGCCGAGGTAGAACAGCGCGGACCGTTCCACGAAGACTGCTCCCGCGAAGATGATCACCGGGAAGTGCCACAGGTAGAGCGAGTAGGAGATATTCCCCAGGTATCCGCTCACCGGGTTGGTGAGGGGGACGATGAACCGGTGCCGGTCCGCGCCGGTGCCGGCGAGGATGACGAGGACGGTGCCCGTCACGGGCAGGAGGGCCCAGGGCGCGGGGAACGCGGACGAGGCATCGATGAGGAACAGGCTGCCGCCCATCATCGTGATCCCGAGCCAGGCGATCACCGGGCGGACGGCATCGGGGAGGCGGCTACAGAGGGGGGCCGCGAAGGCCAGGGCGGCGCCGGCCCCCAGTTCCCAGGTGCGCGAGAAGGTGGAGAAGTAGGCACGCGTGGGGAGCGCCTGCGTCTCCCACAGCGCCCAGGCGAGCGAGGCGAGGGAGATCAGCCCGATCACCACTCCCGCACCGAGGCGTGCGTGGTGGCGGTCCCCGCCCCGCCGGACCACCAGGGTCAGCACGAGGAGCATGACGGCCGGCCACGCGAAGTAGAACTGCTCCTCCACGGACAGGGACCAGAAGTGCTGCAGGGGCGAGACCGGGCCGGCGGCCCGGAAGTAGTCGGTCCCCGCAGCGGCGAAGCGCCAGTTCGCGCTGAAGAGCGCGGCGGCGACGCCGTCCTTCACCGTCTCCACGAAGCGTGCCGCCCCGAAGACGAGGAAGGCGCCGAGGAGCGTCACCGCGATCGCGGCCGTGGACGCGGGGAGGATCCGCTTGATGCGGCGGCGGTAGAAGTTCCCGAAGGAGATGCGGCCCGTCTTCTCGTACTCGCGCAGGAGGAGTCCCGTGATGAGGAAGCCTGAGATGACGAAGAAGATGTCGACGCCGATGAATCCACCGCTCGGCCAGCCGACCAGGTGGTCGAGGACCACCACGATCACGGCGACGGCCCTCAGGCCCTGGATGTCCGGTCGGAACCGTGCGGGAGCAGCTGCGGGCTCGGTGCGATCGAGCGCACGGCGCCTCAGGGAAGGAAATGCGGATCGCATGGGGGCCCTTAGGGTCGGTAACGGCCGCTGAAACCTGCCGTGTCGTCGGTAATGCTAGCGCAACGCCCTGAAGGACCGGGGAGAGGACGGCGGGACCGCCGGTGCGTCCGGGCACCCGCCCGGTCCCGCTGCGGCGGAGGTGGCGCAGCCCCTGCGTCCGGCCGAACGACTCCGCGCGCCGGTACTCGCTCCGCGGCGAGGACTACTTGTTCGGGAGAGCGCTCCCACTGCGATACCGGCGAATAATCGAGTAGGATTCGGCGAAACGACCTGGTCGACGAAGCAACGGTCGGGGCGGATGCCCGGGCAAGGCGGCTGGAGGGGAACTGGCTATGGCTCTGCTGATGGACGGAGGGGACCCGCCGTCATGACCGACGACTACATGGGTGCCTGGCCGCTGCTCGAGCGATCGGGGGAGGTCTCGGCCATCCTGGCGGGCCTCGCGGCTCCCGGCTCGGCCGGCGTGCTGATCGTCGGGGCACCCGGCGTGGGCAAGACGGCCATCGCCCGCGCAGCGGCAGCACAGCTGGAGAGCACCGCGCAGGTGGTCCTCATCCGCGGCTCCGCCGCCATGACCTCCACGCCCTACGGTGCGCTCAGCGTCCTCCTGATGGACGTGGACCCTGCCGGTGACATCGAATCGCTCCCCGTCCTGCATTCCCTCCAGGCCGCGCTGCGCGCGCGGGCGCGCAACCGCCCCGCCATCCTCATGGTGGACAACGTGCACCACCTCGACGACCCCTCCGTCCGGGTACTCTCCTACCTCGCGGAGGTCGGCGCCGCCCGCCTCCTCGTGGCCTGCGACGGACCCACGCCCGCCGCCCGTTTCTTCGACCTCTGGCGCACCGGGCGGCTCGCCCGCGTCGATGTGGCACCGCTGACCTTCGAGGGCATGCGCACCCTCCTCACCCACCTGCTGGACGGGCCGCTCTCCGGCACGGCCGCCGTCGCCCTCTGGCGTGCCTCCCGCGGCAACCTCCGCGCCCTCCAGCTCGCCGTGCGCAGTGCGGTCGCGGCGGGTGCCCTCACGCGCAGCACCGGGGCGTGGGTCTGGCACGACGGCGTGGACGCGCACACCGCGCACGGGACCGAGGGCCTGCCCGGGCCACCGACCGCCCTGACTCACGCCGCCCGGCAGGTCCTCGACGTGGTCGCGGTCGCCGGACCGGTGCCCCTCGACGCACTCCTGCCGTCCTGCAGCGCCGGGACGGTGGACGAGCTCGAGCAGGCAGGGCTGTGCGTCGTCGGACCCGAGGCACCGCATGCGGTCGCGGTGGCCCACGGGATGATCGGCGACCGCCTGCGCGGTGCACTCGCCGTCAACCCGCTGCCCGCCTTCCTCGAACGGCTGAGGAGCCTCGACGCCGGCGGCCTGCCGGTCGCCGGCCGGCTGAACCTGCTGCGATGGTTCCTGGACGCCGAGATCCCGCTGCAGGATGCGTACCTCCGGGACGTCGCCCGGGCCGCCACCGACGCCGGCGAGCCGCGCCTGGCCCTGCTCGCCGTCCGGCACCTCGCGGGGGTCGACGCCGCGGACCTCGCCGAGGTGCGCGCCTGCCTGCTGCGCCTGAAGTACAGCGAGGCCGGGGCGCTCCTCGAGCGGATCGTGGCCGGCGACGCGGCGGCGTCGGACCCTGCCCGCGCGGCCGACCAGGCCCTGACGGTCGCGGTGGAGGCGGCCGCGCACGAAGGACGCTTTCCGGACGTCCTGGAGCTCGCCGCACCCCGGGACGGGGTGCTCCCCACGGGTACGCTCGCCGCGGAACGCGCCGCCCGGGTGGTCCTGGCACGCAGTCTCACGGGCACCGGGCCGGGAGTGAGGCGGTCCCTCGCCCGGCTCCACGGCACCGGCCTGCCCGCCCCCACGGGCACCGCGGCGCGCCTGCTGCAGGAGCACGGATTCGCGGCGCTGGTCGAGGAGGGCTACCTCGAGGACGCCCTGCGCCTCACGGGCGCCTCCTCCCTGGCCGCCGGGCAGTGGCAGGACCCCGTGGTGGCGGACACCCTCGCCGGGACCGCACTGGCAGCCCTCGGGCACCGGGACGCCGCGCTCGCAGTGGTGCGGCCCGCCCTCGAGCAGCTGCGCGCGGACAACCGGAGCGGCCTGCTGCCCATCGCCGACGCGGCAGCCGCCTACGCATCCGTGCTGGGCAGCCAGGACGACGCCCACGCGTCCCCGACGAACGCGCGGGACGGGCGCGACGCCGGGTCGGCGGAGCACCTGCCCTGGGTGCACCGCTCCACGATCGGTCTCCTGCGCACCCTCGCGGACGCCCTCATGTCCGACAGCGATGCCGCCGCGCGCCGGTTCGTCGTCATGGCCGGCGCCCAGCGCGAGGCCGGCAACACCGGCGCCGAACTGCTGCTGCGCATGCACGCCGTCCGGCTCGGCCAGCAGTCCCAGGCCCAGCCCCTGCTCGAGCTCGCGCGGGGCATCGACACGCCCCTCGCCGGAGCCGCGGAGCTCCTGGCCCGCGGCGTGGCGGCCCGCGACCCGATGATCCTGCTGCAGGCCGCCGAGGCGGCGTTCGCCTTCGGGCACCTGGACCTGGCCGGCTCCGCCGCCCTGATGTCCATGCGCCTGCACGACACCGAGGACGAACCGCTCCACTTCATCCGCGCCGAACAGATCTTCCGCCGCACGCACGTCCCCCGGAGGAACACCAGTGCACGGCGCATCCTCACGGACCGGGAGCGCGCCTTCGCCCGCATGGCCGCCCGCGGCGCCACGAACAAGGAAGTGGCCGCCACGCACCACCTCTCCATCCGCACCGTCGAAGGGCACATCCTGAAGGCCATGGGCAAGCTCGGCGTCTCCAGCCGCAAACAGCTCTCCGAGGTGTTCACGCAATGAGCGCGCCCAGGGACGCCGCGCACCTGCTCATCGGACGCGAGGAGCAACTCGCCCGCCTGATCGGGGACCTCTCCGACCCCTCGACCTCGGGCATCCTCCTGCTGGGCGAGGCCGGGATCGGCAAGACGGCCCTCGCCGCCGCCGTCGTCGGGCAGCTCGCCGAGGGCACGCGGGTGCTGCGCGTCCGCGGCAGCGCACCCCTCGGGACCGTGCCATACGGCGCGTTCTCCACGTGGCTCGCCGGCCTGCCGCCCGAGGACATGGCGCAGCCCGTCGCCGTCCTGCGGCGCGTGGGCCAGGCGCTCGGCGGCGCCCCGCAGGCCGACGGGGCACAGTCCGCCGGTGACCTCCCGCTCCTCGTGGTGGACGACGCCCACGACCTCGACCAGGGCTCCGTGACGCTGATCGCGCAGCTCCTGGGCATGCGCCGCGCCCGCGCCCTCTTCCTCGCCCGGTCGACGCCCACACTGCCGCAGGGCCTCGACGAGCTCGTGGCGGACGGCATCGTCGCCGGCATCCCCGTGGAACCGCTGACGCTCACCGACGTCGAGGAGCTGTGCGCCGCGCTCCTCGGCGGGCCCGTGGGCGCCGGGCTCGTCCACACCGTGGAGTACCTGACGCGCGGCAACCCGCTGTTCGTCCGCCTCTTCGTGCGCGACGGCCTCACGCGCGGCTTCATCACCGAGACCGACGGCGTGTGGCAGTCGGCCCCCGACCTCCCGCCCCTCGGCGCGCACCTCACGGACCTCGTGCAGGCCGCGTTTGCCCCGCTCGACACCGCGCAGCGGGACGCGATGGAGCTCCTCGCGGTGGGCGGTCCGCTGCCCGGTGACCAGGCGCGGGAGCTCATCGCCCACGGCGTGCTGCAGCGACTGCTCGGCGGTTCGTGGATCAGGACCCGCGACGACGGCGCACTGACGGTCGGGCACCCGCTGCACGCCGAGGCACTGCGCGCCTCGATCCCCACGGCACGCCGCGTGCTGCTGCAGCGACGCGTCCTGGCCGCCGCGACCACCCCGCCGCGCGACGTCGAGGAGGTCCACCAGCGGGCGGCACTGGCTCTCGACGCCGGGGTGCCGCTCGACGACCGCATCCTCCTCTCCGCCGCGACCAACGCCAACCGCTCCTCCGACAGCGCCTTCGCCGTCCGGGCGATCCGCGCCATCCGGTCCCCGGAGCTCGAGCGGCGCTGCCTCGTGGAACTCGCCTGGGCCCGTGCGAACCGCGGATCGCTCGACGAGGCCCTGGACCTCCTCGGCGACGCCCTCGAGGACCCCGCCCCGCCCGACGTGCTGCGCGGCGGCGCGCTGCTCGCGCTCGAGGTGAGGATGCGCCGGGCCGAGTCCACCGACGGCACGGACGCCGACGCCGAGCGCTGGGAGCAGTTCCTGGCCCGCTCGGAATCGGCGTCGGACCCCCGGACCGTGGCGGTGGGACGCAGCATCGCGGCGCTCGCGCTCGACGACGAACCCTTCGACGCCGTCGCGCTCCGGGCACTGGCCGACGACGACGGCGCCCCGGCACCGCCACGGGTGGCGGCCCTCCTCGCGCTCGCGGTCGACGCGACCGGGGCGGGGCGGCCCGCCGAGGGAGCCCGCCTCGCCGGACGGGCCCTGGCGCTCACCGGCACGGACGCCGACACCGTGGCCTACCGCACCCACGCGATCTGCCTCGAACTCCTGGCACTGGCCGTCGCGGGGGAGTGGGAGCAGGCGCGTGCCACCGCGCTGACCAGGCTCCGGCGGGACGCCCGGCGCACGCACTTCCTGGCCGGGTGGCTCGATCTGCTGGACGGCGTCCACGCCCTGCAGGAGGGCCGGTTCCCCACCGCGCAGTCCCGGCTGGACCTCGCGGTGTATGCACTGCGCACCACCGACCACCTGCACATCCTCCCGTGGATCACCGGGCTGGCCGGCTACGCCGCCCTCCTCGCCGGCGACCAGCGGCAGGCCGCGCTTCTGGTGGAGCAGGGCAGGGAGTGGACGGGCGGCACCCGCCTGGCGCGCATGCTCGGCCGCGTCCACGCGGAGTCCGTCACGGCCGTCCTCGAGACGGACGCCGACGGCGTCCCCCGGCTCCTGCAGATCGCGGACGAGGCCGAGGAGGCCGGGCTGCCGCTCGTCGCCGCCACCGCGCTGAACCAGGCGCTCGTGCTGGGCGACCGCACGGTCTTCGCGCGCCTGGCCGCCCTCACGGAGACGTTCGACGGCCGCGAACAGGCGCTGCTGCACGCCTTCGCCGGCGCCGGCGCCGCCTCGGACGCCGAACGGCTCCTCGAGGCCGGCGACGCCGCGCTCGACGCCGGCTACCGGCCGCTCGCCGCCGTGTGCTTCGAGCGTGCGCGCGAGGTGCTCGACAAGCGGCGCGATACCGCCGCCGCACGCCGTGCCCAGAAGAAGCTCTCTGCCGCGACCGCCGGGTTCGAAGGTTCCTCCACGGAGGCCGTCCGCCTCCCCGCCGCCGTGAAACTGACCCCGCGGGAGACCGCCGTGGTGACCCTCGTGCTGCAGGGGCTGACCAACAAGGAGATTGCCGACCGCCACGGGACCTCGGTACGCACGGTCGAGGGGCACCTCTACCGCCTCTTCATGAAGTTCGGCATCAGCCGGCGCGAGGACCTGCACCTGTTCGCGCAGGGAACTTAGGTACCACTGGGGTGCCCCGGAACGCATCCGGTGGGAGGATTAGAGCAGAGAAGCCTTGCGTAATTGCCGCGGGGCTGCCCGATCCTGAGGAGTCCCACGTGCCCGTGGTCGAAACGCCCGTCACGCTCACGCCGTCCCGCGCGGTGCTGAACGACGCCGAGGTGCACCGCATCCGCAACGACTTCCCGATCCTCGGCACCGAGGTCAACGGCAGGCCGCTCGTGTACCTCGACTCCGGGGCCACCTCGCAGAACCCGCTGAGCGTCATGGAGGCCGAGCAGGAGTACTACGAGCAGCGCAACGCCGCCGTGCACCGCGGGGCCCACACGCTCGCCGTCGAGGCCACGGACGCCTACGAGGACGCGCGCACCGCCGTCGCCCGCTTCATCGGGGCCCGCACCGACGAGCTCGTCTGGACCTCCAACGCCACCGAGGGCATCAACCTCGTGGCCTACGCGATGTCCAACGCCGCGGCCGGGCGCGGGGGAGCGGCGGCGCGCCGGTTCGCCGTCGGACCCGGCGACAACATCGTGGTCACCGAGATGGAGCACCACGCGAACCTCATCCCGTGGCAGGAACTCGCCGCGCGCACGGGCGCGGAGCTGCGCTTCCTCCCGGTGGCCGACGACGGCGCCCTGCGGCTCGACGACGCCGCCGCGGTGATCACCGCCGGCACCCGGCTCGTGGCGTTCTCGCACGCCTCCAACGTGCTCGGCACCATCAACCCCGTGGCGGACCTCGTGGCGCTCGCGCGGTCCGTGGGCGCCCTCACCCTGCTGGACGCCTGCCAGTCCGTGCCGCACCTGCCGGTGGACGTTAAGGCCCTCGACGTCGACTTCCTCGTGTTCTCCGGCCACAAGATGCTCGGCCCCACCGGGATCGGCGCCCTGTACGGGCGGGCGGAGCTGCTGAACGCCATGCCGCCCTTCCTCACGGGCGGCTCCATGATCACCACGGTCACGATGGAACGCGCTGAGTACCTGCCCGCGCCGAACCGCTTCGAGGCGGGGACGCAGCGGATCTCGCAGGCGATCGCCCTCGGTGCCGCCGCGAACTACCTCGCCGAGACCGGGATGCACCGCGTCGAGGCGTGGGAGTCCGCCCTCGGCGCGCGGCTGGTGGAGGGCCTGGACGCCGTCCCCGGCATCCGCGTTCTCGGGCCGCGGGCGGGCGAGCCGCGCATCGGCCTCGCCTCGTTCGACGTCGGGGGTGTCCACGCCCACGACGTGGGACAGTTCCTCGACGACCGCGGCATCGCCGTGCGGGTGGGCCACCACTGCGCGCAGCCGCTCCACCGGCGCTTCGGCCTCACCGCCACCACGCGCGCCAGCACCTACCTGTACACCACCACGGACGAGGTGGACGCCTTCCTCGAGGCCGTCGCCGGGGTCCGTCCCTTCTTCGGAGCGAACTGACATGAGCACGGGCCTCGAACAGCTGTACCAGCAGATCATCCTCGACCACGCGAAGGCACGGCACGGCTCGCCGCTGCGGGAGTACGACGGCGCGGGCCGCGTGGGCGAGTCCCACCAGCTGAACCCCGTGTGCGGTGACGAGATCACCCTGCGCGCCGGCGTGGCCGACGGTACGCTCGCCACGGTGACGTGGGACGGCGCGGGCTGCGCCATCTCGATGGCCTCCGCGTCCGTGCTCACCGACCTGGTGCAGGGACTGCCGCGGGACGAGGCCATCACCCTGGTGGACGCGTTCCGCGAGGTGCTGCGCTCCCGCGGGAAGATCGAGGCGGACGAGGAGGTCCTCGGCGACGCCGCGGCGTTCTCCGGTGTCTCGCGGTTCCCCGCGCGGGTCAAGTGCGCCATGCTCGCCTGGGTGGCGCTCGAGGAGTCGCTGCTCGCCGCGAACGCCTGACCCGGCCGCCCGGAATCCGACCCGCAAGCAGGTTCACATGTGCACACACGTGCACATATGATGAGGTGATCCACTCCTGCGCGAGACGGGTCTCCCATGCTCTCTGTCCTCCGGCGGTCCGCGTACCGCACTCTCTTCACCGCGCAGGTCGTGGCCCTGCTCGGTACCGGCCTGCTCACCGTCGCCCTCGGCCTCCTGGCCTTCGACCTCGCCGGCGGACGGGCGGGCGCGGTGCTCGGCACCGCGCTGACCATCAAGATGATCGCCTACGTCGTCGTCGCACCGGTGATGGCGGCCCTGGTCGAACGGCTGCCGCGCAAGGGTGTCCTCGTGAGCGCGGATCTCGTGCGCGCGGTGATCGCGATGGGCCTGCCCTTCGTGGACCAGGTCTGGCAGATCTACGTGCTGGTGTTCGTCCTGCAGTCGGCGTCGGCGACCTTCACGCCCGCCTTCCAGTCCCTCATCCCCGTCGTCCTGCCGGAGGAGAAGGACTACACGAGGGCGCTGTCGCTCTCCCGCCTCGCCTACGACCTCGAGTCCCTCCTCAGCCCGCTGCTGGCCGCAGCGCTCCTGGCGGTGGTCTCGTACTCCGACCTGTTCGTCGGTACGACGGCGGGGTTCCTCGTGTCCGCTGCGCTGGTCCTCGCGACGAGGCTCCCGGTCATCCCGCCCTCGCAGCACCAGGGCTCCCTCCTGCGCCGCACCACCCTCGGCACCAGGATCTTCCTGCAGGATCCGGCCCTGCGCGGGCTGATGGCCCTGAACCTCGTCGTCGCCACGGCGACGGCGCTCGTCCTGGTGAACACCGTCGTCTACGCCCGGGAGCTCTTCGGCGGGTCGAACACCGATGTCGCGTTCGCGCTGGCCGCCTTCGGCGCCGGGTCGATGCTCGTCGCGTTCATCGCACCCGCAGTCCTCGAGCGCGTGACGGACCGGACGCTCATGCTCGCCGGCGGGACCATCCTCCCGCCGGGCCTGCTCGGCGCGGCCCTCGTCAGCGCGACCGGCGGGTCGTGGGCGCTGTTCCTCGGCCTCTGGGTGGTCCTCGGCATCGGGACCTCCATGATCAGCACCCCGTCCTCGCGTCTGCTCCGCCGCGCGGCGACCGATGACACCAGGAGCCACCTCTTCACCGCCCAGTTCTCCCTGTCCCATGCGTGCTTCATGCTCACGTACCCGGTGGCCGGGTGGGTGGGGGCTGCCGCGGGCCAGCCGGCGGCAGCCCTCGTCCTGGGAGGGCTGGCCCTGGCCGGCACGCTCACCGCGCTCGCCGTCTGGCGCCCGGCGCGGATCGGCGCCGCATCGGCTCAGGCCGGGCAGGGCGCCGTCGCGGAGCGGTAACGTAGGAGCGGCACAGGACACGACGCCGGGACGAGGAGAGTGGTCGAGATCAGCACCCCCAGCGCCTCGGGCGGCGAGCCCGCAGGGCCGAGCCTGGTGCATCCCGTCGCCCCCGACGCGGCCCGGCTGGACGCGGGGGCAGCGACCTTCCGCATGCTCGCCGACCCGACCCGCCTGCATCTCCTGTGGCTCCTCACGCAGGGGGCCGCCGACGTCGGGACCCTCGTCGCGGCGACGGGCGCCAACAGGACCGCGGTGAGCCAGCACCTCGCCAAACTGCGCCTGTCCGGGCTGGTGTCCACGCGCAAGGAGGCCCGCAACGTCGTCTACAGCATCATCGACGGGCACCTGGCCCGGCTCATCCTCGAGGGCATGAACCACGCCGACCACCGCGTCACCGGGGAACCCGTCCACGAGTAGTCGCCGCCACCGGTGCGGCGGCCCGCGCCGGTCGGTCAGGGACCGGCGAGGAGCTCGTCCATCTCGGTAATCTCCGCAGTCTGCGTCTCGACGACCCGTTCGGCCAGGGCGATCGCTTCCGGGTGCTGCCCGTCGTCGATCTCGTCCTGCGCCATGCCGACCGCGCCCTCGTGGTGGGCGGTCATCGACTCGAGGAAGAGGCGGGACGCGTCGGAGCCGTCGGCGGCGTCGAGCTCGGACAGCTCGTCCTCGCTCAGCATCCCGTCGGATGCCGACCCGCCGGTGTCGGATCCCGTGTCGGATCCCATGTCGGATCCCATGTCGTGGCCCTCCATGCCGCCGTCGGCCTCCACGGGCTCACCCCAGGCGTCCAGCCAGCCGGTCATGGTACGGATCTCGGGGCCCTGGGCCTCCTTGATCCTCGTGGCGAGGTCCGTGACCTCCGGGCTGATGCCGTCCTTGGCGAGCATCAGCTCGCTCATCTCCACGGCCTGCTCGTGGTGGGGGATCATCTGCTGCGCGAACATCACGTCCGCGTCGTTGTGCCCGGCCTGGGCGGAGCTCCCTCCCGTGCCCGCCGAGCCCTCCTTGTCCCCGCCGGAGGACGGACCGCAGGCGGACAGGGTGACGAGGGCGGCCAGGGACAGGGATGCCAGGGACAGGGAACGCTTCATGGTCGGATCCTTCGGGGTTCAGAGAGGGGTGGTGTCAGTGAGGGGTGGTGTCAGTGAGGGGTGGTGTCAGGTCGTGCCGTGGTCCCGGCGCCGATCGTGCGGTGCCCGCTGCGCCGATGTGCCGCGGGTTGAGGTCGATCCGCCGCAGCAGCTGCGCGTTGAGCGCCACCACGATGGTGGACACGCTCATCAGCACCGCGCCGGCGGCAGGTGAGAGCAGGATCCCGGCAGACGCCAGCACGCCTGCGGCCAGCGGCACGGCCAGCACGTTGTACCCGGTGGCCCAGATCAGGTTCTGGATCATCCTGCGGTAGCTGGCCCTGGACAGGTCGATCAGCGCCAGCACCGAGCGCGGGTCGTTCCCCGCGAGGACCACGCCGGCGGACTCCATGGCCACGTCCGTCCCGGCGCCGATGGCGATGCCCACCTCCGCTCGGGCCAGGGCGGGGGCGTCGTTGACGCCGTCGCCGACCATCGCGATCCTCAGGCCGCGGCCCTGCAGCTCGGTGACCTTGGAGTCCTTGTCCCTGGGCAGGACGTCGGCGAACACCTCGTCGATGCCCAGTTCCGCGCCGACCACGTCGGCGACCTGGCGGGCGTCGCCGGTGATCATCGCGACCCTCACCCCGCGGGCCTGCAGGGCCTGCACGGCCGTCCGGGATTCCTCGCGGACCCTGTCCTCGAGCCTGAGGGCGCCGATCACCGCACCGTCGCGGATGACGTGCAGGACAGCCGCGCCGCGGCCCACCCATCCGTGCACCGTGGCCGCGATGTCCGAGGGGGTGTCGAGTCCGAGGTCCCTGAGCATGGCCGGCCCGCCGACCGCCACGTCGCGGCCATGGACCGTGGCCCGGACGCCGCGGCCGGTCAGGGAAGTGAACCCCGTGCCGATGTAGGCGAGGTCCGCCGCCTCCCGATCGGCGCGAGCGGCTGTTACGACGGCGCGGGCGACCGGGTGCTCGCTGTCGGCTTCGGCGGCGCCGGCCAGTGCCAGCAGCTCGGCCTCGCTCATCCCGGTGACCGTGGTGGTCGCGGTGACGGCGTGCCGGCCCTCGGTGAGGGTGCCGGTCTTGTCGAACAGGACGATGTCGACGGTGCGCATGCGTTCCAGGGCGATGCGGTTTCTGATCAGTATCCCGGCCTTCGCGGCGCGTTCGGTGGAGATCGCGATCACCAGCGGGATCGCCAGTCCGAGGGCGTGGGGGCAGGCGATCACGAGGACCGTGACGGTGCGGATCACCGCGTCATCCGGGCTGCCGAGGAGCATCCAGGCGAGGAAGGTCAGGATGCCGGCGCCGAGCGCGAAGTAGAACAGCAGGGCGGCAGCCCGGTCCGCCAGGGCCTGCGCCCTCGAGGAGGAGGCCTGCGCCTCGGCGACCAGTCGCTGGATCCCGGCGAGCGTGGTCCCGGACCCGACGGCGGTCACCGCCAGCCGCACGGCGTTGTCGGTGGCGACGGTACCTGCGACGACGGTGTCCCCGACCGCGCGCGGCACGGTACGCGATTCGCCGGTGATCATCGACTCGTCGAACTCGGCCGCCCCGTCGATGATCCGCCCATCGGCGGGTACCCGGGCGCCGGAGCGCACGAGCACGGCGTCCCCGACGGTCAGCGAGCCCACCGGCACGGTCTCGACGCCGGCGGCCGTGATCCTGTCGGCCTCGTCGGGCAGCAGGGCCGCCAGGGCGTCCAGGGCCCCGGCGGCGGAGCCCAGGGCGCGCATCTCCATCCAGTGGCCCAGGAGCATGATCACGATCAGCAGGGCGAGCTCCCACCAGAAGTCCAGGGCGAACCCGCCGATCCGCAGCGTGGTGACCCAGGAGGCGATGAACGCGACGCTGATGGCCATGGCGATCAGCAGCATCATGCCGGGCTGCCGGGACCTCAGCTCCGACACCCCTCCCTTCAGGAACGGGGTGCCGCCGTACAGGAAGATGATCGTGCCGAGCACCGGGGCGATCAGGGTGGAGCCCGGGAACTCCGGCGGCATGCGGCCGAGGAGCATGGTGAACATGGGACTGAAGGCGACGACCGGGACCGCGAGGACCAGGCTGGCCCAGAACCGGCTCCTGAACATGGCCGTCGAATGCCCGGCGTGCTCCCCGTGGGAGTGCACCTGATGATCGTCGTGGTGGGTGTGCCGGGTGGCTCTGATGTCCGGCGTCAGCTGGGTGTGGGGTGTTCCATCCATGGTGTTCTCCTGGGGCGTTCGTCTCCGTCATGAGGAAAGCGGTTCCGGGGACCTCTTTCACGGGATGCGCGGCGGTCGCGCGCTCGCGGCATCCATGGCACGTCTGGTGGCGCAGGGTGGCACTGCCCGACCATCGGGGTCTGCGGAGTGCCCGCCTGCGGCGGTCGTGCGACTGGACCATCACGGTGTGCGTCCCGGAGGGGGAGACAGCCTTTTCAGGTACCGCTGAACTTATACCCCTAGGGGGTATAAGTCAAGGAGTGTGGATCACCGGTCCGCTCCGGCGACGGATGCGGCTCTCAGCGGACCTGGCGGGTGGTGACGATGGACTTCCAGGGACCTGGCGGGACGTCCCCGTCATCGACGAACTGCCAGTCCACGCGGTCGTCCTGGCCGTTCACCTGCTTGAACCCGAGGCAGCCGTTGAGGGCGGGCGAGACGTCCATGCCGGCTCCGTTGAAACTCCTGTTCGCCGGTCGTGCGTCATCGGCGCCGAAGACGTAGGCCTTGTCCCGGTACTGGCCGGGCCCGGCGTCCTGGATCTGTCCGTAGCATTCGCGGCCGCCGCTGCGGATCCTCACCCAGCGGTTCTTCATGTAGCTGAACGAGGTGTCCGTCGCCCTGCCGGCGTAGGCCGGCTCGCCGGCCCAGGGTATGACGGAGGCCCTCTCCCGGAAGGCCGCGGCATTGTTGATGTCGTCGTAGGGCAGGTCCAGGTAGAACGGGTTCTCCCGCGGTGTCATGCGGGTGGGGGCATAGCCGTTCGCGGCCACCCGTGCTTCGGTCCGGCAGGCACCATCGACGACGACGCCGTCGCACCCACCGTAGCTCTCCAGCCACGCGGAGTCGTAGGTCGAGTACGCCTGGCTGCCGTCCGGTGCCTGCGGGTCGAAGATCTCGCCGACCCAGAAGGTCGTGGCCACGATGTCCGTGTGCCAGGGATACGTCCTCCCCGCGGCCGGCTCGGCGCGCGGGGACGGTCGAGGGACGGCGGATGGAGCCACCGGTGGAGCCGCCGGTGGGGGCGACGGTGCGGCGGACTGAACCGGTGGGGACGGCTCAGGGTCGGGCGGCGAACACGCGGCGGTTCCCAGGGCCAGGATCACCAGGAGCGTGCAGGCCACCACGGGAGGCCTGCGGTTCCCGTGACGGGCGTTCTTGACGGCGGACGAGGTGTTCATGGCGCCTGGTTCTCTTCCGACCTGGATTCGCGCGGATTCCATCGCGGGAAGGCGTGCTGGACCTGCGCCCTCCTGCGCAGCCGGGCACGGCGCTCCGCGCCGCCCGGGCGACTGGCCTGGTGCTCCGTCGGCGCAGCACAACGCCGTGCGGCGCCGACGCCCACCAATGTACGGGCCTTTCGGCGGCGACAGGCCGGTCAGGGGTACCCGAATCTCCGGCGGCGGCACTCGGTCAGGGCCGGACGCCGTCCGGCGCAGGCTGCGGGATCAGGATCGTGAAGCACGTGCCCTTGCCACGCTCGCTCGTCACGGTGATGGAGCCCTGGTGCTCGCCCACGATGGTCTTGGTGATCAGCAGCCCCAGCCCGACGCCGGGCACCGCCGTCGCCCGGACCGTCGGCGAGCGGAAGAAGCGGTCGAAGATCCGGTGCAGGTCCTCCGACTCGATACCGATCCCCGTGTCCTCGACCTCGATGACCAGGCCGTCCTCGCCCCGGCGGGCATCGAGCGTGATGCTCCCGCCCCGCCGGTTGTACTTCACGGCATTGGTGAGCAGGTTGTCGACGGCCTGTCCGAGGCGCACCGGGTCCACCACGGCGGGCAGGGACGACGGCGCGCGGTTCACGAGCCGCAGGCCCGCGTGCGTGGCACGGACGTACCCCGACGACGCCGCGTCCGCCAGGAGCCGGCCGACGTCCGTGGGCACGGGGTCCACGCGGAAGGACCCGGCATTGATGGCGAGCAGGTCCTCGACGAGGCGCTCGAGCCGCACCGCGTTGCGGCGCGCCACCTGGAGGTGCCCGGCGACGCCGTCGGGCAGATGGTCCTCACGCTCGAGCGTCAGCTCGAGATACCCGAGGATGGACGTCAGCGGTGTCCTGAACTCGTGCGACACGTTGGACAGGAAGTCGTCCTTCGCCTGCAGCGCGAGGACCAGTTCGGTCACGTCGTTGAAGGAGACCACCGTGCCGGCGAACGTGCCGTCGTCGTCGTGCATGGCGTGCGAGTAGATGTTGAAGGCGCGCTGGCCCCGCCCGCTGCCCACCCACACCTGCTCGGCCTCGAGGTCCTCGCCGCGGATCGCCCGGCGCACCGGCCGCTCCTCCGGCGGCACGGGCGTGACCCGGTCGGCGCCGAAGATCAGCAGTTCGGACTCGTTCGGATCGTCGTTGCCGGGAGGCGCGGCAGCGGCGTGGGCCTCGCGCTGGCGGGCGTTCATGAGGATGTCGTGGCCCCCGGCGTCGACCGCCAGCAGCCCCACGCTGACCGTGTCGAGGACGGTGCCGAGCAGGCGCTCGCGGGCGCGGCCCGCCTCCACGTTCGCGCGCAGCGCCGCCTGGGAGGCCCTCAGTGCCTCCTGCCGCCGCCGGTTCTCCTTGGTGAGCGCGCTGACGAACCAGGCGAGGCCGGCGAGCAGCACGGGGAGCAGCACCGGGTCGGCCAGCTCGTCGAAGGTCACCGGTTCGGCGCGGAGCGCGAGCGGCAGCCAGATGATCGCCAGGGACGCGAGGGCGGAGACGGCGACGGCGGTGCGGGTCCGGACGCGGGACGCCGCGATCCAGACGACGGGGAACGCCGCCAGCAGGCCGACACCTGCGAGGCTCTCGCCCGCCGACGCGCGGGAGAGGCCGATCGCGACGAAGTCGACGAGCGGCATGACGATCACCCAGCGGCTCGGGATGCGTGACCAGGGCAGGATGCAGCACAGGGCCAGGACGAGGAGATTCAGGGCCCAGCCGGCGAGGAAGCCCGGGGCGGAGGCGAGGGCGTCACGCTCGGTGAAGGCCAGTGCCGTGGCGAGGGTGAACGCGATGGTGAGGGCGAGTTCGCTGTAGATGATGCGGCGCCGGTGTCGGAAGAGCCGCGCACTGCGGCCCGTCTCCTCGAGGCTTCCCGCCATCGGCACACGTGCGGCTCGGCCCATGGGGTGATCCTAAGCCAGTAGAGTGGACGGAGGTGAGCCGGGAAGTCTGGTCGGCAGTTTCTTCGTCGACCCGTTCTGAGGACACCATCATGAGCCAGACCCCATCCGTACCGCCACGTTCCGCCGTCCTGGGCAGGGGCACCTACGGCGAGGCGCTGAGGATCGGCGAGATCCTCCGCAAGGAGACCGTGGGCGGCATCCTGCTCGTCGCCGCGGCCGTCATCGCCCTCGTCTGGGCCAACTCCCCGGCCTCCGAGAGCTACTTCGCGCTCCGCGACCTGCGCGTGGGCTACGCGCCGTGGCACCTCGAGCTGTCCCTCGGCGCCTGGGCCGCCGACGGGCTGCTGGCCATCTTCTTCTTCCTCGTCGGCCTGGAGCTCAAGCGCGAGTTCGTGGCCGGCGACCTCCGCAGCTTCAGCCGGTCCGTGGTGCCGATCGCCGCCGCCGTCGGTGGTGTGGCGGTCCCCGCCGTCATCTACGCGCTGGTCAACCTCGGCAACCCGGAGGCGCTGCGCGGCTGGGCGATCCCCACGGCGACGGACATCGCGTTCGCGGTGGCCGTGCTGGCGATCATCGGCTCACACCTGCCGAGCGCGCTGAGGATCTTCCTGCTCACCCTGGCCGTGGTCGACGACCTCATCGCGATCACCATCATCGCGGTGTTCTACACCAGCGACCTCTCCGCCGCTCCGTTGCTGCTGGCGCTCCTGCCCCTGGCCGTCTTCACGTTCCTGGCCCAGCGCTACCGCCGGTTCTTCGGCATCCGGCCCTGGGCGGCCTGGTACATCCTCCTGCCCCTGGGCCTGATCACCTGGGCGCTCGTGCACGCCTCGGGCATCCACGCCACCGTGGCCGGCGTCCTCCTGGGCTTCGCCATCCCGGTGATCCGCTCGCAGGCGAGCGGCGGCCCGTCGGCCGGCCCCGGGCTCTCGGAGGTGTTCGAGCACCGGTTCCGGCCCATCTCGGCCGGCTTCGCCGTCCCGGTGTTCGCCTTCTTCTCCGCCGGCGTCGCCATCGGGGGCTGGGACGGTCTGGTCTCGGCCGTCACCGACCCCGTGGCCGTCGGTATCGTCGTGGCCCTCGTGGTGGGCAAGCCCGTCGGGATCCTGGGCACCACGTGGCTCGTCACGAAGCTCACGCGGGCGTCCCTGGACCGCTCCCTGAAGTGGATCGACGTGTTCGGGATGTCGCTCCTGGCCGGGATCGGCTTCACGGTCTCGCTGCTCGTGGCGGAGCTGAGCTTCGGGCTGGGCAGCATCCACGACGACCACGCCAAGGTGGGCATCCTCACGGCGTCGCTGCTGGCGGCGCTCCTGGCGTCGTCGGTGCTGGTCCTCCGCAACCGCCACTACCGCATCGTGGAGGCCGAGGAGGCCGTCGACGCCGACCAGGACGGCGTGCCGGACGTGTACGAGCAGGACGGCCGGCCGTAGGCCGGACGGGGCCCGTCGCGCGCTGACGGATCCACGTCCGCAGGCCATCAGGCCCTGCGGGCGAACGGGCCCTCCAGCGCCGCCCACTGCAGCAGCATGATGGTCTTGGCGTCGACGATGGCCCCGTCCCGGATGCCGGCCAGGGCGTCGGCGAAGGGCAGCTCGACGACCTCGAGGTCCTCCCCGTCCGAGCGCAGGCCGCCGCCGGGTCCGGACCGGTCGGCGTCGCTGTAGGGCGCGGCATAGAAGTAGATCGCCTCGGTGACGGAGCCCGGGCTCATGTAGGCCGTGAAGACGTGCTCGAGGGCACCGATGGTCACCCCGGTCTCCTCCTCGGCCTCCCGGCGGATCGCGGTGGCCGGGTCGTCCTCGTCGAGGAGGCCTGCCGGAGCCTCCAGGAGCATCCCGTCCGCGTGGTCGTTCACATAGGCGGGGTATCGGAACTGCCGGACGAGGAGCACGGTGCCGTGCCCGGGGTCGTAGAGGAGCACCGTCGCACCGTTGCCGCGGTCATAGGTCTCGCGGGACTCGATGTTCCGCGAGCCGTCCAGGCGGGTGTACTCGAAGGTGGTCCGGCGCAGCACATGCCAGTCCGATGCGAGGACGGACACGCCCAGGATCCTGACCCGTGCGTTCCGCGTCAGGTCGCGTCCTGCCCGGTCGAGCCCTGTCCGGCCGCGCGCGTCCGGCGCGTCGGCGGCGTGGTGCTGCAGATCCTCGAGGTCCTGCTCGCGGGTCATGGTCTGCTCCTGAGGGAGGTACTGTGCTGCGGCCTCAGCCGATGAGGGTGCGGACCCCGATGACGGCGGTGGCCGCGCCGAGGATCATCGACGTGGAGATCAGCATGACATGCACCGTGAGGAAGCGGGTGGGCGCTCCCTTCTCGTCACGGGCGCGCGGGTCCTTGAGGATGCGGCGCAGGAACGGCGGCCAGACGATCAGGGTCCAGACGCCGGCGAGGATCAGGATGAGGGCGAGGGGTGTGGGCAGTTCCATGGCGTGCGGGTCTTCCGGTTCGGGGGAGGGGCTGGACGGGCGCGGGTCAGCGGCTCTCGAGCCACTTCCGGGCCTCGACGGCCTGCACGTTGAGGGCCTTGCCGATCATCGGCTCCGCGGCGCCGGCGATCTTGCCGCCGAGGAACGGGATGGAGGAGGTGACGTTGCCCTGCAGGTCGACGACGGTGTCGGTGCCCTGGGCGATCAGCCGCTGGACCGCGGACACGTTCAGGGGCACACCGGCGACAGTCATCTCGAGCGAGGCCTGGCGGGAGCCGTCCGCTGCGGGCGCCTCCCAGTGCTCGGTCTGCGTGACCGAGAGGGTCTCGCCCACGAACTTGCGGGCCATGTCCGGGAGGCGGGTGGTCGGCATGGTGCGGACCGCGGTGAGGGTGAACGCCCCGGCGGTGTCGCCGTCGACCGTGAGCGACTCCAGGGTGCCGCCGACGTACTCGCTCATGTGGCGCACGAAGCCCTCGTCGGTGAAGACGCCGAGCACCGTGTGGGTGTCGTAGGGGAGCGTGGTGGACGCGTTCAAAGCCATGGTTCCTCCGGGATTTCGGCGCGCTGACCGCGGGAGCGGTGCGCGGGGGTCTTCCGGCAATCCTACGGCCTGCCCCTCGGCGGCCCGGGGACCGATCCTCGGGCCGGAAAGCGTCAGGGCCCCTTGGTAGTGTGGAGACGTCCCGGGAACGATTCGTCTTTCCGGGCTTTCGTGCTGTCCCAGCCCCGCTGCCGCTGCGTTTCGCCGGTGACGGGACGGGGCGGAGGAACCACCGCCTGAGGAGTCCCGAACAGATGAGCCTTAACGGATTGCGCGCGGCCCTGGCCGAGGATGCGTCCTACGCCCGCGTCCGCACCAATGCGTCGCGACCGGTGGACCAGCGCAGCGCGGATCTGCAGATCGGCGCCCCCGCGGGCCTGCGCGCCCCGCTGATCGCCGAGATGGTCGACGGCCTCGCAGTGTCAGGTCCGGAGACCCCCGGGGACGGCGCGGCTCCCGTGGTGCTGGCCGTCACCGCCACGGGGCGCGAGGCGGAGGACCTCGCCTCGGCGCTGCGCAGCTACCTGCCCGAGAGCGCCATCGAGGAGTTCCCCAGCTGGGAGACGCTGCCGCACGAACGGCTCTCACCCCGGTCCGACACCGTGGGCCGGCGCCTGTCCGTGCTCCGCCGGCTCGCCCACCCGGAGGGTCCGCCCGTGAAGGTCATCGTGGCGCCCATCCGCGCCGTCGTGCAGCCGCTCGTCGCGGGCCTCGGGGACCTCGAGCCCGTGGCGCTGAAGGTCGGTGACGAGGTGGCGTTCTCCGACGTGGTCAAGGCCCTCTCCGACGCCGCCTACGCGCGCGTCGACATGGTCACGCACCGCGGCGAGTTCGCCGTGCGCGGCGGCATCATCGACGTCTTCCCGCCCACCGAGGACCACCCCGTCCGCGTGGACTTCTTCGGTGACGAGGTGGACCAGATGCGGTGGTTCGCCGTCGCCGACCAGCGCTCCCTCACCTCGGGGGAGCCGCCCGCCGCCCTGTACGCGCCGCCGTGCCGCGAGATCCTCATCACGCCGTCGGTCATGTCCCGGGCCGCGAAGCTGCAGTCCGAACTGCCGGCCGCCGCCGCCATGCTGGAGAAGATCGCCGGCGGGATCGCCGTCGAGGGCATGGAGTCCCTCGCCCCCGTGCTCGTGGACGCCATGGTGCCGTTCGCCGGGGAGTTGCCGCCCGGGTCCATCGCCGTCGTGATCGAGCCCGAGAAGGTCAGGGCGCGCGCCCACGACCTCGCGGCCACCAACGAGGAGTTCCTCGCCGCCGCGTGGTCGACGGCGTCCGAGGGCGGCGCCGCCCCGCTGGACCTCGGCGGGGCGCTGGGCTCGGACCTGCAGGAGGCGAGCTTCCGCTCCCTCACCGACACCCGCTCGACGGCGCTCGCCAACTCGGTGGCGTGGTGGGGCATCACGTCCTTCGGCGCCGACGAGGAGCTGGCCGACGTGGACAGCTTCACGCTCCACGCCCGTGAGCCCCGCGGCTACCAGGGCGACGTCGCCGAGATGATGGAGTTCATCGGCGGGCGCGTGCGCGACCAGTGGCGCGTCGTCGTCGCCACCGAGGGACCCGGCCCCGCCCAGCGTCTCGCCGAGCTCTTCCATGACAACGACATCCCCGCGAGCCGCGTGGACTCCCTCGACGGCACGCCGCAGCCGGGCATCATCGAGATCACGACGGCCTGCGCCGGCCGCGGCTTCGTGGTGGACGGCCTGAAGATCGGGCTGCTCACCGAGGCCGACCTGCTCGGCCGCACGAGCGCCGCGGGCACCCGGGACATGCGCAAGATGCCCTCGCGCCGCCGCAACGCCGTCGACCCCCTGCAGCTCAAGGAGGGCGACTTCGTGGTCCACGAGCAGCACGGCGTGGCGAAGTTCGTCGAGCTGATGCAGCGCTCCACCGGTGCCGGGCCCACCCGCACCACGCGCGAGTACCTCGTGCTCGAGTACGCGCCGTCCAAGCGCGGCGCCCCGGGGGACCGGCTCTTCGTGCCCACCGACCAGCTCGACCAGGTGACGCGCTACGTGGGCGGCGACGCGCCGGCCCTCAGCAAGATGGGCGGCTCCGACTGGAGCAAGACCAAGAACCAGGCGCGCAAGGCCGTCAAGGAGATCGCCGGCGAGCTCATCCGCCTCTACTCCGCGCGCATGGCCTCGCGGGGCCACGCGTTCGCACCGGACACGCCCTGGCAGCGCGAGCTCGAGGAGGCGTTCCCCTATGTCGAGACGCCCGACCAGCTGACCACCATCAACGAGGTCAAGGCCGACATGGAGCGCGAGGTCCCCATGGACCGGCTCGTCTCCGGCGACGTCGGCTACGGCAAGACCGAGATCGCGGTCCGCGCCGCGTTCAAGGCCGTGCAGGACGGCAAGCAGGTGGCGGTGCTCGTGCCCACCACGCTCCTGGTGCAGCAGCACTTCGAGACGTTCTCCGAGCGGTTCTCCGGCTTCCCCGTGCGCGTGAGGGCCCTGTCCCGCTTCCAGACCGCGAAGGAATCGCGTGAGACGGCGGAAGGGCTCACTTCGGGCGCCGTCGACGTCGTGATCGGCACGCACCGGCTCCTGTCGAAGGAGATCTCCTTCAAGGACCTCGGGCTGGTCATCGTGGACGAGGAGCAGCGGTTCGGCGTGGAGCACAAGGAGGCGCTGAAGAAGATGCGCACCAACGTGGACGTCCTCGCGATGAGTGCCACGCCGATCCCGCGCACGCTCGAGATGTCGCTGACCGGCATCCGCGAGACCTCCACGCTCGCCACCCCGCCGGAGGAACGCCACCCCGTGCTCACCTATGTGGGCCCCTACACGGACAAGCAGGCGTCCGCCGCCATCCGCCGCGAGCTCATGCGCGAGGGCCAGGTGTTCTTCGTGCACAACCGGGTCTCGTCGATCGACCGGACCGCGGCGCACCTCAAGGAGCTCGTGCCCGAGGCGCGCGTCGCCGTCGCGCACGGGCAGATGACGGAGTCGCGGCTCGAGCAGATCATCGTGGACTTCTGGGAGAAGCGGTTCGACGTGCTCGTGTGCACCACGATCATCGAGACCGGGCTGGACATCTCCAACGCCAACACGCTGATCGTGGACCGTGCCGACTCCTACGGCCTGTCGCAGCTGCACCAGCTGCGCGGCCGTGTGGGCCGTGGCCGCGAGCGGGCCTACTCGTACTTCCTGTACCCGTCGGAGAAGCCGCTCGGCGAGGTGGCCCTGGAACGGCTGAAGGCCGTGGCGTCCCACAACGAGCTCGGTGCGGGCATGCAGCTGGCCATGAAGGACCTCGAGATCCGCGGGGCGGGCAACCTGCTCGGCGGCGAGCAGTCCGGCCACATCCAGGGCGTCGGGTTCGACCTCTACATCCGCCTCGTCGGCGAGGCCGTGGCGAACTTCCGGGGCGAGGCGGAGGAGAAGGCGGCGGAGATGAAGATCGAGCTGCCCGTCAACGCGCACCTGCCGCACGACTACGTGCCGGGGGAGCGGCTGCGCCTCGAGGCGTACCGCAAGCTCGCCGCGGCCGTCACGGACGAGGCGATCGACGCCGTCGTCGCCGAGCTCAAGGACCGCTACGGCGAGCCGCCCGCAGCGGTGGAGAACCTCATCGCTGTCGCGCGCTTCAGGGTGAGCGCCCGTGCCCTCGGGCTGACGGACGTGGCACTGCAGGGCAACTTCATCAAGTTCGCCCCGGCGGAGCTGCCGGAGTCCAAGCAGATGCGGCTCACGCGCATGTACCCGGGCGCCGCCGTGAAGCCGGCGCTCAACGCGGTGCTGGTGCCGAAGCCCAAGACCGCGAGGATCGGCGGCCGGGACCTCGTGGACGCGGAGATCCTGGGCTGGGCGAAGGACGTGCTCGACACGGTGTTCACGCCCTAGCCCCCGGACACGGTACCGCCCGGGTGGTGACCGCCGGCCGTCCTATCGGTCGGCGGCGCCGGCCTCTGCGGGGCGGCGGCGCTGTCCGCGGTGCCCGCCGCCGTCCGGTAGCGTCCGCAGCGCCCTCAGGGCCAGGACCGTCACGGGGACGAGTGCCAGGTGGCACAGGGCCAGCGCGATCGTGCTCGGCTCGTCGAAATCGGCGGGAAGTGTCATGCCGATGATCGTGCCGATCTCGAGGACCGGGGCGACGATCAGGGCGACGGTCACCACGGACGGCCACCAGCGGCGCACGACGGCGACGGCGGTGAGCCCGAGGCCGAGCGGGACGAGCGTGAACAGGGCCACGACGGCGGCATCGACGGTCGCCGGTCCCGCCGGCGAGGTGAACGTGTAGGTGCCTCCCGCCAGCGCTCCCAGGAAGAAGATCGCGAGATTCACGACCACCGCGACGACGAGGGCGGTGACGATGACGCGGCCGGCCGACCTCCCCTTCATCGCGTGCCCCCGTGCGTCCCGATGTGCGGGTCCGGCAGGGCGGTGCCCCGTGTGGTGGTGCCAGTGGGTCCGGTCATGCGGTTCACTGTGGACCTGATGCGGGGCGGACGCAAGGGTGGCGGGCCGGACAGGCGAAGAGGCCGCCCCTCAGGGACGGCCTCTTCCGGGACTGGGGAGCGGCGGTGTGCCGCCGGTGCTAGGAGCTGACGCCCGCGGACGTCTCCTTCTCGTCGGTGCGGTTGCCCTCGGCGAGGTTGTAGCCGGTGTCGGCGCGGCCCAGGATGCCCTGCGGGACGAAGAACGCGATGAAGGCCAGCACGATCACCGCGGCCATGGGCCACACGTTCTGCGGGGTGAACCAGGTCAGGAGGTACATCCCGAGCAGGAACAGGCCGAACATGATCACGAACACCAGGATGTTCCCGACGAGGTGGCCCTTGCCGGCGTGGGCGGGCTGGGCCTCGGCGTTGGCTTCGTGTGACATTACGGTCTCCTTGCGTGCTGGATCTGCTGCGCCGTCAGTAGCCTGACGCGCCCTGTTCACCCTTAACGATAGCGACTCCGGAGCTGGCACCGATACGCGTTGCTCCGGCGTCGATCATGGCGCGGGCATCCTCGAGCGAGCGGACGCCCCCGGAGGCCTTCACGCCGATGTCCGGCCCGACGGTCTTCCGCATGAGGGCGACGTCCTCGACCGTGGCGCCCCCGCCGTTGAAGCCCGTGGAGGTCTTCACGAAATCGGCCCCTGCCTCGACAGCGGCCTCGCAGGCAAGGACTTTCTGCTCGTCGGTGAGCAACGCCGTCTCGATGATGACCTTCAGGATGGCGCCCTGCTCGTGCACGGCGTCGGCGACGGCGAGGATGTCCGCCACCAGCACGTCCTTCTCGCCGGCGCGGGCGGCGGCCATGTCGATGACCATGTCGATCTCGTCGGCGCCGTCGGCCACGGCGCCGCGGGCCTCGAAGACCTTGGACTCGGTGGTGGTGGCGCCGAGGGGGAAGCCGATCACCGAGCACGTGAGGACGCCGGAGCCCTTCACGGCCGTGCGCACGGTGCTCACCCAGAGGGGGTTCACGCAGACGGACTTGAACGAGTACTCGACCGCGTCGCGGCACACCGTGAGGATCTGCTCACGGCTGGCCTCGGGCTTCAGGAGGGTGTGGTCGATGTAGGAGGCGAGGGAAACGTCGTTAGGCATGTCCTCCATCCTTCCATGTCGCCCGACGCCTCACAGGCCGAGCGCCTCGCCGACGTCGCGCCGCACGGCATCGAGGCGCGCGCGGGCGGTGCCCTTGGCGGCCTCGAGCTCGGCGGCGGACCCGACCGGCTCCACCACCTCGAGGTAGCACTTGAGCTTCGGCTCGGTGCCGCTGGGCCGGATGATCACGCGGGTCCCGTTCTGCGTCAGGTACAGGAGCCCGTCCGTGGGCGGCAGCTGCGCGGAACCCTCCGCGAGGTCCTCGGCCACGCTCACAGGGGAGTCGGCGAACGACGTCGGCGGGTTCTCCCGCAGCCGGTTCATCATGGCGCCGAGCAGCCCGAGGCTGCCCACCCGCACCGAGAGCTGGTCCGAGGCGTGCAGGCCGTGGACCAGGAACGCGTCGTCGAGCAGGTCGAAGAGCGTGCGGCCGGCGGCCTTGGTGGCGGCGGCGAGCTCGGCCAGCAGCAGCCCCGCGGAGATGCCGTCCTTGTCGCGCACGAGCTCCGGTGCCACGCAGTACCCGAGGGCCTCCTCGTACCCGAAGGCGAGGTCGTGCACGCGGGCGATCCACTTGAAGCCGGTCAGGGTCTGGGCGTGGTCGATCCCTGACACGCCCGCGATGCGCCCGAGGAGGCGCGAGGACACGATCGAGTTCGCGAAGACGCCCGGCCGCAGGGCGTCGGGGTGGGCGTCGCCCCCACCGTGCGACGCCGCGGTGAGGCGTGCGGCGAGGTGCAGGCCGAGGAGCGTGCCCACCTCGTCGCCGCGCAGCATGCGCCAGGCACCCGTGGCGGGCTCGAGCGCCGCGAGGGCCACGCGGTCGGCGTCCGGGTCGTTGGCGATCACGAGGTCCGCGCCGACCTGCCCGGCGGTCTCGAGGGCGAGGTCCAGCGCTCCGGGTTCCTCCGGGTTGGGGAAGGCGACGGTCGGGAAGTCGGGATCGGGCTCCGCCTGGCGCTCCACGAGGGTGACGTCGTCGAACCCGGCCGCGGCGAGGACCGCGTGGGCGGTGCGTCCGCCCACGCCGTGCAGGGGCGTGAGGACGATCCTGAGGTCGCGGTCCCGGCTGGACGGGTCGGCGAGACCGGCGACGGCGGCGACGTAGTCGGTCTCGATGCTCTCCGGCAGCACGGTCCAGCCGCCGGGGGCGAGCTCGATGCCGTCCGCGGCCTCGATGCGGGCGGCGATGCCGGCGTCGTGCGGTGCCACGATCTGGACGCCACGGGCGTCCTCCTCCACGGCGCGCCCGCCGAGGTACACCTTGTACCCGTTGTCCTGCGGCGGGTTGTGGCTCGCGGTGACCATGACGCCCACCTCGCACTCCAGGGCGCGGATGGCGTAGGCGAGCACCGGCGTGGGCAGCTCGCGCGGCATGAGGAACGTCTCGATCCCGGCGGCGGTGAAGATCGCCGCGGTCTCCTCGGCGAAGATCCGCGAGTTGTGGCGTGCGTCGAAGCCGACGACGGCGCGGGGAGCGTAGGCTCCGGCGGCGAGGTCGAGCGCGTGCGCGGCGACACCCACGGCGGCCCGGCGGACCACGACGCGGTTCATGCGGTTCGGCCCGGCGCCCAGCGCGGCACGCAGGCCGGCGGTGCCGAAGGCGAGCGGACCGGAGAAGCGGTCCCGCAAGTCCTGTCCGGCGGCGGCGGAACCGGCGCGCACGTGCGCGATGACCGCGCGGAGCTCCTCCGCGGTCTGCGGGTCCGGGTCCGCGGCGGCCCAGGCCTCCGCGGTGGTGAGGAGGGTGTCCAGTTCCGAGGTGGTCATGCGGGTCCCTAACGTGGGTCGGCGGGAGAGGTCCGACGGGCGCCGGTCAGGGCCCGCGTGCTGCAGATGGCTGGCGCTGGTGCGCCGGTGGCTCGGGTCAGAGGGCGGCGACGATGTCGGCCAGCAGGCGGGAGATGCGAGGCCCGGCCGCCTGCCCGGCCTCGAGGACCTCGGTGTGGCTGAGCGGGACGGGGCTGATGCCGGCGGCGAGGTTCGTGACCAGCGAGATGCCGAAGACCTCCATGCCGGCATGCCGCGCGGCGATGGCCTCGAGCGCCGTGGACATGCCCACGAGGTCGGCGCCGATCCGCTTGGCGTACTGCACCTCGGCGGGCGTCTCGTAGTGGGGGCCGGTGAACTGCGCGTACACGCCTTCCTCGAGAGTGGGGTCTACCCTGCGGGCGAGGTCGCGGAGGCGCGAGGAGTAGAGGTCGGTCAGGTCCACGAACGTCGCGCCGTCGAGCGGGGAGGACGCCGTGAGGTTGATGTGGTCGCTGATGAGCACCGGCGTACCGGGCTGCCAGTGCTCCTTCAGGCCGCCGCAGCCGTTGGTGAGGATCATCGTCGTCGCACCGGCAGCCGCCGCGGTGCGCACGCCGTGCACCACGGCCCGCACGCCCTTGCCCTCGTAGAAGTGGGTGCGCGCACCGAGCACGAGCGCGCGCCTGCCGTTGGGCGTCAGGACGGAGCGGATGGTGCCGGTGTGGCCGACGACGGCGGGGGCCGAGAAGCCGGGGATCTCCGCGGCGTCGAGCGTGTGGGTGGTCTCGCCGATCAGCTCGGCGGCCTCGCCCCAGCCGGAGCCGAGGACGAGGGCGGTGTCGTGCCGGTCGATGCCGGTCGCTCGGGAGATATGGTCGGCAGCGTCGCGGGCCAGGTCAAAAGGATCAGAAGTCACCGTTACAACTTACCCGCTACGCCCTGCCCGCCGCGCTCCGGCCGCCGGGACGGGACGCCCCGTCGTCCTGTCGGACCGCGGGGCCGGCGCCGTTCGGGCATGTCAGTGGCATGGGCGATAATCGGACGGTGACGAACCAACTCGACTTCAGTTCACTGCGCCTCGCGATCCTCGGTGGCGGACCCGGCGGCTACGAAGCGGCGATGGTCGCGGCGTCGCTCGGCGCGAAGGTCACCATCGTGGAGCGCAAGGGCCTCGGCGGGTCCGCGGTGCTCACGGACGTGGTGCCGTCCAAGACCCTCATCGCCACCGCGGACACCATGACGCGCTTCACCGACGCGAGCGGCCTCGGGGTGCACTTCTCCGCCGACAGCGCCGTGTACGCGGACCTCGACAAGGTCAACCAGCGGCTGCTGAAGCTCGCGCTCGAGCAGTCCTCCGACATCCGCGCCACCCTCGAGCGGCTCGGTGTGCGCGTGCTCATCGGCACCGGCAGGCTGCTCGACGACCACCGGCTCGAGGTCGAGGCCGACGGCGGGACCACCATCGTCGAGGCCGACGCCGTGCTGCTCGCCGTCGGCTCCACGCCGCGCGAGCTGCCGACCGCCATGCCCGACGGCGAACGCATCTTCAACTGGACGCAGCTCTACAACCTCCGCGAGATCCCGGAGCACCTCATCGTCGTCGGCTCGGGTGTCACCGGGGCCGAGTTCGCGAGTGCCTACAACGGCCTCGGCTCCAAGGTCACCCTCATCTCCAGCCGCGACCGCGTGCTCCCGGGAGAGGACGCCGACGCCGCCGAGGTGCTTGAGGGCGTCTTCAAGGACCGCGGGATGACCGTGCTGTCACGCTCGCGGGCCAACTCTGTCGAGCGCACCGACACCGGCGTGATCGTGACCCTTGGCGACGGCAGCACGGTCGAGGGCAGCCACTGCCTCGTCGCCGTCGGGGCCGTCCCCAACACGAGCGGCATCGGCCTCGAGGAGGCCGGCGTCGCCGTCAGCGAGTCCGGGCACATCCAGGTGGATGGCGTCTCGCGCACCACGGCGTCGAACGTGTACGCCGCGGGGGACTGCACGGGCGTCTTCGCCCTCGCCTCGGTGGCCGCGATGCAGGGCCGGATCGCGATCGCCCACCTCATGGGCGACTCCGTGAGCCCCATCAAGCTCAAGCAGGTCGCGTCGAACATCTTCACGTCCCCCGAGATCGCCACGGTGGGCGTGACGGAGGAGGACATCGCCTCCGGCCGGTACCAGGGCGACATCGTGAAGCTCTCCCTGCACACCAATGCGCGCGCGAAGATGATGAACGTCAAGGACGGCTTCGTGAAGGTCATCTCGCGCAAGGGCTCCGGCACGGTGATCGGCGGCGTCGTCGTCGGCCCGCGCGCCTCGGAGCTGATCTTCCCGCTCGCGCTCGCCGTGACCAAGAAGCTGCACGTCGACGACGTCGCGAACACCTTCACCGTGTACCCGTCGCTCACCGGCTCCATCTCGGAGGCGGCGCGGCGCCTCCACGTCCGGCTCTGACCTAGGCGTCGCGGCCCGCGCCACGCGGATCCCGTCCGGTTCCCGGCGTCCAACATGTGGACACGTTTATCCACGTGCTGGACGCCGATGGTCTGATATCAGGATTCAAGTGAAGCGCGGGCGCCGTGCTGCGGGAGCTTCGTGCACCCGCGGCGGTGCCTCGTATGAGAAAGCCGCAACCATGACCTCCTCCACCGCCGCTGGTGCCAGCGGGACCACGAAACCGCTGAACTCCCGGGGCAAGGTGATCTTCGCCAGCCTCATCGGGACCACGATCGAGTTCTACGACTTCTACATCTACGCCACGGCCGCCGTGCTCGTGTTCCCGGCGCTGTTCTTCCCGAACCAGACGTCCGCAAACCAGCTCCTGAGCTCCTTCGCCGTCTTCGGCGTCGCATTCGTCGCCCGCCCCCTCGGTTCCATCGTGTTCGGCCACTTCGGCGACAAGATCGGCCGTAAGGCCACGCTCGTGGCCTCCCTGCTGACCATGGGTATCGCCACGTTCCTCATCGGCCTGCTCCCGGCGGCCACGAACGACGGATGGGTGTTCCTGGCGCCGCTGCTGCTCGTGGTGCTCCGCTTCCTCCAGGGGCTCGCCCTCGGCGGCGAGTGGAGTGGTGCAGCGCTGCTGGCCACCGAGAACGCGCCCGAGGGCAAGCGCGCCGTCTACGGCACGTTCCCGCAGCTCGGAGCGCCGATCGGCTTCATCCTCGCCAACCTGCTGTTCGTCCTGCTGAGCAGCACGCTCAGCCCCGAGGCCTTCCTCGACTGGGGCTGGCGTGTCCCGTTCCTGCTGAGCGCGGTCATGGTGATCATCGGCCTCTACGTGCGGCTGAAGCTGATCGAGAGTGCCTCCTTCCAGAAGGTCCAGAAGGAGGGCAAGGTGGTGAAGGTCCCGCTCGGCACCACGTTCCGCCTCCACTGGCGTGCACTGATCCTCGGCACCTTCATCATGTTCGCCACCTACGTGCTGTTCTACTTCATGACCGCCTTCACGCTGACCTACGGGACGGCGCCGTCGAGCCTCGAGCAGGCACAGGCCCGCGCTGAAGCGGCCGGCAAGCAGTTCACCGCGGCCCAGGAGGCCGCCTTCGTGCCCGGTCTCGGCATGGCACGGACCGACTTCCTGTGGATGCTCATCATCGGCGTCGTGTTCTTCGGCATCTTCACCATCGTGTCGGGGCCACTCGCGGAGCGCTTCGGCCGCCGCAAGATGCTGCTCGGCACGACCGTCGGCATCGCCGTCTTCGGTCTCCTGTGGGCGCCGCTGTTCGCCGCGGGGACCATCGGGGCCATGGCCCTGCTCATCATCGGCTTCATCCTCATGGGACTCACGTTCGGACCCATGGCTGCGGTGCTGCCCGAGCTGTTCCCCGCGAACGTCCGGTACACCGGCTCCGCCGTGGCGTACAACGTGTCGAGCATGATCGGCGCGGCACCGGCGTCGTTCATCGCGGTGGCTCTGTGGCAGGCGGCCGGCGGCAGCACGGTCCTCGTCGGCGCGTACCTGACGGTCGCGGCGGTGCTGACGTTCATCGCCCTGTACATCTCGCGGGAGACCCGGGACAACGACTACGAGAACAACGTCGCCTGACCCCGCTTCCCGGTCACGGCCTCCTGGGCCGGTCCGACGGCGCCGCACCCACCTCGGGTGGGGCGCCGTCGTCGTTCCCGGGTGTCCTGCTGTCCTCCTGTCCGGCGCCGCCACTCGCCGTCGTTCCCGGTTTTCGGGGTGATCCTGCGTGTCAGGGGTCAACACGCCGGGCTTCCGGACGGTTCTGCTTCGAAAGCCGGGAACGACGGCGGGTGCGGTGCTGCCCGCTGCCCGCCGTCGGGGCGCACCGTAGACTGGAAGCACAGGTGGCTTACCGATTCCGGTGCGACGCGAGGACTTCGTGTGCCCGGACGCGGGTCGACGGGGTAGTAGAAGCGGGTGGCATGGAGAAGCAGGCACTGGCCGGCCGGTACGCGGTGGGCGCGCGGATCGGGGCCGGGGGTATGGCGGACGTCTTCGCGGCCCGTGACACGAGGCTCGAGCGGGACGTCGCCATCAAGATCTTCCGGCCCGGGACCGCGGACGGCCTGGAGCGCGGCTCCGCCGAGGCCCGGATGCTCGCCGGGCTCGACCATCCGGGCCTGGTCCGCGTGCTGGACATGGACAGCGGCGAGCACGCCGACGGCGCCTACCTGGTCATGGAGCTCGTCGACGGCCCCGACCTGCGGGACCTGCTGAAGGCCGGAGGTCCGCTCGGCCAGGAGGACGTCCGGATCATGGCGCTGGACCTCGCTCGGACGCTGCAGTACATCCACGGGCGGGGCATCGTGCACCGCGACATCAAGCCGTCCAACATCCTCACGCGGCAGGCCGATCCGGAGAGCGGCCTGTTCCGCTACCTCCTCACCGACTTCGGGATCGCCCGGTTCTTCGACGGCACCCGCGTCACGGCCACCGGCCAGGTCATCGGGAGTGCCGCCTACTTCAGCCCGGAACAGACCCGGGGCGATGGCGTGGGGCAGCCCTCGGACATCTACTCGCTCGGCCTGGTGATGATCGAGGCCCTCACCGGAGATCGGGTGTTCCCCGGTACCGGGGTCGAGAGCGCCCTGGCCCGCCTGCACCGGAGCCCGTCCATCCCCCATGCTGCCGGTCCTGCGCTGTCGGCGCTCCTGGTGTCGATGACCCTCGACGAGCCCGGCGACCGACCGGACGCGGCGCAGGTGGTCCGGGCCCTGACGGCCATGGGCCCGCAGCGGCAGGATCATGGGACCACCACCGTCCTGCCCGTCACGGAATCCCCGACGGCGGCCATGCCGGCGTCCGGCGGGACCCTGCCGACCACCGCCCTGCCGACCACCGCCCTGCCGACGACGGCCATGCCGGCGTCCGGCGGGACCCTGCCGACCACCGCCCTGCCGACCACCGCCCTGCCCGCGTCCGCGGCCCCGGCTCCGCAGGGCGATGCGGTGTCGCTGGACGACGCGACGCGGATGTCCGGCGTCGTCCCCGAGGCTGCCCCCGGCACTGTGACGCGACTGTCCGACGCCGGTGCCACGGCCTTCGCCGACGCCACCGCGTCCGCTGCCGCCGTGCCGCCCGATCGGCCGTCCGTGCGTCCGTCGTCCCCGATCAGCGCAGAGCGCCGTCTGCCGTCCGGACGATCCGAGCACGATGCCGTGCACGCCCCCACCGCGGTGCGGCCGAGCACTCCAGCGTCCAGGGACGCGCCGCCGCGAGGCGCCGGGGTGCGAGGACGCCGCCGTCGTTCCGTGTGGTTGCTCGCCGTGCTCGCCGTCGTGGTCCTGGCGGTGGCGCTCTGGGTCGTCGTGCTGCAGACCGGGGGCGATCCCGCCGTCGAGCCCCTGCCCACGGTGCCCGGCGAGACAGGCCAGAGACTGCAGGAACTCTACGAAAGCGTGACGCCATGAGCCGCACCACCAGGTCCAGGGTCGCGGTGCTGGTCTCTGCGGCCGTCCTCCTGGCAGGGTGCGGGGCGCCCGCGATCGACACGGCGACGGCGAGCGACCTCCAGGCCGACGTCCGCAGCATCGCCTCGGCCGCTGCCGCGGGTGACGCCCCGGGAGCGATCGCCCTCGCGCAGGGCCTGAAGCAGGACGTGGACGCCGCCCGGGCGGCGGGTACCGTCACCGAGGACCGCGCCACGACGATCGGTCTGCGCCTCGACGCGGTGATCGCCTCCCTCGAGGCCGGTCAGACACCCGCCGATTCCGGCACGGTCCCGCCGACGCAGGCACCCGAGGACGTGCCCACCCAGGACGTGCCCACTCAGGACGTGCCCGCCGAGGAGGAACCGGTGGAGGAGGACCCGGTCGAGACGGGTGAACCCGCGCCGCAGCCCGCTCCCGTGCAGACCACGCCGGTCCCGGTCCCGTCGGCACCCGCGCCCCCGCAGGACGAGGGCGGCGGGGAGGACGCAGAGGACCCGGGCACCGGTGACGGCGGCACGGGGGGCACAGGCGGGGGGTCCGCGCCGGGGGACAGGGCGGCGGAGAAGGCGGCGGAGCAGCAACGGAAAGCGGCGGAGCAGCAGCGGAAGGCGGCGGAGAAGGCCGCGGAGAAGGCCAGGGAGAACCAGGGCGACAAGGGCAATGGCAGTGGCAAGGGTGGCGAGGACGGCTGAGCGGCGTCGCTCCCGATGCTGACCCTGGAGCGGTGCAGCCCGGTCGGGCGGCGGGCTCTGGCTAATACGCAGGAAGCGCCGGTGGAGGGGTAGTCCACCCGGCGCTTCCTGGTCTAGCTGGCGGTGCGGCTGGTACAACGCTTCTAGCGCCGCACCGGATCTTCAGCGAATGATATTGGTCGCGGCTGAGGGAGCCAGCCTGAAGAGAAAGGCAGCCATAGCGTCACGATTTACCGGCTGAAGAGGCCGGAAAGTTCCGTCCGGCCAGCCGTTCGTTACATCGAGTGCACTCATGAGTGCCATTTCGCGGTAGAACTGATCGGTTGTCCGGACATCCGCAAATGGGCTGCTGGCTGGCTCTTGAAAATTATTGGTGCTGGGCAAGGACCGGAACATGAATGCCGCCATAGCATCCCTCTTGATCTCTGCGAGGGGACGATAGGTGCCATCGGGCCAGCCGGTAGATATTCCTTCGCTTGCTAGCCACGTAATCTCCTTATAAAACTGATCGCCCGGTTTGACGTCTACGAACGGCGATGTGGTCGGCGGTTGGAAATCTGGGGATCCGAGGAATCTGTAGAGGAAGGCAGCCATCGCGTCACGGCGCACTGGTTCCAGTGGCCTGTAGTTGCCGTCGCTGTAGCCTGTGGCGATGCCGGCGTTTCCCATCCATCGAATCTCGCGTTCGAATTGCGTGCCTGCGGGAGCATCCGGGAAGGTTACGTTTCGTTCTTGAGGAAGGGGTATAACGGTGATTTTATCGTTGGGGTGGCTATTCTGAACAACGTACAATTTCTTCCCGTCGGGGCTGAGACTCATGCGTCCAGGACTATTGAGGTGCAAGGGGAAAAACGCGTGGGAACAAATGAGTGCATTGGTTGTCAGGTCGACTACATTGATTCTAGATTGACTCGGGTCGGCGATGAAGGCGCGGCCCTCTGCTTTGCTGAGCAGGAATTGCCAGCCGGTTCTCACGCTGAACCGCATTGTGATCGAAAGGGTTGCGGTATCGACAACATTGATACGGTCGTTGTACCCATCAGTCACGTATAGCGTTCTGCCGTCCTCCGTAAGAGTGATGGAGCCGGGGGGTCCTCCGAGGGCCAGCGTTCCAACAATTGATCCCGTGCGGAGATCGATGACCTGCAAGAGGTGCTTACGAGGGCTTGCTAGGTAGCCGTAATTGCCGGTCGGATCGATGTTGAGGATCACAGATTCGTCGTACTCCGGGAGATCCCAGGCATCGATGATCGTATCGGTCATCGCGTCGACGACTGTGATCCCGTCGTAACTGAGGATGTAGACCTTGGAACCGTCCGGGCTGAAGGCAAGTGACTCCGGGTGTGCTGCTGGAATAGCTGTTGTCATGGTGTTCGTCGTCGCGTCGAAAACCTGAACGGTGCCGGAGTTGGTAGTTAGGTACCCCTTCGTGCCGGTAGCGTTCAGGCGAACCTCTCCCGCGTACGGGTAGTGGCCCGGCACCTTCATCGCAGCTATTTCCTCTAGCGTTATGGCATCCCGAACGGATACGACGCCACTGCCGAGCTCACCGATCTGCGTGAGAGTGACGTATATCCGCGATCCATCAGGACTACTAGTTATCGTCTCTGCCAGACCTTCGGCGATTATCCCGTCCTGCACGGGCGCAACTCCCGTCACCCCGCACCCAGAGACCGTAGTCGAAGCGGCAGACGCTGTTGAATCCGCAACACCGCCGGTCCCGTAGGCGGGAACCGACACCGACGTCACCGAGAGTGCAAACGCTCCGATGAGAGCAACCCTAATTCGAGCAGTGGAACGAAGCAATGAGAGCCCCTATGGATACAAGACTGCAGTTTCGGCGTCGACGGAACTCAGCCTAAAAAGGAAGCACATCAGCTTCAAACCGCAGATTACACGGCACCGTCGTAACGGCCAATAGCCCAACGAAGACAGGTTCACGCCGGCGCCCGGTGCGACCACCCTACGTACGTCACCGAGAGCACGCGCCATGCAAGCAGTTCCTCGACTCAGAGTTCCTGGGCACGACCCTTCACTGTGAGGCACAGCCTTACAAGCGCGCGTCGGGAAGTGCGGCTAGTGACTAATGAGAGAGTCTTGTTTCAAAACATCCAGAACTACTTGGCCAAAACCCCTTGATAAGAGCGAATACTCGACAATAGGGAACTTAGGGCCCCGCTATCGGGTTAGCATCAACGAAATTTTCCTAAAGGATTTCTGCCAGCGGCAAGCACCGAGCGGACCATTTCAACGACCGAATGAACTACTCGGAAGAGCTGCTGTTCGACTGCCGGGCGCGTTCGGACCGCATGGAGGACCCTCCGCCGTCTGGGAGCCGCCGTGAGCGACGCGAGTCTCGTGAGTCTGCTCCGCCGCCGGTACCGCAGGCTCAAGGACCGCGTGCGGGCGCGGCGCGGAGTCGACCAGCGATAACCGACCGAGCACGCCCACCCACCTGGTGTTACACCTATTACGCATTACCGGGACGAGCAACCGCAGCCATGCGCGGAAGTGCGCATTGCTGCTGTCGTGTACTGATTGCCGGCAGTCAGGGTGTTCCATCGGCCCGGTAGAGGAACGCGGCCATCGCGTCCCTGTTCACGGGTTGCAGGGCCCGGTAGGTGCGGGTCCCGTCGGCCTCGGCCCAGCCGGTGCTGATGCCGGTGGATGCGAGCCAGGACATCTCCTTGTAGAACTGCTGGCCCGTGCTGATGTCCGCGAAGGGTGAGACGGCCGGGGGTGTGTAGGCGGGGGAGCCGGCTGCCCGGTAGAGGAACGCGGCCATCGCGTCCCGGTTCACGGGCTGCAGGGCCCGGTAGGTGCGGGTCCCGTCGGCCTCGGCCCAGCCGGTGCTGATGCCGGTGGATGCGAGCCAGGACATCTCCTTGTAGAACTGCTGGCCCGTGCTGATGTCCGCGAAGGGTGAGACGGCCGGGGGTGTGTAGGCGGGGGAGCCGGCTGCCCGGTAGAGGAACGCGGCCATCGCGTCCCGGTTCACGGGCTGCAGGGCCCGGTAGGTGCGGGTCCCGTCGGCCTCGGCCCAGCCGGTGCTGATGCCGGTGGATGCGAGCCACGACATCTCCTTGTAGAACTGCTGGCCCGTGCTCACATCCGTGAACGGTGAGCCCGCAGGAGGCGCATACGGTGCCGGGGTGGTCTTGAACGTGGTCGTCCACTCCGTGACAGAGCTCGGGGCCAGGACGTAGCCGGTGGTGGCGCGTGCGGTCACCGTGACGGTCCCGGTGCCGGGGTAGGTTCCTGCGGCGATGATCCTGTCGCCGATCAGGTACTCGATTCCGCTCGTCGCCGGGACCGTGTAGGTGTCGTCCCTCGTGCCGTCCGGATCCGTGAACACCACAGCTCCCGGGGTGGCGGTCGTCGGGCGTTGAGTGAAGGTGTGGGACCAGGACATCCCACCGAAAACTTTGTAGCCTGCCTGTGCTCGGGCTTCTATGTTCACCGGGCTCCACTGCGAGTGGTGTTCCCCTGGTGGCATCAGCGTCCCGTTGACGAAGTAGTCGACGCCCGTGATAGAGGGGATCCTGTACGTCCCTGTCGCGTCATCCCATACAGGCGCCTGAGTTGTGACGGGCGTCAGTGGTGGGGCATCGAGAGACGGCTTGCCATCGAAGTAGTCCTGCGCCGTTGCGTATGTTCCCGCCGGCGGGGTTGCGAAGGCGAAGAAATTGACCGTCCCGTACATCGTGTAGTTGGCGGGGTCGTTTCTCCAATCCTTATTACCTGTGATGGAGATTCCCACTCCGATTGTCTTGAGCCGAGGATCGCTCATGACCGAGTTGTGTCCAGGCGAGGCGTCCCATTGGACAACGAGGCCCTCGCCCAGGGTGTCCCATCGAGCGGCGATGATTTCACTCGCGGCGCTCCAACGATGGGCGACTCTGGGGTCCGATCCGTAACCGGGGTTGTGGTAGAACGACTTCGTTTCTGCCATGTGGTCCGACCAGTCTTCGGCGACCTCCGAGGCGGTGACGTTGAAGTTCACGGGTTCAAGGCCCTTATTCACACGGAATTCGTTGATGTGGTTGAAGACGTCCACAATCTGCTGCTCGTTGGCGAGATTCAACGTGCTGGGCATCGGACTCGCCTGCGTCACGGCGGTCTCCGGGCTGGCTGCCGCTTGTCGGGTGTCAGCAGGGAGGACGGCAGCTATGACGAGTAGGCCGGCCAGAATTGTGAGAGTTCTCCTACCCCGAGTCATGATGCTTCGATGCTTTCCGGGACCTGCGTGTAGAGGCACAAAGGTGGCTTGCGGCGACAGTGCAACCCCGGTCCGCGCCGTATTTTGGGCAGCGTCGAGTCCGACGAGTGGTGACATTGAATTCCCCAGAGAACAATTGAGTGAGACATTCACAGCCTAGGGCAGCTGATGCCTTCCTACACCGCATTCTTCGCGCAGGTTCGCCACTGAATAGTCTCTGGTCGTCCGAGGCGTCCTGGCGCCCTGTGGTCTCCGGGTGGCGTCGAGATTGCGATGCGGTGTCCGGGCAAGCCTCCGGGATGGGCGAGAATGGACGACGTGAAAGTAGCAGTGCTGGGAGACGTCGGTCAGCCGATCTACCACGTGGGCGATGAGGCGATGACCCATGCCGCGATCGACGAGCTCCGGGCCCGGGGTCTCGACGACGTCGTGGTGTTCACCCGTGACGTGGGGAGTTCGGAGGCAGCCTTCGGCGCTCCCGCCGTTCCTACACTCGCCTTCCCATGGCCCCCTCGTGAACGGTCCGACTATCTCCGCCGCGTCCTCGCCGTCGCCCGGGACGAGCCGGACGCACTCCCGGCAGCGGATCCTGCCCGCGACTTCATCGCGCACCTGCGTCGGTGCGATGCGCTCCTGGTCGCCGGTGGTGGCAACATGAACTCGCTGTACGGGTGGCTGCTGTACGAGCGGGTCGCAGCGGCACGTATCGCTCGGGCGCTCGGCCTGCAGGTCGTCGTCTCGGGCCAGACGCTCGGGCCCGACCTGCACGGGCCCGACCGGGATGCAGCGCGCACCCTTCTCGAGGCTGCCCACCTGATCGGAGCCAGGGAGGCGCCCTCCCTGCAGCTCATGCGGGAGCTCGCTCCCGGCGCGTCGGTGCAGGCGTGCCTCGACGACGCCTCCTTCCTGTCGGACGCCGGCCGGAAGGACACCCCGGCCGGCGGGGTGGACGACCTGCCGACCGGTCCCTACATCGCCGCGACGTTCTCGCCCGGCCACGGCGAGGTGGACCGGGATGCCTACCTGTCCGTCCTGGCAGCCGCGCTGGATGAAGCCGCCGACCTCACGGGGCACCCGGTGGTGTTCCTCCCGCACATGGCCACACCCGGTCGGGGCGACGTCGACGACCAGATGCACCGCGACATCGCCGCCCGCATGACGAGCAGGCAGCCCGTGCTCCTGCCGATCCAGGACGCCCACCGGACTCTGGAGCTCACCCGGCAAGCGGCGCTGGTCATCACCTCCCGGTATCACCCGGTGGTCTTCGCACTCGATGCCGGGGTACCCGTTGTCGCGATCGCGCCTGAAGCGTACAGCGACGTGCGGATGAGGGGCGCTCTCCGGAACTGGGGACTGGACCCCCTGGCCCTGACCCTCCCGTCCCTGCTCGACGGCACCCTGGCCCGGGCTGTGACCGATGTGTGGTCCAGACGCGACGCCCTGGCCTCGTACCTGGCGGACATCCGCGCTTCGCGCCTGGCGCAGCACCGGCGCTGGTGGGACGACGTCGCCTCCGCGCTCAACGGGCAGGCAACCGGTCCCGGTCCTGTGGCCGAATCCACCGGGGTACCCGCCCCGCCGCCCCTCGATCCCGGGTGGCAGGCTCAGGCCGCGGCGTCCGCCCTGTCGTTCCTGCCCACCGCGGCGGCGTCGACCCGGTGGCGGATCGAGAACGAGCACCTGCGCGGAGACCTCGACGCCGTCGCCGGCGAACGGGACAGCGCACGGGACGAGCTGTCGGCCTGGCTCGGATCACGGTCCTTCAAGCTCGCCCGGAAAGCAGCGGCAGTGGCATCGGTCGTCAGGCGGAGGCGATGAGCGAACAGCATCCGACGGCGAAGGTCGCCGTCATCATGCGCACGAAGGACCGGCCGGTCCTCCTGCGGCGTGCCATCGAGGACGTCCTGCAGCAGGGCCTGCAGGACTGGCACCTCGTCGTCGTCAACGACGGCGGAAGCAGGGGACATGTGGACGCCCTCGTCGATGCCGCCTCCAGCCGCCTCCGCAACCGTGTGACGGTCCTCCACCACGGGACGAGCCGGGGCATGGAGGCCGCGTCGAACGCGGGGATCGCCGCGAGCACCTCCGACTACGTGGCGGTGCACGACGACGACGACTCGTGGCACCCGGACTTCCTCTCCCGCACCGTGCACTACCTCGACACCAGACCCGAAGCGGGAGTGGGCGTCCGTACCGAGATCGTCCACGAGCGGCTCGAGGGCGACGACATCATCGAGACCGGCAGGGAGCTGTTCTCGCCGGAGATCCGGGAGCTCATGCTCAGCGACGCGCTGCGCTTCAACCGGTGCGTGCCCATCGGACTGCTCTACCGTCGGGAGCTCCACACGGAGGTCGGCGGCTACGACGAGACCCTGGGCGCGGTGGGCGACTGGGAGTTCCAGCTCCGCGTGCTCCAGCGCCATACGCTCGGTTTCATCGACGGTGAACCGCTGGCGTTCTGGCACCACCGCCACGACGCGCAGGGTCCTAGCGGCAACAGTTTCCTCGCCGGCAAGAACCAGCACCTGTACTACGACAAGTACGTCCGGGAACGCCACCTCCACGAGTACGCTGCCGCGCACGGCCTCGGGGCCCTGCTCTACCTCGCCGGTGAGGGCAAGGAGCAGGCGGACCATCTCAACCAGAGGATGAACTACTCGGAAGAGCTGCTGCACGACCTCCGGGCGCGTTCGGATCGCATGGAGGAGAGCCTCCGCCACCTCGAAGCCGCCGTGAGCGACGCAAGCCTCGTGAGTCTGCTTCGCCGCCGGTACCGCAGGCTCAAGGACCGGGTGCGGGCACGCCGAGCCGGCTGAGCTTCCTCGTCGTCGCTCCTGGAGTGGTACCGGCACACACGACAGCAGCCATGCGCGGGACCGCGCATGGCTGCTGTCGTGTGGTGGTGGCCTCCGGTCAGGGAGCGCCGGCCGCCCGGTAGAGGAAGGCGGCCATGGCATCACGAGCCACGGGCTGCAGGGCCCGGTAGGTGCGGGTCCCATTCGCCTCGTCCCAACCGGTGCTGATGCCACGGGCGGAAAGCCAGGACATCTCCTTGTAGAACTGCTGGTCGGTCCTGATGTCCGCGAAGGGTGAGGTGGCCGGGGACGTGTAGGCGGGGGAACCCGCTGCCCGGTAGAGGAAGGCGGCCATCGCGTCCCTGTTCACGGGCTGCAGGGCCCGGTAGGTGCGGGTGCCGTTCGCCTCCACCCAGCCGATGCTGATCCCCGTGGACGCGAGCCAGGAGATCTCCTTGTAGAACTGCTGGTTCGTGGCGACGTCCGCGAACGGCGACACCGCCGGGGCCGTGTACGTCGGGGATCCCGCTGCCCGGTAGAGGAACGCGGCCATGGCATCCCGGTTGACGGGCTGCAGCGCCCGGTACGTGCGGGTGCCGTTCGCCTCCACCCAGCCGGTGCTGATGCCGCGGTCGGACAGCCAGGAGATCTCCTTGTAGAACTGCTGGTTCGTGGTGATATCCGCGAACGGCGATACGGCCGGCGGGGTGTAGGGCGCTGCGCCGGTCGCCGTCAGTGAGTAGTCGTCCGTGGTGAGAGTGCCGTTGCTGATGAGGTTCAGGCCGATGCTGATCGCCGTGGCGCCTGCCGGTACGGGAAGCGACGTGTAGGTGGCCTGGGTCCAGTTATCGGCAGCGTCGTACAGCGGGCTCGAGTCCCAGTACCTCCAGTTACCCACCCCCGTCCGGTAGTACACGGCGAACTGCGTGGGCGCCGTGGACTTGTAGAAGGCGCTCATCTGATAGGTGCGGCCGGGCGTCGCGCTGGGGGCGCACTCGCCCAGGTCGAGGCTCGGGAGGAGTTTCGCATCCCCGTCCACGTAGTTGTTCATGGTGAGCACCTGTGCGACGTTGCCGGTGCGGCCAGGGCTGACCTGGCTCCATGCCGGCGAGTTCTGCCCGTAGCCGCCGAAGAACCAGCACCTCGGGGTGCCCAAGACGGCGCTCGGATCCTCGAGGCTGGGATTCCGGATGAGGTTCCCGGTGGTGATCGGAGCAGGGGCGGCGGGTCCGGCGACGAGTGGCTTCGTGGCGCCACCGATGACGCCCTGCACCGTCTTGACCTCGATCCTCCCGGCGTCCACCTCGCCCTTGAGCCAGGCGGTGTACTGGGCGAAGACGGCGCTGGTCACGGAGAGTGGGTCCCCGTCACGGCCCACGTTGTGGAAGGTCAGCTGGACCCATCCTCCGCCGCCGTTGACGGACTGGTTGACGACCTGCTGCAGGTCGGCGAGGGTCCAGGTGTTGTCCACCTGCTGCGGGGCACCGGTGTTCCAGGGATTGGCCGGAGGGATGGTCTCTGCGACCGGGTAGGTCGCGGATTCCGGGTTCTTGCTGCGCACGTCGCCCAGGCCCCGGGCACTGTTGTACCCGCAGTCCCTGACGATCGCTTCGACCGCATCGCTGGACGACGCGAACGGGTAGGCGAAACTGGTGATGTTCAGGCCGAGATTGGTCAGGTTCACCCGGTCGTTGCAGACCTGGCGCCTGGCCTCGTCCGCGCCCGCCACGACGAGGTCGGGGTGCGTCACGGTATGTCCGCCGATCTCGTGGCCGGCGGCCTGCAGGGCCTTGACCTGGTCGGTGGTCAGGTACGTCCCGGAATCGAGAGTCCCCGAATTGACGAAGAACGTCCCCCGTAGACCCGCCGCCTGCAGGGTGGCTGCGGCCTCGGCCTGGTTGTTGTTGCCGTCGTCGAAGGTGAGGCTGACGACGGTGTTCGGTGCGGCGTGCGCGGGCGTTGCGAAGACCGCTCCGCCGAGCATGGTGGCGGCCACGGCGAGCACACTGCCCAGCGCCGTCCAGCGGGGCCGGGGGGATGACGCCCGTGGCACCCTTCGTCGTCCGTGCTGTGATCCCGCAGTTGCGGGTCGTTGATCCCGTATTGCCATTGGTGCACCCCGATATCCCGCTCAGGGGGAAACCGGGCCCATTGAAGGCTGCCGTGCCTCGACGGTGATCCGCCGGTGCCCGAGACCTGTTCCGCAACCCTGTTACACGACCGCATCCGATCGCATGAAACCACGCTGTTTCCCCAGCTAATTGTGCAGGTCGTCAATTTCGACCTGTGCTCGAAGCGTATTGACTGCGGAATGCGGCGTCGCCAGTGGTCGCTACTCTATTTCGACGATTCCTACTCGGACTCGGTCGTGTGGCCCGCAGGGAAGGGCAGCAGGTCCGTGCGGAATTCGTCCCGGAGTTTCTTCCGAGAAAGGTACAGGAACGAATACCTGTCGTCGCGGGTGTTCGTTCCTGTACCTTTGCCGGACATTCACCAGGAATGGGTCGGAACGGGTCGGGATCACCGGCGGCCGGTGTCCCGGCACTAGTCCCGGCACTAGTCCCGGCACTAGTCCCGGATTGTCGCGATCACCGATCCGGCCGACACGGTGTCCCCGGGGGAGGCCTTCAGCCCGGTCAGTGTCCCGGCCTTGTGGGCGGTCAGCGGCTGCTCCATCTTCATGGCCTCGAGCACCACGATGAGGTCGCCCTCCGCGACCACCTCGCCGTCCGACGCAGCGACCTTGACGATCGTGCCCTGCATGGGGGAGGTCAGCTCGTCACCGCTGACGGTGGCCTTCCCGGCACGGGCCCGCGAGGACTTCTTGGACTTCACCGGAGCGCTGGCCTTGCCGTTGGATGACGCACCGAGTCCTGCCGGCAGCACCACCTCGAGGCGGCGACCGCCGACCTCGACGACGACGCGCTGGCGGGGATCCTCCTCGGCTGCCGCGTCCGCCGCGCCCTTCCAGGGCTCGATGGTGTTCCTGAACTCCGTCTCGATCCAGCGCGTGTGGATCGAGAACGGGCCGTCGGCGGGGGCGAAGGCGGGATCGGAGACGACGGCGGCGTGGAAGGGCAGCACCGTGGGCATGCCCTCGATCACCATCTCGTCGAGGGCGCGTCGGGCGCGCTGCAGGGCCTGCTCGCGGGTGGCGCCGGTGACGATGAGCTTGGCGAGCATGGAGTCGAAGTTGCCTCCGATGACCTCTCCCGCCTCGATGCCGGAATCGACCCGCACGCCGGGGCCGCTGGGCAGTGTGAGGGTCTGCACCGTGCCGGGCGCGGGCATGAACCCGCGGCCCGCATCCTCGCCGTTGATGCGGAACTCGAACGAGTGGCCGCGCACCTCCGGGTCGCCGTAGCCGAGCTCCTCGCCGCGGGCGATCCGGAACTGCTCGCGGACGAGGTCGAGACCGGTGACCTCCTCGGAGACGGGGTGCTCCACCTGGAGTCGGGTGTTGACTTCGAGGAAGGAGATGGTGCCGTCCTGCCCCACGAGGAACTCGCACGTGCCAGCACCCTGGTAGGAGGCTTCCCGGAGGATGGCCTTCGACGCCTCGTACAGCCGCGTGTTCTGCTCGGCGGACAGGAACGGCGCGGGCGCCTCCTCGACGAGCTTCTGGTTGCGGCGCTGCAGGGAGCAGTCGCGGGTCGAGACGACGACGACGTTGCCGTGGGCGTCCGCCAGGCACTGCGTCTCGACGTGGCGTGGGGCGTCGAGGAAGCGCTCGACGAAGCACTCGCCGCGGCCGAAGGCCGCCGTCGCCTCGCGCACCGCCGACTCGTACAGTTCGGGGATCTCCTCGTGGCTGCGGACCACCTTGATGCCGCGGCCGCCGCCGCCGAACGCCGCCTTGATCGCGATGGGCAGGCCGAACTCCGCCGCGAAGTCGATGACCTCCTGCACCGACCCGACGGGATCCTTGGTGCCGGGCACGAGCGGGGCGCCGACACGCTCGGCGATGTGGCGGGCCTGGACCTTGTCGCCCAACTGCGCGATGGAGTGCGGGGACGGGCCGATCCAGGTGAGGCCGGCATCGATGACGCGTTGGGCGAACTCGGCATTCTCGGACAGGAACCCGTAGCCCGGGTGGACGGCGTCGGCGCCGCTGCGCTCGGCCGCCTCGAGCAGGCGGTCCGCCACCAGGTACGACTCCGCGGCCGTGTCCCCGCCGAGCGCGAAGGCCTCGTCGGCCATGCGGACGTGCAGGGCGTCGCGGTCCGGATCGGCGTACACGGCGACGGAGGCGATGCCCTCGTCCCGGGCGGCGCGGATGACCCGGACGGCGATCTCCCCGCGGTTGGCCACGAGGACCTTCGTCACCGGACGACGCTGCCCGGCGGGGGTCTCGGCGTCGGGGGAGCTGCTGGCATCCGTGGAGACGGATGGTGCGAGGGGGGACTTGCTCATGGGGCGTGGACTCCTTTTTCTCATTTCGGAGCCTAGCCCGGTTTGGCGGCTTCCGCCCATGGATCGTGCCGAACGGGAGTGTTGTCCCGCCATCCTTTGTAGGGAACCTACAACGCGTTCGTCTGCGCCCACAGATCGGTGACGGAGACGCCGGCAGCGTGCAGGAGGCCGCGCAGCGTCGAGATGCTCAGCCCGACGACGGCGTGCGGGTCGCCGTCCACGCGCTCGATGAACGCGCCGCCGAGGCCGTCGATGGTGAACGACCCGGCGCAGTGCAGGGGTTCCCCGCTCGCCACGTACGCCGCGACCTCGGCGTCGGACATCGTCCCGAAGTGCACCGTCGCGGAGGACACCGCACCGATCGTTGCGCCCGATCCGCCGTCGCGCGTGTCCACGAGCCAGTGGCCCGTGTGCAGGACGCCCGAGCGCCCGCGCATCCGGCTGATGCGCTCGATGGCGACGGCGGGCTCGTAGGGCTTGCCGTGTGCCTCGCCGTCGAACTCGAACACCGAGTCGCAGCCGAGCACGAGTGCGTCATCGGCGTCGTCGAGCGCCGCGACGGCCTCGGCCTTGGCCCGCGCGAGCAGCAGGGAGGTGTCGTGCGGGTCGATCTGCCCGTAGGCGGCGACGACGGCCGGCTCGTCGACGTCGGAGACCAGGACGGTGTGGCCGATGCCGGCGTCGGTCAGCAGCTTGGTGCGGGCGGGGGACTTGGAGGCGAGGATCAGGCGGGCCGTCATAGGCCAAGCCTAGAGGCCCGTGGGGAGGGGGCGGCACCCGTCGGTCCCGTCCCTGCGGGGGACGGGACCGGCAGGAGTCTCACCAGCGGTGCGCGACGTCGACCACCACCCTGGATCCGCCGTCGTGGCCCGGCAGGACGACGACGCGGACGGGGAGGCGTGCCCGGACCCCGAGTCCGATCGTCGTACGGCCCTCGAAGCTCCCCGCCCAGGCGACCTGGCGGAAGGTCGAGTACCCGCGGACGTCGACGACCTCGGCGCGATGGGAGGGGAGGTACGTCGCGTGGCCGTCGCGGTACGCCGGGGCGTGGACGACGACAGCGAGCCGTGCGCCGCCGCGGAGCGGGACGACGCGCCCGGACCCGTCCTGGTGGACGGTGCCGACATACCTCACGGTGTAGCCCGGCGCCCGGCCCCGGACATCGACGACGAGCCGGTCGAAGCACTCGTGCCGCCCGGAGCGCACATCGGTGACGGTGCCGGAGGAGTAGGAGCCGACGACCTTCGTCGTCGAGCCCCAGGAGATGCCGCAGTACGCGGCGGACGCCGGAGGCGCACCTGCGAGGCCGAGGCCCCCTGCGAGTGCGAGTGCGGCGAGTGTGGCGGAGAGTCTCTCCGCCATGCGCGATGTGATCATGGCGCACCACCTGGTCGAACTGGATAGGTGCATCCATGGTCCTCCCGGAGGGGAGGGAAAGCGCCGCCGTCCACCGGAACGGCGCCGAATCGTTAGCAGGGGATGCGGCTGCGGCCCGCCCCGGGTACCGGGACGGGCCGCAGGACGCGGCCGGCGGGCGGCTAGCGCGTGACGGACGCCGAGATGCCGTCGTTCGGCGCGGCCTCGTCCACCCCGTCGATGGCGCTGTCGTCCGCGAACGGGTCGCCGGTACGCCGCGCGTTGTAGAGGTCGAGGTCCAGGAGCTGCTCGCGCCGCGCCACGATGGTGGGCACGAGCGCCTGGCCCGCCACGTTCACGGCGGTGCGGCCCATGTCGAGGATGGGGTCCACGGCCAGGAGCAGCCCGACGCCGGCGAGGGGGAGTCCCAGCGTGGAGAGCGTGAGCGTCAGCATCACGACGGCGCCGGTGGTGCCGGCGGTCGCCGCGGAGCCGAGCACCGAGACCAGGGCGATGAGGAAGTACTGGGCCAGGGTCAGGTCGATCCCGAAGAACTGGGCCACGAAGATCGCCGCGATGGCCGGGTAGATGGCGGCGCAGCCGTCCATCTTCGTCGTCGCGCCCAGCGGCACGGCGAAGGAGGCGTAGCCGCGCGGCACACCGAGGTTGCGCTCGGTGACGCGCTGGGTGAGGGGGAGCGTGCCGACCGACGAGCGGGAGACGAAGGCCAGCTGGATGGCGGGCCAGGCCCCCGAGAAGTACTGGCGGACCGACAGGCCGTGCGCCTTGATGAGCACGGGATACACGGCGAACAGCACGAGCGCGAGGCCCACGTAGATGGCGAGCGTGAACTTGCCGAGCGAGCCGATGGTGTCCCAGCCGTAGACGGCCACGGCGTTGCCGATCAGGCCCACGGTGCCGAGCGGGGCGATCCGGATGATCCACCAGAGGACCTTCTGGATGACGGCCAGTGCCGAGGCGTTGAAGGTGAGGAAGGGCTCGGCCTGCCTGCCGACCTTCAGGGCCGCGATGCCGACGGCGACCGCGACGACGAGCACCTGCAGCACGTTGAAGTTCAGTGCCGTGGTGACCGCACCGGACTCGGCGACGGTCGACGACGCCTGGAGGCCGAGGAAGTTCGCGGGGACGAGTCCTGTCAGGAACGCCCACCAGCTGCCCGTGCTCCCGGTGTACTCGGCGGGCTGGGTGGCGTCGGTGCCCGCACCGGGCTGGAAGAGGACGCCGAGGCCGATGCCGATGACCACGGAGATCAGCGCGGTGATGGCGAACCAGAGCAGCGTCTGCCCCGCGAGGCGTGCCGCGTTGTTGACCGCGCGGAGGTTGGCGATGGAGCTGACGACCGCGGTGAAGATCAGGGGGACGACGGCGGCACGCAGCAGGGCCACGTAGCTCGAGCCGAGCGTCGCGAGCGTGGTGCCCAGGCCGTTGGGGGTCTCCTTGGTGTGGCCCGTGTACTTGGCGAGGAGGCCGAGTGCGAGTCCGACGAGGAGGGCCGCGATGATCTGCGGGCCGAAGGAGGTCACCCAGCGGGGCAACCGGCGCCGCGAGGGCGGGGAGCTGGTTTCAGTAGACACGCCCGAAACACTAGGGGGCGCCTTATATCGAAGCGAAGCGGGAGTTGCGAAATGTTACGGCCCGGACGGGCGGTCGCCGTCGTTCCTGGTTCCTGCCCACCGGGTGCGTGTCGCGGCAGGACGCGCCGGGCGCCGCGGGTGGGTGGCCGGGAAAGGCGGGAACGACGGCGGCCGGACGGGTCAGGACACCAGGGCGCGACGCAGGGTGTCGAGTCCCACGGAGCCGAGGTTGAGCGCGCGCGTGTGGAAGGCGCGGAGATCGAAGGCATCACCCTCGCGGGCGCGCACCTCGTCGCGGACCTGCTCCCACAGGCGCTGGCCGATCTTGTACGACGGCGCCTGCCCCGGCCAGCCGAGATAGCGCGTGTACTCGAAATCGAGCTGGCCCTCGCTGATGGCGATGTTCTTCTTCAGGAAGTCGTAGCCCTTCTCCGGGGTCCAGGTGCCCTCGCCCCAGCGCTCGGGCACGTCGAGTTCGAGATGCACGCCGATGTCGAAGACCACGCGGGCCGCGCGCATGCGCTGGGCGTCGAGCATGCCGAGGCGGTCGCCGGGATCGGACAGGAACCCGAGTTCCTGCATGAGGCGCTCGGCGTACAGCGCCCAGCCCTCGCCCTGGCCCGAGACCCAGATGGCGTTGCGGCGCCAGGGGTTCAGCAGGGCCCGCTGGTAGGTGGCGGTGGCGACCTGGAGGTGGTGGCCGGGCACGCCCTCGTGGTAGACGGTGGTGGTCTCCTTCCAGGTGGTGAAGGAGTCCTCGCCCTCGGGCACGGACCACCACATGCGGCCCGGGCGGGAGAAGTCGTCGCTCGGCCCGGTGTAGTAGATGCCGCCCTCGTTGGTCGGGGCGATCCTGCACTCGAGGCGGCGCATGATGTCCGGGATGTCGAAGTGCACCCCGGCCATGGCGTCGACGGCCCTGTCCGAGAGTTCCTGCATCCATGCCTGCAGGGCGTCGGTGCCCTGGAGCTGGCGGGCGGGATCCTCGTCGAGGAGGCGCATGGCCTCCTCGATGCTCGCGCCCTCACGGATCTCGTCCGCCACGGCCTCCTGCTCCGCGATCACGCGGTCGAGTTCCTCGACGCCCCACTGGTAGGTCTCCTCGAGGTCGACGGCGGAACCGAGGAACACGCGGGACATCAGGGCGTAGCGCTCGCGGCCGACGGCGTCCTTCTCGGGCGCGGTGGGCAGCAGGTCGTCCTGCAGGAAGGCGGCGAGGGCGCGGTAGGCGGCACGGGCTGCGTCGGCACCGGCGCGGAGCTGCTCGCGCACGGGCTCGGGAAGCTCGGCGTCGCCCCCGCGCGCGGTGGTACCGAGCGCGTCGAAGAAGCCGCCGTCCTCCGCGTACTTCGTGGACTGCTCGACGACGATGGAGACCTGCCGGCGGGCGGCGACGAGGCCGCGCTCGCGGCCGGCACGGAGTGACGAGATGTACCCGTCGATCGCGGCGGGCACGTTCGCCATGCGACCGGCGATGTGGCTCCACTGCTCTACTGTGTCGGTGGGCATGAGGTCGAAGATCGCGCGGATGTTCTGCGCCGGGCATGCAATGTTGTTCAGTTCGGCGTAGGTGAGGCCCGTCCCGTGGATCTCGAGGTCGAGCCCGAGGCGCTCCCGCATGGCGTCGAGCGTCACGGCGTCGACGTCGTCGGTGGGCTGCAGGTCGTCGAGGCGGAGCAGGGTCTCCCGGGTGGCCTCGGCCAGGGCCTCGATGCCCGCGGGCGAGTAGTCCTGGTACTCGGTCTCGTGGCCGGGGATGCCCAGTTCGGTGGCGAAGTTCGGCATCAGTTCGAGCAGGGTCTCGTAGTAGGACGTGGCGACGGCGTCGATCGCGGTCGCCGGGCGTGCCGGGGGAGCGCCGGGCGAGGTGGATGCGTCGGGAGCGTCGGAGGACGAAGTGTTGTGGGTCACGTGTCGAGCCTAGCGTCAGACGGTTGCTCGAGGCCACAGCCACCCCGTCCTGCCGGGAGGTAGGGGCGCGTGATGAGCTCCAGGTAGTGGCCGGACGGGTCGAGGAGGTAGACGCCGCGGCCGCCGTGCTCGGTGTTCGTCTCCCCGGGGCGGGTGCGCTGCGGATCGGCCCAGTGCTCGGTCCCTGCAGCGACGATCCTGGCGTACGCACGATCGAAGTGGTCGTCGTCGAGCAGGTAGGCGTAGTGCTGGGGAGGGAACTCCAGGGGCGGGCTCGCGAACTGCAGCAGCACCCCGTCCGGGAGCTGGATGTTGGTGAACGGCCCCCAGGCGGGGGCGTCCGCTGCCTCGAGCAGGTCACGGTAGTAGGCGCCCATGGCGGCGCTGTCGAGCGAGGCGATGATGGTGTGGTTGAAATGCGCTGTCATTGGATCTCCTTGTGTGCGTGGGCTGTCGGGCTTGCTGTACAGCGACGCAGGGAGGAGCGCGGATCAGGTGCCGACCAGGTCGCCTCTCCGGGAGCGGCCCGATCGGGCCTGACTGGTCATCATGGCGAGGAGCCTAGCCGTCACATCCGCGGCGGTCCAGACCCACGACCTCGTCCGACCGGGGGCACCGCGGCTGATGGGTCGGGAGCGGTGGTGCCGGTGCGGCCGGTGGGGGATGTCCCATGGCCCCCCGACGTCGACGGGTCTACCGTGGGGCGCAGCGAACAGCCGGGCCGGCACCGGACCCGTCCGAGCCCAGGGGGAACCATGCAGCAGCCACGCACGCCGAGGACACGACGAACCGGGACGACGGCCACCGCGCCGGACCAGCGGAGGTCCCCCGTGGAGCGCGTGGCCGTGCAGCAGGATCAGCATGCCGACGCGCAGGCGGCCCTGCTGCGGACCTCCTTCCGGCTCGGGGCGGCCCTCACCGCGACACCGTCCATCAACCAGGTCACCAGCCCCCTCGGCGCGCTCCACGCCCTCTCGATGCTGCGCGCCGGCGCCGGCACCACGACGGCCGACGAGATGGACACCGTGCTGGGACTCACCGATCACCACCACGAAGCCATGAACGCGCTGCTCGCGAGCGTGCAGCAGTTCGACGGCGATCCCGGGGGCGTCGACGAGGAGAACCCGCCCGCGAGGCCGCTGCTGCACCTGGCCGACGCCGTCTTCGTCCCGGAGGACGGCCAGACCGGCGAGGCCTTCCTCGACGTCCTCGCACGGCAGTACGGTGCGGGCGTCTTCCCGGTGGACTTCGCCGACCCCTCGACGGCGGCCCGCATCGACGCCTGGATCTCCCGGGAGACCGGCGGCCGCATCGCGAAGGCCCCGCTGGAGCCCGACCCGGACGCCACACTGTCGCTGCTCACCACGGTCTACTTCGCCGCAGCCTGGAGGAGACCCTTCGACGCCACGTCCACGAGCGACGCCCCCTTCACCCTGGCGAGCGGGGACACGGTCGACGTCCCGACCATGCACGCCTCGCCCACGGCGCGGTACGCCGGCGGCGCGGGGTGGAGCGGCATCGACCTGCCGTACGGGGACGGCTTCTGCCTGCGGCTCGTCCTCCCCGACGAAGGCTCCGCACCCGTCTGGGACGACCAGGGACTCGCCGCCATCGCGGACGCCCTCGGTACCGCCGAGCCCGTTCCCGTGATGGTGGCCCTACCCACCTGGGACCACGAGTACACCCAGGACCTGATCGGCCTGCTGCGGGCCCTGGGGCTCGAGGAGACCTTCGGCTCCACCCCCGACTTCGATGCCATCCGGCCCGGGACGGAGGTCTCGGGCGGTGCTCAGACCGCCACCATCACGGTGGCGGAGAAGGGGACCATCGCCGCAGCGGTCACGCAGTTCGCGATGCGGATGACCAGCATGCCGATGCTGCCGGATCTCAGCATCTCGCTGGACCGGCCCTTCGGCTACCAGGTTGTCCACGAGGCCACAGGGCTGCCGTTCGTCCTGGGGACCGTGGCGGATCCCCGCGGCGATCGGTAGCAACGGCGATCCTCAGCAGTGGTTATCGGTCAGCAGTGGCGATCGGTAGCAGCGGCGATCCGCAGCAGCAGGGCGGACCGGCCTAGCGGACGCTCCGCCGCCAGGACCCGGGCCCGGGCGTCGGGCCCAGCCGCAGCAGGGCGCGCCGTACCCAGGACCGACCGTGGTCCGGGGCGTCGTCGGCCTCGCCCGCACCCTGGAGGGTGAGCACGACGGCGGTGAGGGCCGCGAGCTCCTCGTCGGTCGGACGGCCGGACACCACCGACAGGACGGCCGGGCTGTCGGCCGGGCTGTCGGCGGGGCTGTCTGCGGGGCTGTCGGTGGGGTTGCCGGCCGCGTCGCCGGCCGGGGTCACGCCGCTCACAGCGGGATGTTCCCGTGCTTCTTGACGGGGTTCGAGGCGCGCTTGTCCCGCAGGGCGCGCAGCCCGCGGACGATCTGCAGGCGCGTCTCGGACGGGGCGATGACGGCGTCGACGTAGCCGAGCTGGGCCGCCTGGTACGGGTTCAGCAGCTCCTCCTCGTACTGCTGCACGACGTCGGCCCGCGCGGCCTCGACGTCCCCGCCGGCCTCGGCGACGGCCTTGAGCTGCCCGCGGTAGAGGATGTTGACCGCGCCCTGGGCGCCCATGACGCCGATCTGCGCGGTGGGCCAGGCGAGGTTGAGGTCCGCGCCGAGCTTCTTGGAGCCCATGACGATGTACGCGCCGCCGTACGCCTTGCGCGTGATGACGGTCAGCTTCGGCACGGTGGCCTCCGCATAGGCATAGAGGAGCTTGGCGCCGCGCCGGATGATGCCCTGGAACTCCTGGTCCTTGCCGGGCAGGAACCCGGGCACGTCCACGAGGGTCAGGATGGGGATGTTGAACGCGTCGCAGTGCCGCACGAAGCGCGCGGCCTTCTCGGACGCGTTGATGTCGAGCGTTCCCGCGAACTGCAGGGGCTGGTTGGCCACGATCCCGATGGTGTGCCCCTCCACCCGGGCGTACCCGGTGACCACGTTCGGCGCGTACAGGGACTGCAGCTCGAGGAAGTGCCCGTCGTCCACGACGGCTGCGATGACGGCGTGCATGTCGTACGGCTGGTTCGCGGCGTCGGGGATCAGCTCGTCGAGGGCGAGGTCGTCGTCCGTCACCTCGGGCTCCTCCAGGAAGGCCGTGAGCGGGGCCTCCGCGAGGTTGTTCGACGGCAGGAAGTCGAGGAGCTCGCGCACGAACCCGATGGCGTCGGCCTCGTCGGAGGCGAGATAGGCGGAGGTGCCCGTCGTCGTGTTGTGCTGCCGGGCGCCGCCGAGGGTCTCCATGTCCACGTCCTCGCCCGTGACCGTCTTGATGACGTCCGGGCCCGTGATGAACATGTGGGAGGTCTTGTCCACCATGACCACGAAATCGGTCAGGGCGGGGGAGTAGGCCGCGCCGCCCGCACATGGGCCCATGATGAGGGAGATCTGCGGGACCACACCCGAGGCGTGGACGTTGTTGCGGAAGATGTCCGCGAACATCGCCAGCGATGCGACGCCCTCCTGGATGCGGGCGCCGCCGCCGTCGTTGATGCCGATCACGGGGCAGCCGTTGCGCAGCGCGAACTCCTGCACCTTCACGATCTTCTCGCCGTTGACCTGGCTGAGCGACCCGCCGTAGACCGTGAAGTCCTGGCTGTAGATTGCGATGAGCCGGCCGTCCACGGTGGCGTAGCCGGAAACCACGCCGTCGCCGAGCGGTTTCTTCCGTTCCATGCCGAACGCGGTGGAACGGTGCACCGCGAGGGCGTCGAACTCGACGAAGGAGCCCTCGTCCACGAGCAGGTCGATGCGCTCGCGGGCGGTGTTCTTGCCGCGCGCGTGCTGCCTCTCGACCGCCTCGGGACCGGAGGGCTGCTCGGAGAGCGCCTTGCGCCTCCGGAAGTCAGCGAGCTTCCCGGCCGTCGTGGTGAGGTCGGGCTGCAGGTCCTGATGCATGAATACTCCGGTCGGCGGTCGATGGTCGGCGCGTGGAAGGTGTGCGCCGCCGGCTGGAGGTTTCCTCCAACCCGCGGCACAATTCCACCAGTCTAGTGAGGTTCGGGAGGTCCGCCGTTGTAGGACGTCTACAGTTTCGGTCCCCATCGCTTAGCCGGGCCGGTGATGTTACCCATGAGTAACATCGGTGCGTCGCGGCGCCGTCGCGCCCCGTCCGCTGCTTATGGTGGAGCCATGACTCCACGCAACGAAGGCCCGCTCTCCGCCGCGGCGAGGACCGGCCGCGTCACCGGCGCCACGCTGGCCGGGCGCACCATCATCATGTCCGGCGGGAGCCGCGGCATCGGACTGGCGATCGCGCTCCGAGCCGCCCGCGACGGCGCGAACGTGGCCCTCATGGCCAAGACCGGCGAGCCGCACCCGAAGCTCGAGGGCACCGTGTACACCGCCGCCGAGCAGATCGAGGCGGCCGGCGGGCGCGCCCTGCCGATCGTCGGCGACGTACGGAACGACGACGACGTCCGCGCCGCGGTGGACGCCGCGGTGGGCACCTTCGGCGGCATCGACATCGTGGTCAACAACGCCTCCGCGATCGACCTGTCGAAGACGTCCGACGTCGACATGAAGCGCTACGACCTCATGGCGGACATCAACGTCCGCGGCACCTTCATGCTCAGCAAGTTCTCCCTCGATGCGCTGAGCAAGTCCGCGAACCCCCACATCCTCACCCTCTCCCCGCCGCTGAACCTCGCGCCGCGGTGGGCCGCCATGCACCTGGCCTACACCATGGCGAAGTACGGGATGAGCCTGACAACGCTAGGGCTCGCGGAGGAGCTGAAGGACGAGGGCGTGGCCGTGAACTCGCTCTGGCCCGCCACCCTGATCGACACCGCGGCCATCCGCAACATGCCCGGCGGCGGCCGGATGGTCCAGGCGGCCCGCAGCCCCGAGATCGTCGCCGACGCCGCGCACGCCATCCTGGTCCGCGTGGCCAGCAGCTGCACCGGGCACTTCTACACCGACGAGCAGGTACTGCGCGAGGAAGGCATCACCGACCTCACCGGGTACAGCCTCGGAGCGGCCGAGGACAAGCTCGTCCCGGACATCTTCCTCTGACACCCGGTTCCCGTCCCCGGGCCGGCCGGCCGGATGTGGTCGGGCCGGAGGGAGGCGCTCCGGATAAGATCGATGCCATGTCCTCCCGCTACTCCAATCTCGAGCGCCCGGGCCTGAACCTCGGCGCGCTGAGGACAGCGCTGTGCATGCCGTCGGGTCCGTTCTCGCGCCTCGACATCGTGCCCCGGACGGGGTCCACGAACACGGACCTCGTGGAGCACGCGCAGCGCGAGGCGGCGGGCTGGCCGGATCTCAGCGTCCTGGGGGCCGAGGTGCAGACCGCGGGCCGGGGGCGGCTGGGCCGCAGCTGGGTGGCCCCCGAGCGGTCCTCGCTCTTCGTGAGCGTGCTCCTGCGGCCCTTCAACCGCCACGGCAGGCCCGTGCCCACCGCCGCCTACTCCTGGTTCTCCCTGCTGGCAGCCCTCGCGCTCGCCGAGAGCATCGAGGACCGCACCGAGATCGCCCCGCAGCTCAAGTGGCCCAACGACGTCACCGTGGACGGCCGGAAGCTCGCCGGGGTGCTCGCGCAGTTCGTACCCGGCGCCGGCGCCGAGCCACCCGCCGTCGTCGTCGGGGTGGGTCTCAACGTCAGCCTCACCGAGGACGAGCTCCCCGTCCCCACGGCCACCAGCCTGCTCCTCGAGTACGCGGGCACCACCGACCGGAATATCCTCCTGAAGTCCTTCCTGCGCTCGTTCGCCGACGCGTACCGCGCCTTCTGCGACGTGGACGGCGACGCCGAGGCCGCATGGGACGGCGGTCCGTCCCTCCACGCGCGGGTGGGCGCCCGCATGACGACCCTCGGCCAGGACGTCCGGGCCGAGCTGCCCGGCGGCGGCCTGCTCAGCGGGCGCGCCCTGGCCCTCGATGCGCAGGGTGCGCTGATCGTGCGCGACGACGACGGCGAACGCCACACCGTCTCGGCGGGCGAGGTCGTGCACCTCCGTCCGCAGGCGTAGCCCGTGCGGATCAAGCTGCTGCCGGGGGAGCGGGTCCTCGTCCGGACCCGTCCCAACCCCCTGCCGCTCGTCGGCCCGGTCCTCGCGGGTCTCGTGCTCCTCGGCGTCGGCGGCTTCGGCCTCGGCTACCTGACCGGCAGGTCGGTCCCCGGCCTCGCCGAGTGGCAGCCGGTGATCGCGCTCGCGGCGCTCGCCGCCGTCGTGCTCCTGCTGGTCCGGTTCACGGTCCGGCCCCTCGTCCGCTGGTCCGGCAACCGGTACGTGCTCACGAGCATGCGGCTCATCCACCGGCGCGGTGCCACCCGGCGCACCGAGCACCAGATCAACCTGTCGGCGATCTCCCAGCTCCAGACCGAGCAGGGCCTCGCGCAGCGCATGGTGCGCAGCGGCACGCTCGTGGTGGACCTCGGGTTCGACCGCGCGCACGCGTACCCGCACGTGCCGCAGGTCGCCACGTTCAAGGAGTACGTGGTGCAGGCCATCGGCGAGCTCCCGCTGACGCGCATGTTCGATGGTGTAGACATGGAGATCGACCCGCAGTACGCCCACGGCGGGACACCGGGGGCGCAGGAGCGGACACAGCGGGGATGGGCGCAGCAGCAATGGAGGGGCGAGCAGTCGTGACAGTCGAGGACCGCCACGAGTCCGGCCGGCCGGCCGCGACCCCTCCTCACCCCGAGGAGATCGTCCCGGACGCGGACCGGATCGACGATGCCCCCGACGCTCCCGCCACCACCTCCCCGAAGGCCGTCTGGCAGCTGCAGTCCGACATGGCGACGGATGCCGGGGACCCGACGCCGTCCGTCCCCTCCCCGCTGGACCGCGAGACCATCCGGCGCCTCGAGCGGAAGCTCCTCGGCGCCGAGCGCACCCTCAAGCGCCGCGACATCGCCGCCGGCGCGGGTGTGTCCCTCCTGTCCGCGCGGAAGCTGTGGCGCGCCATGGGCTTCCCCAACATCGGCGACGACGACGTCGCGTTCACCGAGAAGGACCTCCAGGCGCTCACCACGATCATCGACCTGGTGCGCCAGGAGCAGCTCACCGAGGACGCCGCCATCTCGATCACCCGTGCCGTGGGGCAGATGACGGACCGCATGGTGGTCTGGCAGATCGAGGCCATCGTGGAGGAGATGGTGGCGCAGCGCGGACTCACGGACGCGGACGCGCGGAAGACGCTCGTCTCCGAGCTGCCGGATCTCATCGAGCCCCTCGAGAAGACCCTGGTGTACGCGTGGCGCCGGCAGATGAACGCGGCCGTCCAGCGGCTCGCGCTGCGCGCCGAATCGGGCCTGCGCTCCAGCGAGGCCGGGCGCGACGGCGACGAGCAGGACGCGCCGCTGCCGCTCGCCCGCGCCGTCGGCTTCGCGGACCTCGTCTCCTACACGAGCCTCTCCCGGCAGATGAACGAGCGCACCCTCGCGCAGCTGGTGCAGCGGTTCGAGAACAAGAGCGCGGAGATCATCTCGGTGGGCGGCGGGCGGCTCGTCAAGACGATCGGCGACGAGGTGCTCTACATCGCGGAATCGCCCGAGGCCGGCGCGGAGATCTCCCTCGCCCTGTCCAAGGCCTTCTCCGAGGACGAGTTCCTCCCCTCGGCCCGCTGCTCGCTCGTGTGGGGCCGGGTGCTGTCCCGGCTCGGCGACATCTACGGGCCCACCGTGAACCTCGCCGCGCGCCTCACGGCGCTCGCCGAACCCGGCGAGGTGCTCGTGGACTCCGGCACGGCCGCGACGCTCACGCAGAACGAGAAGTTCGTCCTGACGCCCCACGAGGCGCGCCAGGTGCGCGGGTTCGGCGAGGTGCGCCCCGTGACCCTGGCCCGGGGGACGGGCACGGGGATCATCCTCGACTGACCGCGGGAACGCCGGCGCGCGAACACGCGCGTGGGGAGCGGTCCCCGCGGTCCGGCGTTGGCACTTCGCCGGACCCGTGCGAGACTGCTACCGACCGCCCACCCGTGTGGGCGGCCCGCAGCACGATCAAATGGGGCACCAAGAGTGAAGTTCGCAGGTCTCAACCGCACAAGGCCGCAGCGCCGCCGTGCCATGTCCGCCGCCGTCGTGACCACTGTCACCGGGGCCGTCGTGGCCGGAGCGCTGCTGTACCCGGGTTTCGCGACCGCGGACGTCGACCTGAACGACGGCGGCGTCTGGGTCACCAACGAGACCCTCGGCATGGTGGGCCACCTGAACTACCAGTCCCGCCTGCTCGACGGCGGCTACGCCGCGAACAGCGACGCGTTCGACATCCAGCAGCAGACCTCCACCGTCTTCAACATCAACTCCGACCAGGCGAAGGTCAGCCCCGTCGACATCGCCAACGTGGTGCGCGGCACCGAGGTGCAGCTGCCCGGCGACGCGGTCCTCGCGATGGGCGGCACCACCGCGACCGTCACCGACCGGTCCACCGGGTCGGTCTGGATCACCACGACGGCGGCCCTCGCCGCCTTCAGCGACCAGGAGACGGACCCGGTCTCCACGGGCCGCGGCTCCGTGGCCGCCGTCTCGTCGTCGGGCCGGGTGACCGTCGCCGATCCCGAGGCCGGCACCATCAGCAGCTACGCCGTCGCGGCGGACGGCACCTGGGAGGAGCCCGACGTCCGGGAGGCGCCGGAGCTCGCGAACACCGGCGACCTGCAGGTCGCCGCCGTGGGGGAGGACACCGTCGTCCTCGACCCCGCCTCGGGGCTCGTGGTCCTGCCGGACGGGAGGACCGCCACCTTCGAGGACACCGAACGCGCGAAGCTCCAGCAGAGCGGACCCGCCGCGGAGACCGTCTCGATCGCCACCGAGACGTCCCTCATCCAGCAGCCGCTCGACGGTTCGGACGCCGTCACCACCGACATCGGCAACGGGCTGCCCGCCGCACCGGTGATGCAGGCCGGCTGCCTGCATGCCGCGTGGTCCGGCGCCGAGACGTACATCCGCGACTGCCGCGACGACGCGGACGACCGCCGGGAGGACATCCCCAACATCGGCGCCCAGTCGGAGCTCGTCTTCCGCGTGAACCGGGACGTCGTGGTCCTCAATGACGTCGCCGCGGGCGACGTGTGGCTCGTGCAGCAGAACCTCGAACTGGTCGACAACTGGGGGGACATCGTCCCGCCGAAGGACGAGTCGGACGAGGAGGACCAGGAGTCGGCGAGCGAGAACCCGGTCAACACCCTGCCGGACCGCTCCGGGGAGAACCGCCCGCCCGTCGCCTCCGACGACTCGTTCGGCGCGCGTGCCGGACGCACCACGATCCTCAACGTGCTCGACAACGACACCGACCCGGACGGCGACCTCCTGACCGCCACGCTCTCCGGCGACCAGCCGCCGTCGGGCACCGTGCAGAGCATCTACGACGGCGCCGGGATGCAGATCGTGGTGCCCGCCGACGCGCCCGTGGGGCGCAGCACCTTCCGGTACGACATCGAGGACGGCCGCGGCGGCAAGGCCGGGGCCGCCGTCACGCTCGACGTCCGCGGGCCGGACGCCAACGAGGCGCCGCGCGCGAAGCGGCCCACGACCATCCTCGTGGAGCAGGGCCGCAGCGTCAGCCAGAACATCCTCAGCACGTGGGAGGACCCGGACGGCGACGACCTGTTCCTCGTCAGCGCGACCCCCACCCCCGACGGCGACCAGGTGCGCACACGCTCCGACGGTCTGCTGACCTTCCGGGACGTCGGCAAGAGCCAGGGCGTCAAGGAGGTGAAGATCGTCGTCTCCGACGGGCTGGAGGAGGTCGAGGGCACGGTCACCTTCGACGTGCGGGCGAACGGCATCCTCCCGCCGGTGGCGAACTTCGACCACTTCACGGCGATCGTGGGCCAGGAGGTGCAGCTGTCCCCGCTGCAGAACGACCTCGACCCGGCCGGCGGGCAGCTGAGCCTCGCCAAGGCCGAGGCCACGGGCCAGGACGCCGCGATCACCCCCGACTACGACACCGGGACCATCGCCTTCACGCCGTCGCAGGCCGGGACGGTGTACCTCGAGTACCTCGTGACCAACGGCCCCCAGACCGCCAGCGGCCTCATCCGCGTGGACGCCAAGGCCAGCGGCATCGAGGGCGCCCCCGTGGCCGTCCGCGACGTGGCCCTGCTCCCGCGGAACGGGGACGTCCTGGTGGACGTCCTCGCCAACGACACCGACCCGACGGGCGGCGTCATGGTGGTGCAGTCCGTGACCACGCCGGACGGCTCGCCGCTCGACGTCGCCCTGCTCGACCACAACATCCTGCGCCTCCACGACGTGCGCGGCCTGAACCAGCAGAGCACCCTGAAGTACACCGTCTCCAACGGTGCCGCGTCGGCCACCGGGGAGGTCAGCGTGCTCTCCGTCGCCGGCCCCGAGACGCTCCTGCCGCCGCAGGCGACGCCGGACACCGCGACGGTCCGCGTGGGCGACGTCGTCAACATCCCCGTGCTCGACAACGACACCCACCCCAACGGCGACGCCCTCACCCTGGACCCCGTGATCGTGCAGGGCGTGGATCCCGCGGACGGCCGCATGTTCGCCTCCGAGAACGTGCTGCGCTTCGTCGCCGGCCCCACCGCGAAGACCGTCTACGCCATCTACAACGTGCGTGACACCTCCGGCCAGGTGGACTCCGCCGAGGTGCGGATCACCATCAAGGCGCGCGACGACGCCAAGAACACCCAACCCGTCCCGAAGAACCTCGAGGGACGCGTGATCGCGGGCTCCACGGTGCGCATCCCGGTCCCGCTCGACGGCATCGACGCCGACGGCGACTCCGTGTTCCTCACCGGCATCGACAGCGCCCCGAAGCAGGGCGCGGCCGTCCCGGGTACGAACTACATCGACTTCACCGCGTCCGCGACCGGTGCGGGCACCGACTCATTCACGTACAGGGTGCGCGACCGCTTCGGTCTCGAGAACACCGGCACCGTGCAGGTGGGTATCGCCCCCGCGGCCGAGGCGAACCAGAAGCCCATCGCGGTGAACGACGGCGCCATCCTGCGTCCCGGCCGCGCGATCGCCGTCGAGGCCCTGCGCAACGACTCCGACCCCGACGGCGACATCATCCGGCTGAACCCGGACGCCCTCGCGGCGACACCCGCCGAGATGGCGCCCGAGACGAAGGACGCGCGGGTGCTGTTCACGGCGCCCGATCAGCAGGGCACCTTCAACGTCCGCTACCAGGTGGTCGACGGCCGGGGCGGCAGCGCGGACGGCAACATCACCGTCACGGTGGACCAGAACGCAGAGCTGCTCCTGCCGATCGCCCGCGACGACCGCGTCGAACCCGCCCAGACGCGCGGCGAGACCGCCGTCGACGTCCCCGTGCTCGACAACGACGAGGATCCCGACGGCGTCCGCGAGGACCTCGAGGTCACCGTGGACCCCGAGTACACGGGCGTGACGGTGGGCAGCGACAACGTGGTGAAGGTGGATCTCACCGAGGAGGACCAGCTCATCCCGTACCAGGTGGAGGACATCGACGGCGGCGTGGCCCGCGCCGTCATCTGGGTGCCGAGCCTCAGCGAGCAGTACCCCACGCTCGTGTCCGACGCGCCCATCGACGTCACCGCGGGGGAGGACCTCGCGCTGGACCTCGGGGAGCTGGTGGAGGTCCGTGAGGGCCGGACGCCGCGCATCACCGTGGCCGAGAAGGTCGCGGCGATCGGTGCGGACAACGGGGCCGAGCTCATCCGTGACCCCTCGAACCTCGTGTACGGGGCTGATCTCGGCTACGCGGGACTCGGCTCCATCACGTTCGAGGTGACCGACGGCACCGGTCCGGACGACCCCGAGGGCCTCACGAGCACCCTCACGGTCCTCACCAACGTGATCCCGGCCCCCGAGACCAACCTCCCACCCACCCTGACCTCCGCCTCGCTCGAGCCGGCCACGGCGGAACCCGCGGTGTCGCTCGACCTGCGGCAGCTCGCGGCGGACCCGAACCCGGAGGACGTCGACGCCCTCGTGTTCGCGCTCGAGGGCGACGTGCCGGCGGGGTTCGAGGCCCGGCTCGACGGCTCGGTGCTCGAGGTCGGTGCCACCGACGACGCGCGCATCGGGGCGGTCGGAAGGCTCGGCATCTCCGTCTCCGACGGCGAGGAGAAGGCCGTCAACGCGGTGGACCTCACGGTGCTCGCCTCCAGCCGGCCCCTCGCCGTCGCCAACACCGACGTGGTGCCGAAGGCCATCCAGGGCGAACCGGTCACCGTGCCCGTGCTCGCCAACGACGTGAACCCCTTCGAGGACACCCCGCTCACCATCGTGGACGTCATCGCCGACGGGAACGGCAGTGCGTCGCAGCAGGGGGACTCCGTCGTCGTGACGCCGTCGGACAGCTTCGTGGGCAGCATGACCGTCCAGTACTCCGTGGCCGACAAGACCGGTGAGAGCAACCGCTACGTGACCGGGCGGATCCAGCTCACGGTCGAGGGCAAGCCCGGTGTGCCCGGGACGCCGACGGTCGAGTCGACGCGCAGCCGGACCGTGGTCATGTCATGGGACCCGCCGGCCAGCAACGGCTCGCCCATCACCGGGTACACCGTCACGAGCGCCAACGGGGTGAGCCAGGAATGCCCCACGACCACGTGCACCATCACGGGGCTGACCAACAACGTCGAATACGTTTTCCAGGTGACCGCCACGAACGCCAACGGCACCTCGGACCCGTCGCCCGCGAGCGCCCCGGCCCGGCCGGACACCAAGCCCGATCAGCCGGCGCCGCCCACCCTCGTGTTCGGCGACCGGTCCCTGACCGTGAACTTCACCCCGCCGAACAACGAGGGCTCGCCCATCGAGGGCTACGAGCTGCAGATCTCGCCCGCACCGGCGAGCGGGGCGCCCCAGCGGTCCGCCGCCGGCAGCCCCGTGACGTGGGAGGGCCTCGAGAACGGCACGGCGTACAAGGTGCGCGTCCAGGCCCGCAACGCGGCCCCGGACCCGTCCGACTGGAGCGACTACTCCGCGGCGGAGACCCCGGCAGGGCCGCCGGGTGTCCCGCAGGCCCCCACGACGACGCGCGCCAAGTCCGTGGGCGCGCAGAGCCAGCTCGCCGTGGACTGGAACGATGCCGATCCCAACGGTGCCCCGGTCACCAAGTACGAGGTGCAGGAGTACCGCGGGGGCGCGCTCGTGCGCACCCTGCCCGAGATCCCCGCCTCGCAGCAGACCATCACGGTGGACAACGCCGAGGCCGACTACTCCTACGCGGTGCGCTCCTACAACAAGGCCGGCTGGTCCGCGTACGGGGCGCAGTCGGCGCCGCGGCGAGCGGTCGGCGCGCCTGCGCCGCCCCCACCGCCCGCACTCGTCGAGGCGGACACGGGCGGTGCCGGCCGCGCCGTCACCATCACGTACACGCCCCTCTCGGCGGCGCAGCGCAACGGCGCCCGCGAGAACGAGGTGTCCTACCAGGCGAGCTTCAACGGCCGCGCGTGGCAGCCGGTCAGCCAGAACCAGACCGTGGGCGGCTTCGCCAACGGCGAGAACGTCACCGCGGTGATCCGCGCGATCGTCACCAGCGACGGCGCCGGCTACACGAGTGAACCGGGGGCACCGTCGGCCGCGGTGCGGCCCTACGGGTCGCCCGGTGCGGCGACCGCCGGCGGGCGCGACGGCAGGCCGGAGCAGAAGAACCTCGAGCTCAGCTGGGGTGCCCCGAACACGAACGCCCACGACGTCAAGCAGATCCAGATCCGGATCGACGGCGGCGGCTGGGAGAATGTGGGCGCCTCGGGCAGCCGGACCATCAACACCGGCGGCTACGAGGAGCGGCACACGATCGACGTCCGCTCGCTCAACTCCCGCGACCAGCCGGGCCCGGTGGCGTCCGCGGCAGCGAGGAGCGGAACCCCGCCGCCGCCCCCGCCACCCGAGCCGCCGCCGAAGACGGAGTGGACCATCAGGGCCGGAGGCCCGGAACTCGACACCCGCAGCTGCATGGATCCGGCCAACGGCACGAACTGGACGGGGTCGGGCTGTACCGGAAGCCACTGGATGTACAGCGAGACCGAACTGGTCTCCGACTGCTACATCAACCGTTCCAGCGGACCCTGGTACCGGCAGAAGTCCGGTCCGAACCGCGACGCCAACAACAACGGCCTGTTCCTGAAGGGGATCCACACCTACAACGGGAACAACCCGCCGGCCGGCATGAGGACGTGCTGATCCGGTGATGGGACGGGCAGGTCCTCGATGGGGAGTCCTCCCCATCGAAGACCGGTCCGGCGCGCCGCTACACTGATGCAGGCATACCTCACGTGTGCCGCAGGTCTCCGGGGGAAATAGCGTGAAGTCTGGTCTCACCGCGCGCAGGCGCAGGTCCGCCACTGCCGTGGCCGCGTCGGTCGCGGGTGCGCTCGCCATCACGGGTGCCGTCATCTACCCCGGCGTCCGTACCGCCGACGTGGACCTCAACGACGGCGGCGTGTGGGTGACGAACCTGGCGCAGGGCAAGATCGGGCACCTGAACTACCAGTCGCGCACGCTCGACGGCGGCCTGCTGGCACCGAGCAACGCCTTCGACGTCCTGCAGCACGAGGGGTCGGTGTTCGCGAGCAACCTGGACCAGGCGGGCGTGGCCCCGATCAGCAACGTCACAGTGACCCTCGGCGAGGAAGCGGCGCTGCCCTCCTCGGGGGACCTCCAGTTCGGCACGGCCTCCCTCCTGCTCGCCAACAGCGAGGACGGGACCGTCCGCACCGCGCCGGCGGCCGACCCCGGGGCCTTCGCCCGGACGGATGCCGCACCGCTCGTCGAGGGGAAGCCGGGTCTCGCCGCGGCCATCGGCCCGGACGACACCGTGGTGGTCGCCGACCCCGGCGCCGGTACCCTCACCACCTACACCCCGGCCGGCGACGGCACCCTCGTGGAGTCCGGCACGCGCGAGGTCGAGGCGCTGCGCGGTGCGAAGGACCTCCAGGTGACCCTCGTGGGCGAGGACGCCGTCGCCTTCGATCCCGCCGACGGGGAGCTCGTCCTGCCGGGCGGGGACACGCGCGTCATCGACGACGTCGACGACGCGCAACTGCAGCAGAGCAGCGGGGCGGGTGACGTCGTCGCGCTGTCCACGGCACGCGGCCTCGTCACGGCGCCGCTCGACGGCTCGGAGCCGGAGACCACGGACGTGGCCGCCGGTGCCCCCGTCCGCCCGGTCCAGCTGAACGGCTGCATCCACGCCGCCTGGAACGGCTCCGGCCTCTACGCCCGCGACTGCGTGGACGACGCGGACGACACCTCGGCCGAGATCCCGTCGGTCACCGCGACGTCCCAGCTGGTATTCCGCACCAACAGGGACATCGTGGTGCTCAACGACGTCCTGGCCGGCGACACCTGGCTCGTCCAGGACGACCTGCAGCTCGTGCAGAACTGGGACGACATCATCCCGCCGCCGGACGAGTCCGACGAGGACGAGGAGGAATCCGCGGACGAGAACCCCGTGTCGACGCTGCCCGACCGCACCCAGGAGAACAAGCCGCCCGTCGCGGAGGACGACGAACTCGGCGCCCGCGTCGGCACCACCACCATCCTGCCGCTGCTGGACAACGACGCCGACCCCGACGGCGACCTCCTCACGGTGGTGGCGCGCGGGGACCTGGGGGAGACGGGGACCCTGCAGCAGGTCTACGACGCCACGGGACTCCAGGTGGTCGTCAGCCCGGGTGCCCTGCCCGGCCGGCAGACCTTCGACTACGAGGTCGACGACGGACGCGGCGGCACCGACTCGGCGCAGGTGACCCTGAACATCCGGAACCAGGACGGCAACGAGCCCGCCACCCAGAAGCGCAGGACACGCCTGACGGTCGAGCAGGGCCAGAGCATCGAGCAGAGCATCCTCTCCGACTGGACCGACGCCGACGGCGACGACCTCTACCTCGCCGGGGCCGCCGCACCCGGCCCGGCCGACGGCGTGCAGTACCGCGAGGACGGCCTGCTCACCTTCCGCGACGGCGGTACCGAGCTCGGGGAGAAGCGCCTGACCGTCACCGTCTCCGACGGGCGCTCGACCAGCGAGGGCGAGGTCATCATCGACGTCCAGCCGGCGGGCAACGTGCCGCCGTTCCCGACACCGGACCACGTCACGGTCGCCGTGGGCGAGGAACTGCTGGTCGCGCCGCTCGACAACGACCTCGACCCCTCGGGGCGCGGCCTTCGCCTCACGCGCGTGAGCGGCGGCGACGGCGCCACCCTCACACCCAACTACGAAGTGGGGACCTTCACCTTCTCCTCCGGGACGCCCGGCCCCGTGTACCTCGACTACGTCGTGGCCAACGGCCCGGCCAGCGCCCCGGGACTCATCCGGGTCGACGTCGTGCCCGACGCCGGTGACGCCGGCCTGCCCGTCGCGGTCAAGGACACGGCCCTGCTGCCCGCCGGCGGGCGCACGCTCGTCGACGTCCTCGCCAACGACGCCGACCCCGGAGGAGGCGTCCTCGTGGTGCAGTCGGTGGCGCTGCCCGCCGGCGCGCCGTTCACCGTCGCCATCCTGGACCACAACATCCTGCGCATCAGCGACACCCAGGGCGTGCGCGAGCGCACCTCCTTCAGCTACACGGTGTCCAACGGCGCCTCCACCGCGACGGGCGAGGTGTCCGTGGTGCCCGTCCCCGCCCCCGAGAAGCTCCAGCCCCCGAGGGCCGCCGACGACGAGGTGACCGTGCGCGCCGGCGACGTCGCGACGATCGACGTCCTCGCCAACGACACCCACCCGGACGGCGAGGACCTCACGCTGGACCCGGTGCTCGTCGAGACCATCGCGGACGGCCAGGGGCTCCTCGCCGTCTCCGGCAACACCCTGCGCTTCCAGGCGGGCACGACGGCCGGCACGTACCAGGCGGTCTACGCCGTCCGCGGCCCCGACGGGCAGGAGGACTCCGCGCAGGTGACCCTCCGCGTCAAGGCCGTCGGAGAGGACAACGCCAGGCCCCTGCCGCGGACCGTCAAGGCCCGCGCCATCGCCGGCACCACCGCGCGCATCCCCATCCCGCTCACCGGGATCGACCCCGACGGCGACTCCGTGGCACTGGTCGGCATCGACACAGCACCTTCGAAGGGCACGGTGAAGGTCGGCTCCACCTTCATCGAGTACACGGCCGCCACGGGGACGTCCGGGCAGGACTCGTTCAGCTACGTGGTCGAGGACCGGCTGGGCGCCCGCTCGGTCGGCACCGTGCTGGTCGGCGTGGCCCTGCCGACGGCAGTCAACCAGAACCCCGTGGCGCTCGACGACGCCGTGGACGTCCGGCCGGGCCGGCTCATCACCGTCGATGCGCTCGCCAACGACTCCGACCCCGACGGCGACGCGCTGGCCCTGCCCGCCGACGGCGTGGAGGCGGCACCGGAGCTCGCTGCCGCCGTCGTCGACCGTAAGATCACCTTCACCGCCCCCCAGGCCCCCGGCAACACCGCCGTGCGCTACCGCGTCGAGGACCCGCGCGGCGGCGCGGCGATCGGGACCGTGCGCGTGCAGACCCGCCCCGACGCCCCGAGCCTCGCGCCCGTGGCCTTCGACGACCGCGTGGCCTTTGCCGAGACCCTGGGACGCGACGCCGTGGACATCCCCGTGCTGCGCAACGACACCGACGAGGACGGCTCGCCGAGCGAGCTGACCATCACCTTCCCCCTCGGAACGGACACCGCCAGCGTCGTCGACGCGACGCTCGAGGACGGCAGCACGGGCCGGATGGTCAACGTCCGCCTCCTGCCCGGACCGCAGATCATCCCCTACACCGTGACGGACCGGGACGGCCTGGCGGCGACGGCGTTCATCCATGTCCCGGGACTCGCGGACCAGCCCCCTGCCCTCGCGCGGGCCGAGCCGCTCGAGGTGCAGAGCGGGGACGAACTCGTCCTCGACCTGAACGAGCTCGTGGCGGTCCGCGAGGGTCGTTCGCCGTCCCTCACCGACGACGCCAGGGTCACCGCGGTCGCCTCCGACAACTCACCGCTGGTCCGTGACGCCACGACCCTCGCCTTCACCTCCGCCGAGGACTACTCGGGCGCCGCGTCGGTCAGCTTCGAGGTCACGGACGGCTCGTCCCTCGAGGACCCGGACGGCCTCCGCTCCGTGCTGACCGTCAGCATCCGCGTGCTCCCGAACCCGGACACGAACCACGTCCCGGAGGTCCGCTCCACGCAGCTGCAGGTGGCCCAGGAGGAGTCGACGACCCTCGACCTGGCGCGGCTGGTGGCCGAGCAGGACGAGCAGGACGTGGCCGGCCTCCGCTACGCGCTGGTGGGCGACGCGCCCGCCGGCCTGGCCCCCGCGCTCGACGGATCGACGCTCACGGTCGGCGCCGGCTCGGCGACCCGCGGTGGCCCGTACACCGTCCGGTTCACCGTGACGGACGGACGGTCCGACCCCGTCGAGGCGGGCGTGGAGGTCACCGTCACGGCCTCGGGCCGGCCTCTCGCGGTGGCCAACGACGACGTCGTCGCCGACGCCGAACAGGGCAGCACCGAGCGCATCCCCGTGCTCGCCAACGACGCCAATCCCTTCCCCGACACGCCGCTGCGGCTGATCCGCACGGACACCGAGACGGGCTCCGGCAGCGCGACCATCGAGGGTGACGCCGTCGTGGTCACGCCCGGCGAGGACTTCGTGGGCACCCTCGTGGTGCGCTACCGCGTGGGAGACCGCACCCAGGACGCGTCGCGCGAGGTGGAGGGCCGTGTCCGGCTCACGGTCCGCGGCGCACCCGACGCACCGTCCCTCCCGGCGGTGACCGAGGTGCGCAGCCGCACCGTCGTGCTGTCCTGGGATCCGCCGGCCGCCAACGGAGCGGCGATCACCGGGTACACGGTCACGGGCAGCGGCGGCTTCACGCAGCAGTGCCCCACCACCACCTGCACGCTGACCGGTCTGACCAACAACGTCGAGTACTCGTTCACCGTGACGGCGGAGAACGAGGTGGGGGAGTCCGCGCCGTCGGCCGCTTCCGCGCCGGCGCGTCCGGACGAGAAGCCGGACGCACCGGCCCCGCCCGCCCTCGTGTTCGGCGACCGGTCGCTGCAGGTGACCTGGAGCGTCCCGGCCACCGAGGGCTCACCCGTGGAACGCTACGACCTCGAGATCTCCCCGGCCCCGCCGGGCGGCGGATTCCAGAAGGCGGGCGTCACCGGCACCAGCACGCAGTGGACCGGCCTGGAGAACGGGGTGCCCTACCAGGTGCGCGTGCGTGCCTTCAACCAGGCGCCCGACCCCTCCGACTGGGGCGCCTACTCCGCCGCCGAGGTGCCCGCCGGCATCCCGGGCGCCGTCCCCCAGCCGTCCGTGCAGGTCTCCAGCCAGGGCGGGGCCGCCAACTCGATCCTCGCGGTCTCGTGGCCGCAGCCCACCGCCGAGGGGAAGAACGGCGCCGAGATCGACGCCTACACCCTGACGACCCTCCGCGGCGGACAGGTGGTCGGGACGCAGGAGCTCTCCGGCTCCCAGCTCTCCGCCTCCGTGACGGTCGAGAACTCCAGCAGCCCCTACACGTTCACGGTCGCCGCGCGGAACAAGGCGGGCGCCGGGCCGGCCGGCACGCCGTCCGAGCCGCGCCAGGCCGTCGGCGCACCCGGCGCGGTGCCCGGCGTCGCCGCGGCGCCGGGGGACCGGCAGCTGACCGTCAGCAGCGGCACGGCACCGGCCAACGGTGCGACGGCGGAGCAGACCCGCTACGAGTACCAGCTCAACGGCGGCGCCTTCTCGGCCCTGCCGGCGGACAGGACCATCCGCGGGCTGACCAACGGCACGTCCTACCGCGTGGGCGTCCGGGCCGTGAACGCCGCCGCGGGCTCCAGCTTCCCCGGGCCGGTCACGCAGTCCAACGAGGTGGTGCCCTTCGGGAAGCCGAACACCCCGGGTGTCACGAGCAGCCCCGCCGAGCAGCGCGTGAACTTCGCGATCGGGGGTACCGCCACCAACGGCCGGCCCATCGCGTCCGTCGCCTGGAGCACGAGTACCGGGCAGTCCGGCGCGGTCCCCGCGGGTGGCGGTGCCGCGACGGGCGGCACCGGGTACGACCAGAGCGTCACCATCACCGTGACCGTGACGGACTCCGAGGGGCAGGTGTCGACGACGTCGGCCACCGGCCGGACCGGGCCCACCCCACCACCACCCACGCGCAGGGCGATCATCCAGGACCCCTACGTCCCCGGCGGGTGCGAGTACGGTGCGCGTTCGGGCGCCGCGGCCGACACCCAGGCGAACTGCCGGGCGGCGGGCGGCACCTGGCAGCCCAACGGCCACGAGTTCCAGGCGCAGTGCATCCAGTCGGGCGATCCCTACCCCGTGTACGACGTGAACGGGGGCGGCGGTGTCACCCAGACCGGGTCCAACACGGAGTGGGTGGGCAACACCCACGGCGGCTGGTTCAAGATCACCGCGATGCAGTTCCCCGAGGGCAGACCCCAGGGCACCTGTTGACCCCGTCCCGCTCCACGACCTTCCACCGATCACGCCACACCAAAGGACGAACAGCATGACAATGACAGCAGAGCAGGCCACCTGGTTCGCCGGCACCTTCGACAAGCTCGTCGGCAACGTGGGCCAGGCGGTCCTCGGAAAGTCGACGGTGGTGCGCCTCGTGCTGACCGCCATGCTCGCCGAGGGCCACGTGCTCCTCGAGGACGCCCCCGGCACCGGCAAGACGATGCTCGCCCGGTCCCTCGCGGCCACGGTCCAGGGCACGCACTCGCGCATCCAGTTCACGCCCGACCTCCTGCCCTCCGACGTCACCGGCGTGACCATCTACGACCAGAAGACGCAGGCCTTCGAGTACCACAGGGGGCCCATCTTCGCGAACATCGTGCTCGCCGACGAGATCAACCGCGCCTCCCCGAAGACCCAGTCCGCGCTGCTCGAGGTCATGGAGGAATCCCGCGTCACGGTGGACGGCGTGAGCTACACCAACGAGCGGCCCTTCATGGTCATCGCCACCCAGAACCCGATCGAGCAGGCCGGCACCTACCGGCTGCCCGAGGCGCAGCTGGACCGCTTCCTCATCAAGACGGAGATCGGCTACCCGGACCACGCCTCCACCGTGCAGCTGCTCGGCGGCGCGGCCACGCGTGACCGCTCGCTCGCGCTCACCCCGATCATCACCACCTCCGCGGTGGTCGACATGGCGAACCTCGCGGCCGAGACGCACGTGGACACCGCTGTCCTCGAGTACATCTCGCGCCTCACCGAGGAGACGCGCTCGGCACCCGAGACCCGCCTGGGCGTCAGCGTCCGCGGCGCCCTCGCCATGGTGCGCGCCGCGAAGGTCTGGGCCGCCGGACAGGGCCGGCACTACGTGCTGCCCGACGACGTCAAGGAGCTCGCGCCCTACGTGTGGACGCACCGTTTCGTGATGGACCCGGAGGCCGAATTCGCCGGAGCCACCCCCGAGGCCGTCCTCCGGCGCGTCCTCGCCGACGTGTCCGCGCCGCAGCAGCGCGCATCCGCCTAGCCCGACCCACGCAGACCGACACAGCAGGCAGCAGGCAGACGATGGCAACCTCCACCACCGGGACCCGGTCCCGCCGTGCGGACCGGGCGGACCGTGCCGCCCGATCCACCCCGCCGGGAGCACCCGGAAGCGGCCCCTCGGGCCGCGCGCCCCGCCCCGAGCGCCGGCGGAACCGGGCGGGCGGCGCCCTGCGCCCCGGCTCGCTCCTCGCCGAGTCCGGGCGCTTCGTCCGGGCCGCGCTCGCTCCCGCCGCCACGCGTGCGACGACGGCCACCGGCAGGGTGCTCGGACCCGTGGTGTCCGTGGTCAGTCCGCTCGGCCGGCTCCTGATCGTCGCCGTCGCGGTCCTCTGGGTCCTCGGCACCGTGCTGGGCTGGAGCGAGGCCCTCGTGGCCGCCGTGATGGGCACGCTGCTGGTCCTGCTGGCTGCCGGGTTCATCCTGGGGCGGTCCTCCTACGGCGTCGACCTCGACCTGGCGCGGACGCGCGTCGCGGTCGGGGACCGGGCGGTGGGCAGCGTCTCGGTCTCGAACACCTCGGACAGGCCGCTCCTGCCCGCGTCGCTCGAACTGCCGGTCGGCGCGGCCACGGCCATCTTCCACCTCCCGCGGCTCACCCCCGGGCAGGTCCACGAGGACCTCTTCAGCATCCCCACGCAGCGGCGCGCGGTCATCGTCGTCGGGCCCGTGCGGTCCGTCCGGGCGGACCCGCTCAGCATCCTCCGCCGTGAGGTGCTCTGGACGGAGCCGACGGACCTGTTCGTGCACCCGCGCACCACGCCGCTCGTCGGCTCGGCGGCCGGGTTCATCAAGGACCTCGAAGGGCTCCCCACCAAGGAGCTCTCCAGCGCCGACGTGTCCTTCCACGCGCTGCGCGACTACGTGCCCGGCGACGACCGCCGCCACATCCACTGGAAGACCACGGCCCGCACCGGCACGCTCATGGTCCGCCAGTTCGAGGAGACCCGCCGCTCCCACCTCGCCGTCGCCCTGTCCACCAACACGGACGAGTACGCGTCCGAGGCCGAGTTCGAGCTCGCGGTGTCCGTCGCCGGCTCCATCGGGCTGCAGGCCATCCGCGAGCAGCGCAACCTGAGCGTCCTGACGCAGGACGGGCCGCTGCGCACCGAGACGGGCCGCAACCTGCTCGACGACATGACGCGCATCGAGGGGCGCGCGGTCCGCGCCACGGCCCTCGACCTCGCCCGGACGACGGCGGACGCCGTACCCAATGCCTCCGTGGTCTTCTTCGTCGTCGGCCCCGGGGTGACGCCGTCCCAGCTGAGGTCCGCCGCCGCGTCCATCCCGCCCGGCATCCGCTGCCTCGCGGTCCGCTGTGTGACCGACGGCCAGCAGAGCCGCGCCACCATCGGGGACCTGACCGTCCTGACCCTGAACTCCCTCGACGACCTCGCGCTCGTCCTCCGGAAGGCCGCAGCATGAACCGCGCCGCCCAGACAGCCCTGCCGCCGGTGCCGCGCCTGCAGGCGGGCATCGACGCCGGTGTGCTCCTGCTCCTGCTCGGCCTCGGCGTGCTCGGTTTCGGCCCGACGTTCGGCGGGGACACCCGCTACCTCGTCGCAGGCTTCGCGGGCATCGTCCTCGGCCTCGGCCTCGCGTGGCTGGGACGTCTCCGGCGCTGGGGCCTCTGGCCCATGACCGGGGCGTTCCTCGGCACCTATCTGCTGCTCGGCCACGCGCTCGCCGCCCCGCAGGAGGCCTTCCTCGGGTTCCTGCCCACCCTGCGGTCCCTGCGGATCCTGATCGTCGGCGTCATCTTCTCCTGGAAGGACCTCCTGACCGTCGCGGACCCCGTGGGTACGGCCAGCGGCATGCTCGTGGTCCCGTTCCTCGCCACCCTGCTGTGCGCCGTGCTGGCCGGCACCCTCGCCTGGCGCGTGCGCACCCCGTACTGGTCCATGCTGCCGGTCCTCACGCTGTTCGTCGTCGGGATCGCGTTCGGCACCGACCGGGCCTCCCTGCCCGAGCTCCGCGGGATCCTGATCATCGCCGCGGCCCTGGCGTGGCTGGCGTACCGCCGGGACATCGCCCGCACCGACGCCCGCACCCGGGTGGCCGTCAACCCCGCCGTCACGGACCCCGCCACCGCCGGGTCCGGCAGGAACCGCAGGCTCGCGCTCGGCGCGGGCGTCCTCGCGACCGCCACCGTCCTGACGCTCGCCGTGAGCCCCCTGGTCGCCGCCGGCCAGGACCGCAAGGTGCTGCGCGACGTCGTCGAACCCCCGGTGGACCTCTTCGCCTACCCCAGCCCCCTGACGAGCTTCCGGAAGTACGTGAAGGACAACGAGGACACCGTCCTGTTCACCGTGGACGGGCTGCCCGAGGGGGAGCGCGTGCGGCTGGCGGCGCTGGACGCCTACGACGGCGTGGTCTACAACGTGAATCCGCAGGCCGCCGGGAACTTCGCCCGCGTGGGCGATGCGCAGCAGCTCGGCGACGTGGATCCCGACGACCTCGACGGCGCCACGAGCGCACAGCTCACCTTCGACATCCGCGACTACTCCGGCGTGTGGCTGCCCGCGGGCGGCGAGCTCGAGGGCGTCCGGCTCGGCGGCCCGCGCGCGCAGGAGCTCGGCCGGTCCCTCTACTACAACGACGAGGCCCGGACCGCGCTCTCGACGGTCGGCGTGCGGTCCGGCGACACCTACGAGGTCAACGCCGTGTTCCCCGAGACGTTCTCCGAGGAGCAGCTGGCGCAGTACGGCTTCGCGGACCTCACCCTGCCGCGCGTGCAGAACGACCCGCCCGTCGTCGCGGCGAAGGCCGGCGAGTACGTCGGCGCCGTCTCGGAACCGATCGAGCGCGCACGCCGCCTCGAGCAGGTGCTGAGCGCGCAGGGCTTCTTCAGCAACGGCAAGGAGGACGAGGCGAAGTCGCTGCCCGGTCATGGCGCAGCCCGCATGCTGGGCCTCCTCGACGCGGAGCAGATGGTCGGCGACGACGAGCAGTACGCGGTGGCCATGGCGCTCATGGCCCGCAAGGTCAACATCCCCGCCCGCGTGGTCATGGGCTTCTACCCGGACTGGGACGAGGTCGGAAGCGCGCAGGGCCCCCTCGAGATCAAGGGCGGCGACGTACACGCCTGGGTGGAGGTGGCGTTCGACGGCGTGGGCTGGGTGGCTTTCAACCCCACACCCCCCGAGGACAACGAACCCGTGCCTCCGCAGCAGCAGCCGAAGTCCTCGCCCAAACCGCAGGTGCTGCAGCCGCCGCCCCCGCCGCAGGAACCCGCCGAGCTCCCACCGGACTCGGCGCCCGAGCCGCAGGACGCGGAGGAGCGCGAGAAGGACCTGCTCGACGAGCTGGCGCCGTACCTGGCGATCATCGGCGTCGTCCTCATCCCCGTCGTCGTGCTGCTGGTGCCGCTCCTCGTCGTCGCCCTGCTCAAGCGCAGGCGGCGGAAGCGCCGCGAGTACCGGGGCAGGCCCGCGGACCGCGTGGGCGGCGGCTGGAGCGAACTCGTCAGCCTCGCCACGGACCTCGGTGCGGAGACGAACCCGCGCGCCACCCGCCGCGAGAGCGCGCGCGACCTCGGGGCGGCCTTTCCGCAGAGCAGCGAGTCCACCACGCTGCTCGCCTCACGCGCCGACGCCGGCATCTTCGCGGCCGGCGACCCCAGCGAGGACGAGGTGCAGGACTACTGGCGGGACGTCCGCACCTCCCTCGACGGCATGCGCGGCTCGGTGGGCTTCTGGAAGCGCCAGCGCGCCCGGTTCTCGCCGCGCTCGCTCCTGCGCGACGCCGAGGCCCGCAAGGGCGGCGGCAGGCCGGACGCCGGCCCGCGGAGGGGCCGCGGCAGCAGGCGTGCGCGCCGCCAGGGCGGGGCCGGAGGCGGACGATCATGAGTACGAGTACGCTCCAGTGCCCGCGGTGCGCCGCGTCCCTGCGCCCGGGCACGCTTTATTGTGTTTCCTGTGGCAACAGGATCGGGCACCGGACCGGTCCGGACCCGGCGCCGGCCGGAGGAAGCGATGGGGTGGGCATGGCGCAGCGTGACCTGGTGGACGCCGCGGCGCTTCGGCGCCTCGTGGCGAAGCTCGTGGACGTGCTGCCTCCTGCGATCCTCACCGGGGTCCTGACGGCCGTCGGGGTGAGCACCATCGAGACGCAGCAGGTCTCGGCCGTCAGCCAGCAGGTCGACCTCACCGGGCTCCTCGTGTCCCAGGGCATCGGCACGCTCGTGTCCCTCGCGTACTCGGTCTTCATCTGGGGCTGGGAGGCCAGGACCGGCAAGACGCCGGGCAACCTCCTGCTCGGCATCCGCACCACCGACGAACAGGGCCACCCGGCGGGCTGGCTCGCCGTCTTCGTCCGCGGACTCCTCGTGGGAGTGGCCGGCATCGTCCCCGTGATCGGCCCCGTGCTCATGCTCGTCTCCAATGTGTTCGATCCCCACGGCAGGAAGCAGGGCTGGCACGACAAGGCCGCGCACACCCGCGTCTTCGACGTGCGGGCCGGGCGGAACCCCCTGGAGACCGGCGGTATCGGCGGGCCCGCCTCCTTCGCACCGTCGGAGCCCGCGCCCGGCCTGCAGCCCGTCGCCTCCCCGGTCCCGGGTACACGCGCGGCCGGCGCACAGGAGCCGGCAGTCCAGCCTGCCCCCGGATCAGCGCCGCCTACCGAACGCGCTCCTGTGCCTGCCTCCGGGTTCGCCGTGGCCCCGGCATCCTTCCACTCGGACGCGCCCGACGACGCCACGTCGCGCCCCGTGCCGCGGGTCCCGCAGCCGGCCGAGCACGCGTCGACCGGCAGCGGCATGCTGCTCCCGGGCCCCGTCCCGCCCTCGGAGGCACCGGACCGTCGCCGCGACACCCCGCCCCCGGCCGCCCCGGCCGTCGTCTCGTTCGCGCCCGCACCGTCGGAGCCGGCCGGGTCGGCTCCTGCTGCGTCAGCCCCTGCAGTCCCCGCGCCTGCAGCGCACCCCGACGACGACGTCGAGCAGACCCGCGTGACCACGGGCCGCGCCCCGGGTCCGCTCAAGATCCTCTTCGACAACGGCCGCGAGGTGGAGCTGCGCTCCCACGCGCTGATCGGCAGGAATCCCGCAGGGCAGAATGGGGAGATGATCGACCAGCTCATCGACTTCTCCGACCAGGGGCGCTCCGTGTCCAAGACGCATCTCCATGTCCGGGTGGAGGGTCAGGGCCTGTGGGTCTCCGACCGCAACTCCACCAACGGCAGCGCGATCACCGCACCCGACGGGCAGCGCACCCCGGTCCGTGCAGGGGAGACCCTGCTGGCACAGCCGGGGTCCACCGTGCATTTCGGTGACCGCAGCTTCCTGGTGGTGCGCCCATGACTGACCGGACCGCGCCCGCCCCGCCGCCCCGGGACCTGCGCCTCACCTACGGCTTCGCAACCGACCGGGGGCTGCGCAGGGAGCTGAACGAGGACTCCCTGATCGCCTCCGAGCCCATCTTCGCGGTGGCCGACGGCATGGGCGGCCACGCGGCCGGCGAGATCGCCAGCGGCATCTGCGTGCGCACCCTCGGGGACAGCCCCATCATCGGGCGGCACCTGCCGGAGTTCTCGGCGGCGGATCTCGAGGAGCTCATCGAGGACGCCGACCACGAGATCCGGCGGCAGACCGGCGGCCAGGCCGGCACGACGCTCACCGGGGTGGTCCTCGTCCAGGAGGCCGGCATGCCCTACTGGCTGTTCTTCAACGTGGGGGACTCGCGGACGTACCGCCTGAGCCAGGGTCAGTTCGGCCAGATCTCCGTGGACCACTCCGAGGTCCAGGAACTCGTGGACACCGGCAGCATCTCCGCCGAGCAGGCCCGCACCCATCCCCGCCGGCACGTGGTCACGCGCGCCCTGGGCACGGGTGACGACGCCGAGGCCGACTTCTGGCTCATGCCCGTCGAGGAGGGCGACCGCATCCTCGTCTGCTCGGACGGCCTCAGCGGCGAGCTCACCGACGACGGCATCTACGCCGTCCTCAGCACGGTGCGCGACCCGCAGCACGCCTGCGAGGAACTCGTCGAGGCCACCCTCCGCTCCGGGGCACGCGACAACGTGAGCCTCATCATCGTCGACGCCACGGGCGTGGGCGACGAGGCGGAGATGCAGACCACCGCACCGCGCGGCGGTACCTTCGCCGCGGACGTCGGGCACGCCGTCGAGACCGGCAGCCACCCGGCCCAGCCGGAGGGGCGGATGCCCGCCGGGGCGCACGCCGTGCCGACCGACCCGGCCCACGGGACGCCGGACCGCCGGACCACGGAGGAATCATGACCGATCAGCCGGCGCCCGCCTACGCCTACGCACCCGGCGAGTGGACGGTGCTCGTGCGCGGCCGCCTGCTCGCGGCGCTGCCCGCCGGGACGGCCCCGGCCACCGTCGGCGCCGTGTGGGACGCGATGGACGACGACGCCGGGATCGGCACGCTCCTGCCGCTCGTGAGCGGCGGCTTCGGGGCCGGACTGGCCGCGATGCCCCCGTTCGCCGTCGCCTCGACGGCGCAGGGCCTGCACGTCATCCTCCGCGGCCACGTCACCCTGACCGTCGCCGGTCCCACCGGGTCCACCACCTACACGGGGGAGCGGGTCACCACCTGGACCGAACACCTCCTCGACGGCGGCTCCTCCTTCACGCTGACCTGCGGCCCGCTGGACGGTGTGGAGCCGTCGCTGCCCCTCGTGGGCGGCGTCGTGCTCGCCGGCTCGATCACCGCGACCCCCGCCGGCACGGGTGCCGGGACAGCCGCCGACACCGGGGCGAAGGCGCAGCTGGCGGCCGGGGCGGAGGCTCAGCCGGCGGCTGCCGCCGACGCCCGCCGTGCCAGGACCGGCACACCGACCACCGAATCTTCCATCGAGTCTTCGCCCGCGCCGTCCACCGTGTCTTCCGCCACGCCTTCGCCCGCGTCTCCCGCGGCCCACGGCCGGGAGACCGGTGGCGGCGTCGTGCCCGTCGCGGAGCCCGGCAGCCTCGGCGCCATGGATCCGGAGCTCGAGGCCGAGCCGTCCACGGCCGTCGGGCAGCAGGCAGGCGGGCAGCCCGCCGGTGACGCGGGCCCTGCTGCCGGTGCGCCCGATGCCGACGACTCCGCTACGATCAACCCGAACCTCTACCTCACGAGCGTCCCCTCCGATGTCGCCGATCCGTCCGTCGTGTCGGCGGCCGAGCCGCTCGTCCCCGTGACCGCCCCTCCGGCTGCGGGCCCTGCGGAGGACGACGCCGGACCCGACGGCGGTCCCGGAACTGCCGCCCCGGCGGGCACGGCCGACCAGGCCGTCGAGGCCGTCGAGGCCGTCGAGGACGACGGCACCTCGGGCCCCGGCTACGACCACCTGTGGGACCAGACCATCGCGCGGCGCGTCGAGGACGCCGCGGTCCGCGAGGACGACGACGCACCCACCCTCGGCCCGACCCCGGCAACGGAGCCGGCCAGCCCGCCAGTCACCGAGCCGGCTGCATCCGACACCGACGCCGCAGTGCCGGGAGCGAGCGCGGCGGCACAGGCCCCGGCAACGGGACCGGTCCCCGCGCCGGAGCCGGTCACCCCGCCGACCTTCCTCATCGACTCGGTGCCCTGGGCGAAGCCCGCCCCCGCGCCTCCCGCCCCAGCCCCCGCGCCTTCCGCCCCGGCCCCCGCGCCTCCCGCGCCCGAACCCGCGCCCAACCTGCCACCCGCCCCCGCCGATCCCCTCGGCGACCACGACGGCCAGACCATCATGCGCAGCCAGCTGCCCGGCGCCGCGGGGGACACGGGGGCCGGCGACGGGCCGGAGGCTCCGGCCGGTGCGGACCGCGTCACGGGTACCGGGCCGCTCGTCCTGGCGAGGCTCTGCGTCGCGGGCCACGCCAACGCGCCCACCAGCTCCGCGTGTTCCGTGTGCGGGGGCCGGCTGCAGGCCGAGACGCGGCAGGTGCACCGCCCCACCCTCGGCGTCATGAGGATCTCCACGGGTGAGGTCGTCGACCTCGACCGGTCCGTCGTCGTCGGACGCCAGCCGTCCGTGTCCCGCGTGCAGGGCCGGGAGATGCCGCGGCTCGTGCAGGTGCAGTCCGCCTCGGGCGACATCTCGCGCTCCCACGTCGAGGTGCGCCTCGACGGCTGGCACGTGCTGCTGTGCGACCTGAAGGCCACCAACGGCACGGTGCTCATCCGCGAGGGCCAGCCCCCGCGCCGGCTCGGCCAGGGGGAGACGGCCTTCCTGCTCGACGGCGACATCGCGCAGCTGGGCGACGACGTCTCCCTCCGTTTCGAGGACCTGCCGTGAGCAGCAGGCGCTCCGCCGCACCCCCGCCGTCCATCCCCGGGTACCGCTACATGAGCCTGCTCGGCTCCGGCGGCTTCGCCGACGTCTACCTCTACGAGCAGGACAGGCCCCGCCGCCAGGTGGCCGTCAAGGTGCTCATCTCCGATCTCAAGACCGAGGGCGCCCGCCGCGCGTTCGAGTCCGAGGCCAACCTGATGGCGCAGCTGTCCTCCCACCCGTACATCGTCACGATCTACGAGGCGGACACCACCGCCGAGGGGCACTCGTACCTGGCCATGGAGTACTGCTCGCGGCCGAGCCTGGACATCCGCTACCGGCGCGCACGCCTGTCGGTCGCGGAGGCCCTGACCATCGGCATCCAGGTGGCGTCCGCCGTGGAGTCGGCCCACCGCGCGGGGATCGCGCACCGTGACATCAAGCCCGCGAACATCCTCGTGACGGACTACAACCGGCCCGCCCTGACCGACTTCGGCATCTCGGGCACCATGGAGTCCAGCGGTACGGACGAGGACCAGGGCATGTCCATCCCGTGGTCCCCGCCCGAGGCGTTCCACGGCGGCGGGCTCGACGGCGTCAAGGTGGACGTCTGGGCGCTCGGCGCCACGGTCTACACGCTGCTCGCCGGGCGTTCGCCCTTCGTGTTCCCCGGCATGGACAACTCGCAGGCCGCGCTCATGGACCGCATCGCCACCATGCCCCTGCAGCGCACCGGGCGCGAGGACGTGCCCGACTCCCTGGAGCTCGCGCTCGCCACGGCCATGTCCAAGCAGCCGGGCTCACGCTTCGAGTCCGCCTACTCCTTCGCCCTGACCCTGCAGCGCATCCAGACGGAACTGGGCTACTCGGTCACCCCGTTCGAGGTGCTCGACGACGCCCCGCAGCAGGACACCGACGACGACGGCGGCGCGGAGGAGACGCGCGTGCGGCGCGTCGTGTCCATCGACCCCGAGTCCACCACCTTCGGGCCCACGTTCCCGAAGGCCGCCCTCCCGGGCGCGGCGTTCCCGGAGCGTGACGGGACGGGCCGCACCGGCCGGAACCGCCCCGTGGTCGGGGAGGCCACCGGAGGACCCGGTGCTCCCGGCTCCACCACCCCCTCGGTGACGGGCGCACTGCCCGCCCCGGCGTCCGCCGCCGTCCCGGCCGGCCTCCCGGACACGGGCTGGGAGGAGCGGACCGTCCTGCGCGGAGCCGGCGCCTCGGACCCGCTGCCTCTCGACACCACGCTGCACCGCCCCGCGACGGCGGGAGCGACCGCGGCCGAAGCACCCGGGGCGGTCGCGCCGGCCCGGCGCCGGCTCCCGCTGCTGCTCGGCGTCGGGGCGCTCCTGGTGCTCGGCACCGCGGGCGGGGCCGCCGCCGTCGTGCTCGGCGGCAGCGACGCGGAACCGGCGCCGCCGCCGGGGCTGACCCAACCGCCGTCGGACCCGATGGCCGGCCTCGAGGGGAACGTCCCGGCGCCCGAGGGCCTCACGGGTGTCCCCCAGGGCGGCGACGTCGTCTTCGCGTGGACCAACCCGGACCCCCAGGAGGGCGACCTCTTCCGCTTCCGCACCGTCACGGTGCAGGAGGAGGGCGACTGGGTCCGGACGCAGCAGCTCTCGGCGACCGTCCAGGCCAACCCGTCCGGCACCACGTGCATCGAGGTGCAGCTCGCACGCAGCAACGGGGCCTCCTCGACACCCGTGCCCGCCTGCTACCCGGAATAGGAGAGGAACACCTTGGGGGAACTCGCACTGGATTTCTGCGGCGAATGGCACGAGCCCGCGGACGACCAGGTCTTCGACATCGGCAGGGAGGGTGACCTCGAGGTCGACGACAACCCGTACCTGCACCGGAAGTTCCTGCAGATCGAACGCCAGAACGGCATCTGGTGGCTGAGCAACGTCGGCAGCATCATCTCGGCCACGGTCGCCGATGTCAGCGGCGGCATGCAGGCCTGGGTGGCGCCCGGTGCGCGGATCCCGCTCGTGTTCGGCCAGACCCGGGTGGTCTTCACGGCCGGCCCCACCACGTACGAGTTCGACGTGCACCTGAAGACGCCCGCGTTCCGGCAGGAGAGCCGCAGCGGTGACAGCGCGGGCGACACGACCATCGGTCCCGTCCGCTTCACGGACGCGCAGAAGGCGCTGATCGTCGCGCTCGCCGAGCCGATGCTGCGCCGTGAGGGCACCGGGTTCAGCGCCATCCCGTCCTCCGCGGAAGCGGCGCGGCGCCTCGGGTGGACGCTCACGCGGTTCAACCGCAAGCTCGACAACGTGTGCGACAAGCTGGACCGGGTCGGCGTCGTGGGCCTGCGCGCCGGCGGCGGGAAGCTGGCCACCAACCGGCGGGCCCGCCTCGTGGAGCACGCCGTCACCTCGCACCTCGTCACCTCCGACGACCTCCACCTGCTGGACACCCCCGACGCACTGAAGGGCACCCCCGATGACGATTGAGCGGACCGCATGAAGCTTCGCCTGACCCTCCGGCGCGAGCCGGAACCGGCCAAGGACCTCGCCGTCACCGTGGACGGCCTCGCGACCGTCAGTGATGTGGCCCGTGAGCTCTACGCCTCCGACCCCGGCCGGGCGGGCGCCGCACCGCCCGCCGGCCTGTCGCTGACCGTCGAGGAGTCCTATGTGGCCGGCGGCATGCGCGGACGCACCCTCGACCCGGAGCGGAGCCTGTTCGAATCCGGGCTGCGCCCCGGCTCCACCGTGACCCTGACCCAGGTCAGCGACCAGTTCGACGTGCCGGGCCAGGACCGCGGCCCGTCGGTCGCGACGCTGCGCGTCCTCGCGGGGCCCGACGCCGGCAAGGAGTTCTCCCTGCCCGTCGGCGCCAGCTACCTCGGCCGCGACCGCAACGCCGACATCCGCTTCTCGGACCCCATGATGTCCAAGCGGCACGCGCGCATCAACATCGCCGACACCATCGAGATCATCGACACGAACTCCGCGAACGGCCTGCTGATGGGCGGCACGCGGGTCAGCCGGGCCACCCTGACATCCGCCGACGAGGTGGCGCTGGGGGACACGACCATCAGCGTCGTCTCCCTCGGCCGGGCCGGCGCCGGGGAGTCCACCAATCCGCTCGTCGAGTTCAACCGGTCACCGCGCGTGGTGCCGTCCTTCGACGTGACGCCGAGGACGCCGCCCGCCGGGCCGAAGCGCCCGCAGCCCCAGCGCTTCCCGTACATCATGATGGCCGCGCCCCTGCTCATGGGCACGGTCATGTTCGCGGTGACGCGCAGCCCCTTCAGCGCCCTGTTCGCACTCATGATGCCGCTCATCCTCGTCGCCAACCACTTCGACCAGCGCGGCACGGCACGCCGGGCCTTCCGGGAGGCGGTCGAGCAGTACACCGGGGCCATGGCGTCCTTCCGGAAGGACCTGGACCGCCTGCAGCGCATCGAACGCGCCGTCCGGCACGCCGAGGCGCCGTCCGTCGCGGACACCGTCGACTCCATCTACAAGCTCGGCCCGCTGCTCTGGACGCACCGGCCCGAGCACGCGTCCTTCCTGACGCTGCGGTTCGGCACCGGGACGGCGCCCTCACGCGTCGGGATCCGTGAGGCGTCCAGCAACGACACCCTCGCCGAGTACGCGGAGGAGATCGCGGCCGCCGTCGAGCAGTACGCGACCGTCGACGACGTCCCCATCGTCGCGAACCTGCGGCTCTCGGGCGCCCTCGGCCTCGCGGGCCCGCGTGGGGCGGTCGACGACGTCGCCCGCGGTCTCGTCGTCCAGGCCATCGGCCTGCATTCGCCGGCCGAGCTCGTGCTGGCCTCGCTCACCTCGGTGGGTTCGAAGGCGCGCTGGGGCTGGCTGCAGTGGCTGCCCCACGCCGGCTCCGTGCACAGCCCTCTCGCCGGCGACCACCTCGCCGCCGGGCCCGCGGCGGGCGCCGCGCTGCTGTCCCAGCTCGAGGACCTCATCGCTGCCCGCTCGGACCGGCGGGCCGGGGCCGCGCTGCGCGGGCGGCTGGAGCCCAAGGACGCCGACCTGCCCGCGCCCGTGGTGCCGAGCGTCCTGGTGGTGGTCGAGGACGACGCCCCCGTGGATCGCGCCCGGCTCACGCGCGTCGCCGAACTCGGGGCCGACGTCGGCGTCCACCTCCTGTGGATCGCCACGTCCGTGCCCGCCCTGCCGGCCGCGTGCCGCGACTTCCTGGCCGTCGACGGCGACGCGGCCAACGTCTCCGGCCAGGTGCGCCTCGGCCGGCTCTCCACGCCGGTGAGCTGCGAGAGCGTGGACGAGGCGCTCGCCGGGCAGCTCGCCCGCATGCTCGCACCGGTGGTCGACGTCGGCACCCCCGTCGACGACGACTCCGACCTGCCGCGCGCCGTGTCCTACGTGACGCTCGCCGGGCACGACCTGATGGAGGCCACCGCGGCCGTCGCCGACCGCTGGACGGAGAACAACTCGGTCGCCGCGTCGGCCGTCCCCAACCGGAAGCACCAGGGGTCGCTCCGCGCGCTCGTCGGGTCCAAGGGCGTGGAGCCGATGTACCTGGATCTCAAGACCGAGGGCCCGCACGCCCTCGTCGGCGGCACCACGGGCGCCGGCAAGTCCGAGTTCCTGCAGTCCTGGGTGCTAGGCATGGCCGCGGCCTACAGCCCCGACCGGCTGACCTTCCTGTTCGTGGACTACAAGGGCGGCGCGGCCTTCGCGGAATGCGTGCAGCTCCCGCACACCGTCGGGCTCGTCACCGACCTGTCACCGCACCTCGTCCGCCGCGCGCTCACCTCGCTGCGGGCGGAACTGCACTACCGGGAGCATCTGTTCAACCGCAAGAAGGCCAAGGACCTGCTGGCCATGGAGCGCGAGGCGGACCCGGAGACACCGCCGTCGCTCGTCATCGTCGTCGACGAGTTCGCCGCCCTGGCCCGCGAGGTGCCCGAGTTCGTGGACGGCGTCGTGGACGTCGCCGCCCGCGGGCGGTCCCTCGGCCTGCACCTGATCCTCGCCACCCAGCGGCCCGCCGGCGTCATCAAGGACAACCTGCGCGCCAACACGAACATGCGCATCGCCCTGCGCATGGCGGACACCGACGATTCCGAGGACATCCTCGGCGAACCGACGGCCGCGTACTTCAGCCCCACCATCCCCGGCCGCGGAGCAGCCAAGACCGGGCCCGGCCGCATCCAGGGCTTCCAGACCGGCTACGCGGGCGGCTGGACCACGCGCACGCCCGCCCGACCCCGCATCGACATCGTCGAGATGGACTTCGGTTCCGGCCCCGCCTGGGAACACCAGGGCGTCGAGGAGGTGGAGGAGGTCGGCGGACCGAACGACATCTCGCGCATCGTGGCGAACGTGTCGCAGGCGGCGATCGAGCTCGGGATCAAGCCTCCCCGGAAGCCGTGGCTGGCGGAGCTCGCGGCGGCCTACGACTTCTCGAAGCTGCCGAACCCGCGCACGGACGAGAAGATGCTGCTGGGCGTCGCCGACGATCCCGCCCACCAGGCGCAGCCCACGGTGTTCTACTCGCCCGACGTCGACGGCAACATGGCCTTCCTCGGCGCCGGCGGGTCGGGCAAGTCCGCGGCCCTGAGGACGCTGGCGATCGGCGCGGCCGTCACGGTGCGCGGCGGCCCCATGCAGGTGTACGGGATCGACTGCGCGTCGAACGGCCTGCAGATGCTCGACCAGCTGCCGCACGTCGGCGCGGTCCTCGACGGCGAGGACTCCGAGCGGATCGGGCGCCTGCTGCGCTACCTGCGCGGCGTCATCGACGAGCGCGCCGACCGCTTCGCCGAGGTGCGCGCCGGCACCATCACGGAGTACCGGAAGCTCGCGGGCAGGCCCGACGAGCCGCGGATCCTGCTGCTCGTGGACGGGCTGTCCACATTCCGTGAGAACTACGAGTTCAAGGGTTCGGCGCGCCACTTCGAGATCTTCCAGCAGATCGCGACCGACGGGCGCCCGATGGGCGTGCACGTCGTGGTGACGGGGGAGCGGACCAACGCGCTGCCGCCGTCGCTGGCGGCCTCCATCCAGCGCCGGATCGTGCTGCGGCTCGCCGGCAAGGACGACTACGCGATGCTCGGCGTGCCCAAGGACGTGCTGTCCGCCACCTCCCCGCCCGGGCGCGGCCTCAGCGACGGCCAGGAGATCCAGCTGGCCATCTTCGGCGGCAACGCCAACCTGGCGCTGCAGGCCCGCGAGGTGGAGAAGCTCCGCGACGCGATGCTGCGCCAGGGCGTGCCCCGCGCGCCGGGGGTACTGAGCCTGCCCGAGACGATGGACCTCGACGTGCTGCCCATGGGCGAGCCCGGCGCGCCCGTGATCGGCGTCGACGACTACAACCTGGAGCCGGCGGCCCTCGCCGCGCACGGCGGGTTCATGGTCAGCGGCCCTCCCGGTGCCGGTCGCACGGTGGCTTTGGTGACCCTCGCCGCGGCGCTGAAGCGCTCCTCGCCGCAGACGCGCCGGGTCTACCTCGGTGCCCGGAAGTCCTCGATCGCGTCCCTGCCCGTGTGGGACGAGGCCTACGCGACGCCCGCCGCCGTGCAGCCCGAGCTGGCACGGTTGCTGGCGCTGACCACGGAGGCCGACGACGCCGTGGCCTTCTTCATCGAGGGTGTTACCGAGTTCACGGACTCGCCCGCCGAGATGGAGCTCTCCACCCTGGTGAAGGCCGCCATCAAGGCGAACCAGTGGGTGGTGGGGGAGGCGGAGACGTCCACCTGGTCGAGTGCGTGGAACCTCGCCGGGCCGTTCAAGTCCGGCCGGCGGGGGCTCCTGCTGAACCCGGGCGAGATCGACGGCGACACCCTGCTGAGCACGTCGCTGGGACGGACCGCCGGGAACCGGTTCATCCCGGGCCGGGGCTACGTGATCGGCCGGGGCAAGGCGTATAAGGTTCAAGTTGCCACCACGATGGGCGGCGCGTCCTAGGTCTCTTCCAGCGCCTGCAGGGCCCGCTGGTGGCGCCTGACCCCGCATGGGGAGAGCTCCCCATCGACCAGTCGCAGGGGCTCGCATAGGTTGTTGGTAGGTGCTCGGCCGGACGGACCGGCGGGGCAGCCGGTACCGGGAGAACCGGACCGGCACAGTTGAAAGGTGGGGACAATGAGCAACATCACGCACGGTAACAACCCTCAGGAGATGCAGGAACTCGCGACGCTGCTGACGCAGAAGTCCGAGGAGATCAACCAGATGGTCGGCCAGCTCACCACGAAGCTCGCCTCCACGGGTTGGGAAGGCCCCGACGCCGGGCGCTTCCGCAGCGACTGGGAGGGCCACCGTGCCAAGCTCACCGCCATCGCCTCCGAGCTCGGCACCGTGAGCCAGACGGTCCAGAAGAACAAGCAGGACCAGGAGACCGCCTCCGCGTAGGCTCCCGCAGTCCCGCCCACCGGCCCGCAGCCTCGGCTGCGGGCCGGTGGTGTTCCCTCCACGTCCCCGAAGCACAGAAAGCGGAGCCGCCCGTGGCCGATGCACCCGAGACCCCGATCGTGGCGAGCCTTCGCAGGGCGCTGGCGGCGAACCCGGACGACGTCGTCCTGAGGCTGCACCTGGCGCAGACGCTCCTGTCCGCCGGCGACGCCGCGGGAGCCATCGCCGAGGCGAGTATCGCGTTGCAGGCCGACCCCGGGAACCGGCAGGCGCTGGGGCTGCTCGCGGCGGCGGCGACCGCGCTGAGCACGCCCGCGGAAACCATGCCACCTGCAGCGCCGTCGGCACCCGCGGCACCGGCGGGTGCGCAGGACGCGCAGGATGCGCCCGGGACGTCGGGCGGTTTCGACTGGGAGCAGGCCGAGCAGGAGGTGGGCAGTGCCGTGCCGCCGCCCTTCGTGGAGCGCGTCCCGGTCAGCCCCCTGGCCGAGGACGACGGGTCCGGTGCCCCGGTCGAGGTCGCGCGCGAGGCCGTGACGCTGGCGGACGTCGGGGGCCTGGACGACGTGAAGCGCCGGCTCGAGGAGTCCTTCCTCGCCCCGATGCGCAACGCCGACGTGGCGAGGGCGTTCGGCAAGTCGCTGCGCGGCGGGCTCCTGCTGTACGGGCCGCCGGGCTGCGGCAAGACGTTCCTGGCACGGGCGGTCGCCGGCGAGCTGGGCGCAACGTTCATGTCGGTGTCCATGACCGATGTCATCGGCGCCTACATGGGGGAGACGCAGAAGAACCTGAAGCGCGTGTTCGACGAGGCCCGGGCGCAGGCGCCGACGGTCCTGTTCATCGACGAGATCGACTCCATCGGCATGCGGCGGGGCGCCCTCTCGGGCGGCGGTGCGGCCTGGCTGCGCCAGATGGTCAACGAACTGCTGCTGCAGCTGGACTCCATGAGCGGGGACAACGACGGCCTGTACGTCCTGGCGGCCACCAACAACCCGTGGGACCTCGACGAGGCCCTGCTCCGGCCGGGCCGGCTCGACCGCTCCATCCTCGTCAGCCCGCCCGACGCCGCGGCGCGCGCCTCGATCCTCCGCCACCACCTGAAGGACCGGCCGATCGCCGGCATCGACGTCGGGCACCTCGCCGCGGCGACCGAGGGGTTCTCCGGCGCGGACCTCGAGCACGTGGCCGTCACCGCGGCGGAGAAGGCCATGATGCAGTCCATCGCGCACGGCTCGATCAGCCCCATCACCATGGACCACCTCGACGCCGCGCTGCGCGAAATCAGGCCGAGCACCCTCGCGTGGCTCGCGTCTGCACGCAACGTGGTGAGGTTCTCCAACGCCGACGGCCGGTACGACGACCTCGCAGCCCTGCTGGACCGGAAGCGGCGGTGACCCAGGTCCCCGACCTCGCGCTCCTGGCCAGCCGGTTCGAGGTCCTCACCGCCCAGCAGCGCGCCGCGGACGCGGTCGAGCTGCTCGAGGGGCAGGAGGCACACCATGGCGACGAGCCCCTGTTCTGGGTGCTCCTGGGGCGGGCGTTCGCCATGGACCGGCGGTTCGTCGACGCCGAAGCCGCGGGGCGCCGCGCGGTGGAGCTCGAACCCGACGCCGTCGCCACGCAGGTCACCCTCCTGCTCGCGTTCATCGGTCAGCGCCGTGCCGACGAGGCGGTGGATCTCGCCCGGTCCATCGTGGAGCGGCACGCGGAGGACCCGGACGCCCACCACTGGCTCAGCCAGGCGCTCCTCGCGCGCCGGCGCGACCACCAGGACCTCGTCGTGGCCCACCGGGCCGCGCGGCATGCGCTGTCGCTGAAGGCGGACGCCGGTGCGTTCCTGCAGGCCGCCCAGACGGCGTCGCTCCTCGACGACGATCGGGAGGCCCGGGCGCTGCTGGCGGACGGTCTCGCGCAGTTCCCGCAGGACCGGGACCTCCTCCTGCTCAGCGGCCGGATCAAGGGCGGGGAGACGGTGGTGGGGCCGCGCGAGGAACTCGTCGGCGGGATCCTGCGGTCGAGCCCGCTCGACGCCCCGGCGGAGGCGGACCTCGCCGGCAGCCCGCTGCGGTGGCTGCGCGGGCGCCTCTTCCTGCTCTGGTACCACGTGCTGGCCTTCGCCCTCCTGGCGGTCCTCCCGCTGCCGGTGCCCGTGCTGCTCGCCGTCACACTGCTGGGAGCCGGGGTCCACGCGGCGCTGGTCCTCCGGAGCTACCGCACGCTGGAGGCCGTGCTCCCACCGGGCTACCTGCGCGAGCAGCTGAGCGATCCGGCGCGCGGGAGGACAGGCGCCACAGCGTACGCGGCGGCCGCCGTCCTGGTGCTCGCCGGGACCGTCCTCGCCGCCCTCCACCCCGTACCGGGTCCGGGCGTCGGGGACGTGCTCCTCGTGCCGGCCGCCGTCGTCCTGGCCGGGGGCCTGCTGTCGGTCGACCGGTCCCTGGCCCGCCTGTCAGTGGCCGGCCATGCGGAGGACCGACGCCGGCAGGGCTACCACCTCGTCCGCTTCGGGGACAACGCGTCCTCCTACCGGCGCTACTGGCTGGTGGCGCTCGCCGGGATCGTCCTCGTGACGGTCACGGCCAGTACGGGAGGCGACGCCACGGCCGGCGCCGGCATGCTGTCCGTCGGCATCCTGTGGACCGTCAAGACCCTCGACCTGGTGGCGCACTCGCGGGCGGTGGACGGTGGCGAGAACCCCTGGGTCACCGGTGCCGCGCTGAGCCGGCCCGGGCGGGGCCGGCAGCCCGTGCGCGCCCGGCTCATGGGTGCGCGGTTCCTGCTGGTCCTGCTCCTGGTCTGCTGCTTCACCTCCCTCCTCGGTGTCGGGATCCTCATCGGCGGGTTCGTCGAGGGCTCCTGAGGCACCCCCGGCACCCCGCCGCGCCGGTGGCCGGTGTCAGGGCCGTAGGGCAAGATAAGGAAAGTGACCACAGGAACCGAAGACGCAGCCCAGACCGCCGGATCCGCCGACCGTCAGCCGCCGGGGGACGAGCTCCGGGCGGAGTACGCGCAGCTCGTCGAGGAGATCCGTGCGCACCGCACCGCGTACTACCAGGACGCCGCCCCCACCATCTCCGACGCGGAGTTCGACGCCCTCTTCCGGAGGCTCGAGGAGCTGGAGGCGCTGCACCCGGAGATCGTCGCGAACGACTCGCCCACGCAGGAGGTGGGCGGGGAGGTGTCCGCCGCCTTCGCCCCCGTGGACCACCTCGCCCGCATGTACAGCCTCGAGGACGTCTTCTCGCTCGACGAGCTGATGGCCTGGCTGGACCGGGCGTCGGCCGGAGTCGAGCAGCGCAGCCCGGGTGCGACGATCGCCTGGCTGACGGAGCTCAAGATCGACGGCCTCGCCGTGAACCTGCTGTACCGCGACGGCGAGCTGGTCCGCGCCGCCACGCGAGGCGATGGCGTGACGGGGGAGGACATCACCCACAACGTCCTCACCATCGCCTCCGTCCCGCGGCACCTCGCGGGCAGCGACCACCCCGAGGAGGTGGAGATCCGCGGCGAGGTGTTCTTCCCCACGAAGGAGTTCGCGCAGCTCAACGAGCGGATGGTCGCCGCCGGCAAGGCACCGTTCGCCAACCCGAGGAACGCCGCCGCCGGGTCGCTGCGGCAGAAGGACCCGGCCATGACGGCCGAGCGTCCCCTCGACATGTACGTGCACGGCATCGGCGCGCGCACGGGGCTGGCCGCCGAGACGCAATCCGAGACGTACGAGCTCCTCAAGGCCTGGGGGCTCCCCACCTCGCCCTACTACAGGGTGCTCGCCACGCAGGACGAGGTCATCGAGTTCATCGGGCACTACGGCGAACACCGCCACGACCTGCTGCACGAGATCGACGGCATCGTGGTGAAGGTGGACAGCTTCGCGCTGCAGCGGGCGCTCGGCCACACGTCCCGCGTGCCGCGCTGGTCCGTGGCGTACAAGTACCCGCCCGAGGAGGTGAACACGAGGCTGCTCGACATCCTCGTGAACGTGGGCCGCACCGGCCGCGTCACGCCGTTCGGCCTCATGGAACCCGTGAAGGTCGCCGGGTCCACCGTCGGCATGGCCACCCTGCACAACCAGGAGGTCGTGAAGGCCAAGGGCGTGATGATCGGCGACATCGTGGTGCTGCGGAAGGCCGGCGACGTCATCCCCGAGATCGTGGGACCGGTCATGGCCCTGCGCGACCCCGCGAAGGTCCGCCCGTTCGTCATGCCCACCGAGTGCCCGTCCTGCGGCACCCCGCTGCAGCCGGCGAAGGAGGGCGACGTCGACATCCGCTGCCCCAACGCCCGCTCCTGCCCCTCCCAGCTGCGCGAGCGCGTGTTCCACCTCGCCGGCCGGGGTGCCTTCGACATCGAGGCACTCGGCTGGGAGGCGGCGATCGCCCTGACCCAGCCCGCCGAACCCGCGGTGCCGCCGATCACCACCGAGGCCGAGATCTTCGACCTCACGCCGGAGAAGCTGGCCGACGTCCGGATCGAGCGGGACAGGAAGGTCAAGGGCGTGGTGACGGGACGCGAGCTGGTGCCCTACTTCTACTCGAAGGGCACCGCCAAGAAGCCGTCCGAGCCGAGCGCCACCACCCGCAAGCTCTTCACGGAGCTGGAGAAGGCGAAGAAGCAGCCGCTGTGGAGGGTCCTCGTCGCCCTGTCCATCCGGCACGTCGGCCCCACCGCGTCGCGTGCCCTCGCCACCGCGTTCGGCTCCATGGACCGCATCCGTGCCGCGAGCGAGGAGGAGCTCGCGCACGTCGACGGCGTGGGCCCCACCATCGCCGTCGCGCTCAGGGAGTGGTTCGCGGAGGACTGGCACCGCGAGATCGTGGACCGGTGGGCGGCGGCGGGCGTGCGCATGGAGGACGAGGCGGACGAGAGCACCCCGCGGACCCTCGAGGGCCTCACCGTCGTGGTCACCGGATCCCTCGAGCGCTACAACCGCGACGAGGCGAAGGAAGCCATCATTACGCGCGGCGGCAAGGCCGCCGGGTCGGTGTCGAAGAACACGAGCTACGTGGTGGCCGGCGAGAACGCGGGCACCAAGCTCGAGAAGGCCGAGGCGCTCGGCATCCCCGTACTGGACGAGGACGGCTTCACGGCCCTGCTCGCGAACGGACCGGCCCCTGCGGACGGCGACGGACCGGACGGCGACGAACCGGCGGGGGTCGCAGCCGGCGACCCGAGCGAGGACGCCGAGGTCGCCGAGGAGCTGGAGGCCGGAGCCGGCGGATCGGCCGCCGGGACCACCGCATGAGTCCCGCGCCCTCGCCCGGGGCACTCCTGCACGTGGCCCGGCATGCCGCGGCCGCCGGCGCCGACGTCCTCGCCCGCAGGGACCCGTCGGCGCTCGGGGCGACCAGCAAGAGCTCGGACAGCGACTGGGTGACGGCGTACGACCTCGCCGCCGAGCGGGCCGTGCGCTCCGTCATCGGGGACTCCCGCCCGCACGACATCATCACCGGCGAGGAGCTCGGCACCACGGTGCCCGCCGGCAGGCACGACGGCGCCCGCATCCGCTGGTCGATCGACCCCCTCGACGGCACCACCAACTTCATCCGCGGCATCGTCTACTACTGCACGTCCGTCGCCGCTGCCGACGAGGACGGCACCTGGCTCGCCGGCGTCGTGCACGCCCCCGCCCTCGGGCGCATCTACTGGGCGTCCCGCGGCGGCGGCGCCTGGCTCAGCGACCGGACCGGGGTGCGCCGCCTCACGGGACCGGGCGCCGAGCGCGGGCGGCTGCTCGCCACAGGCTTCGCGTACGACGCCGCGACCCGGGCCGAGCAGGTCGGGGACCTCGGCGCGCTCCTGCACGGGTTCGGCGACATCCGGCGCCTCGGCTCGGCCGCCCTCGACCTGTGCATGGTGGCCGACGGCACCCTCGACGCCTTCGCCGAGCGCGGCCTCAACGAACACGACATCGCGGCCGGCGCCCTCATCGCCGAGGAGGCGGGCGTCGTCGTCGTCCGGCCGCCGCTGCGGTCCGTGCTCGACGGCGGCCCCACCGAGGCCGAGCGACTCGCCGCGGTCACGCTCGCCGCACCCGCCGATCTTCTCCGCTCCCTCACCGATCCCCCGTCCACCGAGAGGCACCCATGACCACCCCGTCCTGGCAGAAGGTCCTGTCCACGCTCGCGGGGGAGCGCTCCCGCGCGCTGTACGCGCGGGCCGTCCTCGGGCAGCCGCTCGAGGCTGCGCCCCGGGAGGTGCAGCGCCTCGTCGACGCCGGGCTCCTGACGCCCGAGCTCACCGTCGCGGGCGGGCTGTTCAAGGAGGTGCTCGCCGCGGCCGGGCCGGGGACGCCGAAGGGCGTGGACCGGTTCTTCCGGGACGGGCGGATCGACGGCCTGCCGCGCGCAGGGCAGGACCGCACCGACCTGCTCGCGCACCTCGCCGAGCGGCTGCTCCCGGCCGACGAGGAGATCAGCGAGCCGGAGGTCAACCGGCTGCTCGCCACCGTCACCCGCGACATCCCCACCCTGCGGCGCGCGCTCGTGGACCACGGTTTCATGGAGCGCTACCCGGACGGCACCGGCTACCGGCGGGTCGGGACGTCCTGACGCCTCCGGGCAGGAGCGCTCACCTCGGCACCCTGATACCCAGTCTGGCGATCCGGCGGTAGATCGTGGCCCGGCTGATGCCGAGTTCCGCGGCCGCCGCCGCGACGGTCACCCCGGGCCGAGCCAGGCTGCGGACGATCTCGTCGCGCTCCAACGCCTCGATCCGGCTCAGGTGCAGGCCGGGTCCGCCCAGGAGGTGGGCGGGCAGGTGCTGGAGGTCGATGGTCTCCGCACGGACCGCGGCGTCATGGATCACCGTGAAGAGCTCGTCCACGTTGTCGGGCCAGTCGTGCGCCAGCAGTGCCCGCTCCGCCGCAGGGGTGAGGCCGATTTCGCGCTGCCGGGTCTGCCGGGCGGCGTACCGTGCCAGGTGCAGGACGTCGTCGCCCCGGTCGCGCAGTGCGGGGACCGGGATCACGGTGTCGACCGAGGCCGCCAGGGGATGCGGCACGGCCTCCAGTTCGGTGGCGGTCACCGCCCAGGCGAGGGGGTGGGCTGCCCCGTCCGCCGACGACGGAAGCGCCCGGAGCGCGCGCGTGACGTGGCCCTGGAGCTCCTGCGCGGCCCAGGCTGGCAGCAGGTCGGCGTTCTCGACGATGACCGCGGTGTCCGGTTTGGCGAGCTCCGGGGTCCACAGCGACAGCCAGGCGTCGACGTCCTCGGGCGCGGGCGCGGCGGCGGACAGGATCCGCGTGCCCGGGCGCGCACGGCGGAGCGCCTGCGCGAGGAGGGTCACCCGCCCCGAGCCGTGCTCGCCGACGGCGGCGACGACCCGCCCGGTGTCGAGGGCGCCGGTCGCGGCGTCGAGCGCGACCGTCCAGGCCGTGGACAGGGTCCGTAGCGTCCCGGTTGCCGGTTCGAGCCCGCCCCGCTGCAGGCGGAAGACGCCGCCGCCCTTCCGGCCGGTTCGCTGCCGGCGCCCCAGGGACCGTGCCAGCATCAGCGCCGCCGTGTTCCCGGCGGCCGACTGCGCCAGGGCGAGCAGCAGTGCGGGGGAGGACCTCGACCACGTGGTGATGTTCACGCATCCCTCGAGGGCACCGCTCACCGGATCGAAGACCGGGACCGCGGCACACGTGTAGGTCCGCAGGCTCGCGCTGTAGTGGTCCTCCGCGCGGACCAGGGCGGGAGCCCGGTCGGCGAGCGCCAGTCCCATCCCGTTGGTCCCGGCGTCGCGCTCCGAGTAGGTGAAGCCGGGCGCCAGGTGCACCCGGTCGAGCGAGCGCAGGAGGCCCGGGCTGCCGCTCAGCCGGTCGAGCAGCAGTCCGTCGGCGTCGGTGAGCATGAGGCTGATCGGTTCGTCCGCCAGCGTGCGGTGCAGCGCGGTGAGCACCTCCTGCCCGCAGGAGGAGTAGAGCGAGTCCGCCTGCACGGTACCGGCCCAGGTGGGGTCCACCATGTCCGCCGACACCCCGTACTCCTCGCTGCGCTGCCAGGACGCGACGAGGCGCCTGGCAGCGACGACCAGCCGGCCGCTGCCGGCCCCCGCTGGAGTGATCCCGTCATCCCGAGTCGGCACCCTTGCCGCCCTCCTCGTTCGCTGGGTCGAGGCTGCGTCCATGTGCGGGCGTCTCAAACTGAGACACGCATCGCATGGTGGAAGCCATCTTCGCACCTAGTCTCGGTCCTGTCGCGACTACGGCAGTCACGAGAAGGAGATCAGAGATGTACAGCAAAGACGGCGAGAACTACTTCATCGTGGACGCGCACATAGCCCTCTGGGACGCGCGTCCGGAGAACCAGCGCAACATCCACGGCAAGCAGTTCATCGACTGCTTCTACGACTACCACCGCAACCTCTCCCCGGAGTCCGAGCAGTGGACGTACGACGAGTACCTATACCAGGGCGGCGAACGCCTCATGAAGGACCTGTTCACGGACGGGTACGTGGACCACGCCATCTTCCAGCCGGCATACCTCGGCGAGTTCTACCACCGGGGGTTCGGACAGACGGAGGAGGCCTACGGCCTGGCCGCGGCGAACCCGGACCGGCTGACGTACAACCACTGCTTCGACCCCCGGCAGGGCGAGGCGGGGCTCGACCAGCTGCGCGCGGACCACGAGCGGATGGGCTTCCAGGGCGTCAAGCTGTACACGGCCGAGTGGCACGGCGAGTCCCGCGGCTACAAGCTCTCCGACCCCTGGACGTACCGGTACTTCGAGGAGTGCCGCAAGCTCGGCATCAGGAACATCCACGTCCACAAGGGCCCGACCATCCGGCCCCTCGACCGCGACGCGTTCGACGTGTCCGACGTCGACCACGCGGCCTCCGACTTCACGGACCTGAACTTCATCGTGGAGCACGTGGGCCTGCCCCGGCTGGAGGACTTCTGCTGGATCGCCACCCAGGAACCCAATGTCCACGGCGGGCTGGCGGTGGCGATGCCGTTCATGCACAGCCGCCCACGGTACTTCGCGCAGATCATCGGTGAGCTCATCTACTGGATCGGGGAGGACCGCATCCAGTTCTCCAGCGACTACGCACTGTGGACGCCGCGGTGGCTGGTGGAACGGTTCGTCGACTTCCAGATCCCCGAGGACATGACCGAGTACGCGCAGCTCACCACGGCACAGAAGAAGAAGATCCTCGGCCTCAACGCGGCGAAGATGTACGGCATCCCGGTACCGGCGGAGCTGCAGATCCCCGACGCAGCGGAGACCGCCACCGGCCCCCGGCAGCCGGAACGGGCCGACCTCGCGAGTGCCCGATGACCACAGCACCCCTCGAAGCACCCCTCGATGCACACCCCGATGCGCACCTCGGAGCGGAGCCGCCGGCGGGCGTGGTCACCGACGACGTCGTCCGTCGAAGCCTGCACACCGTCCTCGACCCCGAGCTCGACGAGCCCATCACCGAGCTCGGGTTCGTCCGGTCCGTCCGCGTGGCACGCGGTGCCGTCGACGCGGGCGCCACGGTGGAGGTCCACCTGCGCCTCCCCACCTCCTTCTGCTCACCCAACTTCGCGTACCTGATGGCATCCGACAGCAAGGACGCCATCTCGGCGATCCCCGGTGTGGGGACGGTGATCGTCGAACTGGACGACCACCACGACTCCGGCCTGATCAACGCGGGACTCGCCGCCGATGCCGGCTACCGCGGCACCTTCCGCCACGAGGCCGAGGACAGCCTCGACGAGCTGCGGGGCACGTTCCGCCGCAAGGCCCACACCGCCGCCATGGAGCGGTGCCTCACGGGCCTGCTGCGCGCCGACCGGGATCTTCCCGAGGAAGAGCTCGGCCGCGTCCGTCTCGGCGACCTCCCGGCCGGTCGCGAGAAGGACGCGCTGCTGCGACGCCGGTCCGCGCTCGGGCTCCCCGGGGACGACGGCGCGCCCGTCCTGGTCGACGCCGAGGGCCGCACGTACCCCGAGGAGGCCGTCCCCCTGGCCCTGCGGCGAGCCCGTTCGACGCGCATCTCGATCGACGGCAACGCGCACTTCTGCCGCGGACTCCTCCGCACCCGCTACGAAGGCTCCGGCACGGACCAGGCCTTCCGGCCCGAGGGCTCGGAACCCGCGGACCAGCACGGACTACTGAACCTCACAGTGAAGGGACCCCACTCATGAGCACGATGCGCGCCGTCCAGGTGGTCGGCTACCACGAGGCCCTCAAGATGGCCGAGGTGCCGATGCCGAGCGCCACCGGCCCGTTCGACGTCGTCGTCCGGATCGGCGGCGCCGGGGTGTGCCGCACCGATCTCCACATTCTCGAGGGGCAGTGGGCGGAGAAGTCCCAGGTCCACCTGCCCTACACGATCGGCCACGAGAATGCCGGCTGGGTGCACGCCGTCGGCGGCGCCGTCACGAGCGTCGCCCCGGGTGACAAGGTCATCCTCCACCCCCTCATCACGTGCGGCCTCTGCCGTGCCTGCCGGTCGGGCGACGACGTGCACTGCGAGGAGAGCCAATTCCCCGGCATCGACACCAACGGGGGCTATGCCGAGTACCTCCTCACCACGGCGCGGTCCGTCGTCCGGATCGACGACTCGCTGGAACCGGCCGACGTCGCCGCGCTCGCGGACGCCGGCCTCACCGCCTACCACGCCGCCGCGAAGGCCGCGAAGCGGCTGACGGCACGCGACACCTGCGTGGTCATCGGGGCCGGCGGGCTCGGGCACATCGGTATCCAGGTCCTGAGGGCGCTCACCCCTGCCCGGCTCGTCGTCGTCGACCGCAACGAGGCGGCCCTCGACCTGGCCCGGGACATCGGGGCGCACGTGGGCGTCCTCGCGGACGGCACGCAGGTGGAGCAGGTCCTCGCCCTCACCGACGGGAAGGGCGCGGAGGCGCTCGTGGACTTCGTGGGCGAGGGCGGCGCCACCGCGCAGGGGATCGCGATGCTGCGCCGGGCGGGGGACTACTACGTGGTCGGCTACGGCGAGAACATCGACGTGCCGACGATCGACATCGTCTCGGCCGAGATCAACATCATCGGCAACCTCGTGGGCTCCTACAACGACCTGCAGGACCTCATGGCGCTCGCCGCCCGCGGCGCCGTCACCCTGCACACGCAGAAGTACGCGCTCGACGACTTCCAGCAGGCCATCGACGACCTCGACGCGGGCAGGGTGAGGGGCAGGGCCATCCTCGTCCCCTGACGGAACCGGCGACCCAGCCAGCGAGACCAGCCGGCGACATCAGCCGGCGACATCAGCCATCGGCACAACCATCGACAACGACGTCCAGGAGGTTCCCATGAACGCCACCAGTCCCATCCGCTCGGTCATCAGCCCGGGCCGGTACGCCCAGGGCCCGGGAGCCATCTCCCGGCTCGGGGAGTACCTCGCACCCATCGGAAGCACACCGCTGATCGTCGCCGACGACGTCGTGTGGGGTTTCGTGGGACACGACGTGACCACGTCCCTGAAGGCGGCGGGGCTCCCCGTCACCCGGGAGGCGTTCGGCGGCATGCCGTCGGCGAAGGAGATCGACCGCCTCGTCGGCGTCATCGCGAGCACGAAGGCCGACGTCGCGGTCGCGGTGGGCGGCGGTAGCACCATCGACGCCGTCAAGGCCTCCGGCTTCCTGGCGGGCATCCGGTGGGTCACCGTGCCCACGGTCGCGTCGACCGACGCACCGACGTCGGCCCTCGCCGTCGTCTACACCGAGGAGGGCGCGTTCGAGGAGTACCGCTTCTTCCCGCGCAACCCGGACCTCGTCCTCGTCGACTCCCAGATCATCGCCAACGCCCCGGCGGCCTTCCTCGCCGCCGGGGTGGGCGATGCGCTGGCGACCTGGCTCGAGGCACGGGCGACGGCGGCGTCGGGTTCACGGACCATGGCGGGCGGACTGCCGACCCTCACCGGCACGGCCCTGGCGAGGCTGAGCTGGGACGTCCTGTGGGACAACGCGCTGCCGGCCCTCGACGCGGTCCGCGACCGGCTGGTGACGCCCGCCCTGGAGAAGGTCATCGAGGCCAACACCCTGCTCTCCGGCCTCGGCTTCGAGTCCGGTGGCCTCGCGGCGGCGCACGCCATCCACAACGGCCTGACCGCCGCCCCGCAGACCCACGGGCTGGCGCACGGCCAGAAGGTGAACATCGGCTCCCTGACCCAGCTCGTGCTCGAGGGCGCCCCGACCAGCGAGATCCGGGACTTCGTGGAGTTCACCACGCGGGTCGGCCTCCCCACCACGCTCACCGAGGTGGGGCTCACGCCGGAGGACACCGAGGAGCTCGAGCTGGTCGCCGCCGCAGCGACCGTGCCGGGGGAGACCATCCACGCCATGCCGTTCGAGGTCAGGGCCGCCGACCTGGTCTCGGCACTGGCCTCGATCGAACGGTCCTCGCGGCGCATCAGGGAGGAGGCGGGCCTCCCCGGGCCGACACCGTACAAGGCCTCCCACTGACAAGGCCCCCCACTGACAAGGCCTCCCACTGACAAGGCCCCGTACCGGGCCCTCCGCCGGCCGCGCGCCGATCCGGGCCGGTCCGTCGCAGCGGGTGACGAACCGGCCCTCCGCGCGCGACAATCATGGGGCGGAGGCCGGAGGCCGGCGCCGGGCGGCCCGGAGCAGCCGGAGCAGCCGGAGGAGGAGACACCGTGGCAGCTGACCGGAACCCCGGAGCGGGCGCCGACCGGCCCGCCCGCAGGCCCGCGCGACTGCTCCCCGGCCCGGCGCGCCTGCTCGTGGTCGTGGCGGTCGCCGTCTTCGCCGCCTCGCTCGGCTTCGTGCTCCTCTATACGACGTCGCTCCCGCCGGCACTCTGCATCCTGATCGCGTTCGTGCTCGGGGGAGCGCAGCTCTACGCCCTGCGCGGCAACCTGTTCCGCGGTGGGCGGGGCGGCACCGACGTCTGACCTCCCCGCCCCCGGGCAGGGCCGCTGCGTGGCAAAATAGGCCGGTGACCACGAACGCCCTCTCCGACTCCCGCACCATCATCCGGCCCGTCCAGCCCGAGGACTACGAGGACGTCCGCCGCATCACGCGCGGCGCCTACCTCGAGGCCGGCTACTTCGCCGACGAGGCGCACCCCTACATGGCGGTGCTGGCCGACATCGAGCACCGCGCCGAGCACGCCGAGGTCTGGGTGGCGGAGCGCGACGGCGCCGTGGTCGGATCGGTCGCCCTGACCTTCGCCGGCCAGCGGTACACGGACATCGCCGTCGAGGGCGAGCTCGAGTTCCGCATGCTCGCGGTGGATCCGGCCGTGCAGCGGGGCGGCGTGGGCCGGGCCATGGTGGAGCGCATCATCGAGCACGCCCGCAGCCTGCCCGGCATCGAGGCCGTCAGCCTGACGAGCGGATCGGACATGGTCCGCGCGCACCGCCTCTACGAATCGATGGGCTTCGTCCGCGTCCCCGAGCGCGACTGGGAGGTCCCGAACGAGGACATCCTGCTCTGGGTCTTCCGCCTTCCGCTCTGACGCGAGGCACCGGCCGGGAGCCGCCGGCGTCGGGCCCGCCCGATGCCGGGCGCCCGCCACGCCGCCACTAGACTGGAGGCAGACACCCACCTCCGACTTCCTTGGGAGATCCATGGCTGAGATCAACCGGGACGACGTCGCGCACCTCGCGCGGCTCGCCCACATCGACATGAACGACGACGAGCTCGACCGCATGGCCGGCGAGCTCGCCGTGATCGTCGATTCCATCAAGTCCGTGAGCGAGGTGGCGGGCGACGACGTCCCCGCGACCAGTCACCCCATCCCGCTGAGCAACGTGTTCCGCGACGACGTGGTGGGCGAGACGCTCAGCAACGACGAGGCCCTCCTCGGCGCGCCCGACAACGCCGACGGCCGCTTCAAGGTGCCGGCCATCCTGGACGGGGAGTAACCCATGACCGAGATCATCCACCTCTCAGCCGACACCCTCGCGCAGAAGCTCGCGGCGAAGGAGGTCTCCGCCGTCGAGGTGACGCAGGCCCACCTCGACCGCATCGGCGCTGTGGACGGCGCCATCAACGCGTTCCTGCACGTCAACACGGACGAGGCGCTGCTCGTCGCCGCCGGGGTCGACAAGGCCCGAGCCGACGGCGACACCCTGCACCCGCTCGCCGGCGTGCCCATCGCCGTGAAGGACCTCATCGTCACCAAGGGCCAGCCCACCACGGCCGGCTCGAAGATCCTCGAGGGCTGGCAGAGCCCCTACGACGCCACCGTGGTCCGCAGGCTCCGCGCCGCGAGGATGCCGATCCTCGGCAAGACCAACCTCGACGAGTTCGCCATGGGCTCCTCCACCGAGCACTCCGCGTTCGGTCCCACCCGCAACCCCTGGGACCTCGACCGCATCCCCGGCGGTTCCGGCGGCGGGTCCGCCGCGGCCGTCGCCGCCTTCGAGGCGCCCCTGGCCCTCGGCACCGACACCGGCGGCTCCATCCGCCAGCCCGGCGCCGTCACCGGGACCGTCGGCGTGAAGCCCACCTACGGCGGTGTGTCCCGCTACGGCGCGATCGCGATGGCGTCCTCGCTCGACCAGATCGGCCCCGTCTCCCGCACCGTCCTCGACAGCGCCCTGCTGCACGAGGTCATCGGCGGGCACGACCCGCACGACTCGACGTCGCTGACCGACCCCGTCGGCGCGCTCGTCGAGGCCGCGCGCCTCGGCCAGGTCGAGGGCATGCGGATCGGCGTCATCAAGGAACTGCAGGGCGAGGGCTACCAGGCCGGCGTCCTCACGCGCTTCTCCGAGTCGCTCGAGCTGCTGCGCTCGGCGGGCGCGGAGATCGTCGAGGTCTCCTGCCCGAACTTCCGGTACGCGCTCGGCGCCTACTACCTGATCATGCCGTCGGAGGCGTCCAGCAACCTCGCCAAGTACGACGGCGTGCGCTTCGGCCTGCGTGTGGTGCCCGAGGGCACCCCGACGATCGAGCGCGTCATGGGCGCCACGCGTGCCGCCGGGTTCGGCGACGAGGTCAAGCGGCGCATCATCCTCGGCACCTACGCCCTGAGCGCCGGGTACTACGACGCGTACTACGGCTCGGCGCAGAAGGTCCGCACGCTCATCCAGCGCGACTTCGCCGCCGCGTTCGAGCAGGCCGACGTGCTCGTCTCGCCGACCGCCCCGACCACGGCGTTCAGGCTGGGGGAGAAGCTCGACGACCCGCTGGCGATGTACCTCAACGACGTCGCCACCATCCCGGCGAACCTGGCCGGCGTCCCCGGTCTGTCGCTGCCCGGCGGCCTCGCGGACGAGGACGGACTGCCGGTCGGCATCCAGCTCCTCGCCCCCGCCCGCCAGGACGCACGCCTGTACCGCGTGGGCGCCGTCCTCGAATCACTGCTCGAAGCCGGCTGGGGCGGGCCCCTGCTGGCCCAGGCCCCGGAGATCACACAGAGTGCAGGTGGGAAGTAATGACCGCAGTAACCGATGAGATCCTGACCTTCGACGAGGCGATGGAGAAGTACGATCCCGTCCTCGGGTTCGAGGTCCACGTGGAGCTCAACACGAGGACCAAGATGTTCTCCTCCGCGCCCAACGCGTTCGGGGACGTGCCCAACACCAATGTCACGCCCGTGGACCTCGGCCTGCCCGGCGTGCTGCCGGTCGTCAACGGTGTGGCCGTGGAGTCCGCGATCAAGATCGGCCTCGCGCTGAACTGCAGGATCGCCGAGAAGTGCTACTTCGCGCGGAAGAACTACTTCTACCCGGACACCCCGAAGAACTTCCAGACCTCCCAGTTCGAGGACCCGATCGCGTACGACGGGCACATCGACATCGAGCTCGCCGACGGCACCGTGTTCCGCGTCGAGATCGAGCGCGCCCACATGGAGGAGGACGCCGGCAAGCTCACGCACATGGGAGGCTCCACGGGCCGCATCCAGGGCGCCGAGTTCTCCCTCGTGGACTACAACCGCGCGGGCGTCCCCCTGATCGAGATCGTGACCAAGCCCATCGAGGGCGCCGGTTCCCGGGCCCCCGAACTGGCCAAGGCCTACGTCGCCGCGATCCGCGAGATCGTCAAGAACCTCGGCGTCTCCGACGCCCGCATGGAGCGCGGCAACGTGCGCTGCGACGCGAACGTCTCCCTCCGCCCGCACGGCCAGGAGAAGTTCGGCACCCGCACAGAGACCAAGAACGTGAACTCCCTGCGCTCGGTCGAGCACGCCGTCCGCTACGAGATCCAGCGCCACGCCGCCGTCCTCGACTCCGGCACGCCCATCATCCAGGAGACGCGCCACTGGCACGAGGACACGCGCTCGACGACGTCCGGGCGCCCCAAGTCCGACGCCGACGACTACCGCTACTTCCCCGAGCCGGACCTCGTTCCTGTCGTGACGAACGAGGCCTGGATCGAGAAGCTCCGTGCCGAGCTGCCCGAGCCGCCCGCCGAGCGCCGCAAGCGCCTCCAGGCCGACTGGGGGTACTCCGACGCCGAGTTCCGCGACGTCGTCAACGCCGGCGTCATGTCCTCCATCGAGGACACGATCGCCGCCGGTGTGAGTGCCGCCGTCGCCCGCAAGTGGTGGATGGGCGAGATCTCCCGCCGCGCGAAGCTCGCCGACGTGGAGCCCGCGGAGCTCGGCGTCACGCCCGAGCTGATCGTGGAGCTCAACGCGCTCATCGAGTCCGGCAAGATCAACGACAAGCTCTCACGCGACGTGCTCGACGGCGTCCTCGCCGGTGAGGGCACGCCCGCGGAGGTCGTGGAGCAGCGCGGCCTGGCGGTCGTGTCCGACGACGGACCCCTCCTCGAGGCGATCGACGGCGCCCTCGCGGCCCAGCCGGACGTCGCCGAGAAGATCCGCGGCGGCAAGATCCAGGCCGTCGGGGCGATCGTGGGCGGCGTCATGAAGGCGACCCGCGGGCAGGCCGACGCGGGCCGTGTCCGCGAGCTCATCCTGCAGCGCCTCGGCGTCGAGGGGTAGCGCGGGTCAACAGGGGGTTCGGATGGCGATGATGCCGGCGGCGGAGTTCGACATCGAGGCTCCGCTCGTCGCCGCGCTGCTCGCTGCGCAGATGCCCGATCTCGCGCACCTGCCCGTCCGGGCCGTCGGCGGCGGATGGGACAACACGCTCTTCCGGCTGGGCGGGCACCTCGTGGTGCGGCTGCCGCGGCGCGCCGTCGCCGACGCCCTGATGGTCGCCGAGCAGCAGTGGCTCCCGGGCCTCGCGGCGTCCCTGTCCGTGCCGACGTCGGCGCCCGTGCGGGCCGGCGTGCCGGGCTGCGGCTACCCGTGGCACTGGTCCGTGTCCCGATGGATCCACGGGGTCGGCGGCCTGACCGTCCCGCGGTCCGGGCGCTCCTCGACGGCCGTCCCGCTTGCACGGTTCCTCGCCGCGTTCCAGCGTCCAGCCCCGCCGGACGCCCCCGTGAGTCCCGTGGGCCGCGGCGGTCCGCTGGCGGCGCGTGACGACGCCGTCCGGGCGCGGCTCGCGTCGCTGCCGGCGGCCCCCGGCGGATCCGCCGCGCCGCTGCTGGAGGTCTGGGAGGAGTCCCTCGCGGCACCGGTCTGGTCCGACGCGCCGCTGTGGCTGCACGGCGACCTGCACCCGGCCAACGTGGTCCTCGCCCCGGACGGCGCGCTGGCCGGCGTCGTGGACTTCGGCGACCTGTGCGCCGGGGACCCGGCGACGGACCTCGCCGCCGCCTGGCTGCACTTCGACGCCGCCGGCCGCGCCACGTTCCGCACGGCACTCGAGGCGCTGCGCCCCACCGACGCCGCGACCTGGGCCCGCGCGCGAGGCTGGGCGGTGAGCCTGGGCAGCGCCCTCGCGGCGGCGTCGGACGATGCCCCCGCCCTCCACGCACTCGGCGTCGGGGTCCTCGGAGCGGTGCTGGAGGACTGACCGGCGCCGTCTCGCGCCCGGCCGCCCGACGGGCCCCACGCCGGCGGCCGCTGGTAGTGTTGCCCCGGGCAATATCCCGCCCTGCACTCGAACCGCCAGGCCCAGCCCACCCCGCTGGAGGACCGGGCGGCCTGGAAGGAATCGTTCAGTGAAGGCGCTGTACAAATCCGGGGCTCATCCCGGCTTCGAACTCGTGGACCGGCCCGAACCCGACGCGGGGTGGGGCGAGGTCAAGATCCGGGTCATCACCACCGGCATCTGCGGGACGGACCTCCACATCGAGAGCTGGGACGCCTGGGCGCAGGGCATGATCTCGGCCCCTCTCATCCCCGGCCACGAGTTCTACGGCGAGGTCGTGGCCCTCGGGGACGGCGTCCGCGACATCCGCATCGGCGACCGCGTCTCCGGCGAGGGGCACATCGTCTGCGGGATCTGCCGCAACTGCCGGGCCGGCCGCCGCCAGATGTGCATCCACACCTCGAGCGTCGGCGTGCAGCGCGACGGCGCGTTCGCCGAGTTCGTCGTCGTCCCCGAGACCAACGTCTGGGTGCACGACGCGACCATCACCCCCGAGCTCGGCGCCGTCTTCGACCCCTTCGGCAACGCCGTCCACACCGCGCTCAGCTTCCCTCTCGTCGGCGAGGACGTCCTCATCACCGGGGCCGGCCCCATCGGGCTCATGGCCGTCGCCGTCGCCCGCCACGCCGGGGCCCGGAAGATCGCGATCACCGACGTCTCCGCCCCGCGCCTCGAGCTCGCCCGCGGCGTGGGCGCGGACATCGCCGTCGACGTCAGCCGCATGCGCGTCGCCGACGCCCAGCGCGAGCTCGGCATGAAGGAGGGCTTCGACATCGGGATGGAGATGTCCGGCCACGCGACCGCCCTGCCCGAGATGATCGACAACATGAACCACGGCGGGAAGATCGCCATGCTCGGTCTGCCGTCCGGCCCCATCTCCATCGACTGGGGCAAGGTGGTGACGCATATGCTCACCCTCAAGGGCATCTACGGACGGGAGATGTTCGAGACCTGGTACGCGATGAGCGCCATGCTGCAGTCCAACGGGACGCTGCGCGAGGCGGTCGCGTCCGTGGTCACCGACTGCCTGCCGGCGAGCCAGTGGCAGCAGGGCTTCACAACAGCGCGCGACGGCGCCAGCGGCAAAGTGGTCCTCGACTGGACCACCTTCTAGGAAGCAGGAACACCATGTACTCAGCAGTCCGCGACCAGCTCGCCGGTGAACTCGACGACATCCGCAGCGCCGGCCTCTTCAAGCACGAACGGCGCATCTCCTCGCCGCAGTCCAGCCACATCACGGCCGGAGCGCTCGACGCCGGGGACGCCGACGTCCTCAACTTCTGCGCCAACAACTACCTCGGCCTCGCCGACCACCCGGACATCATCGCCTCGGCCAAGACCGCCCTCGACGAGCGCGGGTTCGGCATGGCCTCGGTGCGCTTCATCTGCGGCACCCAGGACCTCCATCTCGACCTCGAGCGGCGCGTCTCGCAGTTCCTCGGCACCGAGGACACCATCCTCTTCTCCTCCTGCTTCGACGCGAACGGCGGGGTCTTCGAATCCCTGCTCGGCGCGGAGGACGCCGTGATCTCGGATGCGCTGAACCACGCGTCGATCATCGACGGCATCCGCCTGTCCAAGGCCCAGCGCTTCCGCTACGCGAACCGGGACATGGCGGACCTCGAGGCGAAGCTGCAGGACGCCTCGGGGGCCCGGCGCCGCCTGATCGTCACGGACGGCGTCTTCTCCATGGACGGCTACCTCGCACCGCTCGAGGCCATCTGCGACCTCGCCGAGCGGTACGACGCGATGGTCATGGTGGACGACTCCCACGCCGTCGGCTTCATGGGCGCGACCGGCGCCGGGACCCCGGAGCACGCGGGGGTCGCGAGCCGGGTGGACATCTTCACGGGGACCTTCGGCAAGGCGCTCGGCGGGGCGTCCGGCGGGTACGTCGCCGCCCGCGCCGAGATCGTCGCCCTGCTGCGGCAGCGGGCCCGCCCGTACCTGTTCTCCAACTCCCTCGCGCCCTCCATCGTCGCCGCGACACTGACGGCACTGGACCTCGTGCAGAACAGCGGGGAGCTCCGGGAGACCCTCACCCGCAACGCGGCCCTCTTCCGCCGCCGCATGACCGAGGAGGGGTTCGACCTCCTCGAGGGCGAGCACGCGATCATCCCGGTGATGTTCGGTGATGCCGTGCTCGCCGCCCGCACCGCCGACGCCATGCTCGCGCACGGCGTCTTCGTCACCGCGTTCAGCTACCCCGTGGTGCCGAAGGGCGCCGCCCGCATCCGCGTGCAGCTCTCCGCAGCGCACACCGGGGAGGACATCGAGGCGTGCGTGCAGGCGTTCGTCGCCGCGCGTGCCGAGGTGGACGCGGGCAGTCCGGGAGCGGATGGCGGGCAGGCGTCCGACGCCGGCGCGCCGGGCGCGCACGTGGGTGGCGCGTAATCCGGTACCACCTCGCGGGTTCCTGCAGGTCCTAGGGGAGCACGTCCCCGTCGACATACATCCAGCGCCCTTCCACCCGGACGAATCGGCTGCGCTCCTGCAGCAGCCCCGACCGCCCGGCCCTCCGGAACGACGCCCGGTACTCCACCACGCCGGCGTCGTCGCGGTCGCCGCCGAGGGCCGTGTCGACGATCTGCAGGCGCCGCCACTCGACGTCCCCGTCGAGATCGACGGTATCCGGACGTGTCGATGGGTCCCACGAATCGAGCAGGTACCTCTCGAGCCCGAGAGCGAACGCCGAGAACCGTGAGCGCATCAGTGCCAACGCCGTCGACGCTGCCCCTCCCCGGTGGAGCGGCCCGCAGCATTCCCCATACGGCAGAGCGGTTCCGCAGGGGCAGTCGTCGAGCGTCATACGATTCCTCTCCTGACCGGGAAGGGTCGATCGCTCAGGAGTTCTCGTCGGAGACGCGAATGATGACCTTGCCGGTCACACCGTTCTCGACGGCGTCGTGAGCGGCGCCGGTCTCCTCGAGCGGAAACCAGGAGAGGGGGAGTCCGGCAGCCTTCCCGACAGGCAATACCCCGCTGCTCAGCGCCGCCGTGATGTCCTCCGCCGCAGCGACGAGCGCATCCTGACCCACCGTGTAGAGCAGCAGGCCCTGCCAGCGGACGTTCTTCGCGAAACTCGCGATCACGGGGGCGGTGAAGTCGTCACCATTGTTGTTCGCGTAGTACGCGATGGAGCCATGGTTGGCGATCACCTCGACGTCGAGCGCGGCGTTTTGCCCGGGGGACACCTCCACGACATGGTCGACGCCGCCTGGAGCGACCTCGCGGATGCGTTGGGCGAGGGAATCGTCGGGGTAGCGGAGAACGTGGTGGGCCCCCGCGGCGCGACCGAGCTCGGCCTTCGCGTCGCTGCTGACCGTTGCGATGACGGTTGCGCCTGCCCAGACGGCGAGTTGAATCGCTGCGTGGCCTACGGCTCCGGCGCCGCCCTGGACGAGGACTGTGCGTCCCTCGAGGGCGCCGGGAGCGAGTCGCGACGGCCCCTGCTCGTGGACGGTCAGGGCGCGGTGCGCCGTCATCGCCGGTACACCCAGGCTGGCTGCCACCTCGAGATCGACGCCGTCCGGCAGGCGGACAGCCCGTTCGGCGGGAATCACGGTGAACTCCTGGGCGGTCCCCGTCGGGCGGCCGTGAGCAGCCAGGTAGATCCATACCCGGTCGCCTACCTGCGGCTCGGTGACGCCCTCCCCGACCGCGTCGACGACTCCGGCGCCGTCCTGGTTGGGGACCACCTCGGGGAACGGGAGGTCGCCGTCGGCGCGGGCCTTCCAATCCGTGGGATTCACGCCGGAGTTGACGATGCGGACTCGCACTTCGCCCGGACCGGGCGTCGCGACGTCGCGGTCGACGAGAGAGAGAACGGAGGAGGGACCGGTGGAGGAATAGACGATTGCTTTCACGACTAGCGGGAACCGTCAGTGCCCGGACGGTATTCCCCGGGCTCGGGGTCCGCCCGATCGACGGGGAGAGCACACCGGACGCCCCGGATGGGGGAGCGCCATCCTAGGATGACGGGATGAGCCCCCTCGAGTGCGACGTCCTGATCATCGGCGGCGGGATCGCCGGCCTCTCCCTCGCGTCCACCCTCGCTCCGTTCTCGAGCGTGGTCCTCGTCGAGGCGGAGGGCACGCTCGGGTACCACACGTCGTCGCGCTCGGCCCGGCAGCTCATCCCGAGCTACGGTCCCGCACCGGTGCGGGACCTCACCCGCCGAACCCTCGACCTCCTCTCCGGCGTCCAGTCCTCCACCGGCCTGTCACTGACCGTGCCGCGGTCCTTCCTGCTCATCGGCTCCGAGGCCGACGTCGCCGCGGGGGCGAGCGACTCGATGCGCCCCGTGTCCCACGCCGAGGCCCTCGAGCTGTGCCCGCAGCTGCGCCCCGAGGCCTTCGGTGCAGCAGCCCTCGACACGGACTGTGTCGGCACCGACACGGACCTCCTCCTCGAGTACCACCGTCGCCGCGCGAGCGACGACGGCGTGATCATCCTGACGGGTGCCGAGGTGACCTCGGCCCGCTACGACGGCGCCGGGTGGAGTGTCCGGGCGGGCTACCGGCCCATCACCGCGGAGGTCGTCGTCGACGCGGCCGGAGCCTGGGCCGACGGGGTCGCGGACGTGTGCGGCGTCGCGCCGCAGGGCCTCGTCCCACTCCGGCGGACCGCGGCGATCGGCACCGCCACCCACGCTCCGCCCGTCGGGACGCCCATGGTCGCGGCCGCGGACGAGTCGTTCTACTACCGGCCCGACGCCGAGGGCGTGCTCATCTCGCCGTGCGAGGCCGAGCCCGCCGAGCCGGGTGACGCCCAACCCCACCCCGGGGACGTCGAGCGCCTCGTGGAGCACCTCGCGACGGTCGCCGACCTGGGCATCACCGGTGTCACGCGGGCCTGGACCGGCCTGCGCACCCAGCGGGCGTCGGGCCTGCCCGTGGTCGGCTTCGATCCGGGGCACCCGGGTTTCTTCTGGCTCGCCGGGCAGGGAGGCTACGGGTTCCAGACGTCGTCGGGGATCGCCGAACTGGCGACCGTCCTGCTCACGGGCGCCGACCCGGCCGACCTCGGTGCCGATCCGGGCGGCATCGCGGCGGCCGCAGCAGCACTCCGGCCCGCCTGACCGGGTGCCGCAGCAGCGCCCGGGCCCATGCGCAACCGGCGTCCCCGCGCGGCGCCACCCGGCCGCGACCTGCGATGTCTCCGTAGAGTAGGGGCAGGAGGCAGCCCCGGTTCGTGCCGGCGGCGGGCCCGGTCATCGTCGGAACACCCGCCCCCGCGGCGGTCACACGGAACGGGAAGCATCATGTCGGCACACGGAGGCAACAGGGCGATCATCGCTGCCCTCGCCGCGAACCTCACCATCGCCGCGCTCAAATTCGTGGCCTTCGCGCTCACGCGCTCGTCGTCGATGCTCGCCGAGGGCATCCACTCCGTGGCGGACTCGGGCAACCAGGTCCTCCTGCTGGTCGGCGGCAAACGGTCCAGACGCCGTGCGAGTGCCGAGCACCCCTTCGGCTACGGACGCGAGCGCTACATCTACGCCTTCATCGTGTCGATCGTCCTGTTCAGCGTCGGCGGCCTGTTCGCGCTGTACGAGGCGTACCACAAGTACCAGGACCCGCACCCGATCGAGGGCGCGTTCTGGTGGGTCCCGCTCGCGGTCCTGATCGGCGCGATCATCGCCGAGTCCTTCTCGTTCCGCACGGCCATCAGGGAGTCCAACCAGGTGCGCGGCGGCATGGGCTGGGTGCGCTTCGTCCGTACCGCCAAGTCGCCCGAGCTGCCCGTGATCCTCCTCGAGGACTTCGGTGCCCTCATCGGCCTGATGTTCGCGCTGTTCGGCGTCTCCATGACCCTGCTCACGGACAACGGCCTCTGGGACGCGGCGGGCACCGCGATGATCGGCCTGCTGCTCGTGGCCATCGCCGCCGTCCTCGCCGTCGAGACCAAGAGCCTGCTGCTCGGCGAATCCGCCTCCGCGGCGGACGTCGCGAAGATCGAGGCGGCCATCGCCGGTGACGGTTCCACCCGGATCATCCACCTCAAGACCCTGCACCTCGGCCCCGACGAACTGCTAGTCGCCGCGAAGATCTCGGTCGGCAGCCGGGAGAGCGGCGCCCGCATCGCCGCCGACATCAACGGCGCCGAACAGCGCATCCGGGCCGCCGTCCCCATCGCCACGGCCATCTATCTCGAGCCCGATCTGTTCGACGCCGGGGCTTCCTCGACGCCCTCAGCGAACGGGAGCTCCACGGCCGCCGGACGCAGCGGCCAGTAGCCGCGGCGGGTCTAGGATGGGCGCATGAACGTCATCGAAACACGCCTGCCCGGCATCGGGGTGCGGCGGGAGATCGTCACGGGCTCCGGCCGCAGGGTGGGCATCGTCGCACAGCGCGACGGCGACCTCGACCTCATCATCTCGAAGGCGAGCGACCCGGACGCCTGCGTCGCCTCCATCCCGCTCACCCCCGACGAGGCCGCGACGATCGGCAACCTGCTCGGTTCGCGGCAGCTCGTGGCGCAGCTGACGGAGGAGCACCGCGACCTGCCGGGCGTCTCCACGCGGCAGTTCCTCATCGAGCGCGGTTCGCCCTTCGACGGGCGGCCCCTCGCGGACACGCGCATGCGCTCGCGCTCCGGCGCCTCGCTCGTCGCGGTCCTCCGCTCGGGCCAGGTGCAGGCCTCGCCGACACCCGATTTCACCCTCACCGCCGGCGACCTGCTGGTGGTGGTGGGCACCTCCGAGGGCCTCGACGCCGCGGCGGACATCCTGCGCAACGGCTGAGCCGCCTGTGCACACCACGGCCCTGACCCTGATCGAACTCGGCGCCATCCTCCTCTTCCTCGGGATCCTCGGGCGGCTCGCCGGCCGGATCGGGCTCTCGCCGATCCCGCTCTACCTCATCGGGGGCCTGTTCTTCGGGCAGGGCGGGTTCATCGAACTCGAAGGCGTCCTGGAGTTCAGCGAGGTCGCCAGCGAGATCGGCGTCGTCCTGCTGCTGCTCCTGCTCGGCCTCGAGTACACGGCGAAGGAACTCGTCACCGGCCTCCGCCAGTCCTGGCTCGCCGGGATCGTGGACTTCGTCCTCAACTTCACCCCCGGCGCGCTCGTCGCCGTGATCCTCGGCTGGGGTCCGGTCGCCGCCCTCGTCATGGGCGGCGTCACCTACATCTCCTCGTCGGGGATCGCCGCGAAGGTCATCGGCGATCTCGGCCGGCTCGGCAACCGGGAGACGCCCACGGTGCTCGCGATCCTCGTCTTCGAGGACCTCGCCATGGCCGTCTACCTCCCGGTGCTCACCGCGGTCCTCGCCGGGCTCAGCTTCGCCGGCGGGCTCGGCACCGTCGGGATCTCCCTGCTCGTGGTCACGCTCGTGCTGATCGTCGCCCTGCGCTGGGGCAACGTGGTCTCCGCCATCGTGGACAGCTCCGACCGCGAGGTGTTCCTCCTGACGCTCATCGGCGCGGCCCTGCTGGTCGCGGGTCTCGCGTCCGCCCTGCAGGTCTCGGCGGCCGTGGGCGCGTTCCTGCTCGGCATCGCGATCTCGGGGGCGACGGCGGAGAACGCCGCGCGGATCCTCGAACCCCTGCGGGACCTCTTCGCGGCCATCTTCTTCGTCGTGTTCGGGCTCAGTACCGATCCCTCGTCCATCCCGCCCGTGCTCGGCGTCGCGCTGCTCCTGGCCCTGGCGACCTCCGTCACGAAGATCGCGACCGGCTGGTGGGCCGCCGGCCGGCAGGGCATCGGGCGGATGGGGCGGGCGCGTGCCGGCACGGCGCTCGTGGCGCGCGGCGAGTTCTCGATCGTCATCGCGGGGCTCGCGGTGACCTCCGGGGCCGTGCTCCCGGAGCTGGCCGCCCTGGCCACCACCTACGTCCTGCTCATGGCCGTCCTCGGACCGGTGCTGGCACGCCTCGCCGAACCGGCCATGGAACTGACCGACCGCCTGCCGAAGCGGCGCCCGCGAGCGGTCCCCGCGAACGGGAGCACCTGAGCCGCGGGCGGCCGCCCCTAGTCGTCGAGGATCTTGCCGATCGGTTCCCGCTTCTCGGCCTGGAACGTGTCCTCCTCGCGCCCGTACGCCCAGTAGCCCGAGAGCGAGACCTGCGCGCGCGCCAGCCCCCTGTCCTTGAACAGGACGTCGCGCAGCGCCTTCATGGCCCCCCGCTCGCCGTGCACGAACGCGTCGACGCGCCCCTCGGGCCACGGGCCGGCCGCGACGGCGTCGGCGAGCAGCGTCGTCGTCCCCGCCGCCTGTCCGTCGCGCAGCAGCCAGTGCAGCTCCAGGCCTGCGGGCGCGGCGAGCGGGATGATCTCGGCGACGCTGTCCACCTCGAGGTACGCGTGCCCGACGGCGGCGGGGTGCAGCGCCTCGAGACCCGCGGCGATGGCGGGCAGGGCCGAGTCGTCACCGACGAAGAGGTGCCAGTCGGCGTCCTGGTCGGGTGACCACTTGCCGGAGGGGCCCATCAGCACGAGGAGATCCCCGGGCGCGGCGGCCGCGGCCCACGGTCCGGCGATCCCGGCGTCGCCGTGCACCACGAAGTCGATGGCGAGCCGGCGGGACGCGGCGTCGAGCCAGCGGATCGTGTAGGTGCGCTTCACGGGCCGGTCGCCGGCCGGGAGTTCGTCCTTCAGGGCCGCGAGGTCGTAGGGCGGCACCAGGCCGAGGTGCGGCTTCGCGAAGAGCAGCTTGGCGTAGCGGTCCGTCGCGTCGCAGTCCTGCAGGTCCGCGAAGCCCGGTCCGCCCGCCACCACGCGCACGAGGTGCGGGCTGAGCCACTGCTTCTCGAGCACGGTGAGGACCGCCTGCGGACGCGGCGGCTTGCGGGACGGTCCGGCGGCGGGAGTCGGCAGGGGCGAGGTCAGGGGGGACGACACGGGGGCGCTTCTTTCTGCAGGGGATGAGGCAACCCTAACAACGTTCACTGGAGCGTCGCTGGGAGCGCCCCCAGCGCCGCGGCGAGGAGCGAGCCGTCGTCCACGAGGAGGCGGGCGGCCTCGATCTCGGGGGCGAGGTAGCGGTCCGTGCCCGGGCCCGCGACGTCCCGGCGCAGGCGCTGCCGGACGGCCGTGATCGGGGCGGAGCTGCGGTAACCGGTCGCGGCGCCGCCGTCGCGCATGTCGAGGCCCCTCGCGGCGGTGAGGATCTCGATGGCGAGCACCCGGGTGAGGCCGTCGACGGCGCGGCGCAGCTTGAGACCGGCGGCCCAGCCCATGGACACGTGGTCCTCCTGCATCGCGGAGGAGGGGATGGAGTCCACGGACGCAGGGTTCGCGAGGCGTTTGAGCTCGGACACGATGCCCGCCTGCGTGTACTGCGCGATCATGTGCCCGGAGTCCACGCCGGGGTCGTGGGCGAGGAAGGCATTGAGCCCGTGGCTGCGGGCCTTGTCGAGGAAGCGGTCCGTGCGGCGTTCGCTCATGGAGGCGACATCGGCGACGGCGATCGCGAGGAAGTCGAGCACGTAGCCCACCGGGGCGCCGTGGAAGTTGCCGTTCGACTCGATGCGCCCGTCCGGGGTGATCACCGGGTTGTCGATCGCGGACCCCAGCTCCACCGCGGCGACCGCCTCGGCGTGGGCGAGGGTACCGCGCGCTGCGCCGTGCACCTGGGGCGCGCACCGCAGGGAGTAGGCGTCCTGCACGCGCGTGAACCGGTGCCGGCCGGTCTCGGACGTCAGCTGTTCGCCGACGAGCGGGGATCCCGCGAGCAGTGCCCGGATGTTCGCGGCCGAGGCCACCTGCCCGGGGTGGGGCCGCAGGGCGTGCAGGTCCTCGGCGAACACGGCGTCGGTGCCGAGGAGTCCCTCGACGCTCATCGCCGCGGCGAGATCCGCCGTCGTCAGGAGCCTGCGGAGGTCGGCGGCGGCGAGGATCAGCATGCCGAGCATGCCGTCCGTCCCGTTGATGAGCGCCAGGCCCTCCTTCTCGCGGAGTTCCACGGGGGTGATCCCGGCGGCGGCGAGGGCTTCGGCGGCCGGCACGAGCTGCCCACCGGCGTCGCGGACGTCACCCTCGCCCATGAGCGCGAGCGCCACGTGCGACAGCGGTGCGAGGTCGCCCGAGCAGCCGAGCGACCCGTACTCGCCGATCACGGGGGTGATGCCCGCATTGAGGAGCGCCGCGGACGTGGAGGCGACGAGGGGACGCACGCCGGTGCGGCCCGTCGCCAGGGTCGAGAGTCGCCCGAGCATGAGGCCGCGCACCACCTCGCGGTCCACCTCGGCGCCGGAGGACGCCGCGTGGCTGCGGATGAGGCTGCGCTGGAGCTGCGTGCGCTGGTCGAGCGGGATGTGCCGGGTGGCCAGGGCGCCGAAACCGGTGGAGACGCCGTAGTGCGGGGTGCCGTCGTCGACGAGCGACTCCACCACCGTGCGGGAGGCCGCCATCGCGGCCAGGGCCTCGGGGGCGAGCTCCACGGGGGCGTCGTGACGGGTGACGGCGACGACGTCGGCGGGGGACAGGGGGCCGGTGCCGACGATCACGGGGGGCTGGGACACGGTCCGCCTCGCTTCCTGCGGTCGCGACCGCTATTGCCATTGAGTGGAAAGGACGTTTCAATAAGTGAAAGCTACAGCGGGTATTAGCGCAAGGAGGCAGATATGGCGGAATCCTCGACCCGCACCGTGGAGCGCGCACTCGTCCTCCTCGGCGCGGTCTGCGACGCCGGGTCCCTCAGCCTCGCGGACGCCGCACGGGAGGCCGGGCTGTCGGCGTCGACGGCGCTGCGCCTGCTGCGCACGCTCGAGGGCACCGGCTTCGTGCGGCGCGACCCCGTCGGCGCGTACCGGCCGGGGCTCCGCGTGGTGCAGCTCGGTGCGCAGGCCCTCGGCCACGAATCGCTCGTCTCCCTCGCCGAGCCCGCCCTCGAACGGCTCGTGCGGCAGACGGGGGAGTCGGCGTACCTGAGCGTCCCCTCGCACGACGGCGAGGGCGTCTACCTCGCGATGCGCGAGGGCACCCACTCGGTCCGCCACGCCAGCTGGGTGGGCCGCAGCATCCCGCTGGAGGGCACCGCCGTGGGCGCGGTCCTCACGGGCGGACCGCCGCCCGGCGGGTTCGTCGTCGTGCGCGACGGCATCGAGGCCGACGTCACCGCTGTCGCCGCGCCCGTCACGCCCGGGGGCCGGCCCGCAGCGGCACTCAGCGTCGTCGTCCCCAGCTACCGCATCACCGACGCCGGGGCCCGCCGCATCGGGGTGCTCGTCGCGCAGGAGGCGGCGGCGCTCATGACCCGGGCGGAGGAATCCGCCGTCGACACCACCCGAGGAGAACCAGCATGACCGGCACCCCGACGTCCCGCCACGACCCCTCCCGCTCCATCCGCGCCGCCCGCGGCACCCGTCTCACGGCGAAGAGCTGGCAGACGGAGGCTCCGCTGCGCATGCTCATGAACAATCTCGACCCCGAGGTGGCCGAGCGCCCCGAGGACCTCGTGGTCTACGGCGGCACCGGCCGCGCGGCGCGCAGCTGGGAGGCGTACGACGCGATCGTCCGCACCCTGGAGACCCTCGAGGACGACGAGACGCTCCTCGTGCAGTCCGGCAAGCCCGTCGGCGTGTTCCGCACCCATGCGTGGGCGCCGCGGGTGCTGCTCGCCAACTCCAACCTCGTGGGAGACTGGGCCACCTGGCCCGAGTTCCGCCGCCTCGAGGCCGAGGGCCTCATGATGTACGGGCAGATGACGGCGGGCTCCTGGATCTACATCGGCACGCAGGGCATCCTCCAGGGCACGTTCGAGACCTTCGCGGCGGTCGCCCGCAAGCGGTTCGGCGGCACCCTCGCCGGCACCCTGACCCTCACCGCGGGCTGCGGCGGGATGGGCGGCGCGCAGCCGCTCGCCGTCACCCTGAACGGCGGCGCCGTCCTGATCGTCGACGTCAGCGAGGCGCGCCTGCGCCGCCGCGTGGCGAAGCGCTACCTGGACACCGTCGCGGAGACGCTGGACGACGCCGTGGCGCAGGTCCTCGCCGCCAGGCGCGACAGGCGCCCCCTGTCGGTCGGCGTGGTCGGCAACGCCGCGGCGGTCTTCCCGGAGCTGCTGAGGCGCGGGCTCGACGTCGACATCGTCACCGACCAGACCTCCGCCCACGACCCGCTCAGCTACCTGCCCGAGGGCATCGCCCCCGATGAGTGGGACCGGGAGGCCACCGCCGACCCCGAGGGCTTCACCAAGAAGGCGCAGGCGTCGATGGCCCTGCACGTCGAGGCGATGGTCGGCTTCCTCGACGCTGGCGCGGAGGTCTTCGACTACGGCAACTCCATCCGTGACGAGGCCCGCACAGGCGGCTACGGGCGCGCCTTCGACATCCCCGGGTTCGTCCCCGCGTACATCCGCCCGCTCTTCTGCGAGGGCCTCGGCCCGTTCCGCTGGGTGGCGCTCTCCGGCGATCCGGCGGACATCGCCGTCACGGACGCCGCCCTCAAGGAACTGTTCCCCGACAACGGCCACCTGCACCGCTGGCTCGACGCCGCCGCGGAGCACGTGGAGTTCGAAGGCCTGCCCGCGCGCATCTGCTGGCTCGGCTACGGGGACCGCGCGAAGGCGGGCCTCCTCTTCAACCGGCTCGTCGCGGAGGGCAAGGTGTCCGCGCCCATCGTGATCGGCCGCGACCACCTGGACTCCGGCTCCGTCGCCTCGCCCTACCGCGAGACGGAGGCCATGGCGGACGGCTCCGACGCCGTCGCCGACTGGCCCCTCCTGAACGCACTGCTGAACACCTCCTCGGGCGCCACCTGGGTCTCCATCCACCACGGTGGCGGCGTCGGGATCGGCCGGTCCATCCACTCCGGGCAGGTCTCGGTGGCCGACGGCACCGAACTCGCCGCGCAGAAGCTCGAACGCCTCCTGACGAACGATCCGGGCACGGGCGTCATGCGGCACGTCGACGCCGGCTACGAGCGGGCCCGCGAGGTCGCCGCCGAGCGCGGCGTGCGCATCCCCATGGAATCCTGAGTACACGACCCGTCGGAAGGTACCCCATGCAGACCGTCTCCTCAGTGCTCGACTCCATCAGCGACGTCGGCCGGGACGCCGCCCGCGGCGGCTACTCGCGCGGTGTGTTCACCCCCGCCGAGCAGTCGCTGCGCGAGTGGTTCTCCGCCGAGGCCGCCGCGCGCGGACTGTCCGTGGAGACCGACCGGAACGGCATCCTCTGGGCCTGGTGGGACGCGACGGACAGCCGCGACGGCGCCCTCGTCACCGGCAGCCACCTCGACTCCGTGCCCGGCGGCGGAGCGTTCGACGGTCCCCTCGGCGTCGCCTCCGCGCTCGTCGCCGTCGACCTGCTGCGCAGCCGCGGCATCCAGCCCAACCGCTCCCTGGCGGTCACCGTGTTCCCGGAGGAGGAGGGCTCACGCTTCGGTGTGTCCTGCCTCGGCTCCCGCCTGCTCACCGGGACCTTGGACCCGGACCACGTCCGGACCCTCACGGACGCCGAGGGCACCACGTTCGCCGACGCCTCCCGTGCCGCGGGCCTCGACCCGGCACACCTCGGCCGGGACGAGGAGGCGATCCGGCACATCGGCGACTTCGTGGAACTGCACGTGGAGCAGGGGCGCGGGCTGATCGACCTGGACTCCGCCGTCGCCATCGGGTCCACCATGCTGGGGCACGGCCGCTGGCGCCTGTCCATCACCGGCCAGGGCAACCACGCCGGCACCACCCTCATGGCCGACCGTGCCGACCCGATGATCGCCGCTGCCCAGGTGGTGCTCGCCGCCCGGAAGGCCGCAGCCGAGCAGGACGGCGCCCGCGCTACCGTGGGACGCCTGCAGCCCGTACCCGGCGGTACCAACGTCATCGCCTCCCGCGTGGACCTCTGGCTCGACGTCCGCCACGAGGAGGACGCCGTCACGGCATCACTGATCGAGAGGATCCACGGCCAGGCCCAGAAGATCTGCGCCTTCGAGGGCTGCCGCGCCACCCTGACCGAGGAGTCGCGCAGCGGCACGGTCCACTTCGACGGGGCACTGCAGCGCACGCTCGGTCTCGCGCTCGGCCGCTCCTTCCCGGGCGCACCCACGCTGCCGACCGGGGCGGGCCATGACGCCGGCATCCTGGGGACGATCGCGCCGACCGCCATGCTGTTCGTGCGCAACCCCACGGGCATCAGCCACTCGCCCGAGGAGTTCGTCGAGCGCGACGACGCCGACGCCGGCGCCACCGCGCTCGCCGACGTCCTCGAGGACCTGCTGTGACCCAGCCCTCCGCGGCGCGCGCCGTCTGGTGCGAGCACGCCTGGCTGGGGGCCGGGGGAGTGGCGGACGCCGTCCGGGTCGAGGTCGACGACGCCGGCCTGGTGGTGGACGTGCTGCCCGGCGTCCCCGCACGGGACGGCGACGTGGTGCTGCGCGGCGTGGCCTTCCCCGGCGCCGCGAACGCCCACTCCCACGCGTTCCACCGCGCCCTGCGCGGCCGCACCCACCACCGTGGCGGGACGTTCTGGACGTGGCGGGAGACCATGTACCGCGCGGCGAACGCCCTCACCCCGGAGCTCTACGAGGAGCTCGCGACCGCCGTGTACGCCGAGATGGTGGTGGCGGGCTGGACGAGCGTCGCCGAGTTCCACTACGTCCACCACCGGACGGACGGGACCCCGTACGGGCAGGGCGACGCTGCGGGTGAGCACGGTGCGCACGCCATGGAGCTGGCCCTCGCCCGCGCGGCCGTCCGGGCCGGGATCCGGCTGACGCTGCTCGACACCTGCTACCTCGCGGGCGGCTTCGGGCTCCCTCCCGAGGAGGGGCAGCGCCGGTTCTCCGACGGGACCGCCGAGCGCTGGCTCGAACGCCTCGCCTCCCTGCGCGCCGCCGTCGCCGCGCAGTATCCGGCCCACCGGGTGGCGGTGGGGGCCGCCCTCCATTCCGTGCGCGCCGTCCCCGAGCAGGACCTCGCCGTCGTCGCGCGGCACCTGCCGGCCGACCTGCCCCTGCACGTCCACCTGTCCGAGCAGCCCGCGGAGAACGAGGAGTGCCTGCGGGCCACGGGCCGCACCCCGACCGCGCTGCTCGACCGGCACGGGCTCGTGACCGGCCGCCTGTCCGCCGTGCACGCCGCCCACGTGAGCGGGCAGGACATCGCCGTGCTCGCCGACGCCGGGGCCGTGATCGTCCTGTGCCCCACCACCGAGGCGGATCTCGCGGACGGGATCGGACCGGCCGGCGACTTCCGGGAGGCGGGCGCCAGGCTCGCCCTCGGCACCGACCAGCACGCCGTCGTCGACCCCTGGCTGGAGATGCGGGCCCTCGAGCACGGCGAGCGGCTGCGCACCGGACGGCGCGGCCACTTCGATCCGGAGTCGCTGCACGGCATCGCGGCGCTCGGAGGGGCAGCGGCGCAGGGACGTCCCGGCGCGGGCTTCGCTCCTGGCCGTGCCGCCGACCTCATGGCCGTCGATCCGCGCAGCGCGCGCACCGCCGGGTCCGACCGGGACCAGCTCGCGTACACGGCGACGGCGCAGGACGTCACGGGCGTCGTCGTCGGCGGGGTCCTCGTGGCCCGGGACGGCGTCCATACGGCGCTCGGGGCTCCGGGGCCCCTGCTGGCCGCCGCGATCGCCCGCCTCGACGACGCCGCAGCCGCCACGGACGGGCCGGGCCGCCCGGTCGCGCCCCCTACGCAGCCCCGGGAGCGCTGATGTCCGTCCTGATCACGAACATCGGCGAACTCATGACGCAGGACACCGACGGCGCGGTCCTCCGGGACGCCGCCGTCGTCCTCGAGGGGGAACGCATCAGCTGGATCGGTCCGGCCGCACACGCACCCGCGGCTGACGAGGCGTACGACGCCGGCCACCGTGCCGGCCTGCCGGGCTGGGTCGACAGCCACACGCACCTCGTGTTCGCCGGCGACCGGACGGCGGAGTTCGAGGCGCGCATGGCAGGCCAGGCGTACGCGGCCGGCGGCATCGCCGTGACCGTCGGGGCGACACGCGCCACGGGGGACTACGACCTCACGCGGCTCCTGCTCGCCCGCGTCGCGGAGGCCGCGGCGGGCGGCACCACCTACCTCGAGACGAAGACGGGCTACGGCCTGGACGTCGGGCACGAGGCCCGCAGCGCGCGGATCGCCGCCGGCGTGGTGGACGAGGTCACCTACCTCGGCGCGCACCTCGTCCCGGACGGGCAGGACGCCGACGCGTACACCGACCTCGTGGCCGGCCCCATGCTCGAGGCCGTCCTGCCCCACGTGCGCTGGGCGGACGTCTTCTGCGAGAGGGGCGCCTTCACCGTGGACCAGGCGCGGCACGTGCTGGAGGCCTGCGCCGCTGCCGGCCTCGGCCTGCGCGTGCACGGCAACCAGCTCGGACCGGGCGACGGCGTCGCGCTCGCCGTGGAGCTCGGCGCCGCCAGCGTGGACCACGCCAACCACCTGACCGACACCGACGTCGCGGCGCTCGCGGGCACCTGGTCCGGCTTCGCCGACGGAGCGGCGCCCGGCACCGTCGCGACGTGCCTGCCGGCCTGCGACCTCTCCACCCGCCAGCCGTTCCCGCCCGCGCGGAGGCTGCTCGACGCCGGCGTGCAGCTCGCCCTGGCCAGCAACTGCAACCCCGGCACGTCCTACACGAGCTCCCTGGCCTTCTGCGTCGCCACCGCCGTGCTGCAGATGGGCCTGACCGTGCACGAGGCGGTCCGCGCCGCGACGTTCGGCGGGGCCCTCGCCCTGCGCCGCCACACGGGCCACGACGCCGACGGCCGCCGCGCCGTCGGCTCGCTCGCCGTCGGGCACCGCGCCGACCTGCAGCTGCTCGACGCCCCGTCCGCCACGCACCTCGCCTACCGGCCCGGGATGCCCCTCGTGCACGCCGTCTGGAAGGCCGGCCGCCGGGTGCGCTAGGACCCCCCGCGGCCGGCGTCCGGCTGGGAATCCCCGGCGGCCGCTGCGAGGATAGCGCCATGCCTGCCGAGCCCGCCCCCACCGCGCCGACCGCCGACCGCCCCCGCCCCGACGACGCGGCGCGCAGGCGGCGCATCACGGCCGAGCTGCTGATCGTCTTCGGGCTCTCGCTCGGGCAGTCGGGGGTGTACGCCGTGGTGAACCTCGCCGAGAAGCTCACACGGGGGCCGCTCGCAGGGCAGACCACCACCCTGAACCCGGTGCTCAACGACCGGCAGTACTTCGACCTCGCCTACCAGCTCCTGGACATCCTCTTCGCGCTGGTGCCCGTGGCACTCGTCCTGTTCCTGCTCGGCGGACACGGGGTGTCGGCGTTCCGGCGCCTCGGGTTCACGTTCGAGAAACCGCTGCGCACGGTCGGCTTCGGGGTGGGCCTCGCGGTGATCATCGGCGTCGGCACCCTCGGCGTGTACGCCGGCGGCCGCGCCCTCGGCATCACCACGGCCCTCGTCCCCGCCGCCCTGGATTCCTACTGGTGGACCGTCCCGGTGCTCGTCCTGTCCGCGGTGCGGCACGCGGTGCTGGAGGAGGTCATCGTGGTGGGCTACCTGTTCATCCGCCTGCGGGAGCTCGGCTGGTCCACGCCGGCCATCGTCCTCACGAGCGCCCTGGTGCGCGGCAGCTACCACCTGTACCAGGGGTTCGGGCCGTTCATCGGGAACGTCCTGATGGGGCTGCTCTTCGCCTGGTTCTACACGCGCACCCGGAGGGTCATGCCGCTCGTGATCGCCCACGCCCTCATCGACACCGCGGGGTTCGTCGGATTCGCGCTCCTCGGGCCCGCCATCGGGATCGGCGGCTGAATAAGCCAAGCCTTGCTTTCCTTATTTGCGGACGTAAATCATGACTAAATTATCCCGGAATCGCGGTGTTACCGTGAATTCATCCAGTCAGGAGCGCACGGTTCCAGCCGGGCCGCTACGGGTGAACCAGGAGGAACGATGAGCGTCGTCACGAGTGTCTCCGAGTGCAGTGTCCACAACTGCTCGTTCAACCACGACGGCTGTACCGCCGTCGCCATCACGGTGTCCGGGAGCGAGGAGCACGCGTCCTGCGCCACCTTCATCGACACGTCGATCAGCGGCGGCCTCCCGAAGATGCTCGCGCATGTCGGCGCCTGCCAGCGTTCGGAGTGCTCCTTCAACCACGACCTGCTGTGCACCGCCCCCGCCGTGAAGGTGGGCCCCGGCGCCGAGGCGGCCGACTGCCTCACCTACACGCACGCCTGATCCACGCACAGTCCGAACGCACGAGGAAGGGACCGGACGATTCGTCCGGTCCCTTCCTCGTGCGTTCGACGCGTCGGATCGGATCGCGTCGGTCAGATCTCGACGCGGCCGTCGGCGGTCTCGAACGTCACGGACATGATGCCCGGCGTACCCCTGGGCGCGATCCACTGCACCTGCACGCCGTCGAGCGTCTCCTCGACGTCCGTGCCGAGCCATTCCGTGACGCGCTCGGAGGACCCGGCGATGGTCAGGCAGTCCAGTTTCACCGAGGCCGGTCGGGCCTTCGAGGGGTGCAGGGGCTCCGTCCCGTCGTCCCACCGCAGCAGGTAGGGGACCTGCGGGTCGGCGATGAGGCCCTTGATGCCGATCTGCTGCCAGGTGAGCTCCTGGCCGTCGGGGAACTTGCGGTTGCCGGGGACCGCGCTGCGGCCGAGGCGCTCCTCGAAGGGTCCCAGGTCGTCCACGGCCACGCACCAGCCCATCCAGCCGCCGCCCGCCTCGGACCGGGCGCGCACGGCCTGGCCGAACGGCGCCTTGTCCGACGCGGGGTGGTTGAGGACCTCGACGACCTCGAGGTACTGGCCGTTGGCCAGCGGGAAGATCATGTTCCGGGTGCCGAAGCGGGGGTGCACACCGCCCTTCACCGGCTCCATGCCGAGCCGGGCCGAGATGCGGTCGGCCGTCGCGGCAAGTCCATCGGGTTCACAGGCGTAAGAGACGTGGTCCAGGCGCATGCCGACAGTGTGGCACTAAGTGATGTACGTCTCGACTTAGGGTGTCCTTACTCCTGATCCTGCCCCTCGGAGGGGCGCTACGGGGCACACTCCTTCACGCAATGTCACACGTGTTGCCGGATCCGCCCGCATGGGTTTCCATGGATGCAGGTCATGAGTGCCAGCACGAAGCCCCGGCTTGCTGGCCGGCAACCCTCCAACCGCGGTGGGGTGCCCCGGGTGAGGACCAGGTGCGGCGCCACACCGGTGTCGCGCAAGCGCGGGCTCCTGCGGGGCCGATGCTTCCCTCGGCGGTTCCCGCCGGCAGGAGCAGCGGACGAGGAGGAGCCCCTTCGACAGGGAGCACCATGTCCAACGATTGGTCCTTTGAGACACGCCAGATCCACGCCGGCCAGGTGCCGGACCCAGCCACGGGGGCGCGTGCGCTGCCCATCTACCAGACGACGTCGTTCGTCTTCCCGAGCGCGGAGAGCGCCGCGAACCGGTTCGCGCTGACGGAGCTCGCCCCGATCTACACGCGCATCGGGAATCCCACCCAGGAGGCGGTCGAGACCAGGATCGCGAGCCTCGAGGGCGGGGTGGGGGCGCTGCTGCTCGCCTCCGGGCAGGCCGCGGAGACCTTCGCCGTCCTCAATATCGCCGAGGCCGGGGACCACATCGTGGCCAGCCCCAGCCTCTACGGCGGCACCTACAACCTCTTCAAGCACACCCTGAAGAAGTTCGGCATCGAGACCACCTTCGTGGAGGACCCGGACGACCTCGAGCAGTGGCGGGCCGCCGTCCGCCCGAACACCAAGCTGTTCTTCGGCGAGGTGGTCTCCAACCCGCGGCAGGACGTCCTCGACCTGGAGGGCATCAGCGCCGTCGCCCACGAGCACGGGCTGCCCCTGATCGTGGACAACACCCTGTCCACGCCGTACCTGATCAGGCCGATCGAATGGGGCGCGGACATCGTGGTGCACTCCGCCACGAAGTACCTCGGCGGGCACGGCACCGCGATCGCCGGCGTGATCGTCGACTCGGGGAACTTCGACTTCGCGCAGTACCCGGAGAGGTTCCCGGGCTTCAACACACCGGACGAGAGCTACCACGGACTCGTCTACGCACGCGATCTCGGGGTGGGCGGCGCGCTCGGCGCCAACCTCGCGTACATCCTGAAGGCGCGGGTGCAGCTGCTGCGCGACCTCGGGTCCGCCGTCTCGCCCTTCAACGCCTTCCTCATCGGGCAGGGGCTGGAGACGCTCAGCCTGCGCCTGGAGCGCCACGTGCAGAACGCGCAGGCGGTCGCCGAATGGCTCGAGGGGCACGACGACGTCGAGGGCGTCGCCTACGCCGGGCTCGGTTCCAGTCCCTGGTACGAGCGCGGGAAGAAGTACGGGCGCAACGGCACCGGGGCGATCGTCAGCTTCGACATCGCCGGCGGCCTGGAGGCGGGCAAGCGCTTCGTGGACGGCCTCGAGCTGCACTCCCACGTCGCCAACGTGGGCGACGTCCGCTCACTCGTCATCCATCCGGCGTCGACCACGCACAGCCAGCTCGGGGCGGAGGCGCAGCTCGCGGCCGGCGTGCGTCCGGGCCTCGTGCGGCTCGCCGTGGGCCTGGAGAACATCGACGACATCCTCGCCGACCTCGACGCGGGCTTCCGCGCCGCCAAAGGAGCCTAACCCTTCGTGACCACCTACCCTGCCGCCTACCCTGCTGCCCCGTCACACTCCGGGATCGACGGCGGACCGTCGGGAGACGGACTGCTGCGCGTCCTGCCGATCGGGCCGCTGGCCCTGGAGACCGGGGGCGAGCTGCCCGACGTCCAGCTCGCCTACGAGACCTGGGGGCGGCTGGACCCGGACGGCTCCAACGCCGTGCTCGTGCAGCACGCCCTGACGGGCAGCTCCCACGTGGCACGCGGCGCCTCGGCGGAGGACGGCTGGTGGGACGCCCTCGTGGGCCCCGGCCGCACAGTGGACACCGACCGCTACTTCGTGGTGTCCGTCAACATGCTGGGGGGCTGCTACGGGTCGACGGGCCCGGCCAGCCTCGCCCCCGACGGCACGCCCTGGGGATCGCGGTTCCCGTTCGTCACCATCCGCGACGCCGTGCGCGCCGAGGCCCTGCTCGCCGATCGGCTCGGCGTCGACCGCTGGCACTCCGTGATCGGCGGATCGATGGGCGGGGCACGCGCCCTCGAATGGGCACTGATGTACCCGCAGCGCGTGGAGCGGTGCGCCGTCATCGCCTGCACAGCCGCCAGCTCGGCCGAACAGATAGCGTTCGCCCAGGCGCAGCTGCAGGCCATCCGCCTCGATCCGGCGTACCGCGGCGGGGACTACTACGACGGACCGCAGCCGGAGGCGGGCCTCGGCCTCGCCCGGCGCATCGCGCACATCACCTACCGCTCCGAGCAGGAGCTGGAAGCGCGCTTCGGCCGCGCGGAGCAGGACGGCGAGCAGCCTCTCGGGGCCGTCCTGCCCGCCGGCCGGGGCCGCTACCAGGTGGAGAGCTACCTCGACCACCAGGCCGACAAGCTGGTGGAGCGCTTCGACGCCAACAGCTACGTGGTGCTGACCGAGGCGCTCATGAGCCACGATGCGGCGCGCGGGCGCGGCAGCCTCGACGGCGCCCTGGCTGCGGCGACGGCCCGGTTCTTCGTCGCGGCCGTGGACACCGACCGGCTGTACTTCCCCGAGCAGTCGCGGCGCCTGGCCGCCGGGCTGCCCGGCGACGTGCCCGTCCACCTGATCTCCTCGGCCGTGGGCCACGACGCCTTCCTCACGCAGATCCACCAGGTCGACGACGAGCTCCGCGCCGCCTTCTACCCGGAGGCGGATCTGTCGGTTGGGTTTCCTCCGGCAGCCACCTAGGCTGGGAGCTAAGCCTGCTTACGAAGTGGCGGGCATGTCCGGGGCATCCGCCGCGGACCCTTTCGACGCGAGGAGCTGTTCGTGGAACTGAGCACCATCGGCTGGAACCAGGAAGCACGCGACAAGATCCTGCTGGACTCCGACCGCGCCCTGCAGGGTGCGGTCCGCGAGGCCGTGGAGACCATGGGAGGGAAGTCGCGCGACGAGGTCTACGAGTTCCTCTTCCAGAAACTGCAGCCGCAGTTCGTGGACTTCAAGCCCGGGCCCGACCTCAGCGCCTGCGCCGACGCGGTGGCGAACGGCGAGGTCTCGCTCGACGCCTGACCGTCCGCAGGGCGTCGACCCCTGGCCCCCGGGACTGTGGGGAACGGCCGACCGACACTGCTCGGCGCGGCCGTTCACCGCGGTCCCGCGCCGTCATCGGGCAGCCGACCGGTCGCTGACCGGCAGCTGACCGGTCGCTGACCGGTTGCTGAGTTGCGGCCGGCCGGCGGTCAGTCTGCGGCGCCCGGCGGCATGCCCGGCCCGAAGATCGGTACGGGCTCGGGGCGCTTGGCGAGCACGCCGTCGCCCGACGACTGGTGGCGCAGCCGCCGGAGCACCCACGGCACGAAGTACTCGCGGGCCCACACGAGGTCCTCCGCCCGGGCCGCACGCCACGTCCGGGCCGGGAGGTCCTTGAGCTGGAGCGGTTCGAGCGTGTGCCGCACCGCGAGGGTGTCCAGCACCATCGCGGCGATGGTGTGGTGGCCGAGCGGCGCGAAGTGCAGGCGGTCGGAGGACCACATCTGCGGGCTCTCGAGCTGCCGCAGCGCCCACAGGTCGGCGATGACCGCCTCGTGGCGGGACGCCACCGTGCGCAGGTTCTCGTTGTAGATGGCGGTCTTCGAGCGGATGCTGCCCAGCGCCGTCTCGCGGACGTCCGGCCCCGTGAAGAGCACCACGGTGGCGCCCGTGGAGGCGAGGGTCGCGACGACGGCGTCGAGCTTCTCCGCCAGCACGTCGGGGTCACCGCCGGGCCTGAGCAGGTCGTTCCCGCCGGCCGAGATGGTCACCAGGTCGGGGTGCAGGGCCAGGGCGGGTTCCACCTGCTGGTCGATGATCTGCTGCAGCAGGCGTCCGCGGACCGCGAGATTCGCGTAGGCGAAATCGTCCTGCCCCCGGGCGAGCTCCTCCGCGACCCGGTCGGCCCAGCCGCGATTGCCGCCGATGCTCCCGGGGTTCGGGTCGCCGATGCCCTCCGTGAAGGAGTCGCCGAGGGCGGCGTAGCGGTGCCAGGGGTGCGGCTCCGAGTGGAGGGTCGGGTCGATCATCGGCCCGTTCGGGATCGGGTCGCTCGCCTCCGGCAGGGGAGTCTCTGCGCTGGGTGGGGTCACCGGGACATTGTTGCAACTGGGGCCGCGGCGCGCCAACGGATCCGGCACGCCGACCCGGTCGCCCCCGCCGCCGGGCGCCGGCACGGACCGTGCCAGAATGGGAATCATGACTGACACCGCCCGCGGCACGGCTGCACCCCCCGTCGGCTCCTGGGATCCGGTGGTCCTCTGGTCGAAGCCCGAGCCCGAGCGGGAGGGCACACCCCTGCTCCTGCTGTTCCACGGGTACATGGCCGACGAGAAGGACCTGATGGGCCTCACCGACCACCTGCCGGCCGAGTTCACCGTGGCATCGGTGCGGGCCCCCCTGGCCGCGGACCCCGGCTTCTCCTGGTTCCCGCTGGCGCGCGAGGACGACTACTCGGTGGACCGTGTGGTGGAGAGCGTCGGCGCCGTCTCCCGATGGCTGGACACCGTCCGCGGCAACCACTCGAGCGTCAGCATCCTCGGCTTCTCGCAGGGCATGGGCGTCGCGACGTCGCTGCTGCGGCACCGGCCGGCGGACTTCGCGTGCGTCGTGGGGCTCTCGGGCTTCGCCGTCCCCGCCGAGGGCCACGCCTTCTTCCGCGACGACGAGGCCGCGGCCGCGCGGACGCCGTTCTTCTGGGGGAGAGACCAGGAGGATCCCGTCATCGCGCCCGAGATGATCGAGTTCACGCACGCCTGGCTGGTGAAGCACACCACGCTGACCAAGATCCTCTACCCCAACATGTTCCACAGCATCAACCCGCAGGAGCTCATGCACGTCCGCGAGTTCCTGAGCATGACGGTCCTCGGCCGACGCTGACCGGCCGGCAGGACGCGCGGCCGACGGGGCGTCAGCCGCGCGTGATGCGTACCGTGACGCCGTTGACGCCGACGGTGTCGCCGGGGTGCAGCTGACGCCCGCGGCGCTCCTCGATCTCCCCGTTGACGTGCACCAGGCCGTTGTCGATCAGCGCCTTCGCCTCGACGCCGTCCTCGGCGAGCGACGCGAGCTTCAGCAGCTGCCCGAGCCGGATCATGTCGTCACGGATGGGGAGCTCTGCAATGGCTGCGTCGTCGGTCATGCGTCCATTCTGCCGGACGCCGCCCCACTAGGCTGGGCGGGTGTCTGATGCGCCCGCCCTTCCCCCCGCTGTCGGTTTCCCCCTCGCCCTCGCCGCAGGGCTCGCCATCCCCCTCCAGGGGAGGATCAACGGCGCACTGGGGACGGTCCTCGACGACGGCATCGCGGCGGCACTCATCAGCTTCGGCACGGGCCTGATCGTGATGATCGCCCTGACGATCGCCGTGCCCAGCGCGCGGGCGGGCGCCCGGCAGATCATCCCGTCGGTCCGCGAGCGCCGCTTCCCGCCCTACTACATCGGGGCGGGAGCCATCGGCGCGTTCTTCGTGTTCTCGCAGTCGCTGACCATCGGCATCCTCGGTGTGGCCCTGTTCACGGTGGCCGCCGTCATGGGCCAGACGCTCAGCGGCCTCCTCGTCGACAAGGCGGGTATCGGGCCGGGCGGGAAGCGCGCCGCGACGCCCATGCGGGTGATCGGCGTGGTCCTCACGGTCCTGTCCGTGGTGTGGGCCGTCTCGCCGCGCTTCGGCGCCGCGGGGGAGCTCTCGAGCTGGCTGGTGCCCGTGCTGCTGCCCGTCGCGGCCGGCGTGCTCATGAGCTTCCAGCAGGCCATGAACGGCACGGCGGCACTCCACTACGGGACGCCGCTCGCAGCCACCCTGATGAACTTCGTCGCCGGCACGGCGGTGCTGCTCACGGCCTGGCTCATCAAGGTCGCCATCGCCGGTCCCGGCAACCCGCTGCCCTCGGAGTGGTGGTACTACCTGGGCGGCCCCATGGGCTGCATCTTCATCGCGCTCGGCGCCCTGCTCGTGCGCAGCCTCGGCGTCCTGCTGACGGGACTGTGCATGATCGGCGGCCAGCTCGTCGGGTCGCTGCTGCTGGACCTCGTGGTGCCCGCGCCCGGCACGATCGTGGTGTTCGCGACGGTGGCCGGCACGCTGCTGACGCTCGTCGCGATCATCCTCACCACGCTGCCCTGGCCCCGCCGCGCCCCGTAGCCGGTCAGCGTGCTGCACGGGTCCCTCGCGCTCCCGGTCCAGGCTCAGGTTCCGGGCGCCGGGGAAAGCGGAACCGGTAGGCTTGATCCCGGAGCTTTCCGCGCCCGCACGGCGGGGCGGGCAGCCCTGCGACACGCGCCCCCCACCTGCGGACCGCACCCAGCGGCCTGCCCAGAACTGGAGAACAAACACCATGGCAGCAGCCAAGTCAGCACTCGACCCCATCATCTCGCTCGCCAAGCGGCGCGGCTTCGTGTTCCAGTCGGGGGAGATCTACGGCGGATCCCGGTCCGCCTGGGACTACGGACCGCTGGGCGCCGAGTTCAAGGAGAACATCAAGCGCCAGTGGTGGCAGACCATGGTGCGCGGCCGCGAGGACGTCGTCGGGCTCGATTCCGCCGTGATCCTGCCCCGCCAGGTCTGGGAGGCCTCGGGGCACGTGGAGGTCTTCAGCGATCCGCTGGTGGAGTGCCTCTCCTGCCACAAGCGGTACCGCGCGGACCACCTCGAGGAGGAGTACGAGGAGAAGAAGGGCCGCGCACCGGAGAACGGGCTGAAGGACGTCACGTGCGCCAACTGCGGCACGAAGGGCCAGTGGACCGAACCGCAGGAGTTCTCCGGGCTCCTGAAGACCTTCCTCGGCCCCGTGGCCTCGGAGGAGGGCATGCACTACCTGCGCCCCGAGACGGCGCAGGGCATCTTCGTGAACTTCAACAACGTGCTGACCACCGCGCGCAAGAAGCCGCCCTTCGGCATCGGCCAGATCGGCAAGAGCTTCCGCAACGAGATCACCCCGGGCAACTTCATCTTCCGCACCCGCGAGTTCGAGCAGATGGAGATGGAGTTCTTCGTCGAGCCGGGCACCGACGAGGAATGGCACCGGTATTGGATCGACCAGCGCTTCGCCTGGTACACCGACCTCGGCATCAACCCGGACAACCTGCGCCTCTTCGAGCACCCCCTCGAGAAGCTGAGCCACTACTCCAAGGGCACCACGGACATCGAGTACCGCTTCGGCTTCACCGGCTCCGAGTGGGGTGAGCTCGAAGGCATCGCCAACCGCACCGACTTCGACCTCTCCACCCACTCCAAGCACTCGGGCACCGACCTCGGCTACTTCAACCAGGCCACCAACGAGCGCTACACCCCCTACGTCATCGAGCCCGCGGCGGGCCTGACGCGCTCCTTCATGGCGTTCCTCGTCGACTCCTACACCGAGGACGAGGCACCCAACGCCAAGGGCGGCGTGGACAAGCGCACCGTCCTGAAGCTCGATCCGCGCCTCGCCCCCGTCAAGGCCGCCGTGCTGCCGCTCAGCCGCAACGAGGACCTCTCCCCGAAGGCCAAGGACCTCGCGGCGCAGCTGCGCAAGGGCTGGAACATCGACTTCGACGACGCCGGCGCCATCGGCCGCCGCTACCGCCGTCAGGACGAGATCGGCACGCCGTTCTGCATCACGGTGGACTTCGACACGCTCGAGGACCAGGCCGTGACCATCCGGGAGCGCGACACCATGGCGCAGGAGCGCGTCTCCCTCGACCAGGTGCAGGGCTACCTCGCGGCCCGCCTGATCGGCGCCTGATGGCCCTCGAGTACCGCGCCTGGCAGGAGGGCGACGACCTCGAGCTCCTCCAGCTGTGGGGCGGGCCCGAGTCGGCCGCCTCGGAGCAGTTCCGCGGCTCCTTCCGCACCCCGTCGGACGAGCCGTGGAACCGGTGCATCACCGTGGTGGACCAGGGTATCCCCGTGGCCGCGGGCTGCGTCTACGGGTCGGCCCTCCACCCCGACCGGCTCTGGTGCTACATCGAGGTCGCCGAGGACCACCGGCGCGCCGGCGTCGGCTCCACGCTGCTGACCATGCTCCAGCACGAGGCCGCCGCCTCACCGCAGGGCATCACGGCCCTGCGGTCCAAGGTGACGCCGGGCACCACCGGCGCCGCCTTCGCCGGGGCCACGGGGTTCGCCACGCTGCAGCGCTCGCGGGTCGTCGTCGTCGGACCCGGCGCCCTCGCGGCACCGGCATTCGACGACGCGGACGGCCCGCAGCTCGAGGAGGCAGCGACCGGATCGGTGGAACTGACCCGGGCGCTGGCCGCCTTCTACGAGTCCGTGCACACCTGGGACCGTGCGGAGCTCGGCCTGGGCCGCGCCCAGCAGCTGTTCCTCGCCGACACGAGCGGCGCCGGCGGGGCGATCGTGCTCCGTGACCGGCCGAAGGCCGACGGCGGGACCATCGCGGCCTTCGCGGTCAGCTACACGCAGGCCCGCACCGACGACCCCGCGGACGTCCTGCTCGGCTACGACACCACGCTCGCCCCGCAGGAGCAGCAGGCCGCCGTCGCCACCATGATCGCGATGCTCGTGCACCAGTACCCCATCCAGCTCGAGGTGGACGACTCGATGGAGGCACTCGTCGCCGTCGTTGAGCCCCTGCTCGCCACGGGCGCCGCGCGGCTCGGAGGGCCGGAGACGCTCGTCGTCGCGACGGCCTGAGCCGGGCCCGGGGCCGATGCCGGAGGGCGCCGGGCCCGGGCCGACGTCCGCTCAGCCCCGGCTGTGCCTCCCCGCCTTCCGGTCCGCCACGTCGGCCGCCTCCCGCTCGGCGTCCGTCATGGCACCGCCGCCGAGGTGGGCCGGCATCCACCAGGCGCCGGGCTCCGGGGTCACGGGGAAGTCGGCGATGCACCTGTCGATGCCCTCCTGCAGCTCCTGGCGCAGCTTCTCCGTCTCCTCGCCGACATCGAGGCCGGGCGCGTGGCGGATCGGCTCGCCGATGTGCACGCGGACGGGGGACCGCCAGGCCCGCCGCGGGGAGAACCCGTGCCCGCGGGTCAGCAGCCGGTGCGCACCCCACACGGAGACGGGGATCACCGGGACCCCGGCCTCGGCGGCGAGCCGCACCGGGCCGGTCTTGAGACCGCGCACCGTGTAGCTGCGGGACACGCCGGCCTCGGGCAGGATGGCCACGTACTCACCGGCGCGCAGCTTCGCGAGGGCGTCGTCGTACGCGTCCGCGCCCGCCATCCGGTCCGTGACCACGTGGCCGAGCCCGAAGACGAACGGGCTGACGAACCAGTGGTCCGCCGCCCGCTTGGAGATCATGTAGCGCGCCTGGATGCGGGCGTGGTTCCACAGGACCAGTTCCGCGAAGGCGAAATCGAGATAGCCGAAGTGCGTGATCGCGACCACGGCCCCGTGCCCGGGCACCGCACGGCGCGACCGGCCCGCCAGGGGGTCCGACACGGGCAGGTGCTCCGTCCCGGTGACGACGACGGGCAGGCGCAGTGCGGCGAAGGCCGCCTTGCCCGCGTAGACCACGCTCCGGTACATGCGGTCGTTCTGCCGCGGCTTCCATCCCATGCTCAGATCCTTCTTCCGGCCTTCCACGGGAGCGGGACGAACCCGCTCGTGCTGTCCACGTACTCTTTGTACCCCGGCCGGGCCCGGATACGCGGCCCGGCCCGGGGTTTTCCGCTTCCGCGGTGGGACCCGGCCGGACGGCGGCTCCTCTGCCATGTGCCGTCCCTCCCCGCCCCGCCGCGGCCCTGCGTCGTCCTGTTCCTACCCGCGCCTGCGTAGAATCGCACACGGTGCCCGGCGCACGCGCCACGTCCGTCCCCCGGCGCCGCAGCACCCCTGAGCATTGTCCTGCCACAGTCCGACACCGAGGGAAGTCCGTGGGCTCCAGCCACCTGCACTCCGCCCGCACCGATAAGGGTCCGGAGCCGTCCGCCTCCGCGCTGGCCACCCGGAAGCGGGCCACCCTGCTGCTCTCGGCCCTCCTCGTCCCCCTCGGGGTCCTCACGCTCATCGCGATGGTGCTGCTCTGGCCGAGCGGCGACCGCAGCACCCTGACCGTCGCCAGCCCCTACGCGACGGCGGAGGGCGTGAGCTTCGAGCGCGGCACGGTCCGCGAGGTCGGCCAGGCCGACTGCCCGTCGTCGCAGCCCACGGTCGACGCCGGCGGCGCGGCGCTCACCTGCACCATCGCCTACACCCAGCCCGCGGCCGGAGGGGAGGTGATCCCCGTCGAGGTCACCCCGGAGCTCGCGAAGGCCGAGGCGGTCGAGGCGGGCGACGAGATCCGCTACCTGGACCTCGCCGCGGTCATCCAGGGCGGAGCGGCGCCCTACGTCTTCGTCGACTTCGTACGGTCCGTGCCCATCGTGGCACTCGCGGTGGTGTACGCGGTCGTCGTCATCGCCGTCGCGCGCTGGCGCGGACTGCGGGCCATCCTCGGCCTCGTGGGTGCCCTCGTGGTCCTGGCGCAGTTCATCCTGCCGGGCCTCGTGGAGGGCCGGCCGCCCCTGCTCCTCGGGCTCGTGGGCTCCGTGGTGATCATGTACGGGGTGCTCTACTTCGCGCACGGTGTCTCCGCCCGGACCTCCACCGCCCTGCTCGGGACGGTCTTCGGGCTCGGGGTCACGGCGCTCCTCGCGGCCTGGGCCACGGACGCCGCCCACCTCACCGGCGTGGGGGACGAGAACGCCTACACCCTGGTCAACGCCTCCGACGAGCTGTCGATCTCGTCGATCATCCTGTGCGGCCTCATCATCTCCGGCCTCGGCGTCCTCAACGACGTGACCATCACGCAGTCCTCCTCGGTGTGGGAGCTGCACGAGCTGGCGCCGGACACGTCGGCGCGCCGGCTCTTCGCGTCCGCCATGAGGATCGGCCGCGACCACATCGCGTCCACGGTGTACACCATCGCGTTCGCCTACGCCGGGGCGGCCCTGCCCGTGCTGATCCTCGTCTCGCTGTACGACCGCGCCCTGCTCGACATCCTGACCAGCGGCGAACTCGCCGAGGAGGTGGTGCGGACGCTGGTGGGCTCGATCGGCCTCGTCCTGGCCATCCCGCTCACCACCCTCATCGCGGTGCTCGTGGTGAAGGCCGTCGGCCCGAGGGACGACGCACCGGACCCGGAGGCGGACCCGGCGCCGCCGGTCCCCGCCGCCGAGGGCGCCGGGCCGCTGGCCCCGGGCGAGCGTCTCGTGGCCCTGGGAGAGCGGCGCAGCCGCCGGCTGGCGGGGGAGGACGCGTGACGAACGCCTGGCGCAAGGCGAGCAAGGCGAAGAAGGCGAGCGGGGCCGACGGGGAGAGCAGGCGCACAGCGAACAGCGCCCCCGGATTTGCGGGCCCTTGCGACAATGGAGGGGTGACTGCAGTATCGACCCTCCCCGCTCCGTCGAGCGCTCCCGCCGCCCCTGAGACCCCCGGCGCGGCCGACGCCGCCCTCCGGCTCGACCTCCCCCCGCTGACCCTGGGCGGTATCACCGTCACCACGCCGGTGATCCTCGCGCCGATGGCGGGCATCACCAACAAGGCGTTCCGTCGCCTGTGCCGCGAGTACGGCGGCGGGCTCTACGTGTCCGAGATGGTCACCTCCCGCGCGCTCGTGGAGCGCAGCCCGGAGTCCATGCGCATCATCTCGCACGACGAGGACGAGTCGGTGCGCTCCGTGCAGCTGTACGGCGTGGACCCGAAGACCGTGGGCGCGGCGGTGCGCCTGCTCGTCGAGGAGGACCGCGCCGACCACATCGACCTCAACTTCGGCTGCCCCGTCCCCAAGGTCACCCGGAAGGGCGGGGGAGCAGCCCTGCCGTGGAAGCTCGACCTGTTCACGGGCATCGTGCAGACCGCCGTGCGGGAGGCCTCGAAGGGCGGCGTCCCGCTGACCATCAAGATGCGCAAGGGCATCGACGAGGACCACCTCACCTTCCGCGAGGCGGGCAAGATCGCCCGGGACAGCGGCGTGGCCGCCGTCGCACTCCACGGGCGCACCGCGTCCCAGTTCTACTCGGGCAAGGCGGACTGGGACGCCATCGCCGAACTGCGCGACGCCCTGCCGGACATCCCGGTGCTCGGCAACGGCGACATCTGGAGTGCCGAGGACGCCGTGCGCATGGTGCGGCAGACCGGCGTCGACGGCGTCGTCATCGGCCGCGGCTGCCAGGGGCGGCCCTGGCTCTTCGGGGACCTCATGAACGCCTTCGAGGGCAGCGCGTCCCGGCACCGCCCGGGCCTCGGGCAGGTCGCCGACACCGTCTACCGGCACGCCGAGCTCCTCGTGGAGACGTTCGGCAGCGAGATGATGGGCCTCCGCGACATCCGCAAGCACATGGCCTGGTACTTCAAGGGCTACGTCGTCGGCGGTGAGCTGCGCGCGAAGCTCGCCACCGTGCCCACGCTCGAGGTGCTCCGCGGACTCCTCGACGAACTCGACCACGACTCGCCGTACCCGGGTGAGGACGCCGAGGGCCCCCGGGGCCGTGCCGGCTCCCCGAAGCGCACGGCCCTGCCCGAGCACTGGCTCGACGGGCGCGTCCTCAACGAGGCCCAGCAGGCGGACATCGCCGCCGCCGAGGTGGACGTGTCCGGCGGCTGACCGTGATCCCCGACCAGCCCACGACCCGCGTGCACGGGTGTCCCCTCCGCCGGTCCACATCGTCCGCCGCGGCCGTGCCCGCACGCACCCGTTGCGCTAGAAAGGCATCATGAGCTTCCCCGCATCGTCCGCCGCCCGCGGCTACAGCGCCTCGGACACCGAGCGGTGGGTCGAGGAGCCGCCCAAGAGCTCCCACCGCACCGATTTCGAACGCGACCGGGCGCGCGTGCTGCACTCGTCCGCGCTGCGCCGACTCGGCGCGAAGACGCAGGTCGTGGCGCCCGACACCGACGACTTCGTCCGCACGCGCCTCACCCACTCCCTGGAGGTGGCGCAGGTGGGCCGTGAACTGGGGCGGACCCTCGGCTGCGACCCCGACATCGTGGACACCGCCTGCCTCGCCCACGACCTCGGGCACCCGCCCTTCGGGCACAACGGCGAGTCGGCGCTCAACGACATCGCGCACGGCATCGGCGGCTTCGAGGGCAACGCCCAGACGCTGCGCCTCCTGACGCGGCTCGAGCCGAAGGTCCTCGCGCCCGACGGCGGCCCCGCGGGCCTCAACCTCACCCGGGCGAGCCTCGACGCCGCGTGCAAGTACCCGTGGACGGCGGCATCGGCCCCCGTGATCAGCGGCCAGCGCACCACGAAGTTCGGCGCGTACGACGACGACCTCCCCGTCTTCGACTGGCTGCGCGACGGCGCCCCCGAGGGCCGCTCCTGCCTGGAGGCGCAGGTCATGGATCTCGCCGACGACATCTCCTACTCCGTCCACGACGTCGAGGACGCGATCGTCGCGGGGCACCTGCAGCTGAAGTGGATGGACAGCGCCGACGCCCGCGCCCGCGTGGTCGGCTACACGCAGCAGTGGTACCTCCCGGGCAGCGACCCGGCCGCCGTCGACGCCGCCCTGGCCCGGCTGGAGCGGACCCCGGTGTGGGTCCGCGAGGCGGACGGCACGCGCCGGTCCATGGCGGCGCTGAAGAACATGACGAGCCAGCTGATCGGCCGGTTCTGCCTCAGCGCCATGCAGTCCACGCGCTCCATCTACGGGCCGGACTCCCTGACCCGCTACAACGCGGAGATGGTGGTGCCCGAGGAGACCATCCTCGAGATCGCGGTCATGAAGGGCCTCGCCACCACATACGTGATGACGACCGACCACCGCCAGCCCCTCTACGAGCGCCAGCGGGAGATCCTCGCCTCGCTCGTCGCCCAGGTCCACGCCGACGGCGACCGCTACCTCGAACCGATGTTCGCCGCCGACTGGCGCGAGGCGCCCGACGACGACGCCCGCCTGCGCGTCGTCATCGACCAGGTGGCGTCGCTGACCGATGCGTCCGCGCTCGGCCTCCACGAGCGCATCGTCGGGCCCGTCCCCGCGCTCTGGTAGGCCCGGCCCGTCTTCCGTGGCGTCCGGGCGCAGGGCGCCGGGCGGGGGGAGGCGTTGGCCACATGCGCTCCCTGGCCGGTCGGGGTGTCGGTAGGGCAGGCCTAAACTGGGAGCATGGCCGGACTCATCAAGCGTGAAGACATCGATGAGGTACGCCAGCGCACGGACATCAAGGAGGTCGTCGAGGCCTACGTGACCCTGAAGTCCGCGGGCATCGGCTCGTGGAAGGGACTGTGCCCGTTCCACGACGAGCGGTCACCGTCCTTCCACGTGCGCCCCCAGATGGGCTCCTACCACTGCTTCGGCTGCGGTGAGGGCGGGGACGTCATCTCCTTCGTGCAGAAGCTGGACCACACCACCTTCAGCGAGACCGTCGAGAAGCTCGCGGCGCGCATCGGCTTCGAGCTGCATTACGAGGACGGTGGCACCGGCCCGCGGCGCGAGGACGTGGGGAAGCGGCAGCGCCTGCTCGACGCCCACAAGATCGCGGCCGAGTTCTTCCGCGACCAGCTCCTCACACAGGGCGCCGGCGCCGCGCGGCAGTTCCTGCAGGAGCGCGGCTTCGACCGGGCGGCCGCCGAGCAGTTCGGCGTCGGCTACGCGCCGCAGGGCTGGGACACGCTGCTGACCCACCTCACGGGCCGCGGGTTCACGCTCGACGAGCTGAAGCTCACGGGCATGTTCAGTGCGTCGTCGAGCAACGCCGGCCGCTTCTACGACCGTTTCCGCGGGCGCCTCATCTGGCCCATCCGCGACATCACCGGGGACACCGTCGGCTTCGGCGCGCGCAAACTCTACGAGGACGACCAGGGGCCGAAGTACCTCAACACCCCCGAGACCTCCCTCTACAAGAAGTCCCAGGTGCTCTACGGCATCGACCTCGCCAAGCGGGAGATCGCGAAGAACCGCCAGCTCGTCGTCGTCGAGGGGTACACCGACGTCATGGCCTGCCACCTCGCCGGTGTCGGCACCGCCGTCGCGACCTGCGGCACGGCGTTCGGGACGGACCACATCAAGATCGCCCGCAGGCTCCTCTCCGACGACGGCACCGGCGGCGAGGTCGTCTTCACCTTCGACGGCGACGCCGCGGGCCAGAAGGCGGCCCTGCGTGCCTTCGAGGAGGACCAGCGCTTCACCGCCCAGACCTACGTCGCCGTCGAGGCGTCCGGCGCGGATCCCTGCGAACTGCGGCAGACGCGGGGCGACGACGCCGTGCGGGAGCTCATCGCCGACCGCCGTCCGCTCTTCGAGTTCGCCATCAAGGCGTCGTTCGGGAACTTCGACCTCTCCTCGGGGGAGGGGCAGGTCAAGGCCCTCCGGCATGCGGCGCCGATCGTGGCGCAGATCCGCGACGTCTCCCTGCGGTCCACCTACACGCGGGAGCTCTCGCGGTGGCTCGGCATGCAGTACGTGGGGGAGGACCAGGTGGCGCGCGCCGTGGCTGCGGCTGCCCGCCGGGGCCCCGGGAGTGCGCCGTCGGCCGGCGGCCGCCAGCAGGGCCGCCCGAACCAGCCGGGCCACCCGAACCAGCAGGGCCAGCCGGGCCAGCAGGCCCAGCCGAATCAGCAGGGCCAGCAGGGCGGCGTCGCCGGACCGGGGGAGTCCGAGGGTTCGCCCGGGCCGTTCTTCGAGCGCCCCGACCCCCGGGATCCCATGGCCCGCATGGAGCGTGAGGCCCTCGAGGTGGTGCTGCAGCAGCCCACCACCCTCACCGCGGCGCAGTGGGAGAGCTTCTCCACGTCCCGCTTCACCGTCCCCGTGTACGAGGCGCTGCACAATGCCGTCCTCGCTGCAGGCGCGGCGGGAACCGAGCTGTCGCGCTGGGTGGAGTCGGTCCGCGAGGGCGTCCCCGACGTCCTCCGCCCGCTCGTGAGCGAACTGGCGGTGCGTCCGCTCCCGGCGAAGGACGCCGACGCCATGGTGGTCTACTGCCGCGACATCCTGAACCGGCTCACCGAACTGCGCATCACCCAGCAGAAGGCCGAGAAGCTGGGGCAGCTCCAGCGCATGGACCCCACGGCCGATCCCGTGCTCTACAACCAGTTGCAGCGCGACCTCATGGAGCTCGAGATGCAGCGGCGCCTGCTCCGCGAGGACTAGCCCGGCGCCGATTTCACTTCGCTCAGGAACCTATGTAGAGTAATACTCGCGCTTTCCTCCGTAGCTCAATTGGCAGAGCATTCGACTGTTAATCGAAGGGTTACTGGTTCAAGTCCAGTCGGAGGAGCCATTGGAAGCCCCTGACCTGCGGAGACGCAGGTCAGGGGCTTCTTCATTTCCTGCTCGACAGGCTCCGCCCGGCAGGTGCGGCACCTACTCGCGACGCAGCTGGGCGAGCAGGTGCGGGGTCGTGATGAGCACGCGCGGCGGCGAGGTCCCGGCGTGGGTGACCAGGGCGACCAGATGCTGTCCGCGATCCAGCCGTTCGGCTACCGGTCGGGCATGCTGCCGGGGGACGTGACCGAACGTCCGGGCCGGGCTGCCCGTGGTGAGTGCGACGGCGTGTGGGTCGTGCTCGTCCGGTTCCCGGCGGAGCCCCACCGGCTGTCCGGCGTGGAACGTGGAGGGCCTGGCGGTGTCCTCGTCGCCCGTCCCGACCGCGTGGAAGGCGAAGATGCCGATGTGTGGGAGTGCCTGTGTGTCCCCGTCGACGAGCCGGCCGTCCGGTGCGGCGAGGTCGAGGCCGCCGCCGGAGCCGACCAGGCGCAGCGACTGCCGGCCGTCCCCGCCGGGAACGAGCAGGGCCTCGGCCTCCGCGGCCGGCAGGTAGCGGGCCCTGTCCTCCCCGACGTGCTGCCCGGCCGCGGGATCCTGTTCCCGCCGGCCCCCGAAGTCCTCGGCGGACAGGCGCAGGGACGCCGGCACCGCCTCGTTGGCCTGCCGCAGCGCGTCGGTCCTCGCCTCGCGGTACGACGCCTCGACCCTGTACCTCAACCGGCCCCAGATCCCCATGCCGCGACTATAACCGGCACCGCCCCGCCGGTTCCCTGCGGAGGCGGATCGGGACGGGTGCAGGCGGGTCCTGGCGCCGGTCGCGCGACTGGCTACACTGAGGGCGATCGCGAACTGGGGGGCAGGGCATGCTGAAGAGACTCGCCGACTGGCTGAGGGGCGCCACCAGGTGCCTGTACTGCGCCGGACGGATACGGACCAGCCAGTCGTTCTGCTCGGGCGAACACGCTGCCGCGTACGAGGCCGAGGGCAACTGGTAGGCCGTGTCAGGAGCCGTGTCAGGGGCCGTGTCAGGGGCCGTGTCAGGGGCCGGGCGTAGGCTGTGCCCATGCAGACGGACAGCACGGACAGCAGGGACGCCACGGACGCCACCGACGCCACGGGCGGACTCATCCTGGTCACCGGATCCACGGGATACATCGGGGGCCGGCTCGTCACGAAACTCGTCGCCGACGGTCGCCGGGTCCGCGTGGTCGTCCGGTCGCCGCAGAAGCTGAAGGACGTCCCCTGGGCCGCGTCGGTCGACATCGTGCAGGGGGACCTGCAGGACGGCGACACCATGCGCCAGGCCAGCCAGGGCGTGGACACCATGTACTACCTCGTGCACTCCATGGGCTCGGGCAGGAACTTCGACGCCCGCGAGGCGGAGATCGCGTCGACGGTCTCCCGGGCCGCCACCGAGGCCGGCATCCGCCGCATCGTCTACCTCGGCGGGCTGCACCCCGACGGTGTGGAGCTCTCCACCCACATGCGCTCCCGAACCGAGGTGGGCAGGATCCTCCTCGATTCCGGCACGCCGACCATCGCCTTCCAGGCCGGGGTCGTGATCGGGTCCGGTTCCGCGTCCTTCGAGATGATCCGGCACCTCTCCGACGTCCTGCCCGTGATGCCCGCACCCAAGTGGGTCCTGAACCACATCGAGCCCATCGCCGTCCGCGACGTGATCCACTACCTCGTCGCCGCCCTCGACCTCCCCGAGGGCCTGAACCGGACCTTCGACATCGGGTCGCGCGAGGTGCTCACCTACGCCGAGATGATGAACCAGTACGCCGAGGCCGCTGGCCTCCCGCGCCGTAGGATCCTCGCCCTGCCGGTCCTCACGCCACGCCTCGCCGGCCACTGGGTCAACCTGGTCACGCCCATCCCGCGGGCCATGGCCATGCCGCTCATCGAGTCGCTGCAGCACGACGCCGTGCCGTCCGAACACGACATCGACCAGTACATCGCGATGCCGGAGGGCGGGCTGACCGGGTACCGGCGCGCCGTGGACCTCGCGCTCGGGAAGATGCGCGGGGGAGAGGTGGAGACCAGCTGGGCCGGAGCGTCGCAGCTCGCCTCCGAGGCCGATCCGCTGCCCTCGGACCCCCAGTGGGCGGGCCACACCGTCTACACGGACGTCCAGACCTACAGCTCGACGGCGTCGCCCGAGAAGCTGTGGAGCATCGTCGAGGGTATCGGCGGGGAGAACGGCTGGTACTCCTGGCCCGTGGGGTGGGCTGCCCGCGGCTGGATGGACAAGCTCGCGGGCGGTGTGGGGCTGCGCCGCGGACGGCGGGACGCGAAGGAGCTCCTGACGGGGGAGGCCCTCGACTTCTGGCGGGTGGAGGAACTGGTCCGCGGGGAGCGCCTGCGGCTCCGCGCGGAGATGAAGGTGCCCGGCCGCGCCTGGCTGGAGTTCCGTGTGGAGCCGGAGGGCTCGGGGAGCTCCTACTTCCAGCGGGCGGTCTTCTTCCCGCACGGGCTGTCGGGCAGGCTCTACTGGCTCGCCGTGCTGCCGTTCCACGGCTTCATCTTCTCGGCGATGGCACGCAACATCGCGAGGGCGGCGGAGGCACTGCCCGCCGAGTCGGAGCGCGCCGCCGCCTGAGCGGAGCCGCCCGCCCGAGCCGCCGGACCGACCGGACCCGCCGGAGCCGCCGGACCCGGGCGTCCGCCGGAGCCGCCGCCTGACCGGACTGACCGACCCGGGCGTCAGCCGGAGCCGCCGCCTGACCGGACTGACCGACCCGGGCGTCAGCCGGAGCCGCCGCCCGACCGGACCGACCGACCCGCGTGTCCGCCGGAGCCCGCGCTAGTGCAGTGCGGGCACGGTCCGCGGGCGGACCACCGTCCACAGGAACACCACGCCCAGGGCGATGCATGCGGCCATGACGAGCGCCATCGGGGTGGCGGACTCGATCCCCTCGCCCAGCAGGCCCACGAGCGGGGAGATGACGCCGGCGGTCCCGAACGTCACCGCGCCCAGCAATGACGCGGCCGTCCCCGCCTGCGCCCCGTTGTTGATGAGCGCCAGCACCTGCACGCACGGGAAGATGAAGCCCGTGGCCATGATGTAGAACCACAGGGGGATCGCCGTCCCCCAGAAGCCGAGGCCCAGCTGGTCGAAGGCCAGGATGAGCATGGCCATGACGAGCTGGACGACGGTCGCCGTCACGATCACCCACTGCGGCCCCATCCGTCGGAGTACCCGGGAGCTGATCTGCACGCCGGCCACGATGCCGAGGGAGTTGATCGCGAAGAGCAGCCCGTACTGCTGCTCGTTCAGTCCGTACGGGCCCTGGAAGAGGAACGGCGAGGCCGACAGGTAGGAGAACAGGCCGGAGAAGTTCATGCCGCCCACCAGCAGGATGCCGATGAAGATCCTGTCGCCCAGCACCGCGCGGTACCGCTGGCCGACGGTCAGCCCGGAGCTGCGGCGGTTCTCCTTCGGCAGGGTCTCGATGATGAACAGGCTCACGGCGATGATCACCAGCACGCCGTAGCAGGCGAGGAACCAGAAGATGCCCGGCCAGGGGAAGAGCAGCAGCAGCTGCGATCCGATCACCGGGGCGAAGATGGGCGCCATGCCGTTGACGAGCGCCATGTAGGAGAGCATGCGCACGAGGGTGTACCCGCCGAAGAGGTCACGGACCATGGCCATGGCCACCACGCCGCCTCCTGCCGCGCCGATGCCCTGAAGCACGCGGAACACCATGAGCGCATTGATGTCGTCGGAGGAGGCCGCACCGATCGAGGCGCCCACGTGCAGGGTGGTCGCCAGGATGAGGGGCAGGCGGCGGCCGATCTTGTCGCTGAGCGGGCCGACGAGCAGCTGCCCGGCCGCGAAGCCGATGATGGTGCCCGTGAGCGTCAGCTGCACGGCGGCCTCGGAGACGCCGAGGTCCGACTGCAGCGCGGGGAACGCCGGGAGGTACAGATCGATCGTGAACGGGCCGAGGGCCGTGAGGGTGCCGAGGATGAAGACGTAGATGATCTTCTCGCGACGGGAGAGGGTGTCGCCGGGGTGGGTGAGGGTACTCAAGATGCGGCCTAACAGAGCGGGCTGGGACGGGGACGGAGCGGCATCGACCGCGGCGGCCCGGCGACGGCGGCGGAGCGGCTTCCACGGAGCAACCGGTGAGTCACGGGGGACAATATGGTTGCTAGGGCGAATCAATGGTGCTTTCATCCTAGGGCCCCCGTCAACCCTCGGCGCCCACGGCAAACCCCGGGCGGCCGCGGATCGGAGCTGCTAAGCATGCTTCGGACTGACGTAGGGTGATGGGACACGGAACGAGCAGGGAGAACGGCATATGAGTGGGAACGGCACCGAGCCCGAGGCAGAGCAGTCACCGAAGCACCTGGCGCGGGTCATCGGGATCACCGTCGCAGCCGCCGTCGGAGGCCTATTGTTCGGGTTCGACACCGCCGTCATCAACGGAGCGGTCGATTCCATCCAGGGCGAGTTCGACCTGAGCCCGAGCGTCCTCGGCTTCACCGTCGCCATCACCCTGCTGGGCTGCGCGGCGGGTGCGTGGTTCGCCGGCGGGCTGGCCGACCGGTGGGGCCGCAAGAAGGTCATGGTCGCGGCCGCGTTCCTGTTCGCCATCAACTCCGCGGGGTCGGCCTACGCCTTCTCCGAGTGGGACCTCATGGCCTGGCGGCTCGTCGGCGGCCTCGCCATCGGCATCGCCTCCGTGATCGTCCCCGGCTACATCGCGGAGATCGCACCGTCCAGGTGGCGCGGCGGCCTCGCATCCGTGCAGCAGCTGGCCATCACGGTCGGCATCTTCGCCGCCCTCCTGTCCGATGCGTCCCTCGCCAATGCCGCCGGGGGCGCCGACGGCGAGCTCTGGTGGGGCCTGGCCGCGTGGCGCTGGATGCTCCTGGTGGGCGTGGCGCCCGCCGTCGTCTACGGGATCCTCGCGCTCGTGATCCCGGAGTCCCCGCAGTTCCTCATCCGGGCCGGCCGCGACGCCGAGGCCACGCGCGTGCTCTCCCGCGTCTCGGGCGTCCGGGACACCGAGGGCAAGATCGGACAGATCCGGGAGAGCTTCGAGCGGGAGGACCGTGCGAGCTACCGCGACCTGCGCGGACCCGCCTTCGGACTGCAGCCCATCCTGTGGGTCGGCATGGCGATCGCCGCGCTGCAGCAGCTCGTCGGCATCAACGCGATCTTCTACTACTCCACCACCCTGTGGAAGTCGGTGGGCTTCAGCGAGAGCGATTCCTTCACGACGTCGGTGATCACCTCGGTCATCAATGTGGCCATGACCTTCGTCGCCATCTTCTTCGTCGACCGCGTGGGGCGCCGCCGGCTGCTCCTCATCGGGTCCGTCGGCATGACCGTCGGCCTGCTCGCCGCGACGCTCGCCTTCCTGCAGGCGCAGGGCACGGGGGAGGAGATCACCCTGCCAGGCGCATGGGGTCCCATCGCGCTCGTCGGCGCGAACCTCTTCGTCATCTTCTTCGCCGCCACCTGGGGTCCCGTCATGTGGGTGACCCTGGGCGAGATGTTCCCCAACCGCATCCGGTCGATCGCCCTCGGCGTGGCCACGATGGTGAACTGGGTGTTCAACTTCATCGTCACCCTGACGTTCCCGTGGGTCAGCGAGAACTTCGGCCTCTGGATCATGTACGCGGCGTTCACGATCTTCGCCGTCCTGTCCTTCGTCTTCGTCCGCACCCGTCTCCCCGAGTTCGCGGGCAAGGACCTCGAGGACAACGCGGAGCTCTCCACCGCGTGAGGCGCCCGCGCACTACTCCATCCGGACCGTCCATGGCCCCCGGAGGCGCTGCGCCCGCGGCGCGGAAACCGGGTGGGCGCCCGGTGGTAATTTTGGTTCAGCCAATGTCCAGCAACAAACTCACGAATGGAGGCAGGGCCTATGAACAGCTCGGCTAGTACGCGCGGCAAGCGGTCCACGGGCTCGCTGTCGCTGGTGGGACTCGTCAGGCTCCTGGCGCGCCTGACGCCGCGCCAGATCAGCGACGAATTCTCGATCGCCGTCGAGCAGATGAAGCAGAAGGGGATCAAGGCCGGCATCGCCGCCGCCTTCCTCGTCGTCGCGCTGGTCTTCGTGCTGTTCTTCGCCGTGGCCCTCGTCGTCGCAGCCATCATGGGGCTCGCCGAGCTCATGCCGGCCTGGCTGGCGGCGCTGCTGGTCGCCCTGCTCTTCCTCGTGATCGCCGGCGTCCTCGCGCTGATCGGTGTCTCGCGCCTCAAGAAGCAGCTCCCCCTGGTCCCCGAGGACGCCATCCGTGGCATCCGGTACGACCTCGGCGTGCTGAAGGAGGGCCGCAGCTTCGACCCGGCAACACTCGACGTCAAGAAGCCGAAGCCGGACAAGGACCGCAAGGACGACGCGAAGGACGCCAAACCCAAGGAGCCCACGCCGTCGTACGAGGAGCTGCGGAACCGTTCCGGCGAGCGCCGCACGCATATCGCGGAGGCCCGCGATTCCCTCGGGTCCCGCGCGGACGTCAGGTCGCGGCTGGGCAAGGCCCGGCACCGCTCGGCGCAGGGCGGCTCGCAGCCGGCCGGCTCGAAGGACGGCGAGCGGGTGGCCGCGGTCGCCGTCCGGCGCGACGTGCCCCTGAACACGACCCTCGCCGACCGGTGGAAGCCGCTGAGCGTCCTCGCCGCGTCCGTCGCCGCGATGCTCGTGATGCTGCGCAGGCTGCTCAGCAAGTAGGACCGTGGTCCGTCGGCAGCCCAGGCGGCCGCTCGCCCGTCATCCATCCCCGCACGCCGTTGCGGGCGGGACGGGGGAGCGGCCGCCTGCCTGCATAATGGGGTGGGGAGGCACGGGTGATGAGATCGATCGGCGCGGGAGCACGGACCGGCAGCGGGGGCACTGAGCTCGCGACGGCGTGGACCCTGCCGAACCTCATCACGATCGTCCGGTTCCTCGGCGTCCCCCTCTTCGTCTGGTTCGTCATGCAGCAGCGGTACGGGGCAGCGGTCCTCGTGCTCGTGGTGGTCGGCTCCACCGACTGGGTGGACGGCTTCGTCGCCCGCAGGCTCCAGCAGGTGTCGACGGTGGGGAAGTGGCTCGACCCGCTCGCCGACCGCACGGCCATGATCGTGGTGGCCGTCGTCTTCGTCGTCGACGGTATCGCGCCGGCCTGGTTCGTCTGGACCATCGTGGTCCCGGACATCATCCTCATCATCAACGCGCTCGTCCTCTTCCGCGGCCCCCTGCACCTGCCCGTCATCATGGTCGGCAAGATCCGGACCGCGCTGCTGCTCGTCGGGGCGCCGCTGCTCCTGCTGCACCGGGTGGAGGGCTTCGGCCAGGACTGGATCCTCCTCGTCGCCCAGGGGGTGCTCGCGGCCGGGTGCGTCCTGCACCTCATCGCGTTCTCCGCCTACTTCAGGGCGGCACACCTCAGGTACCGGCTGGAGCGGGCCGAGCAGCAGTCGTGCCCGTCCTAGCCATCGGGCTGGCGCTGCTCGGCGCCGTCTTCCTCGCGTTCGGAGCGCAGCGCCAGGGCAGCGCCGTGCGTGCGAACACCGGCGGGCTGTCCCTCTCCTCGTCCGGCTTCACGCGCCTCCTCGCCAACCCCCGCTGGCTGTTCGGGCTCTTCCTGCTCGGCGCCGGGATGGCACTGAACGTGGTGGCGCTGTCGCTGGCGAGCCTGACGGTGGTGCAGCCCATCGGCGCGATCGCCCTGGTGATCACCACGATCGTCAACTCGCGCGACCAGGGCATCCGGATCAACCGTCCCACCGTCGCGGCCATCACCGCGTGCGTCGCGGGCAGCGCGCTGTTCGTGCTCCTCGCGGTGAACGTCACCCGTGAGAACCACGCCGTCGACCCCGCCCAGGAACTCTCCGTGGTGCTCCTGCTCGGTGCCGCCGTCGTGGTGTTCGGCTCCCTGGCCGTCGTCGGGCGGCACCGCCTCAACGCCTTCGCGTACATCCTCGGAGCCGGCGTCCTCTTCGGTTTCGTGGCCGTCCTCACGAAGATCGTCGCGGGCCACCTGCTGGACCCGAACGGCCGGTTCCTGCTGAACGTGCCCGTCCTGACCCTGGTGGCCCTGGTCGCGGCCGCCGGCCTCGGGTCGTGGTTCGTGCAGAGCGCCTACGCCACGGGACCGCCGGATCTCGTCATCGCCGGTCTGACGGTCATCGACCCCATCGTCGGCATCGCGGTGGGCATCACCATCCTCGACGAGCTCCAGCCCGCTGTCCGGACCGTGACGGCGCTGGGCATGGGCGCCGCGGCGCTCGTTGCTATTGTGGGGGTGGTCGCCCTGTCGCGCCATCATCCCGATGTCGTGAAGCGGCAGCGCTGACCCACCTGCTCCAGTTCCGTCCAGCACACCGACGTAGGGATCCTCGCGTGAGCCACCCGGCTGATTCAAAGCCCCTGACCATCCTGATCGCCGCGGACACCTATCCGCCCAACGTGAACGGGGCGGCCCAGTTCGGGTACCGGCTGGCGAAGGGCATGAACGGGCGCGGCCACGACGTCCACGTCCTCGCTCCCCGGTCCTCCAACGGCAGGAGCTTCACGGAGCCCGGCGGCGACTGGACGGTGCACCGCCTCCGCTCGCACAGCGTGCCGACCCACGATTACTGGCGCATCTGCTACCCCTGGGAAATCCGGCGCGACATCAGCCTGCTGTTCGACCGGGTGCAGCCCGACGTCGTGCACATCCAGTGCCACTACATGGTGGGGGAGTACACGCTCTACGAGGCGGTGCGGCGCGGCATCCGCGTGGTGGCCACCAACCACTTCATGCCCGAGAACCTCAACCCCTTCCTGCCGTTCCCCGAATGGTTCAAGAAGGTCATCGCCCGGAACTCCTGGAAGGACATGGGCAAGGTGATGGGAAAGGCCGCCGCCGTCACCACCCCCACGCCCCTCGCGGCCAAGGCCATGCGGGACCACGCCTTCCTGACCGAGGTGCTGCCCGTGTCCAACGGGATCGATTCCGCCGCGTACGAGGTGCAGCCCGGTGAGGTCGTCGAGCCCCACGAGCACCCCACGGTCCTGTTCGTCGGTCGGCTGGCCGAGGAGAAGCACGTGGACGTGCTCATCGACGCGGTGGCCAGGACGCCGGAGCACCTGCGCGTCCACCTCGAGATCGTCGGAGGCGGCGAGGTGAAGCCGGCCCTGCAGGCCCAGGCCGCGCGCCTCGGCATCGCGGACCGGGTCACCTTCCGCGGGCTGATCGACGACGACGAACTGCGCAGGAGCTACATCCGCGCCTCCCTGTTCTGCCAGCCCGGCACCGCCGAGCTCCAGTCGCTCGTCACGCTCGAGGCGATGTCCGCCTCGACGCCGGTGCTGCTGGCCAACGCCATGGCGCTGCCGCACCTGGTGTCCGACGGCGAGAACGGCTACCTGTTCACGCCGGGCGACGCCGAGGAGCTCGGCTCCCGGATCACCCAGATCCTCGAGCTGTCGCGTGAGGACCAGCAGAGGATGGGCGCGGCCAGCCGCGCGATGGTGGGGCGGCACGACATCACCACGACCCTCGAGACCTTCGAGGGCCTGTACTACGGGACGCTCTCACCGAGCGACGTCGCCGCCGGCCGCGCCTCCGTCCCGGCCGGCGGAGCGGCCGGATAGGGCCGCATACAATGGGACCTGCGCCGGCGGCCGGGTGGATCCCGCGGCCGGTGCATCCGGGGCGAAGGCCCCGCGGGGCTGTAGCTCAGCTGGTTAGAGCAGCGGACTCATAATCCGTTTGTCCTGGGTTCAAGCCCCAGCAGCCCTACTGCACGCCATCGGACCGCGTCACCTCCTCGAGGTGGCGCGGTCCTGCTGTTGGGGGGGCGCTCCTCCAGGCCCCTACTGGCGCCCTAAGTTACTGGCGGGTAACATGTTGTCCGGAGCGCTGGAAGCATCCGCCCCATGGCCCGCCCGTTCGAGTGAGATTCCGGTCGCCGACGACCGGAGCGAAGGAATTCCGATGAGCAAGACGTCGATCGATGTGAACAACCTGCCCTACGCCGACGGCGACTTCTACGCCTTCGAGGAACTCCTGTCCGACAAGGAGCGCTCCCGGCTCGAGGAGCTCCGCTCCTGGCTCACCCGCGAGGTCCGCCCGAACGCCGTCGAGTGGTGGAACAAGGGCGTCTTCCCCCAGGACCTGATCCCGAAGCTCGCCGAGCTCGACCCCATGAGCCCTGTCCGCCGCCAGGGCTACTCGAACCTCTTCGCCGGCATCATGCATGCCGAGTTCACCCGGGCGGACACCTCGATCGCCACGTTCATGGGCGTGCACGACGGCCTCTTTACGGGCTCGATCGAGGCACTCGCGTCGAAGGAGCAGCAGGAGGAGTGGCTGCCGGACATCTACGCGATGAAGAAGATCGGGGCGTTCGGCCTCACCGAGCCGCTCGGCGGATCCGACGTGGCCGGCGGCACGCGGACCACCGCGCGACGCGACGGGAACTCGTGGGTCCTCAACGGCGCCAAGCGCTGGATCGGCAACGCCACCTTCTCCGACTGGGTGGTCGTCTACGCGAGGGACCTCGAGGACAACCAGGTGAAGGGGTTCCTCGTGGACACCGCCACCCCGGGCTTCTCGTCGACGAAGATCGAGAACAAGATCGCCCTGCGCACCGTGGAGAACGCGGACATCGTCCTCGACGACGTGGTCGTGTCCGACGACTTCCACCTCAAGGGCGCCAACAGTTTCCGTGACACCAACAAGGTCCTGAAGGTCACCCGCCTCGCCGTCGGGTGGCAGGCCGTGGGCCAGCAGCTCGCGGCGTTCGACGTCGCCCGCCGCTACGCCGTGGAGCGCGAGCAGTTCGGCCGGCCGATCGCCAGCTTCCAGCTCGTCCAGCAGCAGCTCGTCCAGATCCTCGGCAACGCGATGAGCTCCATGGGCATGATGGTGCGCCTGTCCCAGCTCGAGGACGCGGGCAAGGCCAAGGATGAGCAGTCAGCCCTCGCCAAGGCCTTCACCACGGCGCGCATGCGCGAGAGCGTCGCCGCTGGACGCAACATCCTCGGCGGCAACGGGATCGTCGCCGACTACGAGATGGCGAAGATCTTCTCGGACGCCGAGGCCGTGTACTCCTACGAGGGCACGCAGGAGATCAACACGCTCGTGGCCGGCAGGTCGATCACGGGAATCGCCGCCTTCGTCTAGCCCCCGGCCCCCGCGCCTGTGGCGTCGAGCGGCAGCAGGACCGACGGGCGCCGGTCCGTCACGAACGACAGCGGGTCCACGTACTCGCCGTCCACGCGCACTCCCCAGTGGAGGCAGCCCCCGCAGTGGCCACGCGGGGGACCGGGGCCGACGCCGTCGAGCGTGGCCACCGCCTGCCCGCCACTGACGCGCTGACCCTTCACCAGGTCGGTGGTGACCGGTTCGAAGCTGCTGACCCGCCCGCCTCCGTGGTCGATCGACAGCACGCCCCGGTCCACCACAGTGCCCGCGAAGGACACGACGCCGTCCGCCGGGCTCAGCACGGCGGCGGGCGCCGCGCCGGCCAGGTCCACGCCGCGGTGCCCCCGCTGCCACGGACGCGGAGGCTTCTCGAAGGGGCGGAGGACCGCAGGGGCGGGCGTCAGCGGCCAGGTCCACTCCGGCACGAACGCCGGACTCCGGCCGGGCTCCTGCCCCGCCGACCCACCGGCCCCCGCGACGAGCACGACGGCGGCCAGGACGGCGGCCAGGACGACGCCCAGGACGGCCGGGACGACGGAGTGCAGGACATCCCGGAGCGCACCGCGACCTGCCGTGGAACCACCGCCCGGGTGCCCCGGACGAGCGGGGGAGGGCGGCACCGGCGGGTTGGACGTACGCATGCTGCCATCCTGTCGCTGCCGCGCGCGGCGGAGCGCGCGGGCGGGGCTATGTGGACAAGGGTCCGGCGGATCCTGCACCACCCCTGTAGTACACTTGACCGAGCAGTCTGCTGCTCCCTACCACCCGGTGCCCCTGGCGCCGGCACGGGCCGGGAACCCCAGGCTGACTACGCGTGCCCGCGATCCGGTGTTCCCGAAGAACGCCGGAGTGCCCTCCCCGCGGTCCGGTGAGAACCGGTACGGGAGGGGATGTCACGATGACGACCAGGCACCAGGACGTACCGGCCACCCCGGCCGGTACCGAGACAACCGTCAACAAGCTTCAGGCGGCGCACTGCGCCCGAGCCGAAGCTGAAAGAAAGGCAGAACATGCCAGTCGTAACCATGCGCCAGCTGCTCGACAGCGGCGTCCACTTCGGTCACCAGACCCGCCGTTGGAACCCGAAGATGAAGCGCTTCATCTTCACCGAGCGCAACGGCATCTACATCATCGATCTCCAGCAGTCGCTGGGCTACATCGACCGCGCGCACGAGTTCGTCAAGGCCACCGTCGCCCACGGCGGGACCGTCCTCTTCGTCGGTACGAAGAAGCAGGCCCAGGAAGCGATCGCCGACCAGGCGACGCGCGTCGGCCAGCCCTACGTCAACCAGCGCTGGCTCGGTGGCATGCTCACCAACTTCCAGACGGTCTCCAAGCGCATTCAGCGCATGAAGGAACTCGAAGAGATCGACTTCGACGACGTCGCCGGCTCGGGCCACACGAAGAAGGAGCTCCTGCTCCTCAAGCGTGAGCTCACCAAGCTGCAGAGCAACCTCGGCGGTATCCGCAACCTGACCAAGGCGCCCTCGGTCGTCTGGGTCGTCGATACCAAGAAGGAACACCTCGCCATCGACGAGGCGAAGAAGCTGGGCATCCCCGTCGTCGCGATCCTCGACACCAACTGCGATCCCGACGAGGTCGACTTCCCGATCCCGGGCAACGACGACGCCATCCGCGCCGTCAACCTGCTCACCCGCGTCATCGCGGACGCCGTGGCCGAGGGCCTCATCGCCCGCCACAACCGCTCCGGCAACAACGACGCGGCAGCAGCCGAGGAGCCCATGGCCGAGTGGGAGCGCGAGCTGCTCCAGGGCAACGCCGACGCCGCGACCGCTCCCGAGGCGGCCGCAGCACCCGAGGCCGGGACCGCCGCCCCCGAGGCAGCAGCCCCCGCCGCCGACGAAGCCCCTGCAGGCCTGCAGGCGCCGATCGCCGAGGAAGTCCCCGAAGCAGTGGCTCCCGTCACCGAAGCCGCAGCAGACGACACCAAGTAGTTCCCGGTGCGTAAGGGGTGTGGGTGAAACCACGCCCCTTACGCATGTTCCGCGGATGTTCATCGCGGACGTCCGTACCGCGGGCCCCGGCCCGCGGATGCTTGTCGTAGATCCACATCAACTTAGGAGTTCGTATGGCAAATTTCACTGCCGCTGACATCAAGGCCCTGCGCGAGCGCACGGGCGCCGGCATGATGGACGTCAAGAAGGCCCTCGACGAAGCCAACGGCGACGCCGACAAGGCCCTCGAACTGATCCGCATCAAGGGCCTCAAGGGTGCGACGAAGCGCGAAGGCCGTTCGACGGCCGAGGGCCTCGTGGCAGCACGCGTCGACGGCACCGTCGGCGTCATGGTCGAGGTCAACTGCGAGACCGACTTCGTCGCGAAGGCCGGCCCCTTCATCGACTTCTCCAACAAGGTGCTCGCCGCGGCCATCGAGTCCGGTGCCTCCGACGTCGAGAGCCTCCTGGCGTTCGAGCTCGAGGGCAAGCCCGTCTCCGAGCACGTCATCGAAGCCGGCGCGCTGCTCGGCGAGAAGGTCGACGTCCGTCGCATCGCCCGCGTCGAGGGCCAGATCGTCGACGCGTACCTGCACAAGACGTCCAAGGACCTCCCCGCGCAGGTCGGCGTGCTCTTCGCCGTCGAGGGTTCCGGTGACACCGCCGTCGAGGCCGCACACGACGTGGCCGTGCACATCGCCGCGTACTCGCCCACCTACCTGACCCGCGAGGACGTCCCCGCCGAGCTCGTCGAGTCGGAGCGCCGCATCGCCGACGAGACCGCACGCGCCGAGGGCAAGCCCGAGCAGGCCCTGGCGAAGATCGTCGAGGGACGCCTCACCGGCTTCTTCAAGGAGGGTGTCCTGCTCGACCAGGCCTTCGCGAAGGACGCCAAGAAGTCCGTCGCCACGGTCCTCAACGATGCAGGCGCCAAGGCCACGGCCTTCGCCCGCTTCCGCGTCGGGGCCTAGGCCCGGACCCGTTCCGTAGCACGAAGGAGGGCGGCCGCCTGCCAGGTGGCCGCCCTTTCCTGTGCCGGGGAGGCGCGCCGTATCCTGTAACGGGTCCGGCAACATCCCCACCGCTCGCACCCCCGGCCGTCCGCTCCGGACCGGCCCCCAGTTCTATGCCCGGGAGGCACCTCATGGACACCACTTCGACTGTTGCGACGGATGGTACCGGGCGCCGGCGCCGGGTCCTCCTCAAGCTCTCCGGCGAGGTGTTCGGCGGCGGCAAGCTGGGCGTCGACCCCGAGACCGTCCGCTCCGTGTCGAAGCAGATCGCAGCGACGGTCGATGACGTGGAGGTGGCCATCGTGGTCGGGGGCGGGAACTTCTTCCGCGGCGCCGAACTCTCGCAGAGCGGCATGGACCGCTCGCGCGCCGACTACATGGGCATGCTCGGCACCGTCATGAACTGCCTGGCGCTGCAGGACTTCCTCGAGCAGGCGGGTGTCGAGACGCGCGTGCAGAGCGCCATCACGATGGGGCAGGTGGCCGAGGCGTACATCCCGCGGCGCGCCATCCGCCACCTCGAGAAGGGGCGCGTGGTCATCTTCGGTGCCGGCGCGGGCCTGCCGTACTTCTCGACCGACACCGTCGCCGCGCAGCGCGCCCTCGAGGTGCACGCGGACGAGGTCCTCATGGCCAAGAGCGGCGTGGACGGCGTCTACACCGCCGACCCCCACAAGGACCCGACGGCGGAGAAACTCGACACGCTCTCCTACGACGAGGCCCTGCGCCGCGACATCCGCGTCATGGATCAGACCGCCATGACCATGTGCAAGGACAACAACCTGACCATGGTGGTGTTCGGCATGGAGGGCGAAGGCAACGTCACGCGGGCCATCCGCGGCGAGAAGCTCGGGACCGTCGTCACGGCCTAGCGGTCCGCCCGGCCGGTCGCGACGGGCTGGGCAACGCGGCCCCGCCCTCGCCCGGACGGGGCACCCCCTTGAACTAGGATTGAACACTGGAACGGTTGCCGTGCAGCCGACTGCGGAGCGAAGGAGCACATTGTGATCGAAGAGACCTTGCTGGAAGCCACCGACAAGATGGACAAGGCCGTGGAGGTTGCAAAGGACGATTTCGCGACGGTCCGCACGGGCCGCGCCAACGCGTCCCTGTTCTCGAAGGTGGTGGTGATGTACTACGGCGCTCCCACCCCGCTGCAGCAGCTGGCCTCGTTCCAGAACCCGGAGGCGCGGACGCTGCTCATCACGCCGTTCGACCGCACGGCGCTGAACGACATCGAACGCGCCCTGCGCGACTCCGACCTCGGCGCGAACCCCTCCAACGACGGCAACGTGATCCGCGTGGTCCTGCCCGAGCTGACGCAGGAGCGGCGCAAGGAATACGTGAAGCTCGTGAAGACCAAGGCGGAGGACGCGAAGATCTCCGTCCGCAACATCCGCCGCAAGGCGAAGGACGGCATCGACAAGGCCGTCAAGGACGGCGACGCCGGCGAGGACGAGGGCTCACGGGCCGAGAAGGAGCTCGACGCCCTGACGAAGTCCCGCGTGGACCTCATCGACGAGCTGCTGAAGCGCAAGGAAGCGGAGCTGCTCGAGGTCTGATGGCTGACCACGATCCTCCCGGCGTCGGACCGGCGACCGGGCCCGAGACCGGGACAGACGCCGGGACGGACGCCGGACCACACAACGGCCGCGTCGCCGTCGCACCCGGCGGCACGCCCGCCGCGCCGGAGCCCGGCTCCCGCAGGGCACTGCGTGCCGCTCGCCTCCCGGGCCACAGGCTGCTCCGCCGCCGGCGCCGGCCCAGGACCCCCGGGCAGGCATCACGCGCGGGACGCAACCTGCCGGCCGCGATCGGCGTCGGGGCGGCGCTCCTGATCCCCACCCTGGTGGGCCTGCTGTTCTTCCCGGTGGTCTTCGTCGGCATCGTCACCCTCTTCGCCCTCGTCGGTGTGTGGGAGACCTGCCGCGCCCTCGAACTCCGACGCATCCACGCGCCGCTCGCGCCCACCCTCGCCGGGACGCTCGTGCTCCCGTTCGCCGCCTACTTCGGCGGCGGCGAGGGGCTCGCCGCAGCCACCGTGCTGTCCGTCCTCGCCCTGTTCGTCTGGCGCACCATCGATCCCGCCCCCGACGCCGGCAAGAGCCTCATGGCCGGGACGTTCACGCTGCTGTGGGTGCCGTTCATGCTGAGCTTCGCGATGATCCTCATGCGCGCGGAGGGCGGCTTCCTCGTCATCGCCACGCTCCTGCTGCTCGTCGTCGCCAACGACACGTTCGGGTACCTGATCGGTGCCTTCTTCGGCAAGCACGCGATGGCGCCCAAGATCAGCCCCAAGAAATCGTGGGAGGGCTTCGGCGGGTCCATCGGCGGCGCGCTCGTCGTCGGCGGGCTCTGCTCCGTCTTCCTCATGGGACGGCCCCTCTGGGTGGGCCTCGTGCTCGCCGTCGTCATCGTCGCCTCGGCGACCGCCGGGGACCTCGCAGAGTCGATGATCAAGCGGGAACTCGGCGTCAAGGACATGGGCAACCTGCTGCCCGGCCACGGCGGGGTGATGGACCGCCTCGACTCGATCGTCTTCGCCTCCCCGATGGCGTACCTGCTGTCGGCTACATTGGTTCCGGGCTTGCTGTAACCGCAGGTCAGAGGGCATGCCGGGGTTGCCGGGGCCCGGTCTCACGAGGGTTTGATCACGAAGGACAGAAATACGATGCATGTCGCTCGCCCGGGCAGCTCTCCGTTCGCGCGCGTCGGACGCACCGAGTTCGGCTACAACACGCGCCAGGTGGACCGGTTCCTGACGAAGGCCCGCGGGTACTACAACGCGGACGACCCGGACAGCGCCATCACCAGCAAGGACGTCCGCGCCATGGCGTTCGATCCGGCCAGGGGCGGGTACGAACCGCAGGCCGTGGACGCCGCGCTGGACCGCCTCGAGGACGTCTTCGCGCTGCGGGAGCGCGACCACCTCATCCGGACGCAGGGCGAGGACGCGTGGCTGCGGCAGGTCGGCCGGTCGGCCGCCGTCCTGCGCAAGCGGCTCCACCGCCCGGCGGGGGAGCGGTTCCGGCGCCCCACGACGAAGGACGCCCCCAGCTACGACGTCGAGGACGTCGACCGGCTGTGCGACGAACTACTGCGCTACCTGGAGCACGAGGTCCCGCTGAGCGTCGACGTGGTGCGCCGCGCGGTGTTCCGGGAGGCCCGGGGAGCCGACGGGTACGAGGAGAACCAGGTGGACGTGTTCCTGGACCGCGTGGTGGAACTCATGGCGGGCATCGACTGACGCACCGCCGGCGGCCCTACCGCGGTTCGGGGGTGTGCAGCCGCGCGAGGACGCGCGACGTCGACGCAGGCCGCCGTCCCGCCGTCGCCCGCGAGACCAGCACCATGGTGAGGAACGCCGTCGGGACGGTCCACAGGGCCGGCTGACTCAGCCACACCCACTGCTCGCCCGCGCCCGTCAGTGCCGCCGCCGCGATCGCCCCGCCGCACGAGAGGGCGCCGGCGAGCATGCCCGCGATGGCACCGGCGTCCGTGAGGCCCCGCCACCAGATGCCGAGGAGCAGCAGCGGGCAGA